>CAJXYE010000004.1 GCA_913063325.1 uncultured Colwellia sp. | reverse complement strand
TGTTTAACAAATTTTGTTTATTCTAAGCTCACCAATGTAGCTCTGAGTAGGGAAGAAATTTAATCAAATTGGTATAAGTTAAATCAAACGGTAAGCTTCTGTTTTATATAACATAGGAATCGTGATGGTAAATCCTGTGCCTTGTAGGCTAGGTTGTGTATAGGTGATATTACCTTGCAACTTTTGAGTCACTTGATTATAGACAATAGGCATACCCAAACCCGTGCAATTGCTATTGCGCTTCGTGGTATAAAACAGTTCAAAAATTTTATCTTTTCCTTCATCACTTAAACCTAATCCATTATCAAAATAATTAATCATCAACTGATCATTACTGGCGCTCACACGTATGGTAATGCCAGGCGATTCTACCTCGAAAAACGCATGCATAAGTGAGTTTTCCATTAATTGCGTCAGTACATCAACAATGACATCTTTGTAACTTTCCACAATCACATCATCAATGAATATTAAGGTTAATTGTGTATTGTGCTTTTTTAAAGCCGATTGGTAGGAATCTCTTAGCGTTTTAATCAGGAGATTTATAGAGAACTTTTGTGGGTGCTCAGGTTCATTATAGATAGACAGAGATTTAAAGTTTTTAACCAATTGAATCGATTTATCTAAATTATTATTTAGCAAATCGGCACCTAACCGACAAACTTCTTCGCTGCGTAACAATTCACTACGGCTTACTTTCTGGGATTTTACTTTATTGAAGACGCTTTCTATTTCACTTTCTATTTGGCTAATAGAAGTAACCATAATACCCAAAGGAGTGTTGAGTTCATGAGCAACACCGGTCACCAAGTTAACCATAGAAGCCATTTTCTCTGAGGCAATTAACTTTTCTTGGGTATTTTGTAAACTGGTTAACGTTAATTCTAGCTCTTTATTAGCGGCGGCTAATGCTTGTGTTCTATCTGATACTTTATCTTCTAAGTGTAAGTTCAGTTCATTGAGTTGCTGTGTTTTTTCCGTGACACTTACCTTATAGCGCTGAAATCGCTGTTTGATATTGTTGGAAAAGGCGAGTGAAATCAAGAAAAGCATGAGTGAGGTTGTGGTACCCAGTGCTAATGTTTGTAACAGCTTTAATTGGTTTTTTTTGTTTAAGGCGGTTTTCTTTGATAAGACGACACTTTCAATATCATCTAAGTAGGCCCCAGAGCCAATAGCCCAATGCCAGTCTTCAAACCCCTTGATGAAAGATGTTTTTTTAGCGGGTAAACCTGTACTCGGTTTAATCGTACCTATATAGGATAGGTAGCCTTCGTCATTTTGGGCTACCTTGATTATTTCTTGAGTAATTAAAACACCATTACTGTCGGTAAGGTTGAATCTGTTTTTACCAATATGCTTTTTTTCAATATGATTAAGGTAAGTACCTTGCTCGTTGACCACAAAAATATAGCCATCATTACCGTACTTAACTCGACTAATACGCTCTAATATTTCTTTTTTCAGCTCTTCTTCATAATCAAGTACGTAGTCGCCGGTACCGATAAACCAGTCAAAAGCAGCGAAGTATTTACTGTAACCAATTTTTTCATACTCAGTCTCAGTGTCTGTTGGTTTTTTCCACCACCATCGGAAGAAGCCTTCACCTGTAGAGGTGGCGATGTTACTGAGGTTACGAATAACGTAGCTGTCTTTTATGTCTTTAAAATCCCATAAGTTGGTGTTTTGCAACTGTGGCATGATAGGGTGCATTACAGACAAGCCATCGCTTTGATAGACAAAAAAGTAACCTCTGCCTTTATTAAAACGAATATCTCTTAGGGCATCACTGATGAGCCGTTTTATTTCTAGTTCACTTTTATCTTGGTTATTTCTGTAGATGGAAGTGGCGATAGTATGAGCTTCTCGCACTCTTTCTTGTAAGCTATCTTTGATTTTTTTTATCGACTGAGCTTTTTCACTTGTAATAAGATTATGAACTTTTAATACTTCATTTTTTATGAGCTGAGTTCTTTCAGAAATAGAGTCAGCTCTTATTTTCTCAACTTCAGCGTTGAATTGGCTGTTGTTATTTTGATAAATCATCACAATAGCAATGAGTGAAAGTATTAAAATAAAGAGTGGTGCTAATTTAACCGTACGGAGAATATTAATTTCATCTTTATTAAGCATGAAATTTCTCTAAATTAAATCGGGATAACATGAATGAGATTACGGGAAAATGTATCATATTTTTTGAAACTGAACTGATAGTGAGATCAGCCTTATACCTTTATTATATAAGCTTATTTATCCCTATTGTTTTAGTTTCATTCCGTGAATATCAAAACAGTGTAGCGAGTTTGAATAATAGTAGCGAGTTAAATTGTGTCTCTTACGTTAATTAAGTAAATATAATGCAACAAGTTTGCTTAGTTTTCTTATATAGCACTGTAAAAATAAACAGCAAAGCACAACACCAAATCTTAAATAGTGATATACTTTTGCTTTTCGTTTTATGCCACATCTACCTTATTAGATAATACCACTTCAACAAAGGTTTTAACCCTATGGACGTTTCAGAATTACTCGACTCTCTTAATGATAAACAGCGTGACGTCGTTGCAGCGCCAAAACAAAATATGCTTATCTTAGCAGGCGCAGGTAGTGGTAAAACTCGAGTATTAGTACAACGTATTGCTTGGCTAATGCAAGTTGAAGGCGCTTCTTCACATAGTATCTTGGCGGTAACCTTTACCAATAAAGCAGCAGCAGAGATGCGTGCGCGTGTAGAGCAAGTCACTAATGGCAATACGCACGGCATGTGGATAGGTACCTTTCATGGTTTAGCCCATCGTTTATTACGTATGCATTTTCAAGAAGCTAACTTGCCACAAAGCTTCCAAGTTCTAGACAGCGATGATCAATTACGTCTAATCAAAAGAATAGTTAGGTCACTAGAACTTGATGAGAAAAAATGGCCTCCTAAACAATTTGTTTGGTATATCAATGGCAAAAAAGATGAAGGTCTTCGCCCGCAACATATTGATGCTCAGTTCGATCCAACAGAAGAGTTGTTTGTTAAAGTGTATAAGGCTTACCAAGAAACCTGTGATAGATCGGGCTTAGTTGATTTTGCTGAATTATTATTGCGTGCGCATGAGTTGTGGTTAAAAAATCCTGCCTTATTAGATCACTACCAACAACGCTTTGGTCATATTTTGGTGGATGAATTTCAAGATACTAATGCGATTCAATATGCATGGCTTACTATGCTGGGTAAAGCTCGCAGCAAGGTCATGATTGTCGGAGATGACGACCAATCCATTTATGGCTGGCGCGGTGCAAAAATTGAAAATATCGAACGTTTTCTCAAAGAGTATGACGATGCGAAAACTATTCGTCTTGAACAGAATTATCGCTCTACCGCTAATATATTGAAAGCTGCGAACCAATTAATTTGCAACAATACTAACCGCATGGGTAAAGAGTTGTGGACTGATGGAGAAGCAGGCGAAAAAATATCAATTTATACCGCTTTTAATGAAATTGATGAAGCACGATTTATAGCAGGCCGTATCAAAAAATGGCGCGAAGATGGCGGTAAACTTGATGAAATAGCGATATTGTATCGCTCAAATGCACAATCACGCTTACTTGAAGAAGCGTTATTGCAAGGGCAATTACCTTACCGTATTTACGGTGGGCAACGTTTCTTCGAGCGTCAAGAAGTCAGAGATGCATTAGCTTATATGCGTTTAATTAACAATCGCGATGATGATGCCGCTTTTGAACGTATTATTAATACACCAACACGTGGTATTGGTAATCAAACCTTATCGTTAGTACGTGATGCAGCACGAGGCAAAGAAGTAACAATGTGGCAGGCTTGTCAGCACATGTTACAAGCAGAAGAGTTGAAGGGCAGGGGCGCTAAAACGATTACTGCGTTTATCCAACTTATTGATCAATTAGAAGATGATACTTGTAACTTAGATTTAGATCAGCAAGCTAACTTTATCATTAGCCATAGTGGCCTAAAAGCTATGTATCAAGCTGAAAAAGGTGAGCGTGCCGAACAACGCATAGAAAACTTAAACGAGTTAGTAACAGCTTGTCAAACCCATGTTCCTGATTCTGAATTACTAGAAGAGCAAACACCATTAACTTCTTTTTTAACGCATGCATCATTAGAGTCTGGAGAATCACAAGCTGATGAATTTGAAGCAGCCGTGCAGTTAATGACAATGCATTCAGCTAAAGGTTTAGAATTCCCTTTAGTCTTTATCGCTGGCCTTGAAGAAGGCATGTTCCCCTCTCAACAATCGGTTGAAGAAATAGGCCGCTTAGAAGAAGAGCGTCGCTTATGTTATGTCGGCATGACAAGAGCCATGAGTAAGCTATACTTATGCCACGCTGAAAGTCGTCGCTTATATGGACAGGAAAAATTTCATAAAGCGAGTCGTTTTTTACGTGAATTACCTGAAGAGTGCATAGAAGAAATTCGTATGCAGTCGCAAGTAAAACGGCCGAGCAAAGTGGGTAAATTTTCAAATACATTTACACTTGAAACCTTTGAAAATACTGGTTTTAAGTTGGGACAACAGGTTAAACATGCTAAGTTTGGTGAAGGCGTTGTACTTAACTATGAAGGCAGTGGTGCTCAGTCACGTATTCAGGTGAATTTTGCTGATGTAGGTAGTAAGTGGTTAGTGGTGGAATATGCCAACCTACAAGCCGTTTAGTACGGTACTGTCATTGAACACTTGTTTAGCGTTGGAATGTACAACCAAAAAATAGCTCATTTAAAATATAAAGGTGTTGTGATGTCTCAAAGATTATTAGTAGTAGAAGACAGTAAGCCGATAGCGACCGTTATCAAGCAGATAGCCCGTTCGTTAAAGTTTGATGTGGTTATTGCCACTGATTTGGCTCAGGTTGAAAATATCTTATCATCTGATACTGACTTTTTTGCCGCTACTATCGATTATGCTTTGCCCGATGCGTTAGATGGTGAGGCGATAGCTTGTGTACTGTCACATGGTATCCCTGGCATTGTCATGACCGGAAAAATGGATGATGAAACACGCCAAAAAATACTATCGCAACCCGTCATTGATTATATCCCGAAAGAAAATAGCCAAGCATTTTTATATTTAAAGCGAGTCTTGAGCTGGCAACTTACCAACAATCAAAATACTATTTTAGTGGTTGATGACTCATCAGCAGCACGAAATCATATTGTTGAATTATTAAAACGTCGTAACTTTAATGTCATCACGGCAAATGATGGTGTGCAAGCACTAGAAAAGCTAGCTCAGCATAAAAATATTAAAATGGTCATTACCGATTTAGAGATGCCTAAAATGGACGGCATTGAACTGACCAATGAAATTCGCCGTATTTATACTCGTGAGCAACTTGCAGTGATAGGCATTTCAGGTGCAAGTAATGGTATTCATTCAGCTCGTTTTATAAAAAATGGCGCCGATGATTTCTTACGTAAGCCTTTTTGCCCTGAAGAGTTTTATTGTCGTATCACTCAAAATATTGAGAGTTTAAATAATATTGCCAAAATTCAGCATGCTGCGAATACGGACTATTTAACAGACTTGGCTAACAGACGCTCCTTTTTCCGTAGTGCTGAGCTACGAGTTAAAGAATATATTACTAAAAAAGTACCTTACTGTTTAGCCATGATAGATATCGACTTCTTTAAGAAAGTAAATGATAACTATGGTCATGACGCCGGTGATCAGGTGCTTAAAGTTATTGCACTTTATATGCGTAAACACTTTGGCACAGGATTAACTGCACGTTTAGGTGGGGAGGAGTTTTCCGTATTGATTCACGGTGTTGACCAAGACAATTTATATAATAGACTCGATGATTTCAGACGAGATATTGCGGTTTCTAATATTCCCGCAGGAGACCAGACAATATCAATAACATTAAGTCTAGGTGTAGTGTTTGATAGCCAAGACTCTCTTTCTAAGCAAATGAGCGAGGCTGATAATGCGCTGTATTTAGCAAAAGAAAATGGTCGTAACCAAGTGGTCATTTCAGGCGCAGAGCTGGAAGAGTAATTAACTTACTGTGTAAAGATAAAATAGCGCTTTTAAGCGCTATTTTTTTAAAGGGAACTTGTCAATTTAAGCCCGCTTTTTCAATGAGTCAAGGCTATAGAGTATTAATGCCGCCCAAATGAATACAAAGGTAATTAATTCAGCACTTTTCATTGTTTCTTGATAATAAAATGTCGCCAATAAAAACATAATACTTGGACCTAAGTATTGAAAAAAGCCTAAGGTAGACAGCGCTAACCTTTTAGCTGCGATAGTAAAGAACAATAAAGGTGCTGTTGTCACTATACCTGCCATGATCAAGGTGAAATTTAAACTAGCGGTATTTATCGTCATAT
Source organism: uncultured Colwellia sp. (assembly GCA_913063325.1). GTDB lineage: Bacteria > Pseudomonadota > Gammaproteobacteria > Enterobacterales > Alteromonadaceae > Colwellia. The sequence continues at coordinate 115,840 of CAJXYE010000004.1, read as the reverse complement.
TACTTGTACTGCTTTCAACAAAGAAAAACCAATAAATAAGGGCGATAGGTAGCATAAACAGTGATTCAATGAATAATCCGATGAAGGAATTAATCGGGAGTTTCTTTCTAATTAAGCCATAAATTGCAAAGGTACTGGCTAAAGCAAGTGAGATGATTGGTAAAGTCCCCAAAGCAAAGAGTTGTATTAATACGCCAAGCAGAGCTAAACCAACCGCTATTAATTGATTACGACGTAAACGTTCATGAAAAAATATCATGCCTAATATCACGTTAAACAATGGATTAATGTAATAACCTAAACTGGCATCAAGTAAATGATTGTTGTTTACCGCCCAGATGAACAAAAACCAGTTCACGGCAAGAAAGCTCGCTGACAAAGATAATTGTAATAATATTTTAGGTTGTTTGAAAATAGCCACTAGCTGTGTCCACTTCTTCATGACGATGATCATCATTAACAAAAATACAGTTGACCAAATTACTCTGTGCATCATTATTTCACTGGGCTCAATGGCGGTGAGTAATTTGAAATATATTGGCGCAAAACCCCATAGCAGATATGCACTTAATGCAGCTAAAGCACCGTTACGACTACTATTGTCTTCAAGTTGATGTGGATTGACTGAGCTCATAAGTTATTTATTCAACTATATAGGTATTGATTAGCTAAAGAGTAGTAATCAATTGGGTAGAGAAAGCAGAATAATAACATGACATGAATGAGTTCTAGTATTAATAAAGCAGTCATCACTTTATGCACTGTAAACTTGTTAATACTTGTCCCTTTACTGCCTAAGTAACTGAGTGATCTCATCCGTAATATAAATATATTTTTCTGTGCTAGGTTTTCATTGCATCGCTGAGTTAAAATAGCGGTATTACTCCTAAGAAACATAGACGACAACTTCTTGAACTCCCTAGTAGCCACTACACAAGACAACACAGCAGATAATTCATTATTGCTCGACACCTTAAAGCATCACTTCGGTTATGAGAGTTTTCGTGAAGGACAAGCTAAAATTATCAACAGTTTGTTGCAAGGGCAAGATTCATTAGTGTTGATGCCTACTGGTGGTGGTAAGTCCTTATGTTATCAGCTGCCCGCAGTCTTATTGCCCGGTGTGACTATCGTTATTTCGCCTTTGATTGCCTTAATGAAAGACCAAGTAGACGGCCTAACTAGGCAAGGAATATCTGCGGCGTTTATTAACTCTAGTCTTGAGCAAAGTGAAATCAGTGATATATTTGCTCGTTTAGGGCGAGGTGAAATTAAACTACTATATGTTGCACCTGAGCGTTTAACTAATTATTACTTCTTACAAAGCTTGAGCCAGTTGCAGTTAAGTTTGTTTGCTATAGATGAAGCACATTGTATTTCTCAGTGGGGACATGATTTCAGACCCGCGTATACTAAGCTGCAATGCTTGAAACAAAATTTCCCTACAGTGCCTGTGATGGCGTTAACTGCCACGGCTGATGTGACTACTCGTAAAGATATTTTGAATCAACTTGCGCTACCAAACCCCTATATTCATCTTGATAGCTTTGATCGACCTAACATTCGATTTACCTTAGCACCCAAATATAACGGTGAGAAACAGTTACTGGGTTATATCAAAAAGAAGGGTGAAGATAGCGGTATTATCTATTGTAATAGTCGTTGGCAAGTCGAAAAATTAGCTAAGTACTTAGCTGCTAGTGGCATAAATTGCGCTGCTTATCATGCGGGCTTAGAAAATGAGATCCGCTCAATAGTACAAGAAGGTTTTACTAAAGATAATATTCAGATAGTGGTCGCCACGGTTGCTTTTGGCTTAGGCATTAATAAACCTAATGTGCGTTATGTTATACATTTTGAGCCCCCACGTACCTTAGAGTCGTATTATCAAGAAATTGGCCGTGCAGGTCGTGATGGCTTAGATGCAGAAGCTTTATTTTTAGTTGACGAGAAAGATGTTAATCGAATTAAAAAGCGGATTAGTGAAGGTGATAATCCACAGCGAGTCAAGGTTGAAATGCAGCGCTTTGCAGCTATGGATGCTTTTATTGATGCGCAAACCTGTCGAAGGCAGGTAGTGCTGAATTATTTTGCCGAATATACCGAAAAAGGTTGTGGCAATTGTGATATTTGCCTAGATCCGCCTAGTCAATTTGATGGCACGATCGAAGCACAAAAAGTACTGTCATGTGTGTATCGAATTGCACAGCAAGGTAATATCAATCATGTAATTGCTGTGTTACGTGGCGAACTTAACGATAAAGTTAAAAAATTAGCCCATGATAAAGTCTCTACTTTTGGTATTGGCAAAGGTAAAACCGCAGGTTACTGGTTCTCTATTATTGGCCAGTTAATACACTTAGGCTATTTGCAGCAAGATATTGAGCAAGAATCAATTTTATGTTTAACACAAGCATCAGGCGTGGTATTAAAAGCGCAAGAGCCTTTGATGTTAGCTAGCCCACGTCTACAAAAAGCCAGTTACTGGCAAGAAAAAGCACCACAAAAAAGCTACGACCGTGTTTTATTTGCCAAATTACGCGAACTGCGTAAAGCCATTGCTGATGGTGAAGATATTGCACCTTTTATTGTTTTCAATGACGCTACTTTATCTGAATTGGCACGGGTACAGCCAAAAACTTCACGTGAAATGCTGAGCATTAGCGGTATCGGTGATGTGAAATTATCTCGTTATGGACAGCCGTTCCTTGCGCTGATCAAAGAGCATAATCAAGGGTAGGCTCTTCTTTAGTTGGTGAATTAACACATAAAAAAACCACTGAACTTGGACGTTAAGTGGTTTTTCAGTATTACCTTTACTGATATAGCTAAGGTAATGAAAACTGAGCGAGCCCGGGACAAGAAGAGTAATTTTACTTAGTTACTCTTTCTCTGCTGTTTCAGTTTGTTCTGTTGATTTTTCTTGAGATTGAGCTTGTTCTTGCTCTTTTTTCTCATCATGGCCTTCGCCACCACATCCACCACAACAACCCATAATTTACTCCAGTTATTTTTAATTTAAGTTCAAATCAATAATTATGTGATGATAGTACCTGACTAATTTACTCAAGTACTTGATCGAGATCAGCGTTTAGGATGTTTTTATAGAAATTTTTTTCTACTGGTCTATAGACCAGTGCCTATTCTGATAAAAACAGTAACATTGCTTAGAAGTTCATTAACGGAAATCAGAATGCGAAAAAATTTATTAAAGAAGACTGTATTTGGCATATTGATATTGCTTGTAACATTCATCATAGCACTTATCGCCAGCGCTAAAGTGACGTTAACGCCTTCTGGTAGTTATTATAAGTTGTACTTCTTCAACTCAATTTCAATGAAGTTGTCATATAGCGGAGCAAACGATAAGGCTAATTTCAGTGTATACCCTTTTGCTGCACCTATAGTCGAGCAGCATAACGATGATACGAGCACTGTACATTATTATTGTCTTGACCAAGCCTACAGTCGCAAGGTTAGTGAGCAAGAAGTTAACATTAATTGCCAAGACAAAAATCACCAATTTTCTTGGTCTAAAATATCGAATAATGCCGTTATTGAAGAAGATAAATTAGCAGATAATATTTTGGTACTGAGCGATATTCACGGTGATATTAACTACCTCAATAGTATTTTAGTGGAAATGGCTATTGTTGATGATGAAGGGCACTGGCAATGGCAGGATAACCAAATAGTGGTTACTGGTGATAGTGTTGATAAAGGCCCCGCGGATTTTTCTGTTCTATGGCGGTTGTACCAGTTATCGCAGCAAGCAGAATTAGCTGGCGGCAGAGTGCATGTTTTACTGGGCAATCATGAGCACTATCAATTAACAGGCAATCATTCACGGTTAAATGCCGATATGCGCGCAAAAACCTTTGCTATGACGAATGACTTATCTACTTCACCTTACGGAACAGAAACTGTATTGGGTAAGTGGTTAAGAAGTCGGCCTATTATTCTTCGCTTGGGCAACTACTTATTTACTCATGGGGGCTTATCAGTTGAGCATCTTGACAGTGAATATTCACTTGCTCAGCTTAATATAAGTGTTTGGCAGTATTATCAGCAGCAAGCAGAACGCTCGAAATACAGGGCAGAACAAACACCATTACTTGATTTAACCTTAGGTAAAGAAGGGCTGATATGGTTTCGTGGCCAGTTGAGAGAAAAGAGAAAAAACACGCCAAACGAGCAGCAATTAGCTAAAATATTGGCAAAGTATAATGCAGATACCCTGGTTATTGGTCATTCTGCTATGGATGATGTTGCTGCGCTACATAATGGCGTGGTATGGCCGGCGCATACGGAACATAAAAGTGGCCAAGTTTTGGTGATTGAAGCGGGTCAGGCTAAAAAGCAGCAATTAAAAACATTATGGTATGATTACGCTTTGCACCGTCATAGCAGCAGAAAAGCTAAACGTAAACTCAGGTTATTTGCTGATAGTAACGGCGATAGTGAAATTTCAGTGGTTAAGGCGATGTTTACACAAATGAGCATCATTAAAGAGAGTCCACGGCCTTATTAAGCGGCGTTAGGCGCATTCAGATAAAAAATTACTCCATGAAAATTAAGTTAAAAATATCATTGTTTTGGAAATTATTACTCTTGTGTGGCGGCTTAATTATTATGGCTGCTATCACCCAACATATTTTGTTAAAGTTTTTAATCTCACCTGATGCCATGCGTAAACTGTATCTGCAAAAATGGCAAATTAGTACCATGCAGCAGCAATTTAGGCAGAATATTAAAAAGTTAGAAATAGACGAAATTAAGCTAACGCATAACAACATGATCACAGCCAGTTTCGTTGATTTTATTTTGCCTGATGGCTATTTGATCACCATAGATAAAAAACCTTATCTACGATTATTTATTGATAATTTAGCCGTAGTTGACTTAAATGGTGAGCTCATTAGTCAGTTGGGTCAGCCAACTTACCAGGTGGGTAATCTTTTTACCCAATTAAGCCTAGACGCACGAGAAGACTTGGTTGAAGCTTTACTTGGAAAAGATTTTTTTGGCACTAGTACCGAAAAACCCTATAAAGGTGTCACTGTTGCTATCAGCTTAATTGATGAAGATAAAAATATTATTGGTGCTTTGGTAATAAAACAAAGGCGAATTCTGAGTAATAACTTTAGCGGGCTGTTTTTTGGCTTCAAACAAGTTGTTAAAGGTATTATTGGTTTTGTCATGAGTTTGCTTTTTGCCTGTTTATTTTTTGCTTTGGCCATGGCTTTTTATCTTAATCGGCGCATAAAAAAAATCACCTCGGCTGTGCATCAATGGCAACAAGGAAATTTTAATCAACGTATTGTCGACCATGCAAGTGACGAATTAGCTTTATGCTCTCAGGACTTAAATATTATGGCTGATAGTTTGCAACAAGCGATAATTAAAGAAACTAATTTAGCGGCTGAACAAGAAAGGCAGCAATTGGCAATTGAGTTACATGATACTGTTAAGCAGCGCTTATTCGCCACCAATCTAAAAGTTGCTTTATGTGAAAAGCTGTTGGCTAAACAACCTGAGCAGGTGGCAAAATTATTGCCCGAGATAACCTGGCAGTGTCAGCAAGCATTTACCGAGTTGCAACAGACTATTGAAGCACTCAGGTTACAAGAATCAAAGTCATGGCTTGAATTAATAGAGTTTGTCCATCATTGGCAGCTGCAACATAATATTGCACTCATTATGAATTACCCTGATAGCTGGCAGCCGGGCAAGCAACTAACGACACTGCTATGGAGGGTTATTAGTGAAGCGTTACAAAATATTGTTAAGCATGCTGATGCGAGTGAAGTTAACTTAAGTATTTTTCAAGATGATGAACAGATATGCATTAAGGTACAAGATAACGGTACTGGCTGTAGTGAACGTACTACCCTTGGGCAAGGTCTTACCTTACTTTTAGCACGTATAACCTTACTTGGCGGCTCATTAAAGCTGTCGGCTAATCCACTTCACGGCGCAGGTAGTGAATTGTCCTTGTTGTTACCAATTAACTGCTTTAGTGATATCAAAAAGAGTACTCAAGGTCAGCTAAATGACAATTAATATTATGGTGGTAGAAGATCATCCAATAGTACGCGAAGGCATAGTGAGTTATTTAAATGCTTGCGATAATATGCAGGTGATTGCTCAGGTCGATACAGTAACCATCATGCTTACTTGTATAAAAGAGTTAAGTCCCAGTGCTGAGCCGCATAAAAAACATAGCGGCGAAGACAATAATACACAGCGTAAAGTTGATATTGTTTTATTAGATTTACAGCTCGCAGAGCAAAGTAGTTTGCCCTATATCAAAGACTTACGTGATATGGGATGTCGAGTGCTAGTATTAAGTTCTGCGCACCGTTATGAAACCTTAATACAAGCGGTATCTGCGGGGGCATTTTGTTTTATTAGTAAATCGGTTATGCCTGACAAATTGGCCAGTATAATTCATGATGCCTTTCACGGTAAACGTTATTTATCACCGGAAATAAAACCGGAGCAAGATGTTCGTTTGGCATTAGAGCAATTAACCGATAAAGAGTTACAAGTCTTAAAAATGCTCGCCAGTGGTTTAAGTAATAGTGATATTGCTGCGGAACTATCTATAAACATCAAAACAGTGCGTTTTCACAGTAGCAATATTCTAACGAAATTAGCCCTAAATGACAGAACACAAGCTGCAGTTTTAGCATGGCGGCAGGGATTAGTGCGTTAGCTTATTTTATTAGACTAAAGATAACCTGTTATTTTTATTATGCTTTGTTATAGTGAATTCCCTAAGATTATTAATATTAAGCGTAGTAACTCATTTTGAAACGGAATCAAAAGTTAACAATTTACTTCTTTTTATTTTTACCTTTTTTGATGGTGATACTGCCGTTTAAATTATTGGCTAATGCCAGTACTGAAAAAGAAAATATCCTCTTAAATATCAGTGATAAAAACCTAGCGCAATGTATTATTAGCGCTCTGAATAAAACAGCTTCGGCTAAAGCAAGTGAGCTTAAAAAATTAAAGTGTCATGGTAAAAATATAACGAATCTTAATGGCATTGAGCACTTCCACGCGTTAGAGCAGTTATCACTTTATAATAATAAAATCAGTCATGCTGATGTCTCATCATTATTGCAGTTAAAGCGCCTGAACATTGCGAATAATAAGCTTAAAACGGTCAATGTGACTAAGTTGAGCCAATTAGAAAGTTTATATTTATTTAAAAATAAACTTCAGCATGTAGACTTCACTGGCTTAACTAAGCTAACTAAAATACGCATTACCAATAATCAGTTAGTTGGTATAGACATTTCACCTTTAGTTTCGTTAGAAAAAGCCTATTTTTTTGATAACAAATTAGAAGATTTAAAACTAACTGCTCTGGTTAAGTTAAGTTTTTTGGAAGTTAGACAAAACCCTATGCCAGATGAAGTCTATGATAGGTATGATGAAATTGATGGCATTACCATTATTCATGATGGTAATGCCGATGACTGGAAGTAGAGCCGCTTAATCACTAGCCTTTATAGGTTTAGATATTATAAGCAACCGAGATAAACCATGTTTTTAAATCAAAATTGGCACTAGGTATTGCGGCTTGTTTATCTTTAGTGTGGTAATCGGCATGTACAAATTTAACTTCCCATTTGCGGTTAAATCGATAAGCCAATTCAAGATCAATTTCATAACCCATGCGAGCATTGCCGCCGTAACTATTAAAGTCGTGGTAAACAATGCGCCAACGTAATTTATTTTTTCGGCCGCGATAGCTAACAAAAGTATCTCGCACACCACGTTGTGCGGCGTAAGCATCAAAAACATCAGCCCAGCCTTGAAACTTATGATTAGTTCCTAGGGCGGTCTGAAAACCAAAGCCCTTATCATTGCTCAGTGTTTCTTGGCCTATTTGCAATATATGGCTTTTATACTGAACACTGGCTTCTAATAAATTATACCAGACTTGATAATTTACCGGATTATCATAAGCACTTTGTTGCCATGCGTATTCAGCAGTGTAGGCATATTTTAACCGGCCAGGTTTGAACTCATCACTTAGGCGTAAACCTGTGGTTTTAGTTGAGTATGGTGAATAATCTTTATTATCAATTAAGTAGTTGTAGGCGACAATTTTTAAGTTATCGTCAGTTTTATATTCAACATTCAGTAAACTTGCATTAAGTTGGTGTTGTCCTAGTTCAAAGGCTGGGCGAGCAAATAAGCCATAACGAATATCCTCTTTTGGTAAATTCTTTGTGCTATCTTTACCAAAAATCCGATGTACTTTATTGCTGTATGCATACTGAACTCGCCAATTTATTTGATCGTTATACTGAAAAGTTATCGCATCAAAACTTTGTGGTGTTTGCCAGTATTCAAGTGCGCCGACCATGCGTTCATTGTCATAAGACAAACTTTGTCGACCTACTTTTGCCTGCCAATTACCTTCACTCTGGTAAGAAAAATTAGCTTGCGTTAGACTAAAGCCTTCGGTGTCTGGAATGGGAGAAGCTCGTTTCATAATTGCTATCGAATTGTAATTATCATTATGCACAGCAACAAAGTTGGGCTGTACTAACAATTGCCATTGTTCATCTTCATCTAAGCTAAATTTAGACGTTACTTTAATTCGTGTTGTCCAAGCCGTAGCATCACCCCACCAAGGATCATTAGCATCTTGAAAACGTGAGCGGGCTCCGAATTCATGTTCACCGGGTATGCTTTCAAGAACACTTTCTAAAACTTCACTACTTGCCATACTCTGAAAACTTACCAAAAATAACAGTAATGATTTGCACTTTTTATTGCGCCAATTTTTCTTAAACATTATCCCGCCACTCTTGTAATCGTACACATAAACCTCGAGATACTATAATATCGCTGGGTTCACCAATAGGTGAGCCCCCTTGTTCTTCAATGGTTACAATCAGCGAATCGGAGTCTTTTATTAAACGCCATTGTGCCTCAGTTAACTGCTGCTCAACTAAAGACATATTGCGAGGCAATATACCTAAACTGCGTGCTTGCTTATCGGTTTTGGACACAACCCAAATTTCTAAATCTTCATCGTCAGTAATTTTGGGGTGATTGATTAAATTCATCACCAGTCTTTTTGACTCGCCATAGGTACTCGCCACTAAATGAGCTTGAGCATTATCATCGGTAAGCACGGCGACATAATTCAACGATTCAGCTTTAGGTGTTTTACTCATGGGGTTAAATAGCAGAACCATGACTAAGGCTAATACGGCAACAGAGAAACTATTGGTTAAACCACGAGGAAAACCATTAAATAAACTACTAGTTAAGTGGCCAAAATATGCCACAACATAATCAGTGAATTTGTTGTAAAAACGTTGGTTTGAGTGCTGAACTTTTGGGCTGCTTTCGTCAATTGTTGCTGATATTTTTTGCCAACTTATCTCGCTAGCAGGTAATTCAGCGGTATTGTTATCCAAATGAGCAAGCTCTTGCTGCCAGAAGTGAACTCTTGCTTCGATTAATTTATTTTCAAGGGCTATTTTTTCCAGTCGGGCACGTACCTTGATTGATAGTGTGCCAATGACATAATTACTCGCCAAATGGTCGATTATCTTGGCGTTATGGTAGCGGTTTAATTGCTCAGGCATAGTTGCAACTTCCCTAAACCTCGGCGAATCCAAGACTTGATTGTATTGACCGGTGTATTAAAATGAGCAGAAATATCGTCTCGGCTATAACCGTATAAATAGGCCATCATAATGGTTTGGCTTTGTTTTTTTTCTAATTTAGCCAAACATTTATTCAGTGTTTTCGGTGAATATTCATCGTTTGACGTTGGATTAAAAGATAGCGTCTCAAGGTTACCTTCATCAAGCGGCACATGCTCTGTTTGATGACGACGTTTGTCGTATTTTACTCTGTCGTAAGCTCGATAACGCACAATAGCAGATAACCAAATAAAGGCATCACTTTTATCGGGTTGGTAATCATGGCAGTTTTTCCATATTTGCAGAAAAGCTTCTTGCAATACTTCGTTAGCGCTATCAACATTTCGCGTAATGCGGTAAGCAATACCATTTAATCGGGCTGAGGTGCATTGGTATAATTGATGAAATGCTTGTTTGTCAGCTAACTTGCATAACGAAAGCAAGTGCATTAGCTCATCATTCTCGCTATTACTGCGTTTATTATCAGTTGCTAAAGATAAAGACATTTTTTTGCTTAGTATTTGTATTCTTCATATTTTTATACTTCTTTATAACACATGTTGGTGATAAATAAATTTTCTAGCACAAAATCGTATATAAATTGTTTTGTGCTAGAAATATAAACTTATTGCATTCTTTAACTGAAGATAACGGGGTTAATATTCACCCGTCCTCCCTTCTTGCTCGTCAACTTTAATTAAATGCCATATGCCACCAACCCCTTCGCCGTTGATGTCATTGCGAGCATTGTCACCGATAAAGAAATACAGTGCTTTACCTTTATATGCCCATTGCTTAACGCCATCAGTACGAGTAAATATGGTGAAATCACCGATGGCAATTTCTTCATCATTAGGTACAAAGGCAGGCCAATTAACTAAACAATCTCCAGAGCAACTAGATTGTTCACTTGAGTCTGGGTCAAAGGTATATAATGCAAAACCATCGACATCCATTGACTTGACTTCAAAATCACTATTACTTTCACCAATAGTAACTAAAGCATTGGCTTGGCCAGTGGCCGATAAAAAGCGTCCGTTAGCATTAGTACGTTGAATTGCCGGCTCTAATGTAGCTGTATGCCAAATGTCACCTACTTCATCACCGTTGACATCACCTGCAGTATTGTCATTTACAAAAAAGTATAAAGGTTTGTCTTTATAAGCCCATTGCATATGTCCGTTGCTGGTTTCAATAATGCTTAACGGTGCTTCTGCTGCTGCGTTTTCATCAGCTAGCAATGGTGGCCATGCATTAATACAAGCACCTGCACAGGCTGTATCATTTAGTGGGTCAGCATCGAAGGTGTATAAGGTAAAACCAGCTTTATCTAAGCTGATGGCTTCGAGCACATCATTATTATACTTAACCGATGAGATGGTTTGTTGGCCAACATAAAGTGCAGTTGCACTATCGTCATTAATAGCTAGTGGCATCGAAGCAGTTGCTTCAGGTTTTATTAAATGCCATACGTTACCTAAACCTTCTCCATTAATGTCATTACGGGCTTTATCGCCTATATAGAAATATAAGGCTTGGCCTTTAAAGGCCCATTGTTGAACACCGTCGTCACGGGTAAATATAGTAAAATCACCAGTGGCGCTATCTGTTTCACTGGGTACAAAGGCAGGCCAATTAACTAAACAGCCTTCAATACAAACCGATTTGTCTGCTGAATCAAGATCAAAGGTATATAAAGCGTAACCATCTAAATTCATTGGTTTTACTTCAAAATCACTGTTGCTATCATTAACAGGCATTAAGGCGTTAACTTGGCCAGTTGCTGATAAAAACTGGCCATTAACATTGGTGCGTTGAATAGCGGGCTCTGTTGTTGCTGTGTGCCAAACATCACCGACTTCGTCACCATTTACTTCTCCAGCATTGTTATCACCGAAAAAGAAATATAATGCTTTGCTTTTGTAAGCCCACTGCATATCACCATTAGTCGTTTCAATGATACTTAATGGAGCTTCAGCTTTGGCACCAGCGTCTGCCAATAAAGGAGGCCAAGCGGTAATGCAGCCGCCAGCACAAGCCGTATCGTTTAATGGATCAACATCGAAGGTATAAAGTGTAAAGCCTTCTTTTTCTAAGCGAATGGTTTCTAAAACATTGTTTGCTGATAAGGCTGTTTGTGCTCCAACATAAAATGCTGCGGTTTTATTTTCACCATTAGCTTCTTTAAATGCTAATGGCATAGGGCGTGCTAAGTGCCATGAATCATTAATACCATCACCGCTGATATCGCCTTGGGCACTGTCACCAATATAAGTATATAACGGCATTGTCTTATAGGCCCACTGCTGGTCGTCACCACGAGTGATAAAAGTGAAACCATTACCTTCTACTGCGCTTTCGTCAACAAGTAAAGGAGGCCAGTTGCCTGCGCAGGTATTAGCATCTTCAGGTGTTCCATCACAAGTCGATGTGTTTTCACTGTCATCTTCAAAAGTATATAAAGACAAACCTGCCTCATTTAAAAGCAAACTGCCTGCGTCATTAATATCTTGCATGCTTGGTGTTGCACTTTGTGAAGGGAAGGTTACTGTTGCTGGCGGCTCAACATAACCTGAATCGTCAGCTTTATCAGTTGAACTTGAACCACCACATGCTGAAAGTATTGCCACAGATAAACTTGATAACACCATTAAGCTAAAATTTTGTATTTTCATTACCATTCCATATTATTTATTATTGTTTCATACAAGCAATACGACAGTGGTTTGAAAAAGTTGCAGATAAATTAAAATAAACTTTAAAAAGATTATTGCTGGCATGTAGATTTAGTGACTATCTACACAGTGAGAATAATTAAAGGGGTGAACAGAGTTAAAGAAATATTTAATAAATAGTAGGGGGAACTTTAGATTTCGAGTGTTATTTGAAGGCAGGGGGCAGCAGAAAGTGGTGTTCGATATAAAAAAGCTCGTATGAACAAATTAAATTTATTGGACATACGAGCTTGATGAAGTAGTGAATAAATAACGAGTTATAGATTCACTGTTAGCTTGATAAATTACTTAGGTAATTTGTCGAAACCCATGTTGAACAAGGTAAATGCATAGATATCAGCATATTGCTCAATAGTTTTAGATACTGGAGTACCCGCACCGTGCCCTGCATTAGTTTCAATGCGAATTAGCATAGGTGCTGTACCTGCTTGTTTTTCTTGTAGTTCAGCAGCAAACTTAAATGAATGTGCCGGTACTACGCGGTCATCGTGATCGCCAGTAGTTACCATAGTCGCAGGGTAGCTAACACCCGCTTTAACATTATGTACAGGTGAGTAGCCTTGTAAGTAAGCGAACATTTCTTTACTTTGCTCAGCTGTACCGTAATCGTACGCCCAGCCAGCACCTGCAGTGAAAGTATGGTATCTAAGCATATCTAATACGCCAACAGCAGGTAAGGCTACTTTCATTAGATCAGGGCGTTGAGTCATTACCGCACCAACTAATAAACCACCATTTGAACCACCATTAATTGCTAGAAAATCACTTGAAGTGTAATCTTGCTCAATTAGGTATTCACCGGCAGCAATAAAGTCATCAAAAACGTTTTGCTTGTTTAATTGCGTACCCGCTTTATGCCATTTTTTACCGTATTCACCGCCGCCACGTAAGTTAGCAACAGCATAGATACCACCTTGCTCTAACCATACTGCACGAGAAACACTAAACCTTGGTGTTAAGCTGACATTGAAGCCGCCGTAACCATACAAAATTGTTGGGTTTTTACCGTTCAGTTCAAGACCTTTTTTATAGGTAATGATCATAGGTACTTTAGTGCCGTCTTTTGATGGGTAAAATACTTGCTTTGATTCATAAGCAGCACTATCGAACTTAGCACCAGACTCACGATAAACATCACTTTCACCTTTATCTATGTTGTAGCTATAGATGGTGCCTGGCGTTTTATAGTTACTGAAAGAGTAATATAAAGTGTCTGCATCTTTCTCACCTGAAAGGGCGCTAGAGCTGCCTACGCCAGGTAATTCAATTTCACGAACTTGCTGACCTTGGTAATCGTATTGCACTACTTTTGATATCGCATCAACCATATATTCTGCGAAGAAGTAACCGCCACCCGTTGAAGCACTTAAAACATTTTCAGTTTCAGGAATTAAGTTTTTCCAGTTTTCACGGGTAGGTGCTTTGGCGTTAACCGTAACAATCTTCTTATTTGGCGCATCAATATTGGTTACTAAGAAAAGTTTGTCGCCTTCATTCTCAATAAGGTAAGTATCACCAAGGAAGTTATCTGCAATAGTCACTAATGGACTATTTGGCTTGGTTAAGTCTTTTAAGTAAAGGTTATTACCCGAAGTTGATACCGCACCAGAGATTAATAAATACCGATTATCTTCGGTAACGTCACCACCGACATAACGGTGTTTCTCTGCTGGCGTTGCCCCAAAGATCACTTTGTCATTTTTTTGTGCTTGACCTAACTCATGATAATAAAGTTTATGCTGATCAGTTTTAGCTGATAATTCGCTGCCTTTTGGCTTATCGTAACTTGAGTAGTAAAAGCCTTCATTTTTAAACCAAGAAATACCAGAGAACTTCACATCAATTAATGGAGCTTCTAATTTTTCTTTAGTTTCTACATCAATAATGATGATCTTGCGCCAGTCACTGCCACCTTCAGAAATAGCATAAGCGGCAATTGAGCCATCTTTAGAAAAGCTTAATTGGCCTAGTGAAGTGGTACCGTCTTCGCTAAAAGAGTTAGGATCTAAGAATACTTCAGCTTCACCACCGTCTTTTTGACGATAGATAACATATTGGTTCTGTAAGCCATCATTTTTGTAGAAGTAAGTGTAATCACCTTCTTCAAATGGGGCGCCTACTTTCTCGTAGTTCCATAATTCAGCTAAGCGAGTCTTAAGTTGGTCGCGGTATGGAATTTGTGACAAATAATCGAAAGTCACTTTATTTTCAGCGGTAACCCAAGCCCCCGTTTCTTCGCTGCGATCATCTTCTAACCAGCGGTATGGATCTGCAACATCAGTACCAAAATAACTATCAACAACATCACCTTTGTGAGTTGCAGGGTAGCTAATTTTTTTTGCTTGGCTTGATGATGTCATATCTGCATTTTGCTCCACACTGTTACCAGTACAACCGGCTAAAATACTAGTGACCAAAATACTGGTCAAAAAAAGGCTTTGTTTCTTCATTTGAGTCTCGCTTGTTGAAGTGATAATTATGCTATTTAATCTAACTTGATTGATTATGCATATTCACATTAATTTTACAAATAGTAGGGCAGTGTAGCAGAAGAGGCTTGAGCAAAACTACGGCTTACCTCATTGAGTATTGAAGTAAGCGGCAGTATTTTGTTACAGGTTATTATTTATCGACTTTAGGTAAACAATTAGCGATTTTCTAAGCGGTTAAAATCGAGTAAACCTGAAGACTTAGGTTGATTGGTTTTATACCAAGCATGTAACTCATCGGCAAATGTCCAGAAATCAGGATTAGTTCTGCGGATGGCAAACTTGTCTTTAAGTTTACGGTAATCTTGTTCTGTTTTGATTGCTGTTAAGCTTTCAACAAACTCAGTCAATTGTGCTTGTTTCACTTTAAAAAAGGCATTGGGATAGGTACCTACTATGCCACGTAAAATGGCTAAATTATCTTCAGCGGGTAGGAGTCGATTATCTTCAGAGAATAAATGTGCAACATTACTGTGTGCAGAGTTATTAACCAAGCTATAGGCATGTAGTTTATCGCCATTTGAGACCATAACATAACTCACCTGCGGTAACAGAGACACGCTCTCATTAGGTATCTTATTTATATTTGCCATCAGCTTATCTATTTTGTTTTGTGTTAAGGATGATAAGTTAAATTGGCTAACGTATGCATTATTGGTATGTTGAGCTACTTTTTGAAATAGCTCGTCTTTTGGCTTGGCTGTTTGGTAACTAATACCTGTTTCAGGTAACTGGTAAAAATCATCAGAGAATATATAGTCCTTAATGTCACCACTTGTATCTCGATACCAATGCTCATGTACGGTTTTACGTTGTGCTTTAGGTAACAAACTAATGAAATTGCTTTCTGCTTCCATACGCAAAAAATCCATGTATAAACGGGTTTTTAATTGATGGCCAACACTGCCATAAACATCAAAGCCAGCCACTAATAAGTAATGAATGCGCTCTAAAATTGGGTAGCTAATTAGCCAGGCTGTTTTAGGTGTTGGACCAATAAACCCTTGTAGTACTGAAGCGCTATCAAAGTGCCTAAATACAGTTAAACTCGCGTTGGGGTTGCCGTTACCAGACCAAATTAAATCAAGATTGAGTTCGTTGGGCTGCAGGTTAAGTGTTTTAATATAAGCTAATTTATTTTTAACATAATCCTGCTGGCGTTTAGCGTATTGTCGCCAATACAGTAATGATAAGGCTTTATCACTGGTTCCAGCAGGTAATTGCAATAAATCAGCGTTTGCATCAATAAATTTTTCGCTGGGGTAGTGATCAAAGGTATCAGGATTGAGGAAAAACACCCAAAAATTATCTTCTATAACATTTAAGGCAATTTGGCCACGACAAACAGGACCTTTGATAAAGTTCATAATAGAGAACTGCGCCTGGTCTAATAAGAATTGATAACGTGCTTTATCAGGAATAGCCCTAAACGTTTTAAATGGGTTAGAGGCATTCGCTAATTGGTAATCAGGCAGTGTAGTTACCGAGTAATCGGGTTGGTAGAACAGCTCTGTAATACGCGCTAATTTTTCCTTTCCAAATGGGTAGGGCATATGTCGCTTGGCGATAATGGTATCGTTATGCTTAATCAGTCGATAAAAAACTTCTGGTTTATCAATGATGACATCAGTGCGTCCGCCAGCATAGGGCGAATCAAAGGGACGGCGGGTAGTAATAACGTCGACTTTTTCAGCACTAGGAGTACTCGAACGTACTAATTTGAAATAACTAGAGCGTGTTTTGTCGAAATATAAGTTGGCTAGGTATAAATGTTCAAATAAATAACGCGCGATTAGCTGCTCTTTAGCAGATTGACCATTAAGTAACTTTTCCCAAGTTGTAATCATCTTCTGCTCATCACTCGTTGGTGGCGTTGTTGCGGGCATAATCGCTCCCTGCGCTAACCAAGCTGTTAATTGATGATGCTCTGTTATCGATAGTGCTGGTAGCGCATAAGGCATGCCACCAAGCGGGTAATTATTCTTATATTGCTCAAACTCTTCAATGGTTGGGCATTGCTGACTTCTATCGAGTGAAACATCGAAACTATCGTTAAGTAATGTGTCATTAGGCAAAGGATGTTGCTGCTTTAGTTGCAGCATTTGATAGAACAAACTTGCTTGGGTATTCGTTTGCTCTGATTGTTGGCGTTCATTTAAAACAGGAAAAAAACCTTGCTGGCGTAGAGGTTGTAAACTATCACTATTCAATTCTGTTAATTTGCTTAAGCTATCACTAATATTAGCGGTGAGTAGGCGCTCACCACTATAGACGATTGCTTTATTGGCGCCACGCTCAATCCCAGCTCTGTTCTCCATTTTTAGCTGACAAGGGGCATCGTAACAACCGTGACAAACAACACAGCGATTTTCAATAATGGGTTGTATATGCTCATTAAAATTAATCGTTTGAGCTAGGGTTGCTTTAGGTTGGGCAAGTCGATTATCAACATGACTTGGACCATACAGTTTATCGAATTCCAATACACCTAAAGTGGCACAACCAGAAAGAAATAGAAAAACAAAGGTCCATTGAAACTTACGCATGAGAAGCCTTAAACCGCAGAAAAGAATAGATAATGTTGCTAAGTTTAAGCTATGTTGATGAATACTGTAAAGTTACCATAGATTGCCTCCGTTTTTTTCAACGATTGTCGCGGTGGCGACGCGGAAGACAAAAAGAGCTCAAACTCTTTTTGTTAGCGAAGTCATTAGTGGTAAGGGATTAAAATGCTCTATTCGTATATTCTTCAACATTACGGTGGCTTATATTTAGTGACTAATAACGATTTCTTAGTGCTGGTACATCAGTATTATATTGTACAAATTCGACTTCATAACCGTCAGCATCAAGAAAGTAGATGTTTTCTCTATACTCATCAGGCGTACCATCCTTATGAATAGGGAAACCAGCCTCTGTAATACGTGCTATGGTGCCTTTTAAATCGCTGGTCACATAAGCGAAATGCGCTAAGCCTACTTGGTGACCTGTTAAATCTCGGTTTTCACCGACGCCGTTATCGGCTAAGGCTATATATTGATAATCATCACCAAAATGTAACCAGTTTCTCGGTTTTCCGGACCATTCACCTTTATCACCACCGCGCACATGCCAGTGAGGAAAAGCGGCTTGATAAAAGGTTAGGCTTTTTTCAATGTCAGTGACGACTAAGTTGATATGTTCTAATGTGATCATGTAGTTCTCCTATACGGTATTAACCATATTATTTATATTTAGTGTAGTTGTTTATTCAGAGTATTTTCTTTCAACGCGCCATGGCGGGTTTAAACGATTTTCTCCCGCCCAATATAATTTGATTTTATTACCACTTGGATCGCGTAACATCGCTTCACGCCACAAGTAAGATTGTTCTGTTGGTAACTGTTCAAATTGAATGCCTCGCTGTTGAATTTCAGCAACCCATGCATCTAGCTCCTGATGTTCAAAGTAAATGACAGCACCGTGTTGGTTGTTATCAGGTAAGTCTACTTCTAGGCTAAGTGAAAAGGTTGCGCCATCATCAGGACAAGCAAAACGCGCATAATGTGGGGTATCGACAATGTGTAAGAACCCTAAGCGTCGGTAGAAGTCTGTACTAACTTCCATGTCTTTTACCGGTAAGGTGACTTGATTTAAATTCATAAGTATTCCTTTGTTATTTGGTTATTAACCTACATACCGTATGGGTATAAGTGCTCGTTGTGATAAACGTCACCTTGCAAGGTTTCGCGTAAAGACTTCATCGCTTGGCTGTAATGCAATAAGGTATGTAAGCTATAACCAATACGATGACGGATACTTTTATCTCGGCGGGTTATAGTGCTATCTTCTTGCTGATCACCTTTATGCTGCTCACTTTTATTAATAGTATTTAGAATCTCTTCAACGTTTCTAATAATTAGGTGATCGGGAATCGCTACCAGTTTATTATTTGAAAAAGCATTCATCCGTAACTCTGCAATTGGGTATGCACCACTAATACCATTGACTACAGACACTATTAAAACTGGTTTGTGACCTATATCAGTAGCATCTGCCATCATTAATAAGTTTTTTAATAAGGGCGATGCTGTGCCACCCCACTCAGGTGTTATTAATATTAATGCATCAGCACCTTTTAATTCTTCATTGATAGCTAACCAATCACTAGCACTATTTTCTTTACTACTTTCTTCGCCATCCCACATAGGTAAACGTTTTTTGCATAACTCTATATGATTAATTTCATTAAATTGGCTACTTGTTTCAGCTATATATTGGGCGACTTTTGCGCTTTGTGATTGAGTGCGCTGACTGGCGCTAATAATAAGTAAATTCATCATGATTCCTTTGGTATTCTTTAGTAAAGCGTTTTATTTATTTAATAAGGTAAACGCTTTACTAAAGAAGATCAAGTAAAATATAAACAAAAAACTTTACTTAATATTGGGCTAGACGATGAAATTATGATAAAAATGGGTAATAATATGTATATACCTCTTTTCTTGGCTGTAACTTTAATGAAAACACATGAAAAAATAATTCAGTTATTGAAGACAGAAGGGCCTTTAACCGCAAAAATTTTGGCCAGTGAATTGGGCTTAACTACTATGGGTGTTCGCCAGCATGTTCAAGGTTTAGAAGACTCAGGTGATGTGATTTTTAAGGATGAAAAAGCTGCTCGAGGCAGACCAACGCGATATTGGTCATTAACGGATAAAGGCAATAGCCGTTTTGCCGATCGTCACGATGAATTAACTGTGCAGTTGCTTGACTCAGTCACCACACTTTTTGGTGATGATGGCATGGAAAAACTTATTAGTCACCGAGAAGACACCGCGATGGCAAACTATAGGTTGGCGTTAGCAGATCGATATGGCATTGAAGAAAAACTACAAAAATTAGCCAAATTACGTAGTGATGAAGGTTATATGGCAACGATTGAAGAGCATGATGGCGTTTTTTGGTTAATGGAAAATCATTGCCCTATTTGTGCTGCAGCAAGTAAGTGTTTGAACTTTTGTCGTTCGGAATTGCAAATGTTTCAGACACTCATGAGTGAAGTTGCTACCGTTAGTCGTGAAGAGCATATTGTAGAAGGGGCAAGACGTTGCGCTTACAAAGTCCTACCCATTAATAGTTAGGAGCAAAATGAGCAGTTAAGGGAGTGTTTATAATAACTCCCGCTTTAATTTGCTGCTTGATCTGCGGGGTAAATAATTCCTTGTTGCTTTCTTGCCTGCTCTATTACAGATAATACTTGCTGAGAAAGCTGCCAGCTATTCACTGAAGATTCACCCTGACCACTTTCTACTAAATCGATAAAATGGCTAAGCTCGTAAGTCATTCTATTGTCGGTTTGTTCTAACGTTAAAGTTTGGCAACTACCATCATTTAAATGCAAAGAAACTTCATTGAACAATGATGAGTGCTGCCACATTAAATACCCCTTTTCGCCCTGGATTTCGCAAACATTGCTACCATTACTGAGTTTCGAATAACTTATATGTGCCTGTAAACCCTCTTGGTCATCGCCTTTTTCGGGTGAAATATAATTTAATAAAACATCGCCATAACCGTCTACTCCCGTTGGCAATTTACAACATTGGCCTGTTATCCCTGTCGGTAAACCGAATAAGTCTATTGCCAAATATAATGGATAAATACCAATATCCATTAAAGCGCCGTTACCAAAATTTAAGTTAAAGGTATTAGGGTTTTCACCCCGCAAATAAGCAGGATATCGAGATGATAATTGGCAAAATGATGCGCTATATTTTCGTATTTTCCCTAGTGCTTTTACGGACTCTTTTATTTGCTGATAATTAGGGAGAAAAGTCACTAACATGGCTTCCATAAAAGTGACATTGTTTGCTTTAGCGGCGGCAATCATTTGGGAAAGTTCAATACCGTTGATAGCAACCGGCTTCTCACAAAGTACATGCTTCCCGGCATTGAGCAGGGTTATACTTTGTTGTGCATGGAAACTGTTTGGTGAGGCTACATATACGGCATCAATAAGGTTACTGCTGGCTAATAAGGCTAAATCAGTAAAGCAATGTTCAATGTTATGTTTATCGGCAAAAGCTTGTGCTGTTGTTTGGTGACGAGAATAAACCGCGACTAAATTAAAACGAGGGTCTTGCTTTGCAGCCTCGATAAAAGCGTCAGTGATTTTACTGGTACCGATAACGGCAAAATTAGTCATGTAGAGGTAGCCTGAATAGTGATTTATGGCCGAAAATTATTACATGCAGTGATTAAATAGTCTATCAAGCCACCTTACTTTTATTCACAAGGTGGTTTAGCTTAGGCAACTCACACTGAGTGTTTAGGCACTTTCTTTATGATAATGACGTAGCGCATGTTCTTTTTGTCGACCTTGGCTAAAAGAAGTCACTCGTTTTAAATAGCCAATCACTCGCGTGCCGTGATCTATATTGTTACTTCCACAACTTGAGCAGACATGTAAAGTGCGTTTATCAATTTTGTCACATTCATTACAGATGGTAATTTTGACGTTAATGCAGAAGTAATTACAACCTGTGGCTGCAGCAACATTAAACAACTTCAAATATGCATCGGTTGAAAGTGCTTCATCTAAGTTTAGGTGTAATGCCGAGCCTCCATCAAGGTACTGGGTCATTTCTTGACCGTGCATAACAAACTTATCCAGATGATTAGTTTCATCATCTTCAACCACATAGAAATAAGAGTTATAACAGTCACGCTTTACTTGATAACCGTCTTTTTTGTCCCATTTTGAGTTTTTAATGCCAAGGTTTTCCGCAGGAACAAACTCGGTATTAAACATATAACCAAATTCTTTTTTCGCTGCTTGGTTGGCTTGATAGATCACTTTTAAGTGCTTACTAACAAATGCTTTATATTCGTCATTATTACCAACAACAAGGTTTGAAAATTCTGCGGCTTCTGCCATACCATTGATGCCTATGGTAAGAAATTGTTTGTCTAATGAAATAAAGCCGGCGTCATAAACCGATAAAGCGCCTTGCTCCTTGTACTCCTCCATTAACTTGCGATAAGCGACTTGGTATTTTTGTATCTTTTCAATCTCTGTTTTTAAATCTCGGCCATCTTGCACCAAGCGATTCATGTTAATGGTAATTACATTAATCGATCCTGTCGCTACGCCACCTGCGCCTAAGGTATAGGAGAAGGTATTGTCTGAAATTTCATTACGAAGGCGACAACAAGAAGCGAGTGAATCAGCACTGTCAGATAGGTAGATAAAGAAGGAGTTACCTTCAGCCTTTTGCTCGGCTAATTTACGGGCAAATGCTTGGTCTTTACACTGACCATTCTCTGTTAGCATAGCTGCTGTAACTACAGGGAAAGTTAATACCGCTTGTTCACGTTCCTTATTGAGCCAGCCTAAAAAGAAGTGCTGCAAATGGTCAACCGTCTGCCAATTCGGTTTACTAAAATCAGGGAAAACAAAGTTTTCAAACATGGAGGAAAAATAGTGCTGATCAAATAGAGAAACATTCCAAAATACACTCTGATAACCGCGAGCTGCTGCGGGTTGGTTAATAGCGTAAACCACGTGTTGTAAATGATTTTCTATTTCGAACTGATGGCTACTCAAATAGTCATTACCGTATTCAATACGAGCGAAATAATCAAAATAGGTGAGGAATTCAACCGTTGCTACTGCGCCTGCAAATTGTGCCGAAATGGCGAAAATTAAGTTCACAAACGAACCACAAAACGATTCTAAGTGTTTAGGCGCTTTTGACTCGCCTCCCAGTTTAGTTAAGCCATCCAATAGAAATGGATACATACTAATTGAGGTGCAATATGGCTTTAAACTGGTCTCATCATGCACGTATATTTCGTGATCTTCAATTTGGCGCATATACTCTTTAGCTAAATCTTCATCAAAGGTATCGCGAATTTTATCCTGTACTAAGGAACGGTTAATTTGCACAAAACAGTCTTTTAATAATTCAGCTTCTAAGGTGGCAATATTTTTATGACTGACGTTGGCATTAGCATCCATTTTTGACCCGTCAGCTGCATTTTCTGCATTAAAATATTGTTTTATGAAGTCTTTTTTATTATTTATCTGATCTTGGTTAAGCCGCAACATTGCCTACTCCTAAAAGTGAGTTATTTTTCTGTGGGTTGTTATATGAATTGTTATCTGAGTTTTTAACAAAAAGGTGGTTAAGTTTTTCGCCTGTAGTCAAATCACGAAATACTTGATTAGTGTGAGTACTTTCTAGGCCACCTAACTCATCTCGCCAAGCACCTGTTTTTAAAAAATTGAGATGCTGTGTAATTCTAAGGTCAATATATTTTTCTTCAGCCTCTTCACCGGAGTAAAGGCAAGTTTTAAGGCCAAAGCTTTTCGCAATCTGTAGTTTTTCAATTAAAGCATTTGCTTGCCACTCACCGCCAAAAAATACTACGCAGCTGATCAAACCTTTATACTTCTTAAGCCATAGAATAAAAGCTTGGTTTGTTAATGCCATACCGTTTTTTGAATGCCATAACTCGGTACTATGACAGCCTTTACAGCCAAGCTTACAACCAGTAATGCTAAAGCATAGACTGATTTCATCTGGAACTTCTTGGAAAACGACACTAGGGGTTATGCAGTTAAAGTCCATCAAATCACCTATATATAGTGGTTATTGTTTTTATAGGCACAATATATAGCATTTGATGGTTGTGACTTATTGATCTAGATCATGCTAATTAGCGTCAGCATCAAAATAAACACAAGATGTAGTGTTTATTCAATATCCACACACAAGATGTGGTTTTGTTGTTTCTTTAATATTAGGGGACAGTTTGTCCGCTGCGGGAGTTACAGATTTACAACGTTAATTAGGGTAGGTTTTTCAGCTCATCATTTGATGGAGATTATACCAATTTGATTAAATTTCTTCCCTACTCAGAGCTGTGCTCGATGTTCAATAACAAGGCGAATTTATTCCGGTTTAGTCACTCTAACTCAAATGAATTTAACAAAGTTAATGGACATCGATTAAGCTCCCAAGGGCGAGTTTTAATGACTTACACACTACGTTATTGATTTTGATAAGGACGCTACAAGGATGTAGCTTCTTAGAGAATGCAGGAGCTTATTCTCCTGAATAACCATTCTCATCAATCAATGCCTTGTTTGTAAGCCTTTTAATTCTCGCTGAGCGGGAAAGAACTTAATCAACTTGGTATTAGTGCTATATAGCTGGTGTTGCTCTAAATTTATAGTGGAAACATGCACCAGTGTTAGCATTTTTTAATTCAATTGAGCCATTGAGTTTTTGATTAATTAAATTAAAGACTATAGACATGCCTAAACCAATACCGCCTTGCTTACGTGCAGTGGTAAAGAAGGGTTCAAAAACATGTTGTTCGGCATTTTTAGATAAGCCACGGCCATTGTCGCAGTAGCTGACCTTCACTTCACCCGATGGAAGTTGTTTAATGATGATAGTTATTTTGTTTTCTTGGTTAACGTCATAGGTACCATCATTATTGTTATTCGAGAAGCCATGTTTAACGCTGTTACTGATCAAGTTAGTTAATATTTGTGCATGAACACCAGGGTAGGTCGCTAAAATTATTTTATCTTGGCACTCTATTTCAAGGTTAACTTTCTGAGGTTTTAAAATTGAACGTAATGTTGAAATGACTTGTTGGTAATATTGACTAATATCTAAGGTTTCTATTTCTAGTTGATGTTGGTCTGCAGCCGTCTTTTTAAAGTTTTCCATCAAATTTTTAGCGCGAACTAGATTATCTCCTTGCATAGATATTGCTGAGTTAGCCGTGTGCCGAAAACTCTCCATATCTTTCATGCTGAGGCTCTTGCTATCAAGTTTATCTTCTAGTTTCTTTAGCTCATCAGCCATGATGCTATGGGTTGTTATGGCTATGCCTAATGGTGTATTTACCTCGTGAGCAACCCCTGCCACCAAATTACCTAGCGCCGACATCTTTTCAGACTCAACTAACTGCTTTTGGGTCGTTTGTAGCTGTCTGACTGTTTCAGATAGCTCGGATGTTCGAACCGCTATTTTTTCTTCAAGTGATTGTTCGTAATCGATTCGTTCAAATTCCGCGGCAATGCGACCAGAAAATAGTTGAAATAATGCCGAGGTTTCTTCTTGTTTTTTATGTTCTGTTTCGAACAATGCGACAATGATACCTATCACTTGTTGCTTGGAATCAAGCAGAGGAGTGCCCAAATAGGCTTGAATATTCATATCAACCAATAATTGGTCTTTAGGGAAGTATTTACAGATATCTTTGGCATAAAAACAGACCGAATCATCTGCGACATTAGCGCAAGGGGTATTTTCTAGGGAGTAGTCAAAGTTATCGACAATTTTACCCTTGGCAACTAACACCTCTGTTTTACAGCGGTGTGCTTGTGCATCTAACCGAGCAATAAAGGTGTAATCGGCAGCAATAGCTTTGTTGAGAGCTAAAGTTATTTGACTAAGAAACTCATCTCCATAACTATTAGAAACGGCTTCAACAATTTCGGTTATATCATTTAACATGAGGGCCCCTCAGTATTTGGTATGCTTAACTATGGCATAAGCTTTATTAATTATCATGTCTTGAATCAAACTCTTGTAACTGAGTCGAGTTATATTTGATTACGAATAATTATATTGGTGGTTGGTATATGGTTGAGTAAAAATCACTCGCATTCAATAATTGTTTAGTAGAATATGGAAAGATGGAATTATTCTAGGTATTAATTATGTTGCACTATAAATATTTGCATAAAAGCACTTTCATTAGAGATGGCCTGTGGTTACTCGCGATTAATGGGCTGCTTTTTATTTTATTTTATTTGCCAGCTACGATGTTTTAGAGTTAGTCGTTAGCATAGTAAAGGAGCATGAACATTGGGAGCTTGATGAATTCTTACCACTCGGCGTTACCTTAACTTTTAGTTTAGTTATCTTTATTTATCGACGCTTGGCTGAGTTAGGGTGAATAACACAAGCATTTGAAGAGCTTGCGAAAAAAGACCCGTTAACTAACGCATTAAATAGACGTGCTGGACAAGCAATATTACATCGTTGTATTACTGAGGCTGAGCAGCAAGGACGAGGCTTTAGTCTATTGCAGCTGAACATGGATAATTTTAAGCGAATTAATGATAGTTATGGCCCGAGTGTTGGCGATGATATCTTAATTAACTTAGTTAATATTATTCAGAAAAACATCCCTAAAATGCTTATCTTGTTCATTGGCATAGTGATAATTTCCTCATAATTTTGCCTGAAGATGGTAGTGCTTTATTCGCGCTTGCTAATAATCTTAGAGAAACGATCGAGCAACAACTTTTCACCCACGATATGTTTATTGGGAATCGTTATCTCGGCCGAATCTTCATTATAGATAATGGTATAAGCGAGTTGTACTTCTTTAACTATACCTATTACTCCCTGTACTTCGATGGTATCACCAACAACAAAGGGACGAATAATAATGATATTAAACCCGGCTGCATAATTAGCTAATAAGCCTTGTAATGCGAGGCCTGCTCCTAATGAAATTGCGCCTATGGCAGCAATAAACGGTGTAACACTTATCCCTATTTTACTCAGCGCCATGATGCTTATCATCACCATCACTACAATATTAAGCACACTGATTTTTTTGCTGTTCAGTAAGTATGATGGCAGATTCGTTTGTTTTTTTACCTACTTGAGCATCTTGGTTATTCGTTTGCTGATTATCAGCTTGCGCGGTAAACGTAAATAGAGAAGTAGATAAAAAGCTTAAGAACAGTAAGGCGTTACCCATAAAAACTATTTTCCATAATAAGGAGTGGTTTCATTATGCATTTTATACTGTTCAATGAAATGCGCACATAATTTTTCACTTACTTTACAAGTTTTGACAATAGAGTGGTGGTAACGACTACATATGGGTTAACTAAGGAAAAACACCTGACTTGTGAAGGTGCTTTGCCTTTGAGCGATTTAATTTAACTGTAAAGAGTGATTACTGAGCCTCAAATAACTCAGTTAAAGTGGCTACTTGCTCAGTTAACGAGGCAACTTGTTGTTCTAACTCAGTGACTCGTTGGCTTAGTTGAGTCTTACTTTCAGAGGGAGTGACCTCAGTTTGACTCGAAGAGGATGTAATTAAGCTAGCTTCATCAAATTCAGCCAGTAAATGCACATAGCGGCAATCACGTCTTCCAGGCTCTTTTTCAAGTTTTTTAACCAAGGTTTGACCGTTTAAATCGAGCAGCTGCTGTAATACTGTTTCTACTTCATTCACATCGGAAAAATCTGCTAGGCGATTAGTACGCGTTCTTATTTCACCCGGTGTTTGTGGGCCTCTCAGAAAGAGTACACAGATAATTGCTCTTTGCTGGGCTGTGAATTGTAAGCTGCCAAATTCGGTATTACAGAAGCGATGGAAGTACTTATTCACTCTACTTGATGCTTTGTGATCTACCATCAACTGGTTCATTTGTACCAGCTCATCAATAACGTTTTGAATATCTTCTTCAGAAAGAGACATAACCGGCTCACGACTGCTTTTTTGATTGCAACCAATGAGAATGCCATTTGGCGAAAGTGGGTATTGTTCTGGTGTGGTGGTTTCTTTTTCTAACATGACACCGATAACGCGGCATTGCTCTGGTGAAAGTGTGATCATCTTGCAGATATCCTTATAAAAAGCTCTACAGATGTTATAGCAAGCAATATGTTCTATTACTATGCTGGTATGTTTGATTGCTCATAAAAAAGCCATAGTTAAGGTATTACTTAGCTATGGCTTAATATTGATGAAAATTTGTTTGAAAGTTATTCGATGTTTGCAATCTGCTCGCGCATTTGTTCAATTAATACTTTTAACTCTACTGCGCTGGCGGTAACGTCGGTATTAATAGACTTCGAGCCTAAGGTATTCGCCTCGCGGTTAAATTCTTGCATCATGAAATCTAAACGACGACCTTGTGCGCCACCTTTTTGCAAGATTTTCTTCGTTTCAGTTACATGGCTGTTTAAGCGGTCAAGTTCTTCGGCTACATCCATTTTTTGCGCTAATAAAACTAACTCTTGCTCAACACGGCCTGAATCTAAATCAATTTTAGCGTCAGTGAATTTTTCGATGATGCGATTACGCTGCCATGCAATGACGTCTGGCATATGATTTTGTACTTTATCGGCTTCACCAGAAATAGCATCAAGACGTTGCTCAATCATCACCTTAAGGTTCTCACCTTCGCTGGCGCGAGCGGCAATAAAGTCTTTCAGTGCTTGATCAAATGCGGCAAGTAACTCCGCTTGAATTGATGACATATCGCTTTCAGGAGCTTCCATCACACCAGGCCAGCGCATAACTTCAAGTGGGTTCACTTGGCTGTTAAGGGTGTGGTTATTTATCCAGTTGGCATGTTCAATAAGTTGTAGTGCTAGCTTTTCATTAAGAGCTAATTCGCTTTTGTTTGCTGCATTGGCATTAAAACGTAAGTTACACTCTACTTTGCCGCGATTAAGTTGTTTACGAAAACGCTCACGTAAAACAGGCTCTATACCACGAAATTGCTCAGGTAAACGAAAATAAGTCTCAAGAAATCTTTGATTAACTGAGCGAATCTCCCAAACGGCGTTGCCCCAATCGCCCTTAATTTCAATGCGAGAGAATGCAGTCATGCTATAGATCATGTTAAATCCTAATAATAATGTCACTTAATTGCTTGGATTATGCCTGAGCTTAGTACATCTAGCCAGAAATTCAGTGTCGAATGAGAGTCCTTACTTTTTGTTAGCTTTGTAGCGTTAACCAGTGCGCCTTTATTTTATCTGCAACCCGAAAAGCATTTGCATAAATAGTAAAGGTATAAGGTACGCTGCCGCCCGTTGGCATAAACGAACCATCAGTGACATACAGGTTATCAACTTCATGGGCTTGGCAGTTTTTATTGAGCACTGAGGTCTTGGCATCATTACCAAAGCGACAGCCGCCAGCCATTAAGTTTGTAGAAGGGTAACCACTGACCGAAGATGAGACGTTTTTTGCGCCTAAGGCTTCAAGTAGTTTTTCTGCTTTTTTCGATAAGTACTCGCCTACCTCAAGGTCGTGGTCATGGTAACCAATACGTACTTTGGCTACCGGGTCGCCCCATTGATCGGTCACTTCGTTATCTAAACTGACAAAACAATCATCAGTAGGCAGCCAGTCATTAAACACTTCAAAACGTAGTGTTTTATAACTGGTAAATTCTGTTTTTAAACTTTGCTTTAAATCTTCGCCCCACAGTAACTGTTCATCACCACTTTTACTGAGTCCCCACTGTGTACCACGTGCTCTAGCAATGGGATTTTGATGGAATAAAAAGTCTATGGTGCCACCTTTGACTTGACCTTTTTTATTGGCGCCAGTAAAACTGTTATCACTAATTTGATACCAATCTTGCAAGGCGCGATTAATAAAGGGGCCCACTTTTTTTAATTCATTAACTTTTTGTTCAGATAAGTCAGCATAATTAAAGTCACCTTGTCCTGTACCACCACCACTAAACAATAAGTTCTTACCGACCTGACCGCTATTATTGGCTAAGCCTTGGGGGAATTTCTCACCAGTGGAGGCCAGTAATAAACGTGAGGTTTCTACGGCCTGACAAGCCACCACATAGATTTTGGCACTGACTAGTTTTTTACGTCCAATACTGTCGTAATAGTGCACAGCAGTAATCTTGCCATCTTTATCGGAAGCGATTTTATAAACCTTGGCATTAGCTTTAATGGTGCAGTTGCCTGTAGCTACGGCATGGTTTAATAGTGCTGCTCTACCACTGCCTTTTGCGCCAGAAGCACAGCCATAACTACTGCAATAGCCGGAATATTCACAGCTGCGTCTGCCCATAGCTGGTTCAGATAAAATGGCTCTAGGTACTGGGATTGCATGATAGCCAATTTTTTTCGCTGCTTTATCTATCCATGAAGACATGGGTAATTCAGCAATGGGCGGATAAGGAAAGTCTGTTGAACGTGGTTCTTGATGTGGATGATCTACCACACGGCCAGATACACCCACTTCACGTTCTACTTTTGCATAATAAGG
Source organism: uncultured Colwellia sp. (assembly GCA_913063325.1). Classification (GTDB taxonomy): domain Bacteria; phylum Pseudomonadota; class Gammaproteobacteria; order Enterobacterales; family Alteromonadaceae; genus Colwellia. The sequence continues at coordinate 85,873 of CAJXYE010000004.1, read as the reverse complement.
TTCAAGTTCATCATAACTTATTGGCCAGTCGGCGACGTTAGCGCCTTTTATTGCTCCAAATTCAGATTTCAAACGAAAATCAATTGGTTTTAAGCGATGAAAATAACCACTCATGAAATTTGACGAGCCACCAACTACGTTACCATTCCACCAGCTCCAGCCTGAATCACTGGTTTTTTCACCTTGCCAAAAAGGTTTGTCGTTTTCATCAAGGTACTCTTCTTCAATAACGTGCTGTTCATCAGTTAATTTTGGATTGTAGGCGTCATGAATGCTAATGGTTAGTTCATCTTTGAAAAATTCTTTTTCAGTTAACCAAGGTCCTTTTTCAAGGACTAAGACTTTAGCACCGGCTTGTGCTAATTGATGAGCAATTGGCGAGGCGCCGGCGCCGCTTCCGACTATACAAATGTCATAACTCATGATTTTCTCGTTCCTTGGGGCAATTTCTTACGGCTTTGTGCTGGGTGCTGATCGGTGTTCTTTCTTCGTTTATTGTCGTAATCTACTCGACTAATCAAATCTATACGTGCTCTAGTGGGTAATTCAAAATAGCGTTGACCTTTTTCAGGTAACGGAAAGCCTGCTTGATGTTCTAACCATTGATAACCAATACCATTAGGGTTTCCGCCATAACTTGGCGGTGTTAGCATGGCTTGAAAAATATAGCCGAGTAAGGTATTTAACCAATTTCTACCTGCGGTTGATTGGCTAATGCCACGAAGCAGTTGTTCTTTATCGGAAAAATTTAATTGGGCAAAGTTTGCTGATTTTTCGCTGTTGGCATAACCATTTAGCCAACCAACACCTTTGAGAATAAACTCTTTTTCGTCTTGTTCAGTGGGTTGTACTGTCATCACTTGGTATAAATAAGCCGTCGCTTGAATTTCACTCGCGCTAGGGCCTGTGGCAGAGCTTGGTAATAATTGATTGAGTGTTGCATCAAGTGTTAACCAAGGATCGGTCTTAACTAGGGTTTTAAGTAAGTCATTTATGGATGTTTGCGTTTTAGCGCTAAGACTAAACGCAGATACACTCGCTAATGCCCCTATGCCTGCGGCCGACTTAAGGAAATTACGTCGATTATGCTGCGCCTGTTTGTTTTTTATAAATTCTGGTACTTGGTAATTCTCATCAAAAAAAGACGAACATTTATTTTTATTGTTCACTAACATGCTCCACTAGCCTAGGTAGGTTTGATATTTTGCTTTAATTATTCTACTGAGGTCGTTGTTGTTAATTGTGCTTGAGTTGTGCTCGAATCGACAGACCAATCACTTAAAAAGCTCAACCATTGTGCTTTGGAGTAATTATTGTCGTGCAAAAGCTCAGCGGTATCTTTCGATAAAATCATTTTTCCTTGCGCCGTTGAAACATACATATGAGGATAGCCGAGTACTGGCGGCAGTGACTTCATAAAATCATCATTTTCATTACTGTCACTGACATTAATTTTTAACAATACATATTGGCTATGCAGCGCTTTAAATACGTCAGGGTTTTTAAGGAGAAAAGCATCCATTTTATGGCACCAAGTACACCAGTTTCCGCCAATCTCAATAAGTACTTGGCGATTAGTTTCTTTGGCTAGGGTTAGTGCTGCCGTAGCATCTTTGAATGGGTCACGCTTGTCATCATAAACTTTACTGTAAGTGGGTAAGGTTAAAGCATCTGCTGTGGAGGCAGCTTTTACTACACTAGTACTGACAAGAAAGAGACTTATACAAAGGATTAATAGAGTGAAAGTTTTCATAAGGCTCTCTGATGTTATTTATTGCTAGGACAATCTACATGACCTTGCTTTGTAGAACTATATTTCAAAAAAGTGTTTTATAGCCGTTATCATGCAAAATCTTGATTGGTAATAGGTATAAGCATTATAATAGCGGCAATTTAATTATCAGTCTTTATTTAGAGGAACATACCATGCGTCCAAGCGGCAGAACATTAGGGCAAATTCGCCCAGTAACAATTACCCGTCAATTTACTACTCATGCTGAAGGCTCAGTACTTATTGAGTTTGGCGATACTAAAGTAATTTGTACTGCTTCTGTTGAAGTGGGTGTGCCACGTTTCTTAAAAGGCCAAGGTAAAGGTTGGATTACGGCTGAATACGGTATGTTACCTCGCTCAACTCATACTCGCATGCGTCGTGAAGCAGCCCAAGGTAAGCAAAGTGGTCGTACATTAGAAATCTCACGCTTAATTGCGCGTGCTTTACGTGCCGCGGTCGATTTAAAAGCCCTAGGTGAAAATACTATTTCAGTTGATTGTGATGTAATTCAAGCTGATGGTGGTACTCGTACCGCTTCTATCACAGGTGCTTGTGTTGCATTAGTTGATGCGCTTAATTACATGCGCGCTAAAGATATTATTAAAACTAACCCACTTAAACATATGATTGCGGCTGTATCTGTTGGCATTTATAAAGGTGAGCCTGTTGCTGATTTAGATTACCCAGAAGATTCGGCTGCGGATACTGATTTAAACGTAGTCATGACAGATACAGGTAAGCTTATCGAAGTACAAGGTACTGCGGAAGAGGCACCATTTAGCTTTGAAGAAATGCAGGCCATGCTTGAGCTAGCTAAAAACGGTATTAATGAATTATTCGACATACAAAAAGCTGCATTAAGCTAAGCCCAAAGGAAACTGAAGATGAAAGATTATCAACGCGAATTTATTGAGTTTGCTATAGAAAAACAGGTATTACGCTTTGGCGAATTCACCTTAAAGTCTGGCCGAGTTAGCCCGTACTTTTTTAATGCCGGTATGTTTAAAACCGGTGGTGACTTAGCCCGTTTAGGTCGTTTTTATGCGGCAACACTAGTTGATTCAAAAATTGAGTTTGATTTGGTTTTTGGTCCGGCATATAAAGGTATTCCTATTGCCACTACTACAACAGTGGCTCTGTACGATCACCATAATATTGATGCACCTTATTGCTTTAACCGTAAAGAAGCTAAAAAACACGGTGAGGGTGGTTCATTAGTTGGCGCAGCGCTTGAAGGCAAAATTATGCTAGTTGATGATGTTATCACTGCAGGTACTGCTATTCGCGAATCAATGGAAATTATTAAAACACAAGGCGCACAGCTTTCTGGTGTTTTAATCGCGCTTGACCGTCAAGAAAAAGGCCAAGGTGAGCTCTCTGCAATTCAAGAAGTTGAACGTGATTTTGGTACGCAAGTAGCGTCAATTGTTAGTTTGGGTGACGTTGTTACGTACCTAGAAGAACAAGTTACCAGTAAACCTGAACTAGTAGAAAACTTAGCAAGCATTAAAAAATATCGTTTAGATTACGGTATTTAATGTTTACTGATTATTAACGCCTTTGAAGCAACTGTTTCAAAGGCGTTTTTTTTTGCGTAGAATATTGATCTAGGCTTAGATAGCTTATAAAGAAAACAGTACTTCAAGTTAACAGGGAATCAGCATGAAATTTGTTATTAAGATCGCGATATTACTCCTCGTTTTAGTGAGTACACTGTCATTTTCTCAAGAGCCGCAAGATTGCTTGAGTATTCAAAATAACCACGCGTCGCTGATAGAATCGGGTAAATACCGTTTTGCTAATGAAAGCGTAAATAAGACACCTGGAAGTATCAATTTTACTAAACTGACAAGCTATCAAGAATACATAGCAACAGTTTACGGTCTCGTTGTTGATAAAAACCCAAAGGCTACTATGCCTTGCCCTATTATTACTGATACTTATCTACAGTTATCTAAATTAAATAATTGGCCACAAACGCCACAAATAAGTCACTTAGTTGCTCCGTATGAATTGGCTCAACAGAATAACGATAAAGCTATTTTGCTTATTCATGGCTTAACCGATTCACCGTTTTCTTTTCATGATCTTAGCCAGTATTTTTACCAGCAGGGCTTTACCGTACGGACCTTGTTATTACCAGGGCATGGCATGGCACCTTCAGAATTATTGAATACCCAGTATAGCGAGTGGCAAAAAGCAGCAAAATTTGCCATTGAAGAAACGCTTAATGATTATCAACAGGTGTATCTCGGTGGACTCTCTACCGGGGGCGCTCTTATTTTTGATTACTTAATGCAGCAAAAGCACGTTGATAACAAAATTAAAGGCCTATTTATGTGGTCACCGGCCTCAAAAGCCAAAAATGATTTAGCTTGGTTGGCTAAATATATTGATGCCATTCCTTTTGTTGATTGGATAGATTTAGATGCAGACATAGATTTTGCTAAGTATGAGTCATTCCCTTATAACGCGGCGGCACAGGTAGATGCAATAATGAGTCTGGTTGTTAGCGATGGCGCATCAGCAAGTAGACAAATGCATGAGATCCCTATTTTTGTTGTTGCGAGCGAGCATGATCAAACGATAGATACCGAGCATACTTTAGCGCTTATTGAAGAATGGCAGTTAGCATCACCTCAAGATCAGATGAAAAAAAGCGTGCTGATTTATTATGGTGATAACAACAAGCTTCCAACGAAGTTAACCGATGTGATGAAGGTGATTGTTCCTGAGTGTTCAGCTGAAAGCTTATGCAGTGATATTTTTGATGTTTCACATATTGCCACGACCAACTCTCCGGATAACCCGCATTATGGCGTTAAAGGACAATATAGAAACTGTGGTCACTATGTGAAAGACGCTGAACGGCACCAGGCGTGCAAACAGAATAAACAGGTAATCAAAGGAGAGGTGACAGCAGCGAACCTGATGAAAGACTCACCAATACAACGTTTGACTTATAATCCGTACTATCAAGAAATGCTTGATGATATTACCCTGTTCTTAAAGGCAATAGACTAGCGAGCGTATTTCAGCCAAAGCTTATAGAAAACAGCGTTACATGTGGGGTTATCATCCATTTTACCATCTCTATCACAATCTGAACCGGTCAATGATTTAGCCACTTTTGGACCGTATTTATCTACATCTGCTTGGGATGGCATGACGGTTATAGTCACCTGTGGTGATTGTGCAATAAAGTCTGCGACATCTTTATAACTCGAAAATTCTTCTTTAGAAATTAAGTGACTGATATCTTGTACGGTTGGTTTCTTTGCGGACAAAGCAAATGAAATTAACATTGAGCTTGTCGCTAGTAATATCAGAATAAAACACTTCATTTAAATTTCCACAGCCTCGTGATTTTAGTGATTGAAGTATATACCCGTTACCATTCAAAGTGCACTCTGAAACAAGCATCTTAAATGGCAACGGGTATACAAGCTAATAATCGGTTTGGTATACACCCAACTAAATAGTGTTAATTGCATCCCTGATTTGGGATGAATCTTCATTTTACTCATCCCAAGAATGGGATGAGTGAAAAACCCTAAAACCACAAAGTACATAACAGACTGATTTTATTGGTAAAAAAAAGTGGCACGACTTTGGCTATATTAACCGTATATTCAATATAACTTAGGTCTGTTATGGACATCATCAAGCAAACTAAGAAGCCATTTTATAAAAAGAAAGTTTTTGTCACTACTGCTGGCGTAATAGCGCTTGCTGCTTTTCTTATTGCTAGTACTCAAATGAACATTTCTGCATTTTCAGTGCAAAGTAACTCGGTGATTACCGCAGTAGTTGAGCAAGGTGATTTTGATATTAAAATCTCTGGCCCAGGTATTTTGGCGCCAAGAGATGTTCGTTGGGTTGCGAGTACCGTATCAGGTAAAGTCGAACGTATTCTTGTTAAGCCTGGTGCACAGGTCGAAAAAGACCAACTGATAGTAGAATTGGTTAATCCTGAATTAGACCAAATGGTAGAAGAGTTGCACTGGGAAGTAGCAGCCATGCAAGCGCAAACACGTGCATTGAAAGTTAGTCAAGATACTCAGTTACTTGACATGCAAGCCAGTGCCTTAGCAACACAAATGCAATATGAAAAAGCAAAAATGCGTCTAGATGCAGAATCACGATTAATCAAAGTCGGCAATTCTACTGTTTCCAAATTAGATTTTGAGTCATCTAAACTGACCGTAAACCAACTAGCTAAAACCATTGAAATTAATGAATTGAGAGCAAAGCAATTAGTACTGAATTTGTCTGCTCAATTTGAAGCACAAACGGCTTTACTGAAAAAATTAAATAAAAAGTATGAAAGAGCACAATTTCAATTGGCTTCACTCAATGTGAAAGCATCACTCGCGGGCGTTTTACAAGCGATGCCATTAGAGCTTGGTCAACGTGTTGCGATTGGTGGAAATATTGCCAAATTTGCTAAAAAGGGCGACTTAATTGCCGAACTAAAGGTTCCCGAACTTAATGCTGGCGATATCATTATTGGCCAACACGTTAGTATTGATACGCGCTTTAATCAAATACAAGGCAAGGTCACTCGCATTGACCCTGCGGTTGTAAATGGCACTGTGCAGGTTGATGTTGAGTTAACTTCAAAGCTTCCAGATGAAGCAAGGCCAGACCTTTCTATCGATGGTGAAATATTCATTACCCAGAAAAAAAGTAGCTTGTTTGTTAGACGTCCTGCTTTTTCTCAAGCAAGTCAAACAATGGCGATTTACCTAGTTAATAATGAACAAACGACAGCGCAACAAACTCCGGTGGAATTTGGCTTATCGTCAAGTGTTGATATTGAAGTGATTAGCGGATTAAAAGTAGGGGATAGAATCATCGTCTCAGAGCAAACCAGTTTTGAACGCCATAAACTAATTACCTTGAATTAGATAAGTCATTGAAAAACATTTTAAAAGATATAACAAAAACAATTAAAAATTAAACTAACAACATCATGAATAAGAAAGGAATAACCGATGAAGACATTAATTAAGTTAACCAATTTGAAAAAAGTATTTTCTACCGACGAAGTAGAAACTCATGCCTTGAGTGATATTAATTTAGAGGTTAAACAAGGTGAGTATTTATCGATTGCTGGCCCGTCGGGTTGTGGTAAATCTACTTTATTATCTTTGTTAGGTTTATTAGATACCTGTTCGGGTGGCAGTTATAACTTAAATGGTCATGATGTGGTGGATATTAATGGCAAACAAAGAGCGGCAATTCGAAATAAAGAAATAGGTTTTGTTTTTCAGTCTTTCAACTTAATCAGTGAATTAACCGTTGCTGAAAATGTTGCCCTGCCATTAACGTATCGTAAAGACCTAAGTAAAACTGAGCGTAATGATTTAGTTAAAGCTGCGCTGGAGAAAGTAGATATGGGACATCGTACCAAACACTATCCATCACAACTCTCTGGTGGTCAGCAACAGCGTGTTGCTGTGGCGCGTGCTATTGCCGGTAATCCGTCAATTATTTTAGCGGATGAGCCAACCGGTAACCTTGATTCAAAAAATGCTGAATTGGTGATGGCTTTACTTGATAAGTTACATGCAGAAGGTGCAACTATTTGCATGGTTACTCATGATCCAAGAGGTGCTAAGCGGGCAGAGCGTATTATTGAAATTTTTGATGGGCGTATCGTCTCAGACTCGCCAACGACTGAAACTAAAATTGCAGAAGCGGTAGCGTAAGGAGCAGGCTTATGAGTATTTTTTCTGATATTAACTTTGCATTACGAACGTTAATTAAAAACCCTAAATTTACCGCACTAACGGTATTTGTGATGACTACCGGCTTAACGCTGTGTATTTATATGTTTAGCTTTATACAAGGCACAATGGTTGCACCACTTCCTTTTAAAGATGGGGAGCGTATCAGAGCAGTGGATATGATTTACAATGGTATGACTTATCAAGGTACAAGTATTCGAGTACACGATTTTGAAGACTTAAAAAAACGTGTGCAAAGTTATGAGGTATTTGATGCCTACGACATAGGCACGGTTAATTTAAGCACCAACGATCGAGCGGTTAAATATACGGGCCATTTTGTCACAGAAAATTTCTTTAAAATATCAGAGGCTAAACCTTTGTTAGGTCGTTTACTTAGCAATGAAGATGCTTTATCAGGAGCTGAGCCGGTTGCGGTTCTCAGTCATACATTGTGGCAAAGTCTTTTTGCTGGCGATAAAGATGTTTTAGGGAAAAAACTCAGAGTAAACACTAAACCAACCACCATCGTTGGCGTGATGCCTGATAGTTATCAATTCCCTGATGCTGGTCGAATTTGGTTACCTTATACCACCAAAGCTACTGGTGTAGAGCGTTCAAAAGCGGATTATGTTGCAGTATATGGGGTATTAAAGCCAGGTGTAACAGACGAACTCGCTAATACTGAGATCAAAAGTTTAATGGCTGAATTGGAAGATAAATTCCCTAAACTTAACTCGAATACTTCGGCACGGATTTGGACTATTCAAGAGTCTTCAATGGGTGATGGTACATCGGTAATCATATTGGCCATGGAGCTAGCCGTTGGTTTTATTTTATTGCTGGCCTGTATTAATGTTGGTAACTTATTGTTCTCAAGAGCAACTGAGAAAGGTAAAGAAACCGCAATAAGAACAGCGTTAGGTGCACCAAGAGCCACTATTATTATGCAAATGATGTGGGAATCGGTACTTATTTGTTCTATTTCAGGTGTGTTAGCGGTATTGTTTTCTGGTTTATGGTTAGAGCAGAGTAATACCGATTTATTAGAAGCATTTCCTTTTGATCCGCCATTTTGGTGGAATATGACTATCACTGAAAGTTCAATCATAGCGGCAATAGTCATTACCTTAGTAACGGCATTTATTACCGGAATTTTACCTGCAATAAAAGCAACGTCGGGTGATTTTAATGCCACGTTAAGAGATGGGACTCGTGGTGCGCAAGGCAAGTCGGCAGGGCGTTTAAGTAAGATTGTTGTAATTTCAGAGGTGGTATTATCGTGTGCTTTATTACTGCTTTCAACGGGTATGGTTTACTCAGTAAACCAGCAAAATAATGTCGACTATGGCACAAGCGTGGAAGATATATTCACTGTACGTGTTGGTTTACCAGAAACTGAATATAAGAATTTAGAGAAAAGACAACAATATTACCAAACAGTTATGGCCGCTTTAAAAGCTAAACCTGAGGTTGAAGATGTCAGTATTGCCCGTACTCTACCGGGTAACTGGGCGAGTTATGAAAATATAGCCATTGATGGTGTTGATTATGGTAAGAAGCCGCAATACCCAAGTTCTAACTCGGTGGGCGTGGCGCACAATTATTTTCAGATGATGGAAGTTAATCTACGTGAAGGTCGTGTCTTTGATTCAAGAGATAAAATGGACTCACCATTAACGGCCGTTGTGACTGAAAACTTTGCTAAAAAGTACTTTGCCGACGGTGATGTTCTGGGTAAACGTTTTAAGTTTGTTGAAACTGATAAAGATTGGTATACCATTATCGGTGTGGTGAATGATGTACTTCATGGGCAACCAACTGCCATGAATATTGCTAAGCCATCAGCATTTACCTCAATTCAGCAAGCGCCTAAACGTTTTATCTCTATCGTTGTTAAAACAAAAGCCTCAGACGCAAGTACTGTTGCAAACTTATCTAAGATAGTGACGGGTGTTACCCAAAAAATTGAGCGAGATGCCCCTGCTTATGATGTTAAAACGTTGCGTGCATCGATTGATCAGCGAAATGCTGGAATGAACTTTGTTAGTGAATTATTCTTAGTGTTCGCTGCTGCGTCTATGGTGTTAGCCTTTAGTGGTATCTATGGCGTGATGTCGAATACTATAGTGCAAAAGACCCAAGAAATTGGCATTAGAAGAGCGTTAGGTGCTGATGAAAGTGATATTTACAAACACTTCATTATACAAGGAATTAAGCAACTTTCTATTGGCTTAATTATTGGTATACCTATGGGAGTTGCTTTGGTGAATATGTTAGAGCAATCATCATTGGCACAAGGCTCATTGATGTTATATATCATTATTCCAACGCTTATTAGTGCAGTAATGTTTTTGGCTATATATTACCCTGTGCAAAGAGCACTAAAGTTAGAGCCATGTGCTGCGTTAAGGCATGAATAGTCGAGGCTTTATCGCCACTTAAGCTAACTAAGCTTCAAAAAGCCTTTTCATAGAAAAGGCTTTTTGTCATAGTAACTTACCGTTATTTACCAGTACCCCATAACAGGAAATTTTTGTGTCCCATATCCTTATTGCCGATGATGACGCCAGCATAGTAGCCGCCTTACGTTTATTTTTAAAAAGTGAAGGCTTTAAGGTCACAACTGCAACCAGCCCCGCTGAGGTTGAGTTTTTAATCAAATCTAATGAGATAGACTTAGCATTAATAGATCTCAACTATCAGCTAGATACAACTTCAGGTATCGAAGGGGTAGAGCTTACCCAAAAATTGAAAAATTATGATGCCAATATAGCGGTAGTTTGTATGACCGGTTGGGCTACCGTTGAAATCGCGGTACAAGTTATGCAGTCAGGCGCGGGCGATTTTATTCAAAAACCGTGGGAAAATGATCGGTTATTATCAGTGATTAATAATCAGTTAGCGTTAAGGCAGCAAACTAAAAACAACCTAAAGCTCACCGAAGAAAATAATAATTTAAAGCAACAAATTGCCGTGCTAGATGGTAATGATATGGTGGCTGAATCTGCAGCGATGAAAAGCCTACTTACTACGCTTGAGCAAATTTCAAAGGCTGATATTAATATTCTAATTACTGGCGAAAACGGCACAGGAAAAAGCTTATTGGCCAGCCATATTCATCAATTGAGTACGCGGGCAGATAATACTTTTGTTTCAGTTAATATGGGCGCTATCACAGACTCTTTATTTGAAAGTGAAATGTTTGGTCATGTTAAGGGCGCATTTACTGATGCGAAAGAAAACCGCATTGGCCGCGTTGAGTTAGCAGAGCAGGGCACCTTATTTTTAGATGAGATTGCTAACATCCCTTTGGCTCAGCAAGCTAAGTTACTGAGGTTGTTAGAGGAACACCAATATGAAAAAGTTGGCGCGAGTAAAACGCAACAAGCTAACATTAGAGTGATCAGTGCTACCAATAGTGATTTACAACAAATGGTAAAAGAGAAAAGCTTTCGCCAAGATTTACTGTTTCGTTTGAATACCTTTGTCGTTGAAATCCCGCCATTAAGAGTGCGCCTTGATGATATTTTGCCTATGGCTGAAGCATTTATTGTGAAATGTGCTGCTAGATATAACAAGGCGGTACCTAAATTATCAGGTCAGGCTGAGCAGCAGTTATTATCATACCAATGGCCTGGAAATGTCCGGGAGTTAAGTCATACCATAGAGAGAGCTACCTTGTTAGCTAGTGATGAAATACTTCCCGAGCATTTAATGTTGGTTGACGTTGTTAACGAACCTGCTCAAGAAACTTTATCAATTGAACATTATGCTTTTGAAGATGAAATGACTATGGATGACATTGAGAAATTAGTGATTGAGCAACGATTAAAACTCAATAAAGGCAATGCTTCTGACGCCGCTAAATCATTGGCGATGAGTCGCAGTGCTTTCTACCGTCGCTTAGACAAGTTTGGACTTTAATTAATGGCAAATGGCTCTTTTGAAAAACGAATATTTACTACGGTACTATGGGCTATTTTGCCCTGTTATTTTCTAGCACTATTTTTACTTTGGTCTATCGAGGCTTCTTTTTATTTACAAGCGCTGGTAACTATTTTTTTGTCGGCTATTGTCGGTTTCTCTTGCCATCATTTTTATTATGATATTAAAGATCAGTTTATTTCTTTAGCGAATTTGGTCGAAGCCTTAAATGTAGGTGATTTTTCACTGCGTGGTAAAGCGGAAAAAGGGCAAAGCGGACATAGTGACTTAATTAGACAAGTCAACAAGTTAGCTGATTCACTCACCACCGCCCGTTATGACTTTAAAGAAAGTCAGTTACTGCTAGCCAAAGTGATTAAACAAATTAAAGTCGCCATTATTGCTTGTGATCAACAAGGTAAAATTACCATGGTAAACCCAGAGACAGAATTGTTACTGGGATTAAATGAATCGAAATTACGTCATAAAACATTATCTGATGTGAATTTAGGGCAACTGACTGAACTCACATCAAATTCGATAAAAAAATTAACCTTAGGCTCACGCACCGCTCGTTGGCACATTTTTAAAGATGGCTTTCGTGATCAAGGGCAGCAGCATAGCTTATATATATTTTCAGATTTAGACTTATTATTAAGCCAACAAGAGCAAGAAGCATGGAAGAATTTAGTTAGAGTATTAAGTCATGAAATTAATAATTCATTAGCACCTATTATTTCGTTAGCTTCTACGTTAGATAAATTAACTGCGAGAAGTGATATTGAATTGGATGATAAAGAAGATATTCAATCAGGCTTAAAGATAATTCAAGATAGAGCAACCAGTTTAAAGCATTTCTTGGCAGGTTACCGAGTGCTTACTCATTTGCCACAAGCTAAACTGCAGTCAGTTGATATTATTCCTGTTATTGAGCAGCTAGTATCGTTACTTAACTATCCAGTGAAGTTAAGCACACCAGCACAAGTAATATTAAGGGTAGATATCGCTCAGTTAGAGCAATGCCTAATTAACCTGTTAAAAAATGCTCATGAAGCTTCAGGCAATGATAATGAAATTGATTTATTGATAAAAGATAAAGTTAATCAAGTTGCTATTTATATTTTAGACAAAGGACCAGGTATACAAAACTTAGACAATGTCTTTGTGCCTCTGTTTACCACTAAAACTCAAGGTACAGGTATAGGACTATCATTGTGCAAACAAATTATAGAAGGGCACCAAGGACAATTACACTTATCGAATAGGGCTGAAGGTGGCTGTCAGGTTGAAATTAATTTACCAAGATAAAGCTAATGCCAATTTCATTACATAGCGCTTAGGCGTATTTTTAAAAACGTTAGTAGTTAACAATATTTTGATGAATAAGGGAGAAAATGGATGCAGGAACCGGATATCTCACGTTGGACATTGATTCGAGACATGTTTGTTTTTCAAGTTAAGCTAGCGATGGATGCCGTTCGTGATCTGTTGTTAAGCCCGGTATCAATTATCTGCGGACTTGTGGACATTTTTAAGGGCAACTCACTTTCTAATAGCTACTTTCATAGATTAATGACTTTAGGTCAGCAAAGTGATGGCTGGCTAAACTTGTTTGGTAAGCATAGCTACGATTCTAGCAAAGGCGATGAAAACTTAAGTGATATGGACAATACACCCGCTAAGGTTGATGTAAATGTAGACCAGCTATTTTCTCAAGTTGAATCCTTATTAAAAGAGCAACATGACAAAGGCGGATTAACCGCTTCAGCTAAAACTACCATCGATCGTTACCTTAATAAAATAGTGGAAAAAAAAGACTCTGAACTTCCAAAATAGTTGAGTCTTTTCGTCAAGATAAAAATGGCTTGTACTCGATATAGTTGTTTTAACTATATGAACTATTATCTAAGCTTAGGCCTGATAACCATTCATTAATGCTTGCCAGTTGTCATCAGTAAAATAAAATTGTGCTAGTTTATTCAATTCTTTTAAGAATGAACGCTGCAAGCGAGCCATGTTTTCTTGTTTCCATTGAGTATTAACAGGGTTGGTACGTAATTCACCGCGGTCAAAGTCGATTAAAAAAACTTGCTCTTTATCATCAAGTAGAATGTTATGGCTATTCAAATCATGGTGGTAAATACCATGGTGATGAAAACGTTTAATAGTGGCTCCAATGCTTCGCCAGACATCATTAGTTAAAGAATTTTCACTTAGTACAGCTACTAAATCTTGTGCATCTTGAATCCTGCTAGAGAGTAGATCTGCTCTATAAGTTAAGCCTTGTTGAATAACGCGATAGGCAATAGGCTCAGGCGCTGGCAGTTGTAGAGTATTCATATGACGTAATAAAGCAAACTCCTGCGCAGCGCGGGTTTTTTCTAAGCCGTTAAACCAGTATGAATCATTAATTATTTTGCCAATTAAGCCGCCACGGTAATAATGACGTAATACCCAATCATGCTTGGTATTATTACTGTCGTTATAAGCAACAAACCAAGTGGTACCACGCCCTTGTGCTGAGCCGGTTACTGCATTTTGTTGTTGCCAGTAATCAGGGCTAAGCATTTCGGTATTAAAATCAGTAATAAGTGTTTTATTAAAAAAGTAAGTTGCCTTACCTTGTTCTAGTTTAGAGAATTTTGCATTGCCTACGACTTGGTTCAAGAGTTCTCTCCTAATGGCTTGGTGCAAGTGTTCTTAGTTGTTAGTAGTTTTTGTACTTCAAGCAAGCTTTTATCGCTAGCTCCTTGGTTTGCTAATACTACGTTAAATGCATTTTTACCAAGGGATTTTTGTCGGTTAGGCTGTTGTAATAATGTGTTCACTTCATTGAAAATCTGAGTACTAGGCTCGTTTGAAGAAAGCTCTATAATGGCCTTTTCTTGTCTTAATTTTTGCATTATTTCATTGAAGTTACTCATGTTGTGACCAACGATAATAGGCTTATTAAATAATGCTGGCTCTAATGGGTTGTGGCCACCGACTTCGCTAAAACTACCACCCATAGTAACAATGTCACTTAAATCAAAGGCAGCCATTAATTCACCCAAACTGTCGAGTAACCATACTTGCTCATCACTAATTACTTTATTTTCACTGCGCTTTAGCAATGATAAGTCATGCTCAAGACAAAGCTTGGCGACTTGTTCAAAACGCTCGGGATGTCGTGGCACTAGCACTAATAATAACTGTGGGTACTGAGGTAACAACTTTTTAAAAGCGCTTAAAGCAATAACCTCATCACCCTCATGAGTGCTGGCTACTAACCAAATTGCTCGTTTTTCTTGGTTGTTATCAGCAAAAAGCAATTTAGATAACTCTAGCTTTTTGTCCATTACTTGCTCGCTAACACTGATATCAAATTTTAAATTTCCGCTATTTATACAACGATTATTGTGTGCACCTAATTGCACAAAATGTTCTAAGTTATCTTGGCTTTGGGTTAATATTTTATCGAAGTGGTTTAAGCAGGGTTGAATCAATGGGCTAATTTTTTGATAACTAGTTAAAGACTTTTTAGATAAGCGTCCGTTGATTAATAGTAATTTAACCTTTTTCTGAGCACACTGAGCAATTAAGTTTGGCCATAACTCTGTCTCCATAAAAATCATCATCTTAGGTTTTAGTCGTTGCAGAAATAATGCCGTGCAAGGAAATAAATCTAAGGGTAAATAACCGTGTTGTACACGATTGCCAAATAGCGACGTTACTTGCGCTGAGCCTGTTGGGGTGAAAGAGGTGATAGTGATAGGTAAGTCTGGGTAAGTGAGTAATAACTTTTCGATAAAGCTTTTTAGTGCAATAACTTCACCGACACTTGCGGCATGAACAACTATTCCTCCTTGCAAGTAAGGTTTTGGAAATAGGCCTAGTCGTTCAATCAAACGTTGACGATAAGCGACATTATTTTTAGAGCGAATAAGCAAAAAAATGAGTAATACCGGTAGTAATAGCAATAATAAAATGCGGTAAATCAGCAAGGAAATCATATTGGGGAATATTGCTCTATAATAAATTTATCGGTAGATTATACCAAAGGCTTTCTAAATAAGCGTTAGCAATTATGATAGTAAAAATCCTGCAACACCAAGTAATTAAAATATTAGTAAGCGGCGAGCTTAAGCGCCCTCTTTATTTGTGTATCTTGTTGTTTAGTAGCATGACCATGCCTGTAAATGCACAAAGCGAAGTAGTGGAAAATGAACCGGCTAAAATAGATCCCGCGCTGCAATATCAAGTGAAATTTAAAGCACGCGAAGACCATGATTTTTTATTGGCGGCGGATTATCTTTTTTTCCCTAATAAAGCGTCGGCAAAAAATATGCCTGGCGTTATTGTTTTGCATGACTGTCACAGTGATCGTGAAAAATATAAAAGTTTAGCTAACAGTATTGCCGAGCAAGGTTTACACACCTTATCGTTAGACTTTAGAGGTTACGGTGCCAGTGTTGCAGAAGGTTACTCTGAATTAGCGGTAAAAAAGCATGCCACAGACATTATTAGCTATCAAACTGAGGTGGCGGTACTCAAGTCGTATTGGTCG
This sequence comes from uncultured Colwellia sp., assembly GCA_913063325.1. Lineage (GTDB taxonomy): Bacteria > Pseudomonadota > Gammaproteobacteria > Enterobacterales > Alteromonadaceae > Colwellia. Next base: position 69,894 of record CAJXYE010000004.1, on the reverse strand, counting down.
GAAGATTTATTGGCCGCGTATAATTTTTTACGCAAAAAAGTTGATAATAGCAAAGGTATCTCTATAGTTGCTAGCGGTTGTGCTGGCTCTTATGCGGTAGCGTTATCTGAACAAGTATACTTAAATTCAATGGTATTATTAACGCCTGAAATGACTTATGCCGATAAAGAACGCTATAAAAATCTTGTCGATATCCCCAGTTATTTTGTCAGCTCTGCGCAGCATGCGATGAGTTATGCTACAGCACAGGAACTTTTTACTTGGAATGGTGCTGCGTATTCAAAACTGCAAGTGTACAAAGGTGATAAGCTAAATTATCAAATAATCAGAGCAAATAAGTACTTGGTTAATGATATTGCGCTATGGCTGAAATTTACTCTGAGGTAATCCATAAACTGGTAGGACTAACGCTCAAAGATGGTATCCAGAATTATAGCCGAGTTGGTTCTTTCCACGCCTTCAGTTGAACAAACCATATTGAGAACTTCACTAAGTTTTTCTAACGTACTGGCTTGTATGGTAACTAATAAATCATATTCGCCGCTTATCGAATGGATATGACTAATTTGGTTAACTTTTCTTAAGGCAATACAAATAGTTTTGCGTAAGTTTGGTTTTACTTTTAATGAGACATTAGAAGAAATTAAGCCACTGGTATAGGCACTGTCCAGTACAACACTATATCCCTTAATGACATTATTATTTTCAAGCTTATTGAGTCGGTTTTGTATTGCGGTTCTAGAGACACCAGTTGCTCTGGCAATATCTGAAACACTTGCTCTAGCATTTACTCGTAATATTGACAGCAATTCTTCATCTTTTTCAGTTAACAAACTACACTCCACTTACCATAGCTATAATCATAATATAGCTAGTAACTTACACTTTGACACGCTCTTATGTCAATTTAACTATAAAAAAGGTCAGTTTAACAAGTTGTGTCACTTTTTTGTAGCTCGGTCTGAGTGGATAATATGACTATTAATGCAATTGCTATTTAACGACACTAATTATTTAAGGAATTTTCATGACTGATTCTGTATCAACGAAAGGTTTTTACTCGCATTTAACGACACAAATCGAGCAAGTAAAAGAAGATGGTTTATACAAGGCCGAGCGTATTATTACAACTGCTCAGCAGCCACAAATAGCCGTTAATACCGGTGAAGCAGTGGTAAATTTTTGTGCGAATAACTATTTGGGTTTAGCCAATCACTCTGAGTTGATTGCTGCAGCAAAAACAGGCTTGGATGAGCATGGCTTTGGTATGGCATCAGTACGTTTTATTTGTGGTACACAAGATATTCATAAAACATTAGAGCAGGGTATCAGTGAGTTTTTAGGCATGGAAGATACTATTTTATACTCTTCTTGTTTTGATGCTAATGCTGGCCTGTTTGAAACCTTATTAGGTCCAGAAGATGCAATTATTAGTGATGCTTTGAACCATGCCTCTATTATTGATGGCGTACGTTTGTGTAAAGCCAAACGCTACCGTTATGCAAACAATGATATGGCTGCTTTAGAGCAAAGCTTAATTGATGCCGATGCTGCGGGTGCGCGTTTTAAGTTAATTGCAACTGATGGCGTATTCTCTATGGATGGCGTTATTGCTAATCTTAAAGGTGTTTGTGATTTAGCAGACAAATACAATGCTATGGTAATGGTTGATGATTCACATGCTGTTGGTTTTGTTGGTGAGCAAGGCCGCGGTAGCCATGAGTACTGTGAAGTAATGGGTCGAGTTGACATCATTACCGGTACTTTAGGTAAAGCAATGGGCGGCGCATCAGGCGGCTTTACTGCTGCGAAAAAAGAAGTGGTTGAATGGTTACGTCAACGCTCACGTCCTTACTTGTTTTCTAATTCACTAGCTCCAGCCATTGTTAATGCTTCATTAAAGGTACTTGAGCTATTAGCTGACGGTGATGCTTTGCGTAAAACATTAAAAGATAATGCTGCTTACTTCCGTAACAATATGGAAGCTGCTGGTTTTACTTGTGCTGGCGCAGACCACGCGATTGTACCGGTAATGTTAGGTGATGCTAAAGTGGCCAGTGAAATGGCTGATCGTTTATTGGCTGAAGGCATTTATGTGATTGGTTTTTCTTTCCCTGTGGTACCTAAAGGGCAAGCACGTATTCGTACACAAATTTCTGCTGCACACACTCAAGCACAATTAGACCATGCTATTGAAGCCTTTATCCGCATTGGTAAAGAGATGGCTGTCATCTAAGAATTTAATACTTGTATATACAACCTGACTTATTGTATATACAAGTTATCTACTTGTTATAAATGAAGAAGAGCGATAATGAAATCTTTATCTAAATTAAAGGCTGAACCAGGTATTTGGTTAACACGTACCGAAAAGCCAAAGTTAGGTCATAACGATCTACTAATCAAAATTAATAAAACTGCCATTTGTGGTACTGATATCCATATTTATAACTGGGATGAGTGGGCACAAAAAACCATTCCTACGCCTATGGTTGTTGGACATGAATATGCCGGCGAAGTGGTAGGTATTGGTCAAGAAGTTAAAGGCTTTACTTTAGGCGACCGTGTTTCAGGTGAAGGCCATATTACTTGTGGTCATTGTCGTAATTGTCGTGGCGGCCGAACTCATTTATGCCGTAATACTGTTGGTGTTGGTGTTAATCGTGCAGGTTCATTCGCGGAATATTTAGTTATTCCCGCTTATAATGCTTTTAAGTTACCGGATGAGATATCTGATGATTTAGCGGCAATATTTGACCCATTTGGCAACGCTGTTCATACCGCATTGTCATTCGATTTGGTTGGTGAAGATGTCTTAATTACTGGCGCTGGCCCTATTGGTATTATGGCTGCAGCAGTAGCTAAACACGTTGGTGCACGTCATGTTGTTATTACTGATATCAATGAATACCGTTTAGATCTTGCCCGTAAAATGGGCGCTACGCGCGCTGTTGATGTGAGTAAAGAAAATCTTGCTGATGTCATGACAGAATTAGGCATGACTGAGGGCTTTGATGTTGGTATGGAAATGTCAGGTGTACCAGTGGCTTTTACTAGCATGTTAGAAAGTATGAACAATGGCGGAAAAATTGCCATGTTAGGCATTCCTGGTAGTGACATGGCTATTGATTGGAGCCAAGTTATCTTTAAAGGCTTAACCATCAAAGGCATTTATGGTCGTGAAATGTTTGAGACTTGGTATAAAATGGCGAGCTTGATTCAATCTGGCTTAGATCTCAGTCCAATCATTACTCACCATTATAAAGTCGACGACTTTCAGCAGGGTTTTGATATGATGCGCTCAGGTCAATCTGGCAAGGTGATTTTAGACTGGACCTAAGTTTGTTATACTTGGCTCTCTTAAGTGCGAATGGTCATTTAATTGATTTTATAATACTTAAGAAAGCCAATAACGCGCAAGTTAGCTGTTGATTAGTCAGCGAAAAATGAGGAATACAAAGTGTCAGAGAATAGTTTTAAGCATATGTCGGTAAGTGATTTACAAGAAGTTATAGCCAATAAATCACATGTCGTTGTCGATATTCGTGATGCCAATTCCTTCGCTAACGGCCGTATCGCACAATCCATCCATTTAACTAATGAGTCATTACCTGATTTTTTACGTGAAGCAGACCTTGATGCGCCCGTTGTCGTGTGTTGTTATCATGGAATATCCAGTCAACAAGCGGCAGAATTTCTTATAAGCCAAGATTTTACCGAGGTATACTCCCTTGACGGCGGTTTTACCCAGTGGCAAACACAATTCCCTGACAATATAGAGCGATAATTACTTATGACAAGTGAGTCTGCAGATAGTAGCGATGCTTTACAGCCACTGGTTCAACTTAAAGACCATAACATAGCCTTATTATTCAGTAATTATTTGCACTCTTTAGGTATCTCAACACAATTAAAATCAAGCCAAGAAGAAGGTTATGTTATTTATTGTCCTGAGAATAAAATCTCGCAGGCAAAAATAGAGTTTGATGCTTTTATTTTAAAACCCTATGACGATAAATATCAGCAAGCGGCATGGGATAGAGGTGAAACAGTCACCTTAAATACCGATGATTTCAGTTTGTTAAGCACCTTTAAAGAAAGCTTTTTAGCCCATGCAGGTATTGTTACCCTGTTAGTTTTTATGGTGTGCTGGCTGGTTTTTCTCGGTAGTGAACTAGGCTGGGCTCAGAATATTTTTAATATGCTTCAGTTTTACCCTCATTTATCAATTGATGCTTTATTGGCTGATCCTATACGCTTAATTGGTCCGGCATTTTTTCACTTCTCTTGGCTGCATATTGTCTTTAATACCATGTGGTGGTGGCAGTTGGGTGGCAGTATTGAAAAAGCGTTAGGTAAATCTACACTGATCAATATATTACTTCTCTCTGCGATTGTATCTAACGTGGGGCAATATTTAGTGTCAGGTTCAAACTTTGGTGGCTTATCGGGTGTGGTCTATGCACTGGTTGGTTTTGTTTGGTGGTTTGGCTATTTAGCCCCTGAGCGAGGTTTGTCACTTTCAAAGCCCTTAGTTGGATTTTTACTTTTCTGGTTAGTACTTGGTTTTGTTGACTTATTGCCGGTTAATGTCGCTAACACAGCACATCTACTCGGTTTGATTTCAGGCTGCCTACTTGCCGTGTTTACCGTTAAAGTGATTAAAATAGACGCTAATAAATGATGTAGCTAATGGGATGTTTAATCATTGTGTATTATCTAAGAGCGACTTACTGATTTTTAGTTATCCAACCACTGAGTAAAGAGTAGTTTTTTGATTAGTGGTTGGCCCGTTTCTTTAGTTAGCAGTTCTTTTACTTCTTCTTCGCACTGTAACTGAATTTCAGCACGGCCTTTCATCGACTTCACTTTAGCTTCGGCTTGCTGGCCAATAATATTAATAATAGCATCTCGTAATAAAGGTGAATGATGTTCAACTATCGTTAAGTCATCGCCTTCAACCATCAATTCTACCGTTAATCGCACATAACCCATCTTCTTTTTAACCGCGACATAATTGGTGACAATGTCAGGCTCAAAGCCAAAGTAAGCGATGTCGTTGGCATTGGCTTGAGAAAGGCTGGTGCTTAGGGTTAATAAAACAGAAAATATGGATAAGTATTTGAACATAAAATAGGAGTCAACTGGAGATGATTAAACTTATCTTATCATAACCTGCTTTAAATCTTTTGCCCGATTATTTTTTATTAATTTCGATTTTATACTCGCTTGCTTGAGATAAATGAGTTTACCGTTTAGGTCTGCTACTATAGCGATGATTTTAACGACCTATTATTTATAAAGTAGATTTATGAAGCAGCAAAAAGTGAATTTTCCTGTCACCTTAACGGGGCAATGGCAATCTCCTAGTGATGCCAACTTAGTGCTGCCACCTCAGCCTCTCAAAGACTGGTTACTTGATGAAGGCTCACTCACTGCTAGATTGAAAGCTCATTGTGAAAACTTCCAAGTTCAGGTGATTGGCGAGCAGCACCAATTATGTTCAGCAGCAGAAGCTTGTAACCTCATTAAAATAGGAGAGGCTATTTTAGTGCGCGAAGTTATTTTATATTGTGACAATGTGCCACAAGTTTTTGCACGCAGCTTATTACCTTTAGCTAGTTTGACCGGTAAAGAGCAAGCACTTGCTAGTTTAGGGGAGCAACCTCTAGGGCAAGTATTATTTAATAATGCTTCATTACAGCGCCAACGATTGGAAGTTTCTTCTTTTAATTGTGATTCAAACGTCGCAACATTAGCCAAGGATTTATTCAAGCAATCTAATGCTCAACAATCATCTGAGTTAGTCATACAAAAGCTTTGGGGACGCCGCTCTATTTTTATGTTGGAAAATAAACCCTTGATGGTGGCGGAGGTTTTTCTGCCGGATGCCTTTGCTTATCAATAATCAACAATCAATAGACCGAAGCTAAAACACCGTTAGACTTACACAAAACATCTAAAAATAACGATAAAAGAAACCTAATAAATGCTGAAAAAAATTCAAAAGAAGTGGCTGGCGATTAAGTTAATTACGCGTATTGATAAGCCTATTGGTACCTATCTATTGTTATGGCCAACTTACTGGGCTCTATGGATTGCTAGCGACGGTTGGCCTAATTTACAGCTATTATTAATTTTTAGTTTAGGTGTTTTGATTATGCGAAGTGCTGGTTGTGTGATAAATGATTATGCCGACAGAAAAATAGATGGCAAAGTTGAACGCACTAAAAACCGACCTTTAGTTAATGGCATGATGACTCCGACTGAAGCGATTAATTTGTTTGGCATCTTAATTGGTATGGCACTTGGTTTGGTGCTAATGCTTAGTTGGTCAACTATTTATCTATCTGTTGTTGCTGTATTGTTAGCTGCACTTTACCCGTTTATGAAGCGTTATACGCAGTTACCACAAATATTTCTTGGTGCAGCCTTTAGTTGGGGCATGATCATGGCGTTCTCAGAAGTACAGGGAGAGATCCCTGTCGTTGCTTGGTTACTTTTTGCAGCTAACCTATGCTGGACCGTTGCTTACGATAGCATGTACGCCATGGTTGATAGAGATGATGATGTAAAAATAGGCGTAAAATCTACAGCGATTTTATTTGGCGATAATGACAAACGTATTATTGGCTTTTTACAGTTAATAACCTTGGCATTGTTATGGACAGTCGGTGATATTTTAGCGTTTGGCTGGCCTTATCAGCTCTGCCTCATTGTCGCAGCGGGTCTATTTAGTTATCAACAGTTATTGATTGTTAATCGAAAGCGAGATGCTTGCTTTCAAGCCTTTTTACACAATCACTGGGTCGGTTTAATTGTATTTATTGGCATTGCAATTGAGTATTTATAGCCCTATTTGCTCTTAGTGAATAGTGTGTCAGTTTAGTAGTTGTAAAAACTGATCAAAAGGAAGAGGGTGGCTCAAAAAGAAACCTTGATAATGATAACAACCAAGTTCTTTTAGGCAGTTAAGCTCATCCTGTGTTTCAACGCCTTCAGCCAGTACGTTCATATTTAGCGTCTTTCCTAAACTGATAATCATACTGGCGATAGCAGCACTATCTTTACTTTGTGCTATGTTAGCGACAAATGAACGATCTATTTTTAATACACTCGCTGGGATACGCTTTAAATAGGTGAGAGAAGAGTAGCCAGTGCCAAAATCATCTATAGCGCAATCAATAGATTTTTCTTTTAGGGAGGCAATTAATTTGATTGAATCTTCAATGTTTTCTACCAAGAGGTTTTCGGTTAACTCTAACCCTAATCGCTCAGCAGCAATACCATTTTGCTTGATAGCATTGAGTATTTTATCTTGAAAATCATGCTGCATTAATTGCTTCGCGCTGATGTTAATTGAAATTTTATTAAAACTCTCTGGTAAAGACAGTTGCTCTAATTTTTTAATATCGCGGCATGCTTGCTCTAATACCCACTGTCCAATGGCGAGAATAAGATCGCTTTCTTCCGCAATTGGAATATAAACTGCGGGAGACTCCATGCCATGCACGGGATGCTGCCAACGTAACAAAGCTTCTGCACCAATAATGTCACCATAATGGTTAAATTGCGCTTGATAATATAATTTAAAATCGTCTTGTTCTAATCCTTGTTTCATATCAGTAACATAGTCCAAGCGTCTCTTAATTTTATCTGACATTGCCGGTTGGTACTTTATACCAAGTTGATTTTTTGCGCGCTTGGCTTCGTACATGGCAATATCGGCAAATTTAATCAGGTTATTAACCGTACTACTTTGCAAGGGATAATAAACATAACCAATACTGCAAGTAAGTTTGTAGGAATGAGCATCGATGACAAAGGGAATGGCAAGTAATTGATTAATCTTCTCAATAAGTTGTTTAACAGTGTCTTGATAATCTGTCTTAAGGTTTTTCAGCAAAATAATAAATTCATCGCCACCAAATCGACCAATGTCTATCTGTTTGCTGCTTAATGAATGTAACCTATTAGATAAAGTCAGTAATATTTTATCACCTACAGCATGACCCATAGAATCATTTATCGGTTTAAAGCGATTAAGGTCAATAAAAAGTACGCTGCCAATTTTTTTATTTAGGTGAGCATCTTCTATTTGATTACCTAGTAGGTAATTTATATGTTGGCGATTAAACAGGCCGGTTAAGCCATCATGTTTTGCTTGATAAGCTACTTTGTCTTCAATGAGTTGCCTAGAATGAACCTCTTTAACGAGGGTGTCATGGACTATTGAGGTATAGCAACTTGTTGCTAATTTCTGCAAGATTGGTTGCAGTGATTTCTGTACTTCACTTTCTATGGAGTAGTGAGTTTCAAAAATAAGCAATCCATGATTAGGGATGATAAAGCCAAATAAATATTGACCATTATCGCATTGAAAAGATTTATTCGTTTTACTGTTATTAAGCTGTTGAGCAAAACGAGTAAGTATAGTGTTTTGTGGCCAAGGTTGACCCCGTTTTTTCTTAGGAATACTTAATAGGTGCTGGTGAGTCATATTCTCTAAAGGCAATAACTTACAAGGCACACCACTGTGGTTACAATGAACATAAATATGAGCACTGGTTAAATCAAGGCGATTAAAGCAGACTTTTAAAAAAACTTTTAACATGGCTTTTAGGTCAAGTTTATTGCCAATAGCCATGGCAAGCTCGTGTTGTAGTGAAATAATAAACAGTGCTTTAGTCATCGTTTTCCTACTTGCTACCAAGAGCAGATTACAGTTGATTTGTTCAGAAGACGAATAGCACTACTCTCGCTATTCGCTATTTCTCCTATTGAAAGTACCCCAAATAAATGGGGTGAGGGAGCGTACTTATTAATAATTTGTAATTCTTTATCAAATTCATCTTCCATAAAGGCAACTCTGCTAATGCAATCAAATACCATCGAAATTTGCGTGGCGCTTTTTGTTGGAGTTGAAAATAAACTAATAGCGGCTTGTTCTGAAGATGAAATAAGGCTGTTAATATCACCACCCAGGATGTACACCATTGAATTTACCGGAATATTGCCAATGAGTTGTAAGTGGTTATCGGTGGTTAATATGGGGTCTCGCACAATCAGGTTATTATTAATATCTTCAATGCCCAATGGGAAGTTTTTGGCTATATCGAAAAAATTACCGTCTTGGAATTCATGACCACAGGTGCTTTCTATTATTTGAGAATAAACCTCAAAGGCGGGCCGATAATTTAGACTTTGAACGATTTGCCCATGTGCTTCAGAAACTAACAAAGGCCCTTCAATTTTTGTCCAGCCATGAGCTACGCTAGTGGTTAGCTTGCTGGGCAAGTTAACTAACAATACGGCATTAGCAAGTAAACCATTATTGGTAAACAAACAAGGACGTTGAATGAAGTCTAGATTACCTGCACCACCACCAGCAATGGTAATGCTGTGGTCTAAACATTCAAAAAGACAATCAATGAAATCTTCAACGTTGTTGATCAAAGCATCATAAAACATTAAAAAATCATCTTGACCAGATATGTTCTTTTTTGCTTCTAATGTCGTATTAATTAACGATTCTAGCGTATCTTCATTTTTGAGGTGCTGTAGATCTGAAAAAATAGTGACGTCATAGTTTTCTTTAAAACCAATAATTAAAGCGCCTTGTTTAATTAGGGTCTCTTGATGGCTGATCATCGGATAGATGCCACCAAAAATAGGTATTGAACAATTCTTTAAAATAAAATTGAGTGGTTGTTCGGGGTAAGCATTTTGGCTACAAGTTAACACCAGTAAGCTTTTTACGCCGCTATTTTGGGCAATGCTTATGCCGTGCTGTAAGTCACGTAATGCATTGCTATGTGTTTTCCAAGTGAATAGCTCAGTGTCCATCTTCTTGTATCTCTTGGTTTTTTTGTTATTATATTATCGCTTCCTTTAGCATAATGCCTAAGTTATTAATAGAAAACTAGTGTTAATTATTGTGTTTTACTCTAGATGCTGCTCTATTGGTTAATTATCGTTAGGCTAGTTGATGGATATGCAGCTACTACTTATGTCTAGTTGCGCTGCTTAATAAAAGCACAGTACAACTAGTAAGCTTGAATCTTATATAAAAATAATTAATGACAATAAGTTAAAGGAAGGAATAGATGAAAAAGTCAATGTTTGTAAAAGCTGCGCTTGTCGTATCGCTTGGTTTATCCTCGCTAGGGCTCTCTGCTTTAGCCCACGCAGATGACGATAAAAAATATCGTTGGAAATTAGCTGAAACCTGGGGGCCTAACTTTCCTATTTTTGGTGATACCACTAAAAATATGGCCAAAATGGTAAAAGAAATGTCAAATGGCCGCTTAACCATTCGCATTGACTCTTCCAATAAACATAAATCGGCACTGGGTATTTTTGATTTTGTAAAAAGTGGTCAATATCAGATGGGGCACTCTGCTTCTTATTACTGGAAAGGCAAAAACTTTAATACCATGTTTTTCACCACAGTGCCTTTTGGCATGATCGCGCCTGAGCAGCATGCTTGGTTCTATTATGGCGGCGGTATGGAGTTAATGAAAAAAGTTTATGACCAATATGGCATTTTGTCATTCCCTGGTGGTAATACTGGTAACCAAATGGGAGGCTGGTTTAAAAAAGAAATTAACAGCGTAGAAGACTTTAAAGGCTTGAAAATGCGTATTCCGGGTTTTGCTGGTGAAGTGTTAGCAAAGTTAGGGGCAAAGCCTACCAATATTCCATCAGGAGAGCTTTATACGGCCTTAGAGCGAAATACAATTGATGCGCTCGAATGGGTTGGTCCATCGCTAGATTTACGTATGGGCTTTCATAAAATAGCACCATATTATTATACTGGTTGGCATGAGCCAGGTACTGAATTGCAGTTTATGGTAAATGAAAAAGCTTACAATTCACTGCCTAAAGATTTACAGAAAATACTGACTGTTGCGATGAAAGTATCTGCTTATGATATGTATTCTCAATCTATGCATGCCAGTGGCGTGAACTTAGCATCGCTTAAGAAAGATTACCCGAATGTGCAAATGCGCTCATTTCCTAAACCCGTAATGAATGCAATTATGGTGGCAAATGACGAGTTATTAAAAGAGTTTGCAGCTAAAGATCCTATGACGGCAGAAATTCTTAAGTCATTAAATGATTATAAACAGCAGGTGCGTGCTTGGACTAATTTATCGGATAGAGCTTATCTTGATAATTTTGATGCGAAAAAATAATCCTTAATTACGGATGAAATTTTTTCTATAAAAAACAAACCAGTGAGGTAAGTAACCCCACTGGTTTTTGTGTATTAATTGAATGGCTATACCCGTTACCATTCAAAGTGCTCGATTTCAGTGGGAATTTAAATGACTTTAGGCAAGGAGAAGAGCACAAACATAGTCACTCTATATTTTTGTTCTTTAACGCAGCATAAAGTCATTTAAAACCCATCGCAGAAGCGCTTGAGCAACATCACTTCATCGTTACATCAATTTGTAATGGAATAACCATGGCTATATTGAGGTGCCTTGAATTGAAATTGCTCAAACACTCTGAAACATGCATCTTGAATGGCAACGGGTATATATTGCTTTACTAAAATGAGAACCCAATGGATTCAGTGTTGAAAATAACGGGAAAAATTATCGATGGTTTAGGTAATTTTTGTAGCTTGTTAATGATACTCATGATTATCAATGTCTTTTATGACGTTATCATGCGTTACTTCTTTAATGATGTCAGTATTGGTATGCAGGAGCTTGAATGGCATTTATTTGCTGCCATGTTTATGTTTGGTATTGCTTATACGCTTAAAGAAGATGCGCATGTACGAGTGGATATTTTTTACGATGTTATGTCAGTAAAAAAACAAGCGTTCATTAATATTTTTGGTTCTTTGGTTTTTGCGTTACCTATCACCTTAGTCATTTTGTATTACAGCTGGGATTATACTTTTGAGGCTTATCAAATGGGTGAGGGCAGTGGCGATCCAGGTGGCTTACCACATCGTTGGATTGTACGTAGCGTTATTCCACTCTCTTCTATTTTTCTGATTTTAGCTATTTTTCACACGCTGTTAAATAACATTCAAAAACTTCGCGGTATTAGTACAGATAATACTGGACAAGTAGATAACGAAGGGGCGAAATAATGACAGGTATAGTACTTTTTTCCATCGCGCTTGTTTGTTTGTTTCTCGGTTATTCAGTTGCCTTTACCTTTGCTGGTGTTTCTTTAATTGTTGGCACCATTGTTTTAGGGGCTGATTTATTTGCCTTTATGCCTTACCGCATCATGGCAATAATGGAAAATACTATTTTAATGGCTGTGCCTATGTTTATTTTTATGGGCGTGGTTTTACAAAAAACAGGCTTGGCTGAGCGACTGTTAGAGTCTTCCGCTAAGCTTTTTGGTGGTATTGCTGGTGGTGTTGCCGTTTCCACCATTATTGTAGGTGCTTTATTAGCGGCATCAACGGGTGTGGTGGGTGCAAGCGTAGTCGCTATGGGCGTCATCTCCCTGCCAGTTATGCTTAAAAATAATTATCATGAGCCAACTGCTACCGGTGTTATTTGTGCATCGGGTACATTGGGTCAAATAATACCTCCATCAATAATATTAATCATTTTAGGTGATGTTATGGGGGTGCCCGTTGGAGATTTATTCCGAGCCGCGGTAGTGCCAGGTATGTTATTGGTAGTATTTTATACCGTGTATATTTTGATTTTAGGAAAAATAAAACCTGATTTTATGCCTCCGTTGGTTGTTACTGAAAGCAAGCGTGAATTACTCGTTCAAGCACTAAAAGACATAGTGCCGCCGTTAGTATTGATTTTTGCGGTATTGGGATCAATCTTTGCTGGTATAGCAACACCTACTGAATCTGCCGCTATTGGCGCAGTAGGTGCAGTCATCTTATCAATTTTTTATGGCACCTTTTCGTTTGGTAAAATACATGAAGTATCAAAAGAAACTGTTAAAGTCACCTCAATGGTTTTTGCGGTATTAATTGGCGCAACCGCCTTTGCTATGGTGTTTAGTTATTCGGGCAGCGAATATTTAATTGAAGATTTCTTTATGGAGTTGCCTGGCGGAAAATGGACTTTCATCATTTTAGCTATGTTAGCAATCCTTGTTTTAGGCTTCTTTATCGACTTTATTGAGATTGCTTTTTTGGTGGTACCTATTTTACTGCCCGTGGCGATAGCGCTTGATATTAACCTAGTGTGGTTTGCTATTTTAATCTCGATGAATTTACAAACTTCATTCTTAACACCACCCTTTGGTTTTAGCTTATTTTATCTCAAAGGTGTTGCGCCAAAATGGATGAAAACCACCACGATTTATAAAGGAGTAATCCCCTTTATTTTGATGCAAATAGTTGTCTTGTTATTAGTGATCTTGTTCCCAGAGCATTTGATAATCTCATAGATTAGTTATCAATTTGATAGGGGTATATGCTAATGAAAATGTGTATATACCCCTACTTCTTGGGGACGTTTAACTTAGCCTGAACTTTCTGCATATGTTCTCTAAAGCTCTTATCAAATTTACTTTCCCCACAAGCAAAAGATGATGTGGTTGCTTCTACAGGGCTACCTAGTATTTGTTCACGATGAATAGTACAAGTGCCGTTATCATTTTTAGTGATAGAGCCGACATGTGATTTACTGGTATTTTTTTTATATTCTTGCTCTCTGGTAAGTCCGATTATGGCTTTTGGCACTGGCAAGGGATCCCCATCCATTATTGAAACCGATCGCTGTTGGGTTAGCTCTTCAAAAGCTTGATCGCGTTGCTGGTTTTTGAGCTTGTTTCTAAGGCGTGATAAGCGATCATAGCTGGAAAATCCACCTCTACTTTCTCCTGACACTTTATTTTTAGTTGTCACGGTTTCACTTTTTACCGCATTAGTAACCTGACTAGATTTTGCTTTAGTTGCAGGATTGACTGTTGGTGTGAGTTTAACGACTGGCTTAACCGGTATTGTTTTGGCGATACTTTGAGATTGAGAACTCTTGACGATTTTTTTTTCTATTATTTTTTTAGGTGGCGTTTTTTTTAGCTCAACTTTCTTCGCTGCTATCTTTTTGGGTGCAGTGTACAAGAAACTCTTAATTGCGGTGCTTTTGACCTTCTCTTTTTTGATCACCGTCGGCGGATTTTTTGAGCTGTAGACTAGTGCAATTAAGAGTAATAAATGCACTAGTACAGATACAATAATGGCAGTGTAAGGTCCCTTTAACACGGTATATTCAGTTCTTTTAACTTCAATAAGTAAAGCTATAGACCAAGAAAAACATCATGGGTTCAATACATTAGTGGTTAAAGTTGTCAAGCTTTTAACGAGCGATGCTTTGCAGCACTTCAATATCAACCAAATTAATAACGGTAGCTTTTATGTCTGCCATGCTGTCACTGGTAACAAGCAAACCATCATCATTCATTTCAATATAGCCTTGCTCACGAATAGTAGCGATTAACGTCGATTGAGCACGTTTGTCGATAAATTCAGGGGCGTTAATATTGTTTAAAACGGATAAACGTTTAGCAATCGCGACTACCTTGGTTTCTAAATCACGTTTACTTAAAGGCTCTAAGCGGCTTGTTAATGACGTAATGATGGCAAGTCGTTGCAAACTCTCATCAATGCACTCTGCCATAGCGTGAACTTGGCTAAGTAGCTCGCCATCATCTGTGAGTGACCAAAAGCCGGCTTTACTTTGTTTAGCAATATCCATTGTTTGCAGTACGCTAAGTATCTGTATAGTTTGTTGCTGAACTTGTTCGCTATTTTGATATAGGTATAAGTCTTCTTTTAATAATGCCGTTAACTGATAAACTTTGGACACTAACTCGTCTTGATTAATTTTACTGTGCTTATCAAGTATCCGACAAATTAAGGCAGGTACAACATAGGTGTGTAAAATATTATTGCGGTAATAGCGCATTTCCAAATTAGCAGTTTCAGACAGTGATACTAGGCTGCCAAAGCTATCTTCTGTGATCGTGACCTTATTGAGCGAAATTACATGTGTTAATAACTCTGCACCTGTCTCTTCTGGAATAGTGAGTTGTTCACTAAACGGTGCTTGGCGTTGTAAGTTTAAAAAGAAATCGAGCTGTGCTTCTAACTCACGTTTAGACAAGGCTTTATTTTTACTTGCATGCAAGATCAGTGCGATTAGCGCAACACCGTTTAACGCAGCGCTTTTGTTAATGTTCTCCATTACTTGTCCAGCAAGCACATTAACCGTAGGGGTCAACCAAGAGGGCTTTTGTGGATCAATAGGGTCTATTGAGTCTTTCCAATCAGGTACTTGTTTATTTAAAAATTCATTAATGTTCATTGGCTCACCAAAGTTTACATAACCATTACCATAGTTACGTAAACTCTTAATGGCTTTTAATACGCCAAACATTGATTCACTTTTTTTCTCGCTACCACTTAATTCTTTATGGTAAGTACCTACTTCCATTACGTGCTCATAGCCCATATACACGGGTACTAAGGTGAGTGGTCTATCAATACCGCGAAGTAAGCTTTGAATGGTCATTGCTAACATGCCTGTTTTAGGCGATAGCACTCTACCAGTACGGCTACGGCCACCCTCGGTGTAGTATTTAACGCTATAACCACGTTCAAATAATAGCCCTAGATATTCACGGAAAATGGTGGAATATAAACGATTACCACCAAAGCTACGACGAATGAAGAATGCTCCACCTTTTCTAAAAACAGTGCCAGCAGGCCAAAAATTTAAATTAATGCCCGCCGCAATGCGTGGCATTACTAAACCTTCTTGTAAAAGAACATAAGAAAGTAGCAAGTAATCCATATGGCTACGATGACAAGGTACATAAATGATCTCATGGCCATCTTGTGCTAATTTTCGCATTACCTTGGCGTTACTGACATTAATAGCGCTGTATAATCGCTTCCATAACCAGTGCAAAATAATTTCACCAAAACGAACCCAAGAAACGCTGTAGTCACCCGCAACTTCATTCATGATAGCGAGTGCTTGTTTCTTTATTTCAGCTTCGGAAACTTTTTTACTTTTTGCTTCATCGCTGATCATTCGCTTGATTGAAGGATTGGCAAATAAAGCGGTAAACATTTGCTTACGATGCATTAACCTAGGGCCTTTCGCTGCAATGGTTTGGCGATGAAAATGAAAGCGAGCAACCCGTAAAAATTTATGGGCTGCGACTTCATCATTACCATGGTTGTCTGATATATCACGAAAAGAAAAAGCTTCGCTAAAACGCACTAAGGTATCGCGACCTAAAAATAATACAATGAAGAATTTACGTAACCAATTAGGTGATTCTTGATCTGCTAACAAGGTACCTATATTGAGGTTTTTACGTTCTTTAGTTGGCGTTCTGCCCCAAATCAAATTAGCTGGAATTAATTTAGCATCCAGATTTTCATCAATAGCATGTTGCTTTAATAACTCAACACCTTGGGCTGTGGCTGTGGTATTACTGGCTTTTCGCCAGGTAAAAAGTGGTGTTGATTTTGACAAGCATAAGGTGCGATTAAAGCTTTCACCGTTAATGGTCACTTGTCCAAGGGGGTCTGGTAGGTTCTGTTTTTTACAGGCACTTTGCAAAGTTAAAAGATCAGATGCCGATTGATGACGAACAATGTAAAAAATTGGCTTGCTTGGCTGTTCAGTTATGCTCTGGCTGTCTGTGATGATTTTACAACGGACCAGTAACTTAAGGGGAAATTTTAATAATAAATAGAAAAAAGAACGTAAAGCCAACATGTTGTATCGCTCGGATTAGTCATAAACAGCTATAAAAAATGGATTTTAGCATCATTAGTTAAAATTGTCTTGGTTTGTAGGTAAACTGGTAGCACACTGAAGGCAGTACATTAAATGCTTTTAATATCAGGAGTTCACATTGAAAAAGATAGCTGTGTTTGTTGATGTACAAAATATTTATTACACCACGAGAGATACTTTTGCCAAGCAATTTAACTACCGCTTATTATGGCAAGAATTGATGGCACAAGGTGATATCGTATTTGCTAATGCTTACGCTATACAGCGTAGCGATGATCAACAACATAAATTTCAAAAAGCACTGAGACATATCGGTTTTGACGTTAAGTTAAAGCCGTATATTCAACGACGAGATGGTTCGGCTAAAGGCGATTGGGATGTTGGTATCACTATCGATATCATGGAAGCGGCTGCTGAGGTTGATACGGTGATATTGCTTTCAGGCGATGGTGACTTTGATTTATTGTTGCGAAAAGTTCGCGAAAAATATGGCGTGACTACTGAAGTTTATAGTGTTGAAAATCTTACGGCTAAATCCCTAGTTGAAGCTGCGGATGTTTACCATAAAATTGCGCAAAGCTTACTTTTATAATACTCAATAATCGTTAGGTAATATTTTACTATTCTCTTATTGTTGTTCTGTGTTTTTTTACTAAGTAAATAGTAAGTAAAAGGGCGATGACAAATAAAATTGCGCTAGCCATTAATTCATTTTTCGCGCCTAAACGTATGCCACTGCCAGCAAGTGAAAAGATGATCATTTGTGGGATAAAACCGACAAAAGATCCGCCAACATAAGCCGGCATTGATACCTTACTAACGCCAGCAATAATATTGGTTATAAAATTACTGCCCAGCGGTAATATTCGGATAACGATAGCTTTTAAGAATGTTCGTTCGCCAAGAAATTCGGATAGTTTTGTTAGTTGATTTGGATATTTTCTGGTGATTTTAGCGCTTAAAAAATAACGAGCAACACTAAAGGTAATTAAACAACCGAGTGTTGCTGCTAATGTGGCAACCATCACGCCGATAAAAGCACCTAAGTTAATACCTGCCACTAAAGCGGCAATTTGTCTGGGTAAGCCAATACTGGTGGCTAGCGATAAAAAAATGAACAGTAATAGCGTATTAAAAGTCTGCGAGCTTCCTTTTGCTTGCCAATCAAGTTTTTCAACTAAGCCAATTGTCCAGTCACTTAAACTAAAGCCTGCTTCTGTTGTTATTGTCAATGTTGCAACAGGTGTTGGCGTATGCATTAACCATTGATATAGTCCCGTTGCGAGCAGAACCATAATGATCATACTCGCCAGCAGTCTAATCGTACTTGCGTGGGATAAAAATGATGAAATCATGATTACTCTATTTGATTTAAACTAGTTAATAACTTGGCTTTTGCCAACTCAAATTCATCAGTAGTTAAGAAGCCTTGTTGCTGTAGCTCAACTAATTTTTCTAATGCATTCACTAGCTCCGTTTCGACTTTAACTGACGTTATAGTCGCTGTGTTATCTGGGGTAAGTGATGTGCCCTTATTATTCGTTTTCCCTGTCAAGGGAATTTCTTCTTCTTTATTAGGTTCGATAACATCACTTATTTTCGAAAGGTGAGTTGCGGGTCGAATACTCGCCGCTTGAGCATGAAGCGGTGTATCATCAAGGTAATTTTTTCCAGTTAATACAATGTCACCTGCCGTTACTTTAGGCTTTAATGGGCGCTCACCCGTTTGGTTAATATTTATTTCTTGGGCAATAAACCAGCACCAATCGATAATATCATCGACCACTTCAAAGTAACTCTTTTTGGTTATTCTATCGCTGCCTTTTCGAAAATATAAACAAACAATATGTTTTGCTTTATCTTTAGTGTTGAGTACTAAATTAATACGACGAACCTTTCTATCAATCATTTTTTCAATTTTTTCGACGCGGCATATTTCGCGTAACGATTGCTCTTGCTGTTCGTTAAAACCATGGCCTAACGTCGTATTAATTGTCGTAATGACTAAATCACCAAGCATGATTTGACATTGCTTAACATCAGCCAGCGCAATAACTTTTTCTGCTTCATGCTGGTGGCGTCTAAATAGGTTTATCGATAATTTATCCTTAGTTAAGGTTAAGTTAGAAAACTCTCTACGTACTATGGATTTAGCTGAATTTTGATAAATTAAAATGCGATAGACAATATAAAAACCAAGTAAAAAAAGCAGCATAATGATGAGTGAATTGATGTCGATTAAGCTACTATTTTCACTTGCTTGTGAACCAAGAGTAACGTCTTGCTGAAATAACTGATATATAGCGCCGCTATCTTCATTGAAAAACAACAATTCTCCACGATTATCACGGTAGAGGGTTAAGTGTTTTGCCTGTAATACGGGTTGACTTAATGGCCATTCAATTACGGGTGACGAAAGTGCCTGTTGCTGAGAAACATCTGTCGTATCAAAACTAATCTCACTAGATAAAGAGTTGAGCTGCCATTGCTGATTCTTTTGCATCAACATTAATAACTTGTTACGTAAATTAGGTGCATTTTGCCCCCTATACACTAATAAACTATTGGCTGCTGAGGTGTGCTGATATAAATATTCTTTCGGCTCATGCTGTCGCCAATCTTCACCGCCAACACTAAAAGATAACCAATGCTTTAATGAGGTGTTAAAGCCGTACTGGTGTGATATCAATAACTTAGTGGAGTACTTATTGGGCCAAATAAATTGTTCTATTTGTCCTGCGCCAAATAGATAAAGTGTTTGTTCAATTTCTCTATTGGCGTAATACGGGTTTTCATGAGGCACGGTATAGCTTTGCTTGGCCTTTTGCTGTGGGTGAATGCGTAAGATAGCACCTGAATATAACGGATGTTTTTTCAGTTTTGGACTCTGGGATAGTGAGATATATAATTGTGCAAAGTTCTCATGCCATGATTTACTGTAAGGATTAAAGGATAATTGGCGAATGCCACTTTGAGCCGAGGGAGTCGCTACCCTTAGCACTTCTCGTTGGCTTGATAAATCAATTTCTTTATTGGGGTTTAACTGCCATTCGGTCAATACAGCATCAAAATCAAGCGGTATTGTGACGGTTAAATCTTCTAAACGCTTTGTTTGGTTATTGTTAGTCGGTTTTTCAATATGCGCAGTATAAAAGGTGCCAAAACCCACCTGATCACGTATTGAGAAGCTAGGGTGTAATGTGAATGCCGTGAGCTGTAAGAGTGGATTTTCAGTAAATACCTGCTGTAAATCTACTAACAGTGTGGTGTTATCGGGTCTATCTTGTTCCAGCTGATAAATTTTTCCTGCTTTATTTGCCAGGTAATAATACTGACTATTACCTGGCTGCTCGCGTAATAGTAGCCACTGACTTTTTCCAATTGCCTGTTGCGGAGCTTGTGCTATTTTTTGCAATATATATTGACTTTCTTTACTGGCACTACTAACGCTACTGGTGACCAGCAAACATAAGGAAAGAATAAAAAAAAGCGTGTTTTTTACGGTAAGCATTAAATTGAGCCATTCATAGTTCAGTGTTTTCTATCTGTTATTTATTCTCAAGAAGCTTTAAATAAATGTACGTTTTTTGCTTCGATAAATTGATCTTTGTTAGCTCCACTGGTGTAGCTTAATTTTCCTTCTAACATCAGTTCATCGCCAATATCACCATCTTCAGCTAAAGATTGCGCTTGTTTCCCCCAAACATGGATAGCGCGTTCTACTGTAATTGTTTGCCATGCTTGTTTGTCGGTATTATAAATATGCTGATTAATAAGTATATTGGCTTGAGTAATATGCTTATTGTGTTCGGTTAACATCAGCTTTGGTTTTGATGTTAATTGAGCACTACAATGAATTTGGTTAATTGCTTGAGTATAACCTTTACTAAATTTTTGTACGAAGTTGGCGTGAACAATGCCAGGGTGGTTAGTATTCTTATCAGTTGCTTTCGGTTTAATATTACTTAGGTAACCATGCAGTAAAATAATATCTCCTTTGTTGGCATGCAACAAGGCTTGCTCGACTAATTCCCCTTCTACTTTCACATGATGGTAGCTAGTCCACTCTTTATATTGATTAGTTTTTTTATCTAACCATTTATTAGACGTAGCCAAAACAATTTCAGTGACCGCTGTTGCAGGATTAGCACGGTAACGAATATCTGGCGTTGCTACTAAATTACCTAATAAAGTCACGGCACAAAGTTGTGGACTCGATATCTTTAGGTGTTTATTCACGGTATCTGATAATGACAAGGCTTTTCCTATGAGCGAAAATTTTACTTAATGATGATTTTTCTATTATCTCTTTGCACTATCAATGGAGCAAGTGTTTATATTTTATGAGAGTGCGATAACGTTATTAAGATGATGAACGTGCCCTATTAAACACGCAGAAGCGTTAAAAGTCTCTTTAGAAGAAATTAACTACCCATTTGAGTGGTTAGTGAAAGACAAAGAAGGCCATGGCTTTTATAATGAAGACAATATTTTAAAGTCAAATCACAAAACCTTGTCTTTATTATACCAAACGGATTAATTAATTGACCAACTTAGAGTTACATTAGCGAGCTTAGAACAAACAAAATGAGTTAAACATAGTTATTCTATATTTCATTCATTTTGTGCAGTTATCAATTTGCTAATGAACTCCAGAAGGGCGAGTACCTAATAAAAGGCAAAGGCTTATACAGAGTTATTGATTTTGAAAAGGAAATACCATTCTCTTCAATCAATGGCTTGCCTCTAAACCTTTTAATTCTCGCTCAGTGATCAATTAATGAGTCCGATTGGTATTAGACAAGCATATAGGAAGCTAATGAGCCCAACTATTGTCAGCGAAGACTTAAACAACATCGCCCTTGGTTATGTAGATAGTGTTGATAGTGAATATGCTAAACGACTTGCGAAAAAATGGCAGTTTCACTATTTAGGGGATGTTGCCGCTGCTAATAAACAGCCACAACTTGAATTCGTTTTGCAAATGCATCACCACGCGTTAGAGCTTTGCAAGTTAGATGAACCTAAGTTAGGGGCTATCAAAGTTGACTTCGTTGAGGGGGCCGTCGCCCATCGGCGTAAGTTTGGCGGAGGCCGCGGTCAAGATATTGCTAAAGCAGTGGGATTAAAGCACGGTTTTACTCCACACGTATTAGACGCCACTGCAGGGCTTGGCAGAGATGCCTTTGTGTTGGCAGGTCTTGGTTGTAGGCTTACCTTATTAGAGCGAATGCCTGTTGTTGCTGCGCTTTTAGATGACGGTATTGAGCGTGCTAAATTAAATCATGAAGTTGCTGATATTGCTAATAACATGCAGTTAATTCACGGTTCATCATTAGCAGAAATGGATTTAGCTGATGCTCCCGATGTTGTCTATTTAGATCCTATGTATCCACACCGTGAAAAATCTGCTGCGGTAAAAAAAGAAATGCGAATTTTTCAATCGCTTGTTGGAGAAGACCTTGATGCCGATGGTTTACTAGCCCCTGCGCTCGCGCTGGCTAAGTATCGTGTTGTAGTTAAGCGACCAAGCTATGCTCCACCACTGGCCGATAAAAAACCATCGATGAGCATTAATATGAAGAAAAATCGCTTCGATGTTTATGTTAAAAAAGCCATTCCCAAACCAATCAGCTAGTATTATCTTTCAGAGGTTACATAAAACTGTCACATTTATGTAACCTTACTGTCATGCTAATGCGTAATTATTGCCTTTATGTTATCAATCTTAACTTAAAGGCCTTACTTCATGCGTGTCTCGAGCTTCTCTCGTTTGTCCGTTGCTGCTATCAGTATTTTTGCGGCAATATTTTTAGCGACCATGTATCACGTCGGTGAATCTTTAAGTAAAAGTCGTTTGCAATATGAGGGGTATCAAGAGCTTATTTCGCTAACGACCATTCAGTTTAACCGCACCATAGTGAAATATTTGCAAACAGGCGATGCCGCTTTATTAAATAAAGCGCAGCAACAATTGGCTAGCATTACCACCAAAACACGTCATTTAAATATTAAAACACTCTCTTCGAAAATCGATGTTCAAGCTAAAGAATTAGCCAATAATATTGAAACAAAATTTCGTGCTATGGGTAAATTAAGTGGTGATCCATTAGCCTTATTGCGTAATGGTGAGCAGGATATGATTGCCATTAATAATGACTTGGCGAAATATGCACAAAAGACGCTTGTTTTATCAACATCAGCACAATTCACCTACTTAATTAAAACGCAAACTATGAGTAAATTGCTTGCTGACTTAGTCAGTGCTCGAGAGGCTCTATTTAGTCAGAAGCTCCTAAATAAACAATCAATAATCCCTATTATAAATGAGCTGCAGAAAGAAAAATATTTTTTTATTAATCAGCCAGCGTTAGATATTTTTGTGCAAAGCGATGAGGATGATGGCGAAGATTTGCTTGGAGATAGTGATGATTTGGAAGACTTAAGTCTTGAGGCTGTGAATGAACTTAATTCCCTGATTAATAGATACCAAGGTGAATTAGAAAATACTATTAACCAACAGCAGCAGCGACATTTGGGATTAGCATTACTAGCACAACAAGTGGGTAATATTGAAAAAGCTATTATGGAAGGTGAGGCCGATATTTCACGTGAGCAAGCCCAGATTAATACTCAGCTATATATCATTGTTATCGGTTTATTGGTGTTTTTAGTACTGTTTTTAGTCTGTAATTATTGGTTACAGCGCAGTGTTATTCTAAGTCCACTGCGTAATCTACGTGATAGTTTTGTGCAATTAATGGAACAAGGAAAGGTCGATAATATACTCAATATTGATAAGAGAACGGAGTTTGGTGAAATTTCTGCCAGTTTTAACTATATGGTTAATCGACTAGCTCAAGATGATAAAGATAAGGCCCAGCAACTTGATCTAGTAGCCAAAGCATTAACCACGATGGAAAGCCAAGTAAAGCGTATATATCAATCTTCAAATAGCACAAGTGAACATGTACAAAGTGCCAGAGAGATAATGGAAGCGCTAGGCGAGGCCACCGACACGGTAAATACCCTATCAGGACAAGTGGTTGATAATGCCGAAGCTACTAAGGAAGCCATGGTTGTTAGTCAACATCATGTATCACAAGTTCTCGCGGCAAGTGAGTCGACTAATCTGGCTGCACAACAGAGTAAAAAAGCGATAACCTCACTATTTCAATCTGTGGAGTCGGTAACATCAATCGTTGATGTTATTAGTGCTATCGCAGATCAAACAAACTTGCTTGCCCTTAATGCAGCCATTGAAGCTGCTAGGGCGGGTGAACATGGACGAGGCTTCTCGGTAGTGGCTGATGAGGTACGTCAATTGGCGGGTAAAACCCAAGAATCACTTAAACAAATATCTCAACGCTTAAACTTGTTACAAGGTGCTAGTAACTCGATTGAAAGCATTATTAACGATATTGAAAAAGCATCAAATAATCAGCGTGTTGTTGCTGACGAGTTGCAAGAAACTACCTTAGCGGTTTCAGGGCAAGCACAAGTCTCAGCCACGGTAGCTCAAAATACCCTTGAGCAAATTACTCGACAACGTAGCCATTTCATCGCCTTTGAACAAGCAATGGCCAATGTCGATAAAGAAGTCAGTGGCTCACAGCAATTATCAAATGTAATTTCGGTCGATGTGAGTAACCAGGTAAGTGATATCGAGCTGACACTCAAGAAAGCTTCTTAACAATCAAACAGGTCCAGACTTTAAATACACAATAATGTATCTCCAGAGCAATATACCTTGGTCTTATACAAATAAAATATTGCATATATATTATTTGTAACAAAATTGTAAATTTCGATGTTGATTATTCAGTGGTATTAAAGGAATATTGCTAAGGACGTTCGTCACTGGGAAATAGTGATAAAAATGGATTTTTCTTAAAATAATAATGGCTTTGCGCCTTAGGGATGACTGTGCACGCTTTACCGAAAATTGCTGAATGGCATGATGTTGATTCATCGATCATTGAAAATGAAATAGCCCCATTACATCGCCCTGCAATTCTCAAGGGACTTTTAAAAGATTGGCCAATAGTAAAACACGCGAAAAACTCCCCGGCAGCTTTATGTGAGTATTTAACTAAAGGCTCAATGAATAAGCCAATTAACTTTATCTGTAGCGAAAAGCAAAATGGTCGGTTATTTTATAATGATGCTTTCAATGGCATGAATTTCCATCCGCAAAAAGCCGGCTTCGTTGATACAGTTCATAAAATTTTAGCGACAAGTAAACAAAAGAATGATTCTGCTTTTTATATAGGCAATGCATCAGTAAAGCAGTTTACCCCTGATATTTTGAAAGATAATCAAAATGATTTTTTGAGCGCTGATAATAAGGCAAGTTTATGGATAGGCAATCAGGTAACAATAGCACCACATTTTGATGTCCCTGATAATATTGCTTGCTGCATTACTGGCAAGCGTAGGTTTACGCTTTTTCCTCCAGAACAAATATCAAACCTATATGTGGGTCCGTTAGATTTTACGCCTGCAGGACCACCGATAAGTTTAGTCGATATTAATAACCCGGATTACCATAAATACCCTAAGTTTAAAGAGGCACTAAAACATGCACAAGTTGCTGAATTAGAGCTCGGTGATGCAATCTATATTCCTTCATTATGGTGGCATAATGTTGAATCGTTAGAGAAATTTAATGTACTGCTAACTTACTTCCATGATGCCACTCCCAAACATTATGGCTCAGGATTTGACTGTCTATTACATGGCTTGATGAGTATTCGACATTTACCCAAAGGTAAAAAAGAAGGCTGGCAAGCTCTGTTTAATCATTATGTATTTTCAAATGAAGAAGGCATGAATAGTCATATTCCGGAAGATCGTTGGGGTATTTTAGGTGATGATTCGGCTAATATTTCAAATTTAATAAAAGAAAAAATAAAAAAGGGATTCATAAGTTAATATAGTAAGTCTAAGCAAACGGCTAGAGTAAAAGCCTAAGTACTCGTCAAAACTAATTTAAACCAACGTCAAAGGTGTCTTATGATTCAGTTACACAATGTTATGCCAGTAGGTCAGCTACAAGAATTAAAAAATGGTGAAATGGTCACCCATAATACCGCAGAACTTTTTGCGACCAAAAAAATTGTACTGTTTGCTGTACCGGGTGCATTTACGCCTACTTGTTCAGTTTCTCACTTACCTGGTTATGTAGTTTCTGCCGATGAACTGAAGGCGAAAGGTGTTGATGCAATAATTTGTTTATCAGTTAACGATGCTTTTGTTATGGCTGCATGGGGTGAATCACAAAACGCTGAGAATCTTATGATGTTAGCAGATGGCGATGGTAGTTATACCAAAGCATTAGGTTTGAGCATGGATACCGCTGGTTTTGGTGGCGTACGTTCACAGCGCTATGCCATGATTATTGATAATGGTGTAGTAACTAGCTTGAACATAGAAGAGCCTAAATCATTTGAGGTAAGTAAAGCTGAAGTGATTCTAGAGCAGCTTTAATTACCAAAGGGTATAAGCTAGCTATGGCAATACTGGGTGTTAAGGTATTAAAATCGTTCATTAAAGCTGATACAAAAAGCAATTAAGACAAGAACACGAATAAGAATGATATACCTTATTAACTAATTGGTTAATAAGGTTTTTTTATATATTAAATAGTTAAAATATACAATAAATTGCTTGAATCAATATCAATAAAAAGGCAGAATTCACCCAATTAAAATATTTAAGGTAAAATCATGTTAAAAGCTGAAATGGTATCAAAGTTAAACCAACAACTTAATTTAGAGTTTTACTCTTCAAACTTGTACTTACAAATGAGCGCATGGTGTGAAGAAAAAGGTTTTGCTGGCGCGGCAGAATTTTTACGTAAACATGCTAATGAAGAAATTCAGCACATGAACCGTTTATTTACCTACGTAAGTGAAACAGGTGCATTGCCTATTATTGGTTCTATTGATGCGCCGCCATATGAATTTGAATCGTTAGGTCAGTTATTTCAAATGACTTATGATCATGAGTGTTTAATCACTGAGCGCATTAACTCACTTGCTCATGAAGCCTTTACTAATCAAGACTATTCAACTTTTAACTTCTTGCAATGGTATGTTTCTGAGCAACACGAAGAAGAGACTTTATTCAAAGGCATTGTAGATAAAATCAACCTAGTGGGTAACGATGGTCATGCGTTATTCTTCGTTGATAAAGATTTAGCTGAACTAGCCAAAACTGGCAGCACTAGCATAATGACAGAAGCAAGCGCATAAGTTTCTGATTAAATATTCCCTTCAGAAATGTGTAATACCTTTGAAGGGAAATATTTAATGCATGTTTTTAGGCATTAGACATTCTAAATAAATACCTTTGTTTCCTAATCGTTTAATAACGAGGTATTAATAAATAACAAGTACCTTACTTCTTAAAATAATCTTTGATTATTACTGCCAGCCATCTACGCTTAATAATACATACAGTCTTGATGCAATGAATAGATTTCCGTTTCTTAGGCACTATTTCATCCCTTAAGGTGTATCAATAAAGTCACGTTAAATCAGTGATTTACGATTGCCCTTGTAGTTAAGGGTTTAGGTGTGAGAATATCTTTATACAACTCTTTTTATGGTGTCGTCATGTATGCATATCGTTATTAAGTCTATTGTTGTAGCTGTTTTTTTAATTTTTCATTTTTGTCTACGCTAAGTTATGGGCAGGGTGATGAAAACCAGTACATACTTAATGACATAACAAAAATGTATATGGCATCGATGACTTTCATTTTTAAAAGCCAGCCATTAATTAATCAGCGAGGAGGAGATAAGGCAGTCCTCTTTGGCGATGATTTTATTAATAATATTAAAGTGACCTACCGTGCAAAGTACGGTGAAGAATTTCCAGAACTAAGTCACTTTCTTAAAAAAATGTTGCTGCAAGCGATGGTGGAGGTGATGGAAGATAACCGTGTCTTATTTAATGATGACGAAATAGGCTTTAAGGGAATTATCCCTGCCATCTTTGCCGCTCAACTTGCAGCCAAATTATCGACCAAAGGTGTTGGTTTAAAAATTAAGTTTACCCGTACAAAAGATGATATCAGAAATGTTATGAATCTTCCCGATGAATGGGAAGAGATGGTTATGCAAAAAGTAATTAATAAGCCAGCAGTGTATTTTGATAACAATGGTATGTTAGATGGTAACCCTGCTTATCGTCAATTTACCCCGTTACCTATGGCAGCATATTGTTTGAAGTGTCACGGCTCCATGGAGCACAACCCTTTGAATTTTGGTAAGGATAAATCACAGTGGACCAATATTGATATGACAGGGTTTGAAATGGAGAACTGGACTATCAGTGATTTTGGCGGTGGGGTTAGTTTATCCATCGAAAAGTCAGTATTAGAATGATATTTTTAACCCATAGAGATACCGAGAATCATTTGAAAAGCAGCCTTAATTTTCTCTTATTTTGTATCCTCTTTTTATTTGCAGGCAGTACCTATTCTAAAAGCCTAAAAATAGGTATTGTAGAATATCCCCCCCATTTAATTTTCCAAAACAATCAGGTTTCAGGCAAGTTATTTGACTATATCAATAGCGTTTTATCACCTTTAAATTATGATGTTGAGATTATACGCTTACCTAATGGGCGTGGGGTATTAGAACTTAAAAAAGGGAATATTGATATGTTAATCCCTTATGACGATGTCACTGAGGACATAGATACCTTAGCCTCACCTTTATTTCATCCAGTTCCCGGCTTATGTTTCAAAAAAGAAAATTTCATCCCTATTTTAAGTGCGACACATCGATTTAAAGAGCTAACTGTTGGGGTACCGTTAGGAGCACCCATAGTAGCAGCGTTGAAGAATTCGGAAGCTATTTTATTTGAAATAAAAGGTGACGATGCCATAAGTAGAGGCATTGCTTTGACTCAGATAGGACGAATTGATGCTTTTTATCACCCAAGCCCTGCCCAAGTATATCATCAAGAAAATAAAGCTTATAAAGAGCTCGCTTGCTCATATTTTCATGGTTATTCAAATGGCGTTTTTATTGCGGTATCACCCTTTATGAAACACAAAGACTTTCAAGTAGTTGATGCGAGATTAAAAGAGGCGATGGCAGTGATGACGTACAGCTATTATTTTGCTAAATAGCGACAGAACTTGAACATAAGCTGAGGCCGACACTTTCTTAGTTCGGCTATATTGTAATCACTACCGGCGTATTAATAAGTGGAACCTGCGCATGGGCGTTTAACTATTCTGCTCAGTCATACCGTTCAATTATACCATTTAATTAAATGTTCCTGCTCCAAAGTGCATCGCATCCTTGAAGGGAACATTTTTAGTTTCTACTGTAATATTCTAATTAAATAAGGTATTGAAATTATAATGTTAAAAATATATAACCCTGTCCTTTTATTGTTTTAATCACTCGATATGAAGAAATAACCAATAACTTCTTTCTCAAGTTAGTCATGTGACTATTAATGCTTTTATTACAGTCGATAAGTTTGCGTTGAAATATTTCCTCAGCAATATGCTCTCTTGTAACAAGTGTTCCCGCATTACTCATCAGCAATGCCAGCAAGTTAAATTCAAGCCCTGTAGTAATAACAAGTTCTTCTAAGAAAAATACGGTGCGATTCAAAAAGTTCAGCTCTACTTGAGCAACGGTTAACTTATTAAATGCTTGGCTGGGTGATATGTTTTCACTTGCTAACATTGTATTATTCTTGCTCAGAAATCTGTGAAAACAGTGTTGTTTTATATCCCGTAGGTGAATTTATACTGGTTTCAAGTATTAAAAACTGCTCATCGGATTGCTCATTTAGTATTAATTCAAATGAGTTTAAGATGATCGTACTGCCATTATCGTTAGCGACAACAAACACGTGATAACTGTTATTTTTTAATACCATTGAGCTGGTGTTTTTATAATATATTTCACTGTGATAAGTGGCTGATTCAATGGTTTCATCTTGTCTAACAAAGAACACAGATACTTGAGAAAAGTCATCCGATTGAATTAAGTTAACTATTTCAATTTCATGTTCATAAATACTGGTCAGTAAACTATTCTCAACGATCAAAGAAAATAGATTAACGTCAATTTCATCAATGATGCCATCACCGTTTTCATCAATATTACCGTCGTCATCGGTATCAACATATTCTTGCTCAGCGTAGAAAAAGAGTGTTTTATTGGTGTTCTCCATTAAGGATAATAAATGGTTGCTTAATAAAGGGATATTATCAGCAGTCGATGTTAGATCTACGCTGTAGTCACCACTTGCAAAGGTTAATGCATCACTGACTTCACCATAAGGCAGAGACGTGATAGCTGGGGCATCACTCACACCGTTAATATGTAATGCAAAAGTTTGTTGGTAGCTCTCTAACTCTTCATGATTAGCAACGCCATTATAAGCCCTAAATTGTGCTTCAGCTTCAGCGTCTACATATTCAATGACTTGAGAATCAGACATTTTATCTAACAAATATGGCGATGTACCCGCACCACTATTCTCTTTTACTATCATTATATTTTGAGAGCTGTAAGCGAAAGCAATACTGCTTGATTTGAATAATACCTCGTCGCTACCAGCAGTGGTGATATAAAAAATATAATCATCTTGGTCAAGTTTATGATTATCTGATAATTGCTGATAGCTGTATTGACCTACTAAAATTGCTTCATTAAAACTTTCATTTTCTTTAGAAAAATAAAAATCTATGGCTTGTTGGTTTGAGTGCATATTAAGCACCCTAAGATTAAAAAGATCGTTGCTGGTATCATCTTCATCATCAATAACGGGGATCTTGTGCACCATAACTTCTGGTGATAAAACACTATCGCTAAGCACTATCATATGGATAATATCTGCAGCAACGTTGAGGCTATTTTCATAAATGACTGACAAGTCTTCGGTCGTAGCGCTGTCCTCATTTTGCCAAGCTAACTGATAAAAATAGTCTTGGCTTGTTAAGCTGATATTACTATTGGCATTACCATAAGCAATGGCTGTGTAAGTTTTTTCAAAATGATCATTATCATCGTTATCTTCACTAAGATTTTCATCTACAGTCAAATAAATACTGGGTGAGTCTTTAGATAAATTATAAAGTTTAACGTAGCCTTCTGAGCTATTATCGTCGCTAGAATCGCAACCCAGTAAGATAAACAATAATATACTGGCAGCAAGGCAGATCTTTAAGGCGTGAAGTGTGTTAGGTATCGTCATTTGTTTTCCATTATGTAAGGTTGCAACAATTTGTTGGCGAATGTTGTGCAGCAATAGATAGTAACTTGGGGTAAGAGTTCCTAGCTTTACACAATCTTTGCATTTCTTTATTTTAGGAATAGCAATCATCTCTCTTGAACAGATTTAAATGAATTACAGCCTTTTATTTACATAAAGATTATAATAACGACGCAATTTTCAAAGTCTTCTGTGCAGAACGTTCTTAGTCGACTTTTACTCTTAAGGTATTACAGTGATCACAACAGACGTATTAATAATTGGTGCCGGTGCGGCAGGCTTAATGTGCGCAGCACAAGCAGGTTATCGTGGTAAAAGTGTTGTTGTGGTTGATATGGGCAAAAAGCCTGCTCGAAAAATATTGATCAGTGGCGGCGGTCGCTCCAATTTCACCAATGAAAATGCAACGCCCGAAAATTACCTTTGTCAAAACCCTCATTTTACTAAATCAGCATTGAGTCGTTACAGTTCACAAGATTTCATTGATTTGGTCGACAGGCACGGGCTTAAATATCATCACAAAACCCTAGGTCAGTTATTTTGTGATGATAGCGCACAAGATCTTGTTGACATTTTGATGACCGAATGTGAATGGGCAGGTGTTCAAGTTAATTTACGTACCGAAGTACTTTCAATCTCTGCAATAAAAAGTGACATGACCAGTAATAATGCCGAAGGCGATGAGCAAGGTTATTTAGTGACAACGAGCGATAAAAGTTACCAATGTAAATCGTTAGTGGTCGCTTCAGGTGGTTTAACTATGCCAAAATTAGGTGCGACACCTATTGGTTATAAAATTGCTGAACAATTTGATTTAAATGTACTTGAAACCCTTGCCGCGCTTGTACCTTTCACTTTGCATGAACACGACAAACAACGCTTTGATGGATTATCAGGTATCAGTTTGTTGACTGAAGTAACCAGCGAAGATGGCACTACGTTTAAAGAAAATATTTTGTTTACTCACCGTGGGTTATCAGGGCCAGCAATATTACAAATATCGTCTTTTTGGCGAGCAGGTCAGGCGGTAACAATCAACTTATTACCTGAACATAACCTCAGTGAAACTTTAAGCCAGTGGCAATCTGACCAAGGGCAAAAATCAGTAAAAAACCTACTGGCGACCTTATTACCTAAGCGCTTTGTCGAAGTACTGGTAAAAGAGGGGTTTATCGCAGATAAACCGATAAAACAATTAAATCACCCTGAAATTACCGCATTAAGTGAATACTTACACGCGTGGACAATCAAACCAAATGGCACTGAAGGCTATCGTACTGCTGAAGTTACTTTAGGCGGAGTTAATACCGATGAATTGTCGAGTAAGACCTTTGAAAGTAAAAAACAGTCAGGGCTATTTTTTATTGGTGAAGTGATTGATGTCACGGGTTGGTTGGGAGGGTACAACTTTCAGTTTTGCTGGGCCAGTGGTTATGCTTGTGGACAGGCGGTTTAATTTGATTCTCAAGAACGTAAACGAAGACAAAAATAACTAATTGAGGACAAATATTTAATAAAATGAAGACAAGTCCCTCTTTAGCCTTATATTTAATCAATAATTAGCAATTAATCGTGTGAAATATTTTTGGGACACCAAAAAACAATAATGAAGTAGTTTAATTCAAGTTAAAAATTCGTGAATCTGATTGTATGGGAACTCATACTGATAATGGGACTTTTTCTCAATGGTGAGTTTATGCTGTAGCTATGTACAGGCTAGAAATAAATGAATCTCCACTGAGTTACGAGATACTATTGTGTGGGTTTTAGTTTCATTGGAGTTTTTCCAGAAGCGTGAAACTGTTTGTGAGTGTAAAACAGATTACGTACTTAAATTTGGTTAGGCGCTCATAACTTTCAGTAAGAATGGCTTCTCCCAGATCTAAGTTAGGAGCAATACTATTAGTTATAACAAACTAGAACGAAGACAGAGTAAACTAGAACGAATACATACAAATCACAAGAAACACTTAAAGGCATGATGTATAGGGAATATTAACTACTGCCTTTGTATTCGTTTTAAAAATGAATAGATATTTAGTTTTAATATCAAAAACTGATAATGACTTTTCAAGTTCAAACTAAAATCAGTGAATTGTTTTGTAGGAATCGAGTCAGGGACAATCTTCATAATTTTGAAATTAGTCACAGACAATTGGTTTGTAGATGTAAAATCAGAGATAAAGAGAATTAATTAGGGCGACCGTTTCAGTTTCAATCCATAGAAGAAGAACACCTCCCCTTGACTAGACCCTGTAACAAAATCTGTTACAGGCTCCTTGACTACCCATTTTGTTTTCTAGACTGCATAAGGATTTTCACTCTTACCTTTTAAACATCTTTGTATTTCTTGACGATCTTTTTCAATCTGCTCCCAGAATTCTTTTTCTATGTTTTTGTTATAAAATATAGGCTTTCTTCTATTTAATATTCGATAACATTTTAATGCGGCTTCAACAGAATCAAGATTAAAATGTTCTTTTGAAATATTAAACTTGGCAAGCTTATCATGAATTTTCTTTTCATCTTTTTTGGGGTTATCAGAAGGAAATGTAACAATAGGCTTAAAACTACCAACAACCCCCGTAGAATTAAGAGCCTTAATTCGTTGTTCAACAGTTTTTTCGCTCATCCCTATTTTTAACCCCATCTGTTTAGGATTATCTACGACATATACAAGCCCTTTATAGACTTTGAGGTTGAAAGGTCTGCCGCCACAGTTTTGACAACTTTCTAATAACTTGCCTTCAAGTATTGTAATTATAACTTTCTCATCACAGTTTTGACATAAACCCGAATATTGGCAAATCATTAAATAGTCCTTGTATGATTACAGTGTGTAATTTAGTTGTTATGAATAATACAGAAACATTATCACATTATGAATAAAACAACATAATATCAATACACTAACGCATCGTTAATGTTTTATTTTCAGTCAGCAGATAAACAGTCTAGTGAAATTTGAGAAGTCCAGACTTTTCAGAATTCCCAATACAATTTATTCTTGATGTAATATAGTTATTATTCAATTCCTGATATCCGTAATCTATGACACAAGAATTATTATTTTCCTCTAAGGATTTCAAACAACTATTGGGCGTGTCAGATTGTGAACTGATGCACATGCGAGTTTCAGGTAAATTAAAGTTTGTAAAAGAAGGGAATGCCTTTTTATACAAACTCCATGATAAGCAATTACTACTAAAGCATCCTATAGCGAATCAATTGTTGAATTGGTATCAAGTAAAACATCCTATATCAATAGATAACTCTCCTAAAGAAGTAGAATCAATCAATTCCACTTTAATGCTTATCGAAGCAATTTTACTACCTATCAGTAAAGAGTTTGGTGATATTAAGATTACCTATGGTTTTGTCTCATCTGAACTAAACAGATATATTCAGAAAAACAGCTCGTCAGGTACGTATCCTTCAATTGACCAACACGCGGCATCAGAGTTAAATAATTCTAATAATCACATATGCAAAAGGCACGGCTTAGCCTGTGATTTCATTGTTAATGGTTATGAAGATAAAATGGATAAAGTTATGCTATTTATAGTGAATAATTTAGGTTTTGATAAAATTTACTATTACGGAAATGATAGACCATTACATGTAAGCGTAGGGATTGACTCAGAAAGGCACCTACAAGTTATGAATGTCAGTGACAAAGGTAGACGAATTCCTGGTAGAAAAGCCTACGGCAATGAAGCTAAAGTACTAGCGGAAGAATTAATACAATGAATGCTGAACAATTTAAAGAATTAGTCAACTCACTTGAAGTAGGTAAGAAACTACCAGACTCAATTTATTTTCATAAAGATACATTTTCAGATATACCTGAAGTGCTGTCTAAATTCATTAAAATTGTCGCAAAAGCATTAAAAATTGATGACGATAATTGGAATCTGATTAAAGTCTTTAGAAGGGATTTTCGTTTATCATTGTTAAATTATCCATTATTTTTCGAAGACTCATATCCCGCCCTAGAACAGAGTGTAAATGTAGATTTAACAAAGCTATCTCACCGGGTTACAAACTATTCCGAACAAGAAAACCCTCCAATTATTCATCGGAAAGAAACAATGATTTCCAAGAACCATGAATTTCATGAACACTTTTCTATGCTCACACAAGAAGGTGAAGCTGCTGGTCTATATGAGAATAGTCGTATGATTGGATTTAAGAGCTCATGGGAGCGATTAATTGAAAAGCATGGTTATGAGCTAGTTGATGGTCGCTTATTTAGAAGTTCAGCGGTAAACAATAATATTGAAAACGAGAAAGAAATAGATAGACATAAAACTGCCATAGTAAGGCATGAACTATCAGCCCCGATGAAGACACTCGCCAAAAACGGATTCTTATCAGGTGAATATTCAATATTTGATTATGGATGTGGCCGAGGAGATGACCTTAGGGAGTTAGAGGCACATGGTATAGACGTTCTTGGTTGGGATCCAAATTTTCGACCAGATTCAGAAATAGTTAATTCTGAAATTGTAAATATTGGCTTTGTGATTAATGTTATTGAAGATCAAGATGAAAGAATTAGTGCTGTTTTAGGTGCATGGGAAGCAACAGGTAAATTATTAGTCATTTCTGCAATGCTAGCTAATGAAAGCTACTTAGCTCAATTCAAACCATACAAAGACGGTGTTATTACTTCGAGAAATACCTTCCAAAAGTACTTCTCACAAGCTGAATTAAAGTCCTATATTGAAAGAACGCTTGATGATGAGCCTATAGCCATATCTCCAGGCATATTTTATGTATTTAAAGATAAGGCTCTAGAGCAGCACTTTCTTCAAAATAGACATAAACGAAGTTATCAATGGAAACAACTAACCGAACCTAAGCCCGTTAGTGAAGATCAAGCCAGAATACTCTTCACAAAGCACCAAGAGCTCCTAGAATCTTTTTGGCTTAGTTGTTTAGCTTATGGGCGCGTTCCAGCTAATGAAGAGTTCAACAAAAGCGAAGAAATTAAAGATATCATTGGGTCCAATAAGAAGGCGCTTAAATTAGTAACTGATTGGTTTGGCCAAGAAGAGTTAGAGCTTGCAGCAGCGATGCGAAAAGAAGATTTACTTATCTACTTTGCGTTAGGCATGTTTGAAGGAAGAAAGTCTTACACACACCTCCCTGATGACCTAAAGCGAGATATTAAAGCCTTTTTTGATACACATAAAATTGCATTAAACCAAGCTAAAGAACTTCTGTTTGATATTGCTAATATTGAACAAATCACAACAGAGTGCTTAAAAGCTAAGGAGATACTGCCTGCATCTAAGTTAACGCTAGAAAACGAACAGCCACACTCCCTTACAATCCATAAAAACTTTATTGATGAATCATCACCTCTACTTAGAGTTTACGTTTATTCAGCATTACAGCTGTATGGTGAGCTCGATGACATTCAACTAATTAAGATACATATCACATCAGGCAAGGTGACTTTATTAGGTTATGAAGGTTTTGATGACTCACCATTACCTCAACTCAAAGAACGTGTAAAAATAAAGATGGCAGAGCAAGATGTAGACTTTTTTGATTATATTAATGAAAGTCGAAGGCCATTACTATTAGACAAAATTGAATATATTGATGAGAGTTTTAAGGACTATAAAAAGCAAAAGGCGTTTAATAAACGCCTTTATAAAATACTATCTAATTTAGAGCATGAATACTCTAGTTTAAATATTGAATACTTAAATAATATACTTTTAAGTAAAAACTATATGAGAAAAGGATATAGGTTTTACTTACTTGATTAAGTAGATAATAACTTTATAAAGTACATATCATCTTCTAATAACTCAGGGTCTTGATCTATTGCACTTTTTATAAGCTCTAACCCTCCATTAGCGAATGCTTCTATCTCGTTTTTCACTAGTTTGATTTGCTTAGAAATAAAGTCATTATCTTTCTCTTCAATTGCATTCATATCAAAATCAGACACAGCAATGGCACATGTTAAGAGGCTATTCGTTAATGGTTCAGGTTTCCAGTTTTTCATTTCCCAAAAACTAGTTAATTTATCTTCATCTGTAAGATCTATTCTTTTGTCGTTGTACAAACCAATAAAAAAAGCGTAGATATATAACTCGTAAGTATTTGAAAAACTTTTGGCTTGTGTATATTTATCTCCTTCTGCTCCCCCACCAAACTGAGCAACCTGATCAATAAAGTCTTTATATTTTGGCATATAACCAGGTTTAAGGTTTCCGAATTTTTCTTGTAATGAAATCATAGTAATACCTCTCGAATATTAACACTTAAATCAGACCTATTATCACTATCTCCAGCTGGTGAGGATGGTTCTATTTGATAAACATTGCCAATATTAAAATTTTTCAAAACCGCTTTCCTATCATCTTCTAAAAAGTCATAAGTTGTGACGATACTTTGTTTAAACTTATTACTAAGTGTTTTGTAAAAACCAAAAGTATAATTCTCAGCCATTTTTGATGTCGGTGCATCAGATATTAGTGTGTAGTTATCACTCCATTTTGCTCGAGCTGTTAATATAGCCATGATTAAAGCCAGCTTAACTAAAATTATATTGGAGTCATTCGGAGAATTAATAATATACCCATCGCTATCTACAATTTCTGGTATATATACCCCATATCCTAGTTTTTTAAACTTTATTTGACCTTTTATAGATGTATTCTTAGCAGTCATATCCTTAAATATATCATTTGAGAACCCTTCTAACTCAGAAATGATACT
The DNA here is from genome assembly GCA_913063325.1 of uncultured Colwellia sp. Lineage (GTDB taxonomy): Bacteria > Pseudomonadota > Gammaproteobacteria > Enterobacterales > Alteromonadaceae > Colwellia. The sequence continues at coordinate 32,137 of CAJXYE010000004.1, read as the reverse complement.
TTCAAATACATGCTGTTTCGTTGACTTAGCTAACTGTTCTAAATTTGAAAAAATAAAGTCAGCGGCTTCTTTTACTTTATCTACTTTGCCTTTAACTAAGTTATTGATTTTACTTTGAGTTTCTTCCTTTTCTTTTAAGGCAAATTTTAATTTATCCGATATATTAGTTTTATTAGTCTCAAATTTTTCTTTAGTTTTTGTATGTGTTTTGTATGAGCCTAATATATCTTCAGATTTATCTTCTTCAATTAAGATATCAAACTGACTATCAATTTCTTTAATATCGTTAGATTTTTTCGTTAATTTATTTTTAATTGCTATTATATTATTGAAATTGCTTTTAATTGACTCATCAATACCATCAATAGCAACGCCATACCTTAAATTATTATTGTAAAGATTTTCAAATTCATTTGAAAAATCATTTTCGAATATGTTTTTGGCAGGCTTCCGTTTGATTAGACTAATTATATGCTCATGAGCTTCACTACCTTTAGGCGCTGAACGGCCACAGACATAACAAGATTCATCTTCAATCATTTGCTCAACATGAACAGGTCGTGGCATATTTAGAGGAAGTTTAATCTCATTAGCTTTACCTGCATTAATTTTTTCATTGTGTTTTATTGTGTAATCTTTGTATTTATCATCAAATTTTTTAAAGAAAGGTGAAATGTTTTTTAATACCCAATGCTTTCGAAAAAGACCATTTGATGAATTATTATTCGCTTCTAGTAACTGCTTTTCTAAGGACTTATATTCATCCTCTAGTACTTTTTTTTCTGCTTTGTATTTGGCTTTTGCTTCAGCATCATCTACTTTACTTATGAGCTCTTCAATTTTTAATTTCGCCGTTTCAATTTGCTGATCGCATGCATCAATTTGGCTGGTAAACGTCTCAATATTGCCATCACATTTTTCTAATTGAGTATTCAAATATTTACTCTTTACTTCATCTGAGCTGATCGTGCTCTTATGTTTCTTTAGATCTTTATCTGCTTTACTTGCTCCGTTTTTAGCGATAGATATAAGATCATCATAATCCGATATATCAGAAAGAAGATTTACAACCTGGGATAATGCAGAACTATCTGCTAAATCCATTAAACTATCTACTTGCTCACCTTGAAACCACATGTAAGGTTTTATATGGCCAGGTATAACTCTATTTATAATATGGCTGTATTTAGCTGAGGGGAGTAGATTCCATTTAGTTTGCAAGAATTCGGATATTAATATTGTTGAATCTGTATCTGACTCCCATTCTCGGTCAGCTAATTTTTTTGCTTTAAAGATCCTTTCTAATTTATATTTTTTATCACCTGTACTCGTTACAATTAAAGTCACCTCAGCTGAAATGGTTTCTCCTACTTGACAGTTAACTTTAGCTTTATCTGAAATCAAATTATCCTTATATATTCTGGTATTTATCATTTGTCTTTGATCAGACTGAAATACCTGGTTATGAATAACCCAATAAAATGCATCATAAAGCTTAGATTTGCCACCACCGTTGTCACCAATAATAAGATTTAATCCTTCAGAAAAGTGAAGCGTATTTGACTCATGCTCTCCTGAATAACATTGGAAGTTTTTCATTGAAATAGAACTAATAATCATGAGTTTCTTACCTCACTTAAAATTAAAGCATTAATTTTTTTTTGTGTTTGTAAATTACTGTCATCTAAGCAATAACTAAGAATCATTTTTTTCATAGCTTCTACAAGTAAATTATTTGAAGGCTCAGAGAAAGATATAGAGGTTGGACATATTTTTTCATTTTCTAAAAATACAATAAATTCTTTATTTTTCAAAAAATACTTAAGCATTTCGTTTCTATCTTTAGCCATTAATGTTCTCCTAGCTCGTTATGAATAGCGTATAAATCCAAATCATAAAAGTTTGCAATATCTTCAAATTTAGTCATTGCTTCGTAGTAGTTGTCGGAAAGAGAAGCGAAATATATAACTCTAATCAGCTCTTCTTTTATTAAGCTTTTCTCTATATGAAATGTAGATGGGTCAGAATCAGAGTTTGGAACTACGACTAAGTCATATATTGTCGCAAAGTCTTTATCTGGATGTTTACGTAGTACTCTACCTCTACGTTGAATAAATTGACGAGGATTACCTGTACTCGAGCAAAAAATCGCTAATTCAGCTCTTGGAATATCTACGCCTTCATCTAGACACTTCATTGAAAATAATGAGTTTATTGTTCCTTGTTCAAAGCGGGTCATTATTTCTTTTTTATTTTTGGTTTCGCCTGTATAGGCAAGTGCTCTTGTGCCTGGAGATATTTCTTCAAGTATTGAAAGGTACTCACTCATAATATTTTGACCTTCTTGGTCGCTACCTTCCGGAGCATATACAAATGAATAATCTAAATTTCCTTTTTCTCTGAGTTGACTTGTTAATATTGATTTAAATGCAGATTTTTTATTTTCAGCCTTGTGGATTATTCTTTTTCTTTGCAATAAAAGTTTCTCAAGCATGTCGTTCTTTATAAATTTACCCGAATCACTATTGTAGAACCTTGCTAGCTTTTTGCTGATTTTGATGTACTCATCTAGCTCATCATCAGTTAAAGAAACTATTTTAGGGAAATAATTGTAATGGCATAAAATACCTTTCTGAATTGCTTTTTCCATAGAGAAAGAATAAGTGTATGGCTCTCTTGAATTGAAGAATTCTTCGATAACACTATTTCCTTCTTCATCAAATTTTCTTTTTGGAGTTGCTGACAATGCTAATCTTTTATCAAACGGTAATTCTGGTAAAAGCAATTTCATTTTAGCACTACCAATGTTATGAGCTTCATCCGCGATTAATATTGTACTTTTAGGTAATGCTTTTCTATATCTACCAAATTTTTCATCAGAAAAAGTTTGATAGGTACTTATTATAATAAAAGAGGCATCTTTATCGAATAAGAGATGGGCTGTTAATTGGTTAAGAGGGGCTTTCCACTTATATTCAGATGAAACATGGTAGATGTTTGAAAAATTAAAAGAGGATACCTCTTCAGACCATTGATTAAGAAGGTCTTTTGATGGAACCAATATAATGGCTTGGTACTTATTTTCCTTTTTATATTCATTTAGAAGACAATTTAATGATGTAATTGTTTTACCTGTGCCAGTCGCCATGGCAAATATGCCTTGTTTCGAATTGCCTAACCAAGCGTTATAAGCATCAATTTGATACTCTCTGGGTGAAGATGAAAAAGGAAATTTCGGCTCGTATTTCTCTTTTTCAATTAGGACATCAAGCTTTTCTTTATATTTGTCAATAATTGCTGTATTGGTTTTGAGCTTAGAGTTTTTAAGTAATTCCTTCTCGTCTAAAAGTAAGTTTTCAACCGACTTTTCTTTACCTAAGGAGGAGACAGCATCAAGTACCTTTTCAGGATCTAAGTATATATATTGATCGTTATCCTTATTACATATTTTGGCAAGATCTAGTCGTTTATCTGCAATTTTTCTTTGTTCAAATGTGTCGCCCCATGAACGGTAAACAGAAATGTTTTCACCATTTTCTAGCAGGCCATTTGCTGTAAAGTTACAGCTCCCATCCATGAATATTGTTTTTTCATCTTTATCAATAAAAATGCCCTGCTTGTAATGAGCCATTTTATTGGGAAATAACATTACAGGAATTATTTCCACTCTATTATTTTTAATTAGATACTTTATACAATTAAAGAACTGTTCAGACTCACTTGTTAGAGAATCCTTTAGCCAAGTTAAATTTGAAATAAGTTGTTCATCTACCTCACTATCAGTTGCAGTATTTGAATCTAGTAGTTCTTTATCGGAACCATATAAAAAATGATTTGTGACTATTTTTATAGTGCCGCCGTTATAAATAAATTGGGCGAAGCCATATGCAAGTACCCTAATTGCAGATGAACTAAAGTAACCGAGTTTTAAATATACTGTTTTTGATTTAGGGAAGGTTTGAAGATAAAACTCTAACGGTAAATTGTCAGAATCAGAGCTATATTCGAAGTTGTCGGGGAATTTTATATCTAAGAAAGTCATATTAGTCCTTGCTAACCATTGCCATAATTCCGTTTTCCATGGCAAATCAAAATCCGTTACTCGTTTAAAATTATTGTACAACAATACTACATTCATTCTATTGATATAGATTAAAGAACACAATAGAAAAAACAAACAAAATCATAATATTACAATTAGTTAACAGAGTGTAAGTAAAAACGGCAGCCTGCTGTTTAAATGTACAGTTTTATTCCAATATTTTACTTTAACCTTGAAGAATAAACATATAGTATTACCTCTGGGCAATTTCTCCAGAGGTAGAACAGGAATGAAAGCTAAATTTACCGGTCACGACACTTTCCCTTTACGGTATGGATGGTTATATAAAGCAGTTAACCATCTGAATTCCGGTGGTAAATTGCAAACAAGTAAGGAAGAAGAAACACAACAAGCAATAATTAAGCTCGGTGTGGGTAAAAATATGGTCAATGCTATTCGCTATTGGGCAGACTCTGCTGGACTTCTTCAAAGCAATAAAGAGCAAAATTTCACCATTTATTCCTCCTCTGAAAATGGAGATTATCTTTTTAATGAAGAAACGGGTAAAGACCCGTATTTAGAGCATATTGGATCAATCTGGTTGATTCACTTTTGGTTATGTTTCAATCAAAATGAAATGACCGCATATCGCTATTTTTTTAATATTTTTAATGGTGAGTATTTTGAAAAACAAATACTACTTGCTCATATGTCAACAGACATTAAACAGCTTACCTCTGGTGATGTTTCTTTAAATGAAAGCACTATACAAAAAGATATAGATACATTTTTGAACACATACAGTAAGAAATTAAAACAAAATTCAAAAATAGGAGATGAAGAGCAATTTAACTCTCCTCTATCTGAGTTGAATTTACTTCAAGATAACGGCAAAAATTATTATCTAAGTGACTTAAATGAAAAAGAAGAAATGCCTATCGAGGTGTTTATTTATGCTTTATTAAAGTTTGTACAGAAAGAGTCAAAAATATCAAAAGTGGCAAAGGTAAATTTCAAATCTCTTTTATTAGATGCATATTCTCCGGGCAGAATATTTCGACTCTCGGAAAAAGGGCTTGGAGCTAAGTTAGATGCGGCTCAAACTTATTCAAACAACAAGATATTATGGCTTGATTCTTTAGGTTTAAGACAGATTTCAGTAGATGATTCATACCTTGACGCAGAGTTAGCAGTATTAAATAAATACTATGAAGAGTGTGCAAATGGATAAATTACTAGTAGACGTAATGCAACGATATAAAAGCTCTACTCGTATTGATGGGCAGTTAGATGATAGTAAAGTATTTATTGATAACTTTATCCTACATGGCACAGCAATTAATGTACTAGAAACAATCAGCAGAGATTTCGAAGGTAGCGAGCAACGAGCATATAGTATTACTGGGCCTTATGGATCGGGTAAGTCTACAATTGCACTATTTTTATCTTTATTGCTTTCTACTAATAAAGATGAACGCGACTATGCTGAAGATTCTTTAGATTGTGCTGAAGGATTGAAGTCTGAATTCCTTACTCGTTTTAAAATTAACAAAGGCTGGAAAGTAGTAAAACATGTGTGTGCTATGGAATCTCCTGCACATGCTCTTTTATTATCAATTGCTTCCTCTTTAAAAGTTAAACTTAACAAAAGTGATTTATGTAATTTCACAGACAATGAATGCTTAGATAGAATTAAAGAACTGTTAAATACTAAATCAATTAAAGAAGACGGTGTTTTAATTTTACTTGATGAAATGGGCAAGGCTCTCGATTATTGTTCTAACGAAAACAAAGATTTATATATATTTCAGCAGCTAGCTGATATTGCCCAACAATCTGACAATCAAATTATTTTAATCAGCTTTTTGCATCAGCCCTTTACTGAGTATGCGAAAAACAAAGACTCAAAACTTCAGGAAGATTGGGCAAAAGTACAAGGAAGGTATAGAGATTTAGGTTATAACCCTTCTGTTGACGAATCATTATTTTTGCTAGGTGATGCAATTAGTAAATCATCAGATAAAATTAATGAACAGCTTACCAATCAACATCAACAGTCTGTTGAAGTAGTTAATAATTGCTTTAAAAGTAAAACAAGAAATACGTCTGATCTATTTAAAACCCTCCCTTTAGACCCTTTAGTTAGTTTGCTTTTAGGTCCCATTTCTAGAAGAAGTTTTTCACAAAATGAAAGAAGCTTGTTCGGATTTTTAGCCTCTCATGAAAAATACGCTTTCCGTGAGTTTTTAGCTGATAACTATGAGCAAGGTAGCGATTTAAGTGAATTATATTCAACTGATAATTTATGGGATTATCTACATCATAACTTATACCACATAATAGTTACTTCACCTGATAGTAAAGCGTGGTTGGAAAGTTGTGATGCTATCGATAGAGCAACTAAAAGGGGAGGTAATCTCCACAGTTCAATCACAAAAATTGTATCTTTACTTACTTTATTTGGTTTTAATCAGCATTTCCACGCCACCAAAAAATTTCTTCTAAACTACTTTGAGTGTAAAGGGTATAAACAAGCGGAAATAGATAGTGCGCTCGTTGATTTAGAAAAATGGACTGTAATTATTTTTCGCTCGGCTCACAATGGCTACTTTATTTTTGAAGGTAGTGATATTGATATTAATAGTCTGATAAAAAATCAAAAGGAAAAGCTAAAGTCTGGTGTAGATTGGACCTCGGTATGTGATGTTAGCAGTAGTATTTTAGCAACGTCTCATTATCACAAAACAGGTACAATGCGATGGGCTAATAAACTCATCATTAATGCAGTTGATAGCCAATTACTCAATAACTTAGCTATTGAGCCTGTTCACGGGAAATCTTTTCTAAATTTTGTAATTCCAATAAATAACAAAGCTTTTTCTCAGTTAACTAAGCTAACTACTGAAAATAAACACATAGTTGTCGGAAAACCACAATCACTGATTAAATTGAAAGACATTGCGATTGAATTAATTGCATTGGAAAAAGCTAGAAAAGAAGAAGCTACAGTTGTTAGAGATAAAATAGCTATCAGAGAGTTAGACACTAGAGTAACTTCATTTAAGCAAGCTTTATCTAATGAACTTGATCGGGTATTTATTACGTCTATTTGGTCATATCAAAGTAAAGAATTAAGTATACAACCTTTGTCCTCTGTTGCTTCCTTCGTTGCAAATCTGATTTTTTCTAAAGCCCCCAAAATTATTAATGAATTAATAAACAAGGCTAAACCATCAGGGAGTGCTAATTCTGGGATTAAAAAGCTACTTAAAGCAATGGCTGAAAATGCAGACAAAGTCGTCTTAAATTTACCTGATAAGACTTTCCCTGCGGAGAAGGGGCTTTATTACTCAAGTTTGGAAAACTTTGGATTACATATTCAAAATAGTGAAGGCAAGTATAAATTTTCTATGCCTTCAACTGATAACCCTAAGCTTAAAGCGTTATTCGAAGAGACATTAGATTTTATAGTCGATAGTAGCGGCATTATTAGAACCTCTGACATAGTTGAACTATGGAGTAAAGAACCCTATGGTTTAGCCAAAGGTGTCATACCCATCTGGTTATTAGCGCTATTGCAAGCGAATAGTAATCAATTAGCATTTTATGATTTTAATGGTGTAACGAGTAAATCAACTTTTATTAATGGCGCAGATGAAGAATTTGCAATGAAGCTTCTTCAGCAGCCTGAATTAATAGGCATTCAGTACGTAAAGATTGGCCACTCAACCATTAACTACCTTAATAAAATTGCACAACCTTTTAAATGTGACGTTGATGAAATATCACCCTTAGTTGTTGCTCAAACATTAGTTTCTTTTTATAGCAAGTTATCTCCTTGGACTCGTAATACAAAAAATCTAAGTAAGGAATTATTAAAGTTTAAAGATATAACAAAAGTTGCGTCTGATCCTAACGATTACTTATTGAAGGAACTACCCCAAATTTTTGGGAAAAATAAATCTATTGATGATATTAAATCGACCGATATTAGTAGCATTAAAGACCAACTTGAAAAAGCTCATGAAGAAGAACTCCTTAAATTTGAAAGCAGAATTAGAGGGTATATAACATTTTCAGGAAATCTAGTTAAAAACTGCAAAAAGGTAGCTAGCTTTACAACGAACCCTAAAGTAGAAACTTTTGCTATACGATTATCGGAGTTCTCTAGTAATAGAAAATGGGTTTCAGCAATCATTTCGCTACTATCGGGAAAAGCAGAGCGAAACTGGGATGATAATGCTATCTCTAAAGCAAACTCTGTATTGGTCGAGATTATTACCAGGTTTAAACAAGACCTTCTCTTATCCGATTTTGGCGACATTGAGTACAAAGCTGTTAATAAAAAATATCAGGGTGAACTAAAAGAAGTAAGTAAAAGTATTTCAAAACTTGATAAAGCTGAGCAGCAAGCCGTACTTTTAACAATGCTTGAAGATTTAATGGAAGCATAGGGGCAGATAGACATAATGGAAAAGACTCTACACGTATTAGGTTTATCCGGAGGCAAGGATAGTGCCGCTTTAGCTATGTATATGAGGGATAATTACCCAGAATTAGATATGCAATATTATTTCACAGATACGGGTAAAGAATTGCCTGAAGTGATAGATTTTGTAAACCGACTAGAGGGGTATGTTGGTAAAATAGTTGACCCTTATGAAGAGGTTTTTTCTTCTAATAGAGAAAAAAAGGATTTTGATTACCATTTAAGACAACATAAAAATTACCTACCTTCACCTCAGGCGAGGTGGTGTACTATTCAAATGAAATTAGTGCCATTTGAAAAATGGATTCAAGTAAAAATGGAAAAGGAAGGGTATACCAAAGTAATTTCATATGTAGGTATTAGAGCTGATGAACCTGCACGAGAAGGCTTCCTAACAAATAATGTTACTTCAGAATACTTGACTATCAGTATGCCTTTTCGCGAGGATGGATTAGACCGAGATGATATTTTTGAAATACTTAGAAAAGCAGACTTATTGGGTAATGAAGAAGAAGTAATTTCTTACAGAAAGTTATTCGTTAATTCCTTAACAGGTGAGCCGATAGACCCAACTGACGAAGCTAAGCTTGATTTAATGAAGGAATTAATTGAAACAAGAAATACGGATGTTGAGGAGATAGTTGAAGGTGCTGCTTTAGCACCCCAACTTACGCCAGAAACGTTACTTAAAATTGTTGAATCGAAAGATCAGGGTAAGCCTGGTTATTATGGTTGGAGATCACGTAGTGGCTGCACCTTTTGTTTCTACCAACAAAAAATTGAATGGTTAAGGTTAAAAGAGATTTATCCTCAGGCATTCGAAGAAGCTAAAGCATATGAAAAGAAGGCAGAAGATGATCGAGGGAATGGAACATTTTATTGGCTAGGCAAAGGAACTCCACTTTCTTCGCTAGAATCAGAAACAAGAAAAATTGAAATTATCGAGAATCACGAACTGCGAGTTAAAAGATTCGAGAAAAAATTAAACCGAAGATCAAACCTATTGCGAGCAACAGTTAAGGTATCAGATACCGACAGCATGGATGAGATATACGATGAAGCCGAAGGTGGTGGAGCTTGTGTGACCTGTTATAAATAAAAGGAATTTTGGTTTTGTTAGAGCGCTCAAATGTCGATTTTCCTATGTGGAGAAAAAAAGTTGATGCCACTTTCTTGAAAGAAGGCTCTACACCTATTCCTAAATGGTTATTAATTATTTGGGATATCCAAAAGACTTTCGAAAATGTAAGGTCTAAAAAAGATCCATCAGCACAAGTAGAAATCAATCTCAATAGGCAGGGCTTTGAACGAAAAAGCTTCACAGGACAAGTTGCGAAGATCAAACATTCTACGGGATTTAGATACCGATTATATTTTGAAGAGAAACTCATTGATGAATTAAGAAAAACTTACTTAATGTCATTTATGAGAAGCCTGGAGGCAGAACTTTCTGAAAATTCATCGAATAGAAATATTGAAGAGGAAATTTCTTTTTGGGAATTTATTGATATTGAGTTTGATGTTGCCAACAAGACCTTTATCTTTAGTGCTCATTACCAATTGAAGCCTCAATTCCCTAATCTTTTTAATCGCTTAGTCAATTCTGCACCTTTAAAAAGAATAAGCGCAGAGGTGCTTGATAAAGACTCTCTAAGCATTCATAAGCAAGATTGGTCTGAAAGAAATAATTATAAATTAGAACTAGGTGCTCAAAACGTTATATATATGCTACTTGATGAGGTAAGTAAGCTAATTTATGTAGGTGAAGCTAAAGATATGATTCGTAGGTTTAATGCAGGTCACCCTGATATTAAGCAATGGACACACTATAAATATAATGTTTTACCCGACCCCCTAACACCTTATAGGCTTACAATTGAAAGAATGCTAATTCGTGATTTGGCCTGCATATTAGGGAATAAACAAGATATAAATTCTTTCAAAATTTCTGAATTCAAGTTAGCTAACAGAAAAATTGATAAGTAGACAATTACAGCCGTTAATCAAAAAATTTATTTTGAAAATGTGTATCTTTCGGACAAAAATATGAAGTTTCTCTATATGTTTTGTAGCAGGTTTCACATAACTGTGTAATACCGGTATGACTTGTGCAGCATTCCCCTCCAATTAACGACCCTAAAAACGAGTTGTTAGATATTTCAAATTTGCTATTGCAGTCATCGCATATATACAAAGGCATTAGATATATTTCCGTTATGGATTAAACGCCTTTCATCTTAATTTTATAGGCTGATATATTAATTAGACCATAAAGGATGATTGTGCAAATACAAACAGATGAAATACTTTAATATTTCTATATGGCGATAGCTTTTTATCATCCCTAGCCTAAAAAATTACTGTGGCTCAATTTATGAGTGTTTTAATATTTCTTTAACTAGTACATTGATTGAGTCGTATTCTATATCGAGAGGGAAACTGATTCTGAAAGTTTTATCTGCAAGTTCTCTGTTTAAACCTATTGATGTCAGAACATGTGAAGGTTCAATTTCTTTGGAAGAGCAAGCAGAACCTTGAGCTAAGCTAAGCACATTTTCATTGTTTCGAACTAATGTTTCAGTATCAGTTTCTGGTAGTGTGATTGATAAACAATGACCTAATGTGTTCAGTCCATTCTCACTAAATTTTATTTTTCCTTGATTCAGCTTACTTAGAAAATATTCTTTTATTTCCTTTTTTTTAAATGTTGAATAATATTGTTCAAAGTACTTAATAGCGGCACCAAACCCTATTATTAAAGGTGCAGCAACAGTACCTCCTCGTAAACCATCTTCTTGACCAGCTCCGTGTATCACAGGCATTAAATGCCTTTTACGTAAATCACGAATATAGATTGCACCTATACCCTTTGGCCCGCCAATTTTATGAGCGGAGAATGACATTACATCAACATTTAAATCATCTGCATCTATATTTGTTTTTTGAAAACTTTGAGCTGCATCACTATGAAATAATACTCCAGCATCGAAGCAAGCCTGGCCAATATCAGCAATAGGATTAATTGTACCAAGCTCATTATTTACATGCATCACAGAAACTAAAGCCGTATCAGGTCTGATTGCGTTAGCTACTGAATCAGCTTCAATTATTCCATCTTTATTTGGTTTCACGTAGGTAATTTCGTAACCAATGGATTTTAAGTAATCACATATAGCAAATACACATTTATGTTCAATCTGTGTGGTTACAATATGCTTTTTATCTTTTGATATTTCGTTACCTAAAAGCAAACTTTTAAAAGCAATGTTATTAGATTCTGTCGCACCACTCGTAAAAATAATTTCACTTGGGTATGCACCTATTTGATCTGCTAGTTGTTCTCGAACTTTATTAATTTCATCAGAGACTTGCTCTCCTAACAAATGGCTAGAAGCTGAATTAGCATATAAGCTTTCAAAAGCATCTGATAAAACTACCTTTACTTCAGGAAGGAGCGGATAGGAAGCTGCTGTATCTAAATAAATCATTCGAATAAAGTCACTTGAAAATTGTAGTACGAAGAAAAAATTATTCTAACATCAAAGCTTCTATAAAGGCATTTTCCTTTAACTACAGCTAATCGTGCAGAAGTGAATTACACTTTATGTCCATGCTTCAGCTTTAATACAGCAAATATATCTCAATTAATAGGGGCCACAAATTAGCGAGTAAATAGTAAATATAGTCCATACTTTAAGAGGAAAAATAACAGGAGTAGTTTTAATGTTACTACCAATCGTTCTAATGCTAATTTGTATTCTTGGTTTTTTAGCGCAGTCCACTGGGTTGTGTATGGTTAGAGGAGTCAACGAATGGAGAGCAGGCAATAAAGAATTCCTATTAGCCATCCTCTTTAGTGGAATTCTAGCTTGGGTTGCTTCTTTATTTGCTCATTACACAGATATACCGCTTAAATTTAGAACTTATCAAATAAGTGCTTGGTTTATTTTCGGAGGGGTGCTTTTTGGAGTAGGCACAGCCTTTAATCAAGGTTGTGGTGTGTCTACTTTAGGAAAGTTAGCTCGTGGTGATTCTAATATGATCGCTACAATTGTTGGCTGGTTAGTCGGGTGGACAATACTAGCCCATTGGCAACCTAAGGTAGATGTAATGAAGAACCCGTTACCAGACAATATAACTTATTTACTATTAATTATTGGTTCCCTAGCTCTCATTATTTGGGCTTTTCTTGGTAGTAAGCAACGACAAACTCTGTGGTTTAGTATGATGGGGATTGGGTTACTTGCTGGGTTTATTTTTCTTTATGAGCCTAAATGGCCGCCAAGTGGATTACTAAACCAACTAAGCAATGCTTTGACTAGTGGTAGTGAAAAAAACTGGCCTGCAATTGAGCAATACTTGCTATTTATCGCATTACTTTTAGGTATGTTTTTAGCTGCCTGGAGAACAAATAAGTTTTTGTTTGTTCCTTTAAATTTAAAACGTTGGGTTGAGCACCTCTTTGCGGGAACTCTTATGGGGATAGGTGCTTCGTTAGCCGTTGGCGGAAATGACTCTCAATTATTGTTAGCCCTTCCTGCTTTTTCGCCAGCAGGTTTGGGAGCTGTAACAGGCATGTTAGCTGGTATTTGGGGTGGGTTATTTGTTAGAGACAAGATCTTAGTTCGAACCTGATATAAGATAAATTGTGTATATCACTTATGAAAATAGGGATTTAAGAAATCAGTAACTTTATTAACGTTCCTGCATACGAACTCATTTAGCCCTAATTTTTTTGATTCTCAATTAGTTACAATCAACCTATTGTTTATAAAGAAGATAGTTCGCTTTTGACACTATCTATTTTTATTGCCATTTGAAAACACAACCACTACCTTTAGTTATACCTTATCCCAAAAAATCGTATAGTGATGACGAACCAAAACAATATAATTTGCCTAGGTGTTAACGAGCTTTACCAAGTCAAAAAAGCTCGATATCTCCCAACAACACTACCAACTCTGTGCTTTTTTGAGTTTACTCAAACGCTACAAGATACAATCGATAACGCTAGAAAATTATTGTTTGAACAAAGTCTTCATGAAATCACGATTCATACATCCAATGTAAATTGGTACTTTAATTTAACCAACCGCTATCACCATAATATTCGAAGCTTAATGCATGTCGATGCCATGAACATTAGTTTTTCGGGCATGCTTAGAGCATACAAACAACCACATTTTTCTACCGCAAATATCAGCATCAACCAACTTCAATTTAATCGAATCCCTATTAATTCAATAAACCTAGACCAATTAACTACTCCATTAGCTAAAGGTCTGATTAATAAAATCAAACAACTATCTCGCCAGCTTACCGAAAAAGAAGAGGTCTATTACAATATTGAACCAATAGTCAGTAATTTAAGAGAGTTAGATGAAAAAACAGCATTTGATATACATTTAGAGCGTTGTTCACAACTCGATTTACTAAACAGGCAAGAAAATCAAATTTACGCAACAATGACAGCACTTGAAACTGAAATGAACTACCTGTCAGAGCAGCTGTTATATCAGGTGTTTGGGTTATCAAAGGGAGATTGGCTCAGTTATGTATCACAAAATGACGCCGCCTTAACCCAACTTCAATTTGAGCAATGTCGAGTTTACGGCGACACCATAAATATTATTGGTCCAAGTATTACTAAGGCCGGAGTACTTGGTAAACGGGAGCAATACATCAATATTGAATTCGGGGCAGAAAAATGAATATTCAAAAGCTTATATCATCTGTTCGTCAAGCTAAGAAGCTTCGTCCTCTCAATGACTTTCATCGCGCACCGCGCAGTGGCATTGATGTGATGACTGAAGAATTTAATGATGCCTTATACCTACTCAAAGAGTTGTTTAAACAATTTAAAGCGCATGGTTGCAAAATAGACATCTCCTTCTACGGTGAAGTATTTGTTTTACTACCTGAAAGCGTACATAGGTTTGAACTCGCAATATCTGACCGGCCTTATATCAAAAACGCTAAAGATTTATTAAAAAAGCTAGAAAATGTTCAATTTCTAAAGTTAGATAATATGGATGTGAATAACACGCTAACCGTATCAATCAAAACAATACGTCCTCGTGCAGAGTGGAAACATTTTTCGGTTTCTGAATTTAAAAGTGAATACGGTTTATTTGCAGAAAGTATCCTAAAGGAGCTACGCCAACGAGTACGCTACTACAATAGTCCAGATACAAATGAATGGACGGTTAATCATTCAAGTGCTGAAGATAAACTAGCGGTTATTCATTTTGGTGGAGCATTATTGGGGCCTGCATCAATGCTGTATTATTTATCTCAGCATTTAAGAAAAGTGATTTATGTGAACGATTTATCTATCAATGGAAATCAAATTACGGTCAATAAATCTTATCCTGGCGATGAAACAAATCATTACTTTGGCAAAAAAGAAGATGCTTTTTTTAAAAAATACTTGTTTGATTATACTGCAATGAGTCACGAACATGACAAAAACAACTGAAAATGCTCTGTTCAATTATTCCAATATCACTTTCACTGCTGATTATGAAGATATTGACGCTCAATATCGATTCATTATTAACAGGCTTCTTATGAAATTGAATGCATTGATGACTCAAAAATCGGCTTTTATTGATGTTTACTATGTAGATGTCGGTCCCATTAGCAATATCCCAACGCTGCACTTTGTTATAAAAGGAAACATCAGCAATCAAGAGCTAGATTCTTATCTAGAATCTTGGACAACAGAGTTTAAAAAACTAATTAAAATAGGAACAATATGATGAAAATTGCAGTTTTCTCAGATATACATAACGAGTTTGAATACTGGTTTCCTGGCAAGGTTGAAGCTGATGTTGTTGTATTGGCAGGAGATATCCATATTAATTGTAAAAGTATTGGGTTTGCTAAGAAGTTCAGTCAACCAGTCATATTTATAGCGGGCAATCATGAGTATTATGGCTCTGAGTTTCATAAAACTAATGAAATGATGAAAGAGGACTCTAAAAACACCAATATTCACTTTTTACTCAATGGTTCAGTAAAGATTGCTGACACGCTTTTTATCGGTGGCACTTTATGGACTGACTTTATGTTACTAGGAAAAGAATTAAGAGATAAATGTATTTTTGAAGCGGCTGTTAAAATGAACGATTTTCATAAGATTAAATTTTTTGACGGTAATAAATATCGTAAATTGAAGCCATCTGACACAATCAAAATGCACGAAGAAACTCTCAAATTTTTCAAAGATGAAATTATACAATCTGACGCTGAAAAAATAGTGGTTGTATCACACCACGCACCATCGCCTCTTTCTGAACAAGATGAATTCAAGGGGGGTTACCTATCCTCTGCCTTTAACTCAAACTTAGACGACTTTATTAGATCAAGTACTATCGATTTATGGATCCATGGGCACACACATCACAATGTTGATTATATGCTAGGGAATACAAGGGTTATTACAAACCAACGAGGTTACGCTGGTTATGACTTATGTAAAAACTTTAATGAAGAACTGATTATAGATATTTAGACTCAAAAATACGCTCTAATACGGCCCTTTAAAATCAAAGAAATATACCATCGATTAAACACCTGACCCCGCTAATTAGAAAAAGGTCATTTTGTCACTCAGCAGTACCAAACAACCAAGGTGAATACAGTGAAGACGATAGTTAAGCACTGGTACATCATTAAAGTATTAGACCCAAAAGATGAATCACTTCTGGGGCAGTTACTGTGGGGGATTGTTGTAAATGATGAGAGGAATCGTTTTAATTATGGCGATTATGTTAGCAGCTCGGTAATAAAAGAGATTAATCTTGAACTTAAACTTGTCGTAACCAATTCTAATAGTGAGTACGTAATTCAAGGCGAAGGCAATGAATTTTCTGTTTACTTTTCTGAAGTGAAATTACTGGATAAGGGATTTAGCCCAGAGCAAATACTTCAGGTAAGACAATCTGAGGTTAACAATAAAAAAAAGCATTAGTAATCTTAGCTCAGTTATCCTCAGCCCATAACTAAAAGTCAGTTGTTATTGCGTTCATAAGCAGGGATGTTAACGAAGTCATCATCCCCTCGAGCAACAGCCTCTTTTAAACTCACTTTACGCGATTTCCTGGACTCAATAGATTCACCAAAAACATGAAAATGCGCCCTTTCTATTAACTCCAGAGCTTCATCGTTTGACATCAAGCCCATCACTTTACCGGCTTGAATAAAACCTTCCGTACGGTGTTTTTGTGTATCGTCTTTTTGATGAAGCTTTGCTTTTTCAAAAATGATGACGAGTTGCTGATGGCAAGAAGCAATGAAATCTTGTTTATCCATGTTAATTATCCTTAGTAATTGTATTTATCTAACGAGCACTTCTTAACGCCATTAACACCTTAGTACTAGAGAATTGAATTTTCGGCTACTTAAAAACATCCAAAAAATGATTTCCGTTAGATGACATAAGCCAAGCCAGTCCGCCACAATTAACGATAACGGTTAGCCAAAAAACGGTTCTAAAATCTCTTTTTTGGGATTTGTGTCTAAGTGTTTGCTGCGCAATTACAGCACCCGCCCACCCGCCTATTAAAGCAAGAGAATGTAGTGTACTTTCAGATGTGCGCCAAGCATTTCGCTGTGCTTTGGATTTATCTGATGCATAAGCAATAAAAGTTACGATGCTAGCACCGAAATAAAATAAGGCTAAATTCTTCGGTATGTAGCCCATGAAAAAGGCGACAGCGATTAATCCTAGGAAAATAACTGATAAGTAAATCGAAAACTGATTTACGCTTTTAGCTTCTTTTTTCTTTAATTTTTCACCCGAAAAAGTCGCATCATTGGCGCAATAGCGTCCTTGTTTATCTTTAGCAATAGAAAATGTAATTACGTCATTTACTTTAGGTGTTCGTTTTCGATTTGATAATCCTGTTTTGTGTATAAAGACATGTTCACCACCACCGTTGGGTGCAATAAAGCCAAACGCTTTATCCTCATTCCATTTTATTAACTTCCCTTTTAAACGCATAGTTCAATCCTTTATGAGCACTTAGACGATGCTAAGTAGTACATTATAAAACATCATTCGTGGGCTATTGTGATGTCTCTACTTTCTTACGCTGTTCGACAGCTTTAACTTTATTTTTAGTGATTTTCGGCGTTTTCAAATCTTTGGGTTTCAAATCAAGTTTAGCCAGCGCCTTCTCTAATAAGTACCTGTATTGCTCACCCTTACCACTATACATCTCAGCCATTTCATCGTAGGTGTATCCAAAAAGTAAATCAAATATCAATTTTTGTTCTTCGTCTGTTATCTGTTTTTCTTCAAGAGCAACCATCAAGTCCGCTTCAACAACACTCTGGGAGGAATGCTCAACGTGTAATTGTGATGAGCTATCAACAAGCCATTCTTCCTGGGTTGCTTGGTAATCATTTGGTTTATAGTGACGAGCTCTAACAGAGGCTTCTTTCGCGTTGTCATGTGCTCGTTCTTCTTTTAATTCACTACCAACACCCCACTTATCATCACTCCATCGGCTAAGGCGAACATTACATTGGTTTATCACCGAGCGGTGTAGGTATTTGATGATGTAATTTTTTTCCGTTTTGTAGCGCTTCAAAAGCCTTTGTTGCCGCTCATCTAATTCCGCTTGAGTTTTAACTTTTTTGGGTTTATCAAATTCACTTTTTTCAATTTCCGGTACAGGCACTGCACTAAAGCCCGCAATCAAACTTGCAACTGCATTACCGACGAAGTCTTCGCCTATTTTAATATATTCATTTGATGCTTTGGTAATGAAGAAAAGTAGCTTATTTCTTACTGTTTTTTTAGCTCCCGGCAATATTTTTAAATATTGAACAGCAATTTCATTCTTTATTTCAATTATTTTTTTGTCAGTAATCTTCATTTTTTACGTCTTATTTACGTTGTTTCGTACCAAAAGGAGTAGCAAAACTGTCAATATTTTTTCAACTGTCAGGACAATAAAACTGGCCATTATTAATTTAGTTTAACTTTTTCATCAAAAACTTTCCGTTTTTTATTTCCAATTAGATAACTCATATGTAGGCAGAAAAAAGAGTAAACAAAAATGAGTTAAATCATTGCGCTTTAAAATTAATTTCAGAATATTTTCCGTTTTTTGATGTTAATTAGATAACTAACATATGGAAACGAAAAGATATCAATTTGACTTAATTAGACGTTATTTAATCCAAGCTGTCAAAAACGTGATTTTCACGAAGGAAACTAAAGTAGCTGGATATAACGACGACATAGTATAACAAAAAATAACTCAGTCTTTTCAATGGTTAACAAGAAAGATCCAGAGGTGTATAAGTTGAAAAAACCCAGAAAATGAACAATACTTTTACATGGTAAAAACCCATACATAGGCAGTTTTATTAAAGATAAATATAAATTTTAAAAGCTAAGTAAACGAAAAGCACTCTAGCAATCAAAAAGGTAAATATTATGAGTATGGGAAAGCAGCGAATCGGCATTACTAATTCATTGAGAGATAATTGGGTTGCAGAATTTGAAAAAACAATAGCGGCTGGTAAGTATGTACCATTCTTGAGAACTCAAGATGTCAGCTCTTTTGGCATTAGAGCACGAGTGCCATGTCCGTATGACCAAGGACGCGTTTATCACACTATGTCATTCAACGAGACGCTAACATTAACCGATTTGTTACGTGATCCAGCAATTGTCGATATTAAAGAACAATATCCGGTTACAGATATTGAAAAATCTAGAGCCTTCGCGAATGCAATGGGGATTCGTCACCCCCGTTACATGTGGAGTGCAGTGGATTCAATTATCACTTGGGATTTCCTTTGCACTCTTATAGACGGAAGCATAAGAGTCATCAGTGTTAAGCCAAAAAGCTTACTTACTGATAAAAGAACAAAAGAAAAAATGAAATTAGAGGAGGTTCTTGCCGATTCATTGGGATATGAGTACAAAATCACAACCGATGAAGACATTCGAACTGAAAAAACAAGAAACTTACTTCGAGTAAAAAGAGGCGCAAAACTCACTTCTGAACTTGAAGCCTTTTACCCAAAATGGTTCAAAGCCTTTGTTAAAGCGATTAAGAAGCATCAACATGAAACGCTGAGCTTTTCTATAGCCTTACTAGCGAAAAAACTACACATTCAATATAACCAGTCCTTTACATTAATGCAGCACGCTTTCTGGAAACAGCATGTTATCTCTAGTGATTTGTTGCCATTGCGCCCCGAATCATCTCCATACCTACTGGAGGTAGCATCAAATGTTTAACTTAAATTCAATGTTAATACCTGAAGATTCAAAACTCATTTCAGAAACGATGTGTGTTGCCGCGATATTTCGAAAACGTGGAGATGTATTTTTATTACCATATTTTACTACCGGTGAAAATGCTACCAAAAGCCCCGATAGAAAACCCCAAAAGTATAAATTAAACGAAATACACGCCCAAATAACAGCTGAAAAAATATCATTAAACACAGTAAAACTTGAAGCATTTAAAGATGTTCCTGATGAGTATTTGTACAATAAAGATGGAGATCCTTTACCATCGACTATTCAGCGCAATGGTCGATATGAAGTTGTCAAAAAACTATTAAGTTATGACGATGAGCTTTATTACCCCATACACGGGAAAGGGGTGATAGCTATAACTGCAAAGCAACTTAAGGTCACAAGAACAAACGCACAGCGCTACCTAAATAATTTTTATCGTGGCGGACGGCACATCAATTCGCTAATCCCTGCAACGGGTAGGCATTCAAGCTCACCTGAACCTGGCAGTAGAAAGATAGGAAGGCCTAGAGCAACTTCAGTAAAAGGGATTGTTGGCAAGAATGTCACACGACAAGATAAAAAATATATTAAACGTGTTGCTCTTAAATTCTATTTAAGCAAAAAGCTTCTTTCCATCAAGAAATGCTATCAAATATTAAAAGATAAGCATTATTACAAACAGAAAGGCTCAATCGCACCAGATGGAACTCAAAATAAAACTATCCATTTAGGCCCAAATGAGATTATAAGTGAAAACCAATTTAGGGATTGGATCCCTCAAGTAACGGGGCTCTCGCGAAATCAAA
Source organism: uncultured Colwellia sp. (assembly GCA_913063325.1). Taxonomy (GTDB): domain Bacteria; phylum Pseudomonadota; class Gammaproteobacteria; order Enterobacterales; family Alteromonadaceae; genus Colwellia. The sequence continues at coordinate 11,528 of CAJXYE010000004.1, read as the reverse complement.
TCCGAGCCATACGTCGTCAAAGTTCAGATCAAAAAGCAAACTTTGCAGGAAGAGCCGGGCATTCGGATTTCGAGGCTGACGGCCCAGGTGATTACTGGCAAATGGATTCAACTGAAATAGATCTCGAACTTGTTACCCCCTACAACCGACTAACCACTGTTTTACGGGCAACAATCTACGTTGTTCGAGATGTATTTTCACGTTCAATTGTTGGAATTCATCTTGCTCATGGTAATGCTTCATGGAAAGAAGCACGGGTAGCACTGTTTCATGCCATTAGAAACAAAGTTGAATTCGCAAAAGAGTACGGTTTAGATATCTCTGAAGACGATTGGGTTGAACATGGTGCACCAGCAAATTTATTAGTCGACAACGAAGAGTTCCAAAATAAAATCAGTGCGTCAGTTGGTAAAGATCTAAATTTAACAGTTCAGTATGCAAGAGCATACCAAGGTGATGACAAAGGGTTATCTGAATCGTCATTTCATATGATTCATTCAATGTTAAAAAATGAAGAAATACCCGGTTTTAGATATAAAAAGCTCTTAGGTAGAAATAGGAATATTCCATTAAAAACGGCATGTTTAACCGTTTATGAAATGCAACAGATCCTGATCATATATGCCATTTATCACAATAATCACATTTGGAAAGACAATTTCCCTCTTGAAGAATCAGCAATGATGTCTGGTATTAAAAATGTTTGCCGGGAATATTGGGATTGGGGAATGGCGAACCGAAATTACTACTTAACCTACAAGCCTGAAAGGCAGCTTTATTTATGTTTACTAGAAGTAGGTAGATTAACAGTTCATAAGACTCACCTCCATCTACAGGAAGTTGGAGCTGATTACTATTGTGAAGAAATTAGTTTATCTGGTTATCAGGATAGACCATTGGTTGGTTCGTCAAGAACTCATAAAACACTTTCCTGTCGATACATTCGTACAGGTATTAACAGGATCCTAATTGAGTTTAGAGGAAAGTTAGTTCCCGCTTATTTACACTCTGATTTTAAAGCATGTAGAAAAATGAGCGTGTTTGAGTTTAAGCAGTGGAAGCTAAATACAAAAATAGACAAAAGCATGCACGAACATGAACATTCAGGTGCTGCAAGTGACTTTTCAGTAGCCGCTGCTCACATTGTGGATGGTGCTAAAACAAAGAAATCAGAAACCAAAAAGTTAGAAAACAAAGCTTTGCCTGCAAATAAAAAAGAGGCTTCTGAAGTACTTATTAAAGAAGATGATCAAAAAGAAAATGAGCGATTAGATACTGCTGTAATGCATGAAATTGAATTCTCTCATACTACCAATAACACAACCGTTGAAATAGAAAGTCAACCCGATATAGATAACGAAATACCTGATGACGATGATGAAGACGATGAATTTTTTGCCTTAATGGAGGAGCTGTAACTGTGGAAGAATTAATTAATGAAAAAGATAAAATTATTCGTATCGACGCTCAATATAACTCTAATTTACCAGAGGAATATCAAGACAACCCCTTAGTGTCAGCGTTACTGGAAAAACACTCTAAAAGTGATTTTATTTACCTAGTTTCTCAAATGCCACCGTTACAAATTGAGCATAGAGAACTAAATGCAAATTATAGAATGAAAAAAGTAGCAGAGCTTTTCAATTTGGTGATCCCAACAAGTCACTATTACGAAGTTTATTCCATTATTGAAAGAATGCTTTTCAATTCTTATGCTGACCGAAATCCAAATAAAAAAATCATTAAAATGCGCCAATGGTCGTTAGCTGTTCATAAACAAATGATGGACCAAAATTGGAAAAGAACTTCAGGAGAAAGCTTTTTGTATACAGGGCCTAGCGGAGTTGGAAAGTCAACTCTGATCACTAGAGTCGCACAAACTTTCCCACAAGTTGTCAACCACAGTGAATTTCAAGGTCAAAAGTATAATCAAGCTCAACTTGTTTGGATAAAGGTAAAGATTCCTTCTGATGCCGCAAGAAAAAGCTTTTCGGATTTATTTCTTGCAGAAGTAGATAAATGCTTGGGAACAACATATGCAAAAGATAATAAAGGAATCTCAATTGGTAAATATGAAGATTTATTTAGAACAATTGTATCAACCTATAAGCTTGGGTTATTGATCGTAGATGAACTCCAAAACTTAAGTATTGCGAAGTCTGGTGGAGATGAAGCATTTCTAAACTTCTTTAGTAGCTTATGTGACGACTTGGGCGTTGCTTTAGTGCTTATAGGAACTCCAGACTGCACACAGGTCTTAACTGAAACATTTACAGCATCTCGCCGACTAACTTCAGGAGGTGATATTCATCGAGATAGGTTTTCAAAAACAGATACAAACTGGAAGTTATTAGTCACCAAACTTTGGAACTATCAGTATGTGAATACTCCGAAAAAAATATCCGAGCTTGAAAATAAAAAGCAACAGATAATCGATCAACCATTGTTTGATGAGATATATGAAGTAACCGAGGGAATACCTTTCATTTTGACATTCATATTTGTTCAAGCGCAATTTATGGCTATTGAGAAACCAAATAAGCAAGGACAAGAAATACTTAATATTTTACAGCTACGTAAAGCTTTCAACCATGGTTCTCAGTTAATTAAAAATGCAGTGATTGCTATCAAAGATGGTGACACTGAATCTTATAAAGATTTAATTAGCTTAGCCGAGAAAGAAAGCTCTCCTGTAAAAATTCAGTATCTCAGAAGTTTGACTTGCTTACTGGATTCACAAAACCTAACCAAACAAGCAGCAAAAGATATTAGGTGTATTATCAAAAAACTTAGTGATAATTACATTTTGAATAAAAAAGAAAAAGAGCTACTCAAAACGGCCAGACTAAAACTGGACAATTCAATCATAGCAGGCGGGCTTGAGATAGAAGGTGAATTCGAGGAAGTGAAATAATGCTGCCATTTCATTGCCCCATCGAACCAGAAGAGCATTTACTTAGTTGGCTGTCTAGAGTTCATCTACTTAGTGGAAATACTGAATACAAGTACACCTCAGGTGTTTTAAACATTTCAAACAAACCATTAAAAGCATGTAACCACAATGAAGCATTTAGAGACTGCATTTCAGTTTCTAATAATTGTATTACACATAATACTGAAGCCTTTGACATGCACACGCCGTTTTCTTTATGGGCTTTATCTTTTTCATACAATGATTTTACTCATTGGAGGCGCAATAATGAGTATTTAATGCCCCAATGCCTAGAGCCCAGTAAGTTGGCTTTTCGCACTACATGGCAATATTGCCCTATTTGCTCTACTGAAGACATAGAAGGCTATGGTCACAGTTTATGGCATGTAAAACACCAGTTACCTAGCGTCACCCATTGTTATAAACACCGAAGTAAACTTGTGAGTGACTCTAAACTTCTGCTCGACTTGAGAAAAATGACACTACCTGAAGGGTATGAATTTGAAGCGCCTTCTTTGAATGATGAACCATTATTATTGGAGTGGAGCACCTTTGTTCTAAAGATCTATGAACAGCTCAAAAAGAATGGCCAACACGGAGAGATACTGAGAAGCAGAGTTAGGCAATACCTATCAGTACCTGATGAAATTAAAGCTATTAAAGGGAATTTAGTTTTCGCTTCTATGCAAAAGCAGTTCGATGAAGAAGTGCCTCATGAGTTACTCCGCCACTTATTTTTATTTTATTCACATTCATACAAACACCCACAAAGCGTTTTAAAAAGTACCTTAGGTTATTCTCCCCGCCCAAAAATCAAGCACCCCGTTTATTGGCTAATCATATTGTATTGGTTGAAAGACAAAATTTCGCTGGAAATGGCCTAATGAAGCAGGCACCTTTTCATTTGGAAATACCAGAAGATGAGGTGCCTTACAGTACAGTCACAAGGTACGCTCTTATTGGAGGTTTTAGAGCGCCAGTAGCGTTAAATCAAATTTACGGAAATCCTAAAAAGAGAATTCATCCATACTTACCTGGTTTCATTGGAAAATTTTCTGATTTTTTTGATTTGTGCCCTGATGACGTCATTAATAAAAGAACCATATTTCCGTTGGTAAAATATGCTCAGCAATCAGATATTGATGTTATTAAACAAACAATGATTCATCAATCTGATGACAAAGTGATTTTGAAAACAGCATTAGGTCATTCTCGATTCACCACATTTTATGGCCTTAAACATTGCCCCAAATGCACGCTAGAAGATATTGAACTGTATGGTTTTGCTTATTGGCACATTAGACATCAAATACCAGGTGTTGAAGCATGCTTTAAGCATGGGTGTACATTAATAGGCATTGCAATGGGAGACGGCAATAAGGATAGAGCTTTATTTTTACCCTCTCTTGAAAAACAATGCAGTCAAAAAGGTGGTGAATCGCAAATTTTATTGGCTCAATTTGCAGCTCAACTTTTTGATATAATTCTAAAGCAAGATATCGATTACAAACTATTCTATTCGAATTTACTTGAGCAAAAAGAACTTACTAGCTGTAATGGCGGCTTTATATTTATGTCGCGAATCCAATCTCTTATAAAAGAATATTGGTGTGGTTTATCTTATTCTGACCACTTAGGGTTGGGAGTTCCAAGGGTATTAAGCGATTTTAATTTTTTAGGCCCAATTTTAAGAAAAAAGACTCACTCACATGCACATCCCATTAAGCATATTCTTTTAGCATGCTGGCTATCTGATGGAGATATTAGAAATTTATTAGCTAGTAAAACTAGACCTCTTGCAGAAACAATACTAGAAAGTTATCAAGATGATGACATGGAAGAGACAGTGCTAAAATTATTAAAGCATGGGCTGAGTTTTAACAAAATTTATGAGAAAACAGGAAAGAGCCATTGTTATATTCGACGAATATCTGAACTTAATAACATTCCTCATCTTTCCAACTCCCAAGCTTTTTCAAAAGAAACTCATAGGGCTGTATTGATTAAAGCTCTTTATGGCATTCATCGCCAGGAAATTGCTGAATCACTAGGTGTTGGGCTAGGCTATGTTGAGCAAGTAATTTGCAATGAGCCTGGTATGAGCGAATGGCGTAAGCACCTTCGTATTCAGAAAAATGTATTAGCGGCATCTAGGTTACTTATATCATTAAGAAAGCAACATCCTGATTGGTGCAGAACAAAAATAAGAAAAGAGGCTCAAGCAGCTTATTTCATACTTTACAATCATGATAAATCATTGATTGAGACAATCTTACCTAAGGCTCAAACACCAGCCCATTATCAAAAGAATTGGGCAAAAGAGGATTCCCGCTTATTCGCGACAATAAGTAAATTATCTAATATTAAAAATCTCTCAATATCTGAAATTGGGAGACGTGTAAATGATCACAGCTACATTCGAACTTCGATACGAATGCTACCAAAAACCTATGAATTATTAAGGAGACTTGGAATATTAAAATAAAGCGATTCAAATTAACCTCATAAAAATTCGTCTAGTATTATTTAGAACTAAAAACTAAATTTTTGTAATGCTTTATAGATACATAAAAATAATTTTGTATCTATATTGAAATACATTAAAATGAAAGGTGTAATCAAATACAGATACTAACTTAGGTTGCATGTAATCTAAATCAGATACCCGAGATTGGACAGTGTAATCTAATTAGATTACACTAAATCAAAATGAACACAGGTATTAAGGTGACATTATGGCTACTTTCTCAGTAAGAAATCCGAAAGATATGGTTCGCTCAATGGTGCGAGAACAATACAAAGAAATCGCAAATTCAGCGACTAAACTTAAAGGTGCACCTATTATACCTGCGGAGGGCTGGGTTAGAACTATCCGAAAAGCACTCGACATGTCTGGTGCACAATTGGCCGAAAGACTGAATCTAAGCCGTAATCGTATTTCAATCCTTGAGCGACGAGAGGTTGAAGGTGAGATCACTATTAATCAGCTAAAAGATCTGGCTGAAAAGCTAGGTTGTGAGTTTACTTATGCTTTGGTGCCGAAAAAAGATGTGAGTTTAATCATAGAAGATAGAGCAGAGAAGCTGGCGAAAGATCGTTTATCGATAAATTCACAAAATATGTTCCTTGAGGCGCAAGTAATTTCCTCTAAAAAAGAAAAATTTCTTGTTAATGAGTTAAAGCAAGATCTTCTAAAAGCTGGAGGCCGTGTGCTTTGGAGAACTAAAAAAGGAGAGGTGAATAGTTGAGTTTATTAAAAGGTGATCCCGAAGGAGCAACTCCCCTCTCCTCAGATGATTTATTAGGATTAAAGCTACCTCATATTCAAACCCGTGCGCAGCTTAATGAAGTGGAAGCTGCGAATATTCTCCAAGGTCAGAATTGGATATCTGGCCTTAAAGCCCTAACTTTAGAAGATATCTTTAGTCGAGACTTTGTTGTAACTCTTCACAAAAACCTATTAGGAGATATTTGGGAGTGGGCTGGTACGTTTCGACTAAGAGAATTAAATATCGGTGTCGATCCAAAGAATATTTCTGTTGATCTACATAATTTTCTAGAAGATGCGAAATGTTGGGTTGAGTTTAAACACTTCTCAGATCTAGAGCTTAGCGCTAGAATTCAGCATAGACTTGTACAAATTCACCCTTTCCCAAACGGAAATGGTCGTCACTCAAGAATATTTACTGATATTGTTAGAATGTTTCTGCTGAACAAAAAGCCTCTCAAGTGGGCGAATGTAAAGCTAGAAGACATGTCAAAGGAAAGAACAGACTACATCGATGGACTACGTAAAGCCGATGGTGGAGATTTTTCTGAAATGATGCATTACTTAGAGAAATTAGGGAATGAGTAACCAGCCGTAAGGTGCCTATTTTTAATAGCATAAATTATTGTTATCTGAGACAAATCGTTTTGTGTGGGAACAGTGAAGCAATCATTAGTGTGGATTTCCCACATTACAATACTATTGCTTTATAGATAGCATCTTACAGAACCAAAAAGCCATATTTTTCAGTGGGTTAATTTGTCTCCATTTTAATTCTAATTTTGATGGAAAATTGCCTATCAATAAAGGGGCCTAGATAGTGTTAAATGTCTCCGTTTACAATATCGAGTACTAAATTACAGAAATGAAAATATTTCTGCTTACCCATGAACGTGAATTTCATAGAGCAACCAATACAGGTTCTCTTGCTCTAGAAGATTCTAATACAATTGTTGAACGCATACTTTGGGAAAGAGTAAACCCTAATAAAGCCCTTACGAGACTAATAGAAAATAATGAGGCGTTATTATTATATTCCAAGGGAGAATCATCATCGGCAGTGTCGTCGGCAGTCATTGAAGACTATGAAAATATCATTATTATTGATAGCACATGGCAGGAAGCACAAAAAATTTTCAACCAGAGCGCTTATTTAAAAAAGGCTCCACAATTTACTTTGAAAACTTCAAATGATTCTTCATATAAACTTAGGGCCAACCAACCTGAAGGTGGGCTATGCACCATCGAATGTATAATCGAAGTATTAAGAATTAAAGGTCAACATAAAATGGCATCAGAATTAGCAGTAAGATTTGAGCAATTTAATGGCTAAAAACTTAAAGGTAAAATGAGAGTTGATTGTTTTTTCGTTCCCTTGCACTTGAACACGGAATTAGTGACAAACTTTATTTTTGCCACTTTCCTCCCTTGATATAACTTCTCATCAGCGCCATTTTGATGAAATGATGAGATTAAAGTAGTTGTTCAGCCAGATAGTCAACAAGCAGTCTTATTTTGGGCGATAAATGGCGATTTTGAGGGTAAATAGCCCATATGCCTTCATCAGGCACTTGGTAATTGTCTAATATGGTAACTAATTCTCCACTTTGCAGATAATGCTCAACATAATAATCAGGTAGTTGCACTATGCCTAAACCTTTCAATGCCGCATCAACAAGACCTTGACCACTGTTATAACGTAGTCTGCCTGTTACGCGGATGCTCTTTTCTTTGTCTGACTCTCTAAAGCGCCAATAATCCAGAGTGCCTAATAGACAACTGTGCTTGCTTAGTTCAGATAAGGAATGAGGTATGCCATGTTGATTCAAATAAGCAGGCGATGCACAAACATAGTTGGTTCTTTTACTCAGCTTCTTTGCCATCATTGAAGAGTCACTTAACTTGCCAAGGCGAATAGCTAAATCATAACCTTCTTCCACCAGATCAATTTGCTGATTACTTAAGTAGGCAGTCACTTCAACATCGCTGTATTTTTTGATGAAATTGTTAACCAGTGGCAAAATCTGTTGTTCGCCATAGGTAACTGGCGCTGATAGTTTAATTTTACCTTGAGGCTTAGATTGTAAGTTGGTGATGGCGCGTTCGGCCGCTTCTAGCCCATCAAGCACACTACGACAGTGTTGATAAAAAACTCTACCTTCTTCGGTTAGTGATACTTTACGAGTCGTGCGATAAAATAATTTTATATTTAATCGCTTTTCAAGCGCACTTATCTGGCGGCTAACCTGCGCGGTAGAGATGGCCATTGTTTTTGAGGCTTGGGTAAAGCTCTCATTTTCGGCGACGTAGACAAATTCGCTAATTCCTTCCCACTGCATAATTATACCAAGTCCATTAAGATTGTTACTTGTGTGTAAAAGTCATTTGTTAAATGGCTATATTATCATTATTTATGGAATAGTTATAATAGCATCCATCAACAAAGCGCAACCTAATTAAAACAACTTAAGGGTTTGGCTAGGTTACGACTATATTTATGAATACTACAAAGGGTGAATACATGAGCTGGTTATTTCTTTTATTAGGCGTCATCGCTGAAACACTGTCTCACGTTGCGTTAAAAGAAACTGAAGGCTTTACCCGTCCTATACCGAGTGCCTTAGTATTGGTAGGGCACCTTGCAGCTTTTATGTTTTTGTCGCAAGCAATGAAAGGCATGCCAGTTGGTATTGTTCATGCCTTATGGGCTGGACTAGCCATTGTAAGTGTGACTTTATTATCAACCATTGTTTATCGCCAACACCTTGATTTAACTACCTGGGCTGGTATGGCATTTGTAGCCATTGGGGTGGTGTTAATTAACTTATCGCAAGGGCATGCACATTAACTGAAATGTCTGAGTAAAAAGAATATCTAATAATTGGTTATACACTAATTATTACAAAAAATTGAAGTGAGTAACTCAAACGTTATTTACATGATTATTATTTAAAGCAATATTTAAACAAAAGTGAGAATTTAAATGACTGACAAATTTATTAAATCAAAAGCCGCCATCGCTTGGGGCCCAAATCAACCTTTATCCATCGAAGAAGTCGATGTAATGTTACCTCGTAAAGGCGAAGTGTTAGTTAAAGTTATTGCTTCTGGTGTATGTCATACCGATGCTTTCACTTTATCTGGTGATGATCCTGAAGGTATTTTCCCAGTGATCTTAGGTCACGAAGGTGGCGGTATTGTTGAGCAAATTGGCGAAGGCGTAACGAGTGTTCAAGTAGGCGACCATGTTATTCCTTTATACACACCAGAGTGTGGCGAATGTAAATTCTGTTTATCAGGTAAAACTAACCTTTGTCAGAAAATTCGTGAAACACAAGGTAAAGGTTTAATGCCTGATGGCACAACTCGTTTTTACAAAGACGGTCAGCCTATCTTCCATTATATGGGGTGTTCAACTTTCTCTGAATACACAGTATTACCAGAAATTTCTTTAGCGAAAGTAAATAAAGACGCGCCACTAGAAGAAGTTTGTCTATTAGGTTGTGGTGTTACCACTGGCATGGGCGCGGTAATGAATACGGCAAAAGTTGAAGAGGGTGCAACGGTAGCTATCTTTGGTCTTGGTGGTATTGGTCTTTCAGCGGTTATCGGTGCAACCATGGCAAAAGCATCACGCATTATCGCCATTGACATTAATGAAAGTAAGTTTGAACTGGCGAGAAAACTAGGTGCCACTGATTGTATTAACCCAAAAGATTACGACAAACCAATCCAAGACGTTATTGTTGAAATGACTGATGGTGGTGTTGATTACTCATTTGAATGTGTGGGTAACGTTAACTTGATGCGCTCTGCTTTAGAGTGTTGTCATAAAGGTTGGGGTGAGTCAGTAGTTATTGGTGTTGCAGGTGCAGGACAAGAAATCTCGACCCGTCCGTTCCAACTAGTGACTGGTCGTGTATGGCGTGGCTCAGCATTTGGTGGCGTTAAAGGCCGCACAGAATTACCTGATTACGTAGAACGTTACTTAGCCGGTGAATTTAAACTAGATCACTTTATTACCCACACTATGGGCCTTGAAGATATTAATGAATCATTTGAGTTGATGCACAAAGGCGAAAGTATCCGCAGCGTAATTCACTTCGATAAATAGGCTTCGTAAAGTAATATTTGAAAAGTACTTTTTGCAAGAAATAGTAATCCAACTGCTCAACAGTTTTGTAAAGCTGTTGAGCAGTACTCTGAGGTTTTATAATAATAATGAACTATCTATTAGAAAACGTAAGTGTAAACAAAAGCTTTGGCGGCTGGCAGAAACAATATAGCCATCAGTCTACAGTATTAAACTGCAATATGCGGTTTGCTATCTACCTGCCACCACAGGCATCAAATGGCAAGAAAGTACCTGTGCTTTATTGGCTTTCAGGGCTAACATGCAGCGATGAAAATTTCATGCAAAAAGCGGGTGCACTGCGAATTGCAGCTGAATTAGGTATTGCTATTGTAGCGCCAGATACCAGTCCTCGTGGTGAAGGTGTTGCTGATGATGAAGGTTATGATTTAGGCCAAGGTGCAGGCTTTTATGTCAATGCTACGCAAGCACCGTGGAATCGTCATTATCAAATGTATGACTATGTTGTTAATGAGTTACCTGAGCTAATTGAAGCGACTTTTCCTGTTTCGCAACAGCGCTCAATCGCTGGACATTCAATGGGCGGACATGGCGCGCTAACTATCGCTATGTTAAATCCTGAGCGTTATCGTTCAATGTCAGCGTTTAGTCCGATCAACAATCCAATGAAATGTCCTTGGGGGCAAAAAGCATTTACAGCTTATCTTGGCAAAGATCAATCGACTTGGCGCAATTATGACGCAAGTGAACTTATGCGACGAGCAACACAGTTTGTGCCAGCTAAAGTTGACCAAGGTTTAGCTGATAATTTTCTTGCGGAGCAATTAAAGCCAGAAGTATTAGAAGCAGCAGCTAAAGTCAATAACTATCCATTGGAGTTAAACCTTCATGAAGGTTATGACCATAGCTATTACTTTATTTCGAGTTTTATTGAAGAGCACTTACGCTTCCATGCAAACTACTTAAATTAGTAGAAAGACTTCGCTATGTAAAAATAGACATTATGTTTAGTGGGTAACGGTATGAAGGCCTTGCTGATATTTAATTTAACTGTATGCTAAAGGTAAGACCAATTTGATTAAATTTCTTCCCAACTCAGAGCTGTATTAGCGAGCTTATAACAAGTAAAATTGATTAAGCATAGTCATTCTATATTTCATAAGTTTTGTGCAGTTATCAGTTTGCTAATAAGCTCCCAAAGGGCGAGTTTAAAAGGCTTACATGCTGCGTTATTG
>CAJXYE010000003.1 GCA_913063325.1 uncultured Colwellia sp. | reverse complement strand
TTTGCACTATCGGCTAGATCGGTCAATGGATCGTTTTATCTATTTGAAAAATCCTTTTTCTTAACTGATCGGCATTAGCCCTTTGGCTTCATTTAAAACGGCTACTCATTGTTATGCTTTTTCATGTATCCGCTATACTGCTCACCGTTATACCGAGGTTTAGGTCACTTGAATTAGCTCTACAGTGCCATCTTCAAGCACCTCAGTCATTGAGCCTTTTGGCTCTTGCATAAAGAGTAACGTAATAAAGCCGACGACAGCGGTCGCAGCAATCACAAAGAAAAAAGTTTGATAACTCACCATAGACAATACCGTTAAGTAAACTACCGCACCAACATTACCATAAGCGCCTGTCATGCCCGCAATCTGCCCTGTTAATCGACGTTTAATTAAAGGTACTGCAGCAAAGACGGCTCCTTCTCCAGCTTGAACAAAAAACGAGCAAGCCATAACAGTAATCACGGCGAAGATAAGCGGCCATGAACTATCAATTAACGCCATAGCAAAATAACCCACCGCTAAACCAGCCGTTAAAATAAGTAAGGTTTTTTTGCGGCCAAATTTATCACTTAACCAACCGCCACCAGGCCGTGACATTAGGTTCATAAAAGCATATAACGACGCGAGTAAACCGGCATAAACCATATCTAAACTAAAAGTCTCTGAAAAATATAAAGGCAACATAGAAACAACAGCTAATTCAGAGCCAAACGTAGCAAAATATAAAATATTAAGCACAGCCACTTGCTTAAACTTGTACTGATGAATTTCAGGTATTGTTTCGTGAAATAAATGACCATTTACTTGATACGTTTTTCTTACTTCAATAATAAATAACACCACTAAACTTACATAGGCGGCAATAGTCATATTACTTGAAAGTAAACTAACGCCTTGAGGCGATAACTTCCAAGTCAATAAGGCTAACGCGCCATACATAGGTAGTTTCATGATTAAAAGTAAGTAAAAATCACCAACACTCGTCACTTCCATCGCGCCTGATTTTTTAGGCTTGAAATAAGTTGCCCCTTTAGGCGTGTCATTTACATTGGCATACCAGATAACACTGAAAATTAAGCTCAGTAGACCCGTTAGACCAACCGCATAACGCCACGCATCTTCTACACCAAAGGTTTTACCGATATAAAGTGCTAATAAAGGTAAAGACATTGCAGCAGCAGCAGAGCCAAAGTTCCCCCAACCACCGTAAATACCTTCCGCTGTGCCTAACTCACTCGCGGGAAACCACTCACTTACCAATCGAATACCAATAACAAAACCAGCACCAATAAAGCCCAATAGAAAACGCGCTAATGCCGCTTGTTCAAAGGTTTGTGATAAGGCAAACATAAAACAAGGAATACTACAGACTGCCAACAGCACAGCAAACGTTAATCGAGGGCCATACTTGTCTGTTAACATACCAATGATGACACGTGCTGGTATGGTTAAGGCGACGTTTAGAATCAGTAAGGTTTTTATTTCACTGCTGCTCAAGCCTAAGCTATCAGCAATAACCGCTAATAAGGGTGCATGGTTAAACCACACCATAAAAGTAATAAAAAAAGCCATCCAACTTAAATGGAGGATTTTCATTTTCCCTGTAAATGACCACAACTTAATACCAATTTGATTACTCATTATTTTACTCCATAAAATTTAATTAACTTTAATAGAGCAAACACAATGCCAGTAAATGAAATTATTTATTATCCATAAATTTCAGGCAGTTAGAAAAAACCCTTTTTTTTGTTTATAGTGTAAATGCACTATTTTTGTATGAACGCACTTAAGAAGTGCGCAGTGAAGTAGCTTAAAGTACTCGAAAGGGTATATATCTATGATACTTTAAAATGCGGGTTGTTGGATGCCTGAGTGATTCATGGTCAAGGCTCAACAGACAGTAAGGTACTCTTCGCGAATAATCTTATCACCTTGCCAGGTTTGAATGTGTTTACCGGTAAACTCGTTAAGAGTCTCATCGACACCAACCATTTTGTAGAGAAAGACTAACTCACTCATATTATTAGTAACTTGTTGGGAGATTAACTGGATATCAAATGAGGCAATTGATTCAACAAAGCCCTTTTGTCTGTCATAAGCCTCACGCATGGATTGAGCAAATAAGTTTCCATTACTGAGCATAGTGACATCATCATGATAATACTTTTCACATAATGTAAGTACTTGCCCGGCGATGTTCATCTTAATGAAGTCTTCGACTAAATGTTGCATAAATTAATCCTTTAATTGGCTAGAAATAGCTAATGGCACTATAGCATATTAATTTATTGATCCCTTAGCGACATATTATACAACGCCGCAACCTATACCCAAGTAACATGAAGATGCCGGATTCAGCTGGAATTAAAAACGTATTTAGGCAAGGCTTTGATTGAAGAGGATGGTCGTTCCATTGTCGAAATCAATAACGCTGTATAAATCGTTTTTAAACCAGCCCTGCGGGGATGTCTGAGCTAACCATGTACTTCGTTGTCTCCTTTTTTAAGGGAATAACCATTAATAACAGTAGACGTCTTGATCATGAATAGCTCAGAGATCCTGAAACGAGCATCTTCAAGTTACTTGGGTATATACATTTAGTAGCGTAATGGTGCACTGCTACATTTTCTAGCTGCACTTTGGTGCAGGCACGAGTCAACCAACAACAAACACCAACAAAGAAGCCTTAAATAACAACCACTTATTCTTTGGCGTGGTTTTTGCTCTGTCTTCCTATTATTAATAATTTTCACAGTAACTAAATCAGGTTTTTTCATGAGTGAGTCGTCTTTAAAACATAATTTTTTATCCTTCCAGGGTAGATCTAGAATTCTGCACAGCACTTGGTTAGCATTTTTCATTACCTTTCTTGTTTGGTTTAGCCATGCCCCACTGATGTCGACTATAAAAGCGAGTATGGGCTTAACAGACATTGAAGCTAAAATATTACTTATTTTAAATGTTGCCTTAACAATCCCTGCACGTATTGTCACCGGAATGTTAGTTGATAAATACGGCCCGCGTAACTCTTATACTGCAATGTTAGTAGCTACTGCAGTACTATGTTTTTTCTTCGCTTCTGCGCAAAGTTTTGAAACCTTAGCTTTAGCAAAATTTTTAATGGGCTTTGTTGGTGCCGGTTTTGTTATTGGCATTCGTATGATTAGTGAATGGTATCCCGCCAACCAATTAGGATTAGCTGAAGGGATTTATAAAGGCATGGGTAATGTCGGCTCTGCTGTAGGCGCTGGTAGCTTAGTCTATATTGCTAGCTTATTTGGTGGTGAAGATGGTTGGCGTTATGCTATTGCCTCAACAGGCGTTTTAGCCCTGCTATATTCTGCCTTTTACTACTATGCGGTAACCGATACACCAGTAGGTTCAACCTATTTTAGGCCTAATAAATCGGGCGGCCTTGAACTAACCAGCAAACGAGATTTTATTTTTTGTTTATTGTTTAATATACCTATGGTGGCCGCATTAGCCATATTAACGTGGCGAGTAACTGATGCAGGCGTAGTTGCCGGTACAGGTGCCGATGTCATTGTTGGCGCTGGCTTACTCAGTGACTTTGCTGCTTATGTTATTTATGGCTTGTTGTTAGCACTTATCTCTTATCAATCGTGGAAATTATTTCAAGTAAATAAAGACATGTTGCAATCTGCTCCAATGGATGAAATTTTACAGTATAAGTTCAAGCAAGTAGCCATTTTAAGTATTGGTTATGCGGTAACCTTCGGCGCTGAATTATCTGTAATATCTATGTTGGCACAATACTTTGAAAGCCAGTTCTTAGTTGCAGCCGCCGCCGCGGGTGTATTTGGCGCTTGTTTCGCTGCGGTAGACGTGCTTTCTTGTCCGTCTGGCGGCATGGTTAGTGATAAGTTTGGTCGTAAACTACCGTTAATATTATTATTAAGTGGTGCATCAATAGGCTTTGGTGTCATGTCATTAATTACACCTGATTGGCCGCTTGCTGCAGTGGTTGCCACCATGATGATTTGCTCATTCTTCTTAGGCTCTGCCGCTGGTTGTGTCTTTGCAGTTGTGCCGTTAGTTAAGCGTAAATTAACCGGCCAGATAGCCGGTACGGTTGGTGCTTATGGTAACGTTGGTGCGGTAGTATTCTTATTAGTTTTTTCTTTTGTATCACCTTCGACATTTTTTGCCACTATTGGTGCCGGTGTAGCTTTTGCAACACTCTGTTCATTATTTTTGGATGAGCCCAAAAAGACAATGGCCGAAGTGATGCCCGATGGCACGGTGCAGATGATTGATGTTCACTAAAACATCACTCATTATCACTTAGAGGTTTTAATTAGTTTGTGTTTTTTAGCAGCACAAGTGTAACATTGGCATAACACGGATAATAAACATGGCTGAACATTTGACCAGTGAATTAAGCTTTACTGTGGCACAACGTTCCGTGGCAGGTAAAAAGGCCCAGAACGAAGATGCCATTGGTATACGACTGCCTAAAGATTCAACATTAACCAATAAAGGCGCTGTTGCCGTTATTGCTGATGGTGTTAGCGCTGCTGAGGCTGGTAAAGAAGCCAGTGAAACCTGTGTGCGAAATTTCTTATATGATTATTATTCCACCCCTGATAGCTGGAGTGTTAAAAAATCAACGTCACAAGTATTAACCGCCCTTAATCGTTGGTTATATGGTCAAGGCCGACAATATAATGATGCTCAAAAAGGTTATATTAGCACTTTCAGTGCCATTATATTCAAATCACAAACCGCACATATCTTTCATGTGGGTGATACACGTATCTATCGTTTACGTCAGGGTGAATTAGAGCAACTTACCCGTGATCACAGCACTCAGGTCAATGCAAAACAAACCTACCTAGCACGAGCGATGGGCTTGGATGTAAAGCTTGATGTGGATTGTCGTAGTATCGAAGTTGAACAAGGCGATATTTACTTTTTAAGTACTGACGGCATCCATGATTTTATTAAACTTAAAGAATTATCATCGTTATTAAACGAACTAACACCCGATAGCGGTGAGTCTTGTTTTGAACATGCCTGTGAAAAAATCATCGAATCCGGTCTCGCCAACGGCAGCGGCGATAACTTAAGTTGCCAAATTTTACGCGTTGATTCCCTGCCAGCTCAAACAATGAATGAAGTTGGCCGTAAATTATCTGAATTACCCTTTCCACCTTTTTTAGAGGAAGGCATGATATTAGATGGTTACCGAGTTGAAAAATGCTTACATGTTAATAGTCGTAGCCAAGTTTATGTTGTCCGTGATCTTGATAGCAATGAGCGTTATTGCATGAAGACACCGTCGGTCAATTATGACGACGACTTAGCTTACATAGAACGCTTTATTATGGAAAGCTGGATGGGCAGCCGCATATCTAATCCCCATGTAGTTAAAGTCGTTGATAATAATAAAGATAAAAACTGGCTTTATTATTTAACTGAATACATCGACGGTCGTACACTCGAACAATGGATAAAAGAAAACCCAAAACCTGCAGTGCAAGATGTAACCTACATTCTGGTTCAAATAGGTAAGGGCTTAAGAGCGATGCATAGGCGCGAGATTTTGCATCAGGATATTAAACCGGGCAATATCATGATAGATAATAATGGTGAAGTAACCATTATTGATTTTGGCTCTTGTTACAGTAAAGGCATTGCTGAAATAGCCACACCACTTGATGACCCGGGTATATTGGGTACGGCTGGTTATTCGGCGCCAGAAGTTGTTATAACCGGTAAAAGTACCGTGCAATCCGAAGTGTTTTCATTAGCAGTGCTTGCTTATGAAATGTTAACAGGAAAAGAGCCTTTTTCAGGTAAACTCAATAAGTGTAAAACAAGTAAAGATTACCTAAAAACCAAATATGTTCCCTGCTTTAATGAGAACCCCTTGGTGCCTATATGGATAGATGGCGCAATTAAAAAAGGTCTTCGATTTGACCCCGAGCGTCGCCATGAAGATATACCAGAATTATTACACGAGTTACAAACCCCTAACTCTAAATATACCACGACACACAACGCCGTATTTATGGATAAAAATCCATTATTATTCTGGCAAATCATGTCGGTAGCTTGGTTTATCGCTTTTATGGTATCCATAGCCTGGTAACCGGCTCATTCAGTATGCCACTACATATTATCACTACTCTGCTGATGGTTTGCGAATAACGCCGACCTCTAAGGCTTCAAACCAATCTAAAAATCGCTTAACATCGTCGCCTTTAAATATACGCCCATGTTGTGGGCACATCATATCTATGTCTAACTTACGCACCCTACTTACCCAATCATTTTTTGCTTCATTCGAAGGCATCCAGCGCTGATGAAACATTTTCATTTTACTAATATGTTCATCGAAATTTTCAACGAATAAAGGCGCTTCAACACTTTCTAATGCGGCACCAATATCGCCAGACATTAATATTTTAGCTTCTGCATCATAAACATTAAAATTACCTGACGAATGTAAATAATGTGCAGGAATAAACTCTAAGTTAACTTGATCTATTTTTAAAGCGCTGCCTTCATCAGGTATTGCTGAATAACTAATATTATTCATACCAAAGTGTTTGATAAAACTTTCCCATATCCAGGGAGAGTGAAGTGTGGCTGATGGTAGCGCTTGATCCCACAAACCGAGAGAAGAAATAATGTCTGGATCTTGATGGGATGCAAAAAGGTGAGTTATTTTATCTGCAGGTAATTGCTTAATTACGGCTGCAAGCATTGATGAAAAAAGCTCAATACCCCCTGGGTCCATTAATAAAGCATTCTTATGGGTAATAACTATATATTGGTTGGTATCAATAATTTCATTGGGTTTATCATCATCACGACCAAACATTAACCAAGTATGTGATTTACTCTCAAAAAGTTTATGCGTCTTCATTTATCTTCCCTTTTATTAGTATTATTGAAGTGGCTAGTATTCTTCTAGAGTAGAAACCATTTGTTGTGAGTAGTTAATATGTTCTTTAATTTTACTGGCTGCGCCTTCAACATTATTAGCAACATTAATAAGTGCCTCTTGATATTCTATGCCCGCCTGTGAAGCTTCTACACGAGATAAAGTGGCTAAAATCACCGCGTTACGTAACTCATTACTTAGCATAATAAGCTCATCACTGAGACGATCTATCTGCCTTTTATAGCTTTTATCGAGTTGGCGTTGTTTAGTTTGGCAGCGTTGATAGACCTCATCTAAGCTATCGATAAATGGAGAGTCTTTCGCTTTTATAAAGACAATATTAAAGTGTTCTATGGCAGAGTCTGCCCGAACTTTATCTGCTGAGGTTTGGCTTAAGGTAGCCGCCAATAGATTTATGCTACGAGAAGATTTAATGGTGATTTCAGCCAAACGATCAATAAAGTCCGTCAGTGGTCGAAAACCAGCAGCTCGCTCACCGGCGCGTAATGCCACAGCTCGGGCGTTACTGGCCGTTAAGGAGAGTTGTTGGGCAATGCGCGTCGCTTGATCAAGCTTTGCAGCAATTTCAGCGACACAAACAAAGTAATTCGTTGATAGTTCAGACATTAAAATTTCAATTAGCTAAGGTGTCTGTTAACTATAGTTATTGATAATAGTCGCGGTGCACTGATTTTTATTATCTTGATCTAGATCAAGCTTTATTACTGTCAGTATCAGCAGCTGACAGTAAGTACTAACGCTTATAATTGAAAACACACAAGATTAAGTAAGTGTTACTTATCACTCTTTTAGGTTATTTAACCGTTTGCGTATAAAACTCACTAATGTATTGTCCACCTTTAATTTTAGCAATTAAACGTAATTTATAACTATCACCTTTCTTGCTAATTAAGTTACGTAGCTCAGTATTACTACGCCAGTAATAAGGACTTTTTTGCATGCCTAGCGGATAAGGAGTAACTTGATCGCTTTTATCGACTAAAAATAACGTAGCGCTGTCCAGTGGGAAAGTAGAATTGACTTCAGTTACACCGGCATTATCAGAAATATTTACTTTAAAATCGCCTGATATCAATACGCAACTTTGATTAATAATATCGCAATGTCCTTCCGGTGATAGTTGAATTATTTTATTATCATTGGCTTGTGCCTCTTCATAATAATCGGCACCAATAAAACCAAAAATAGCAAGGAAAGGTGCAACCATAAAGGCAAGTCTAGTGTGTTTATTCATAAAGTAATCTTTTTATCATATTGAGTTATCTAAAGTAATTAGAACAAATTGCCTTAGAAAAAGAAAGGCTAGACGACTCTTTATATAAATTGTCGGCTAGCCTTTTTATTTTATACTAACGTGAGGTTAGTCACGTCTAATCACTTAATATTCTAGTGATCGTGTGCTGCACTAACAGTACCTGGAATACGCATATGCTCTACCATTTCTTGGATATGTGCTGGTGCTGGACCCGTTACTTTAAGTACCGCGAAGGCTACTGCAAAGTTAACTAATGCACCGACTGAACCAAATGCGTTAGGTGAGATACCAAAGAACCAATCTTTACCCATGTCACCTAGGAATGAAGTACCTGGGATAAACATAATACCTTTATGTTGGAATACATAAAGCATTGTTACACCGATACCAGAAACCATACCTGCAACCGCTGCTTTACCGCTCATTTTCTTAGAGAAAATACCCATCATTAACGCTGGGAAGATACTTGATGCCGCTAAACCAAAGGCTAGCGCCACCGTACCTGCGGCAAATCCAGGCGGATTCAGCCCTAAGTAACCCGAGACAATAATCGCAATAGTCATCACCACTCGACCGGCTAATAGCTCATTTTTCTCTGACATATCTGGCGTTAAAATACCCTTCATTAAATCATGCGAAATTGAGGACGATATCGCTAATAACAAACCTGCGGCGGTTGACAGTGCTGCGGCTAAACCACCAGCGGCAACCAGTGCAATAACCCAGTTAGGTAAGTTCGCAATAGCAGGATTAGCTAGTACCATGATGTCACGGTCAACTTTAACCATTTCATTAGTAGCAGGGTCTGCAGTGTATTGAATTTTACCATCGCCATTTTTGTCTTCATACTTTAATAGACCAGTTTTTTCCCAATCTTTAAACCATTGTGGACGTTCAGCGTATTCAAGGTTTTGACCGGCTGTAGGTTCAATAGTATTCATCAAGTTAAGACGAGCCATTGCACCAACTGCTGGAGCTACCGTGTAAAGTAAAGCGATACATACTAAAGCGTAACCCGCTGAAGCACGTGCAGCTTGTACTGAAGGAACCGTGAAGAAGCGCATAATTACATGAGGAAGACCCGCAGTACCAATCATTAATGAGATAGTATAAGCGAACATGTTTACTGTACCGCCTAAGTTAGCTGTGGTGTATTCTTTAAAGCCTAAATCAGTAACTACTAAATCAAGTTTATCAAGCAAGTACATGCCACTACCGTCAGCTAAGGTTGAACCTAAACCAAGTTGTGGAATTGGGTTGCCGGTAAGTTGTAATGAAATGAATACCGCTGGAATGGTATAAGCAAAAATCATCACTACATACTGTGCGATTTGCGTGTAAGTAATACCTTTCATACCGCCTAGTACCGCGTATACCCAAACAACGAACATACCAATGTATAGACCCAAGGCATAATCAACTTCTAAGAAGCGAGAGAAAGCAACACCGACACCTTTCATTTGGCCGATGATGTAAGTTAATGATGCGATGATTAAACAAGCTACCGCAACAACACGGGCAGCTTTAGAATAATATCTATCAAAAATGAATTCAGGAACGGTAAATTTACCGTGTTTACGCATGTATGGTGCTAAAAGCAATGCCAATAATACATAACCACCAGTCCAACCCATTAAGAAGACCGAACCACCGTAACCCATAAAGGCAATCATACCAGCCATTGAAATGAATGACGCAGCACTCATCCAATCAGCGCCAATTGCCATACCATTTTGTAATGGCGTAATGCCACCACCCGCTACGTAGAAATCACTAGTTGAACCCGCACGAGCCCACCAAGCAATAGCGAAATATAAGGCGAAGGTGCCAAATACTGCGATGTAAGTATATAGTTTTAACTCTTCCATCTCTTAACCCTCCGAATGATATTTTTTATCAAGCTTGTTCATTTTGGCACCATACCAAAAGATCAAACCTAAAAAGCAGTAAATAGAGCCTTGCTGTGCAAACCAAAAACCAAGTTTGTAGCCACCTAGACGAATTGCATTTAGTGGCTCTACCAGTAGTAGACCTAAACCAAATGAAACCACAAACCAGATTGCAAGACAGATAAAGATCAATCGAAGATTTTCCGACCAATATGTTTCTTTATTTTCTTCCATAATGTTCTCCTAGCGAATGTTTAGCGTTAATTAGCGTTTTGTTTTTTTATTGCGCTTTTGACGCCTTTTCTTATAAAAAGTAATTGTAATAATTTTATAAATATTTCAGTAAAAGTGTGGATATAGATTTCTGTCAAAACTTACCAAGAAAGGTTAACAGTGGCAAAAATCCATATTCAACTTTAACTGTTAATTAATCTAACAAGCTTTTTTTTTAGGGGATATTAGCCTTTAGTCTAGATCGTCATAAAAGCCTGGAAACAGCATAAAACCTGAGTTAACACTCTAATTATTTTAGCTGTTTTTTTGTGGATTTTTGATGTTTGTGCCTATGAAAACATACACTATACATGCAATGACCATTTGCAATATGATTACTCTCTGTCAGATTCGACTTTTCATAGAGCACTAAAGTTAGATCAAAGCTAGGAGTACCATAATAGCTATTTAATACTCACCTTATTCCATTTGGCACTTAAAAAATTAATTACCTCAAAAATCTGTATTTACTCCTATAATAATTATTCTTCAATTATATTTTTTAGATTTAACATTTATAACAGGGATTTATAAAAATGAATTCATCATCAGGATCAACCTCCTCTCGCCCAGACTTAGACTGGAGTCAGTTAAAAGAAACTATTATCATGCTTAATTTAGCGGTTACTCAAATTGATCAATCTATGAATGAGGGTAATGCTTCAGTATCGACCTTATCTTCATCATTTACTGGACTTGCGACAAATTTAAGTGATATTCAAAGCTCAGTTGCACAATTAAGTGAAAAAAACGAAAGTAGTGAAAAAATGAAGTTAATTATTGAGGGTTCCACGTCTACGGCTTTAGATAAGGTGCATTCAGCTATAATCGCCTTTCAGTTTTACGACAAATTAAGCCAAAGATTAGATCATGTTAGTGCAAGTCTCAGCGCCTTAACTACCCTTATTGGTAACCCCACTGAATTATATTCACCTATTGCTTGGAAATCTTTGCAAGAAACAATCCGCAGCAAATATACGATGGAAGAAGAACGTCTAATGTTTGATAAGGTTATTTCCGGTGTGCCTATTGAAGAAGCATTAATTGAGTTTAACCAGAACATGACCAACAAGGGTAATTCCGAAGAAGATGAAATTGAATTATTCTAGCTTCGCGATATTGGGGAAGTATCGCTCAATTTTCCAAGTAGGTCTGTATTCTAACGGGGTGATTGCGACGTTAGAATATCAACTGAACGGAGGTGGTAATACTATTTATCGAATGGTATTTTAAACTCTCCTGAAAATAGCATTTCTGTAAAATACTTACCAAAGCACTCAAACTTTAGTCTAGGTTTGACCAATAACACTTGTCTATACGACAACAAAACTCTAAATTAGCACCATCAGTAATATTTGATCACTACTGCTTAGTAGCGGGACAAGTCATGGATACCGAACTTTCAGAAATCAGTAGCTTTATTCACAGTATTCCCCCATTTGATAGCTTACCAAAACAAGTGTTAGCACACTTAGTTCGCGAATTAAGCATCAATTATGTTCGAAAAGACGACAACTTACCGCCAAAAGGCATTAACGAACCAAGACTATACATATTACGAAAAGGGGCTATCAGCTGCCTTTCTGCTGATGGTGAACTCGTTAGTCGTTTAGGTGAAGGCGACCTCTGTGATGCCTTTTATCATAGTGATACCAACCCTCTCAGTGATAGCCAAACCACAATAGCAAAACAGCTTAGCGTTCATACCGATGAAGATTGCTTAGTTTATAGTGTCGAAGCAAGTGTATTGCATGACATAGGTGAACGTTTCCCGAGTATCAGTGACTATTTCAGCCAAAACTCTGCTCAACGCTTGAAAAATAAAATGAGTCAGGTTAATGAAGAGGCTATTTTATCTTCTACTTTAATGAATACTTCTGTCAGTAACTTCTATCAAAGTCCTATTGCCTCTATTAGCGCTGAACAAACGATTCAGCAAGCGGCTATGCAGATGAATGAAGAAGGCTATTCTTGCTTGGTTGTGATTGAAAATGGAAACCCTGTTGGTATTATTACTGATAAAGATATTCGACGCCGCTGTGTAGCTACGGGATTAGCCACCAGTAAAGCCATTAGTGAAATTATGACGCGTGATATGTGCACTATCGACGTAAAAAGCAACGCCTATGATGCCTTAATGATGATGACGGCAAAACATATCCATCACCTCCCTGTCACCAAGCATGACGACCTTGTCGGTATGGTGACCGTCACGGACTTGATCAATAATGAAGGCCATAATGCTATTAATTTATCTAGCATTATTCATAAGGCAAATACGGTCACTGAATTGAAAGAAATTAGCCATTTATTGCCTAAACTTCAAATCAGATTAGCCAAGTTAGGTAGTAGTGCCGACCATGTTGGGAAAAGTATTAGTGCAATTACTATGGCTTTTACCAAACGTTTAATTGAAATGGCTGAGTACAAGTATGGCCAAGCCCCTGTACCTTACGCTTGGCTTGCTGCAGGTTCGCAAGCAAGACAGGAACAGCTTGCCCATTCAGACCAAGATAATGCCATTATTATATGTGACTCCATGAAACCTTACGATGATGCTTGGTTTGAAAGTCTCGCTCATTTTGTTTGTGATGGTTTAGCTGAGTGTGGTTTTATCTACTGTCCAGGCGATATTATGGGCACCAACCCAAAATGGCGACAACCACAAAGAGTATGGCAAAAATACTTTACTGATTGGGTAGAGACACCAAGCCCGAAAGCCTTATTGAACAGTAGTGTTTTCTTTGATTTAGAAACAATTTATGGTGATGTATCTTTACTTAACAAAGTAAGAAAACAACTGCTGATAAAAACGCAAAATAGCACCTTATTTATTGCTCACCTCTCTAAAAACGCCTTAAATTTACGCCCTCCTCTAGGGTTTTTCCGTGACTTTGTTTTAAAACAAAGTGGTAAACATAGAGCCACATTGGACTTAAAACATAATGGCATAGCACCGGTAGTGGATTTAGCGCGAATTTATGCCTTATCTGAAGGCATCAGTGCGGTAAATACCATAGAACGAATTCAACAAGCAGCAGGCACACCCTCATTAAGCCGAGAGTCGGCAGAAAACTTGATTGATGCTTATGAGTTTTTAGGCATGCTCAGAGTTGAACATCAAGCAAAAGAGTTAATGCGCGGAGAAAGCCCTGATAACTACTTATCACCAAAAGAGATATCTAAGCTGGAGCGTGAACATCTTAAAGATGCTTTTAAGGTTATTAAAAGCTTGCAAGATGTTAGGCAATCGAGCTACTAATGCCTACTACTCTGTTAGCAAATTCAACACTCTTTGGCTGGCTGCTTGGTTATGAAGCCAAGCGTAAGCAATTATTAAAAAAGGCTCCTGCAGGCGCATTACGAGATTATTTATCCGTACCTTTACCTAGTATGGACACCCCCGTTAATAAATTTGAGGTATTAGCCGTTGATTTTGAAACGACTGGTCTTGATGCCAAACAAGACCAGCTGTTGAGTGTTGGCTTTATCACGCTTAAACAACAACAAATGTCACTCAAAACAAGTTACCATCAAATAATCAAAACCCAAGCACAGCTTGAAGAAAGTAATGTCATCATTCATCACATTACCGACAGCCAAAAAGAACAAGGGCAAGCTTTAGCTACCGTCGTTGAAGCATTATTAAAAGCCTTGGCGGGTAAAGTGATGCTGGTGCATTTTGCCCGTATTGAAAAACAATTTTTGACCGAAGCTTGTTATGAGCTTTATGGCATGGCGCCTATTTTTCCAATGATAGATACCCTTGCCCTGGCAAAGCGCCGGTTAGATAAACGCGATGTTGCCTACGATCCGTCAGAGTTACGACTAACTAACTTACGACATAAATTTCAACTACCAGAACATCATGCCCATAATGCATTAAACGATGCGATAGCCACCGGTGAATTATTTATGGCACAGATGAGCAAAGCCAATCGAGACGGTAAAACCACGCTTAAAGATGTTCTGTTATAACTAACCTAAACTTTGGATAAGCAACACTTATTCATTATCCAGAGTTCAGGTTAACTAACTATTGTACTAGCATTGGTAGAATTTCATCCGTTATATCAATTTAACATCTATTTTGCCAAATACAGGATTCTTTTGAACTGTATCTCTTCCGCTTTACCCTGCTTAGGTTACAATCATGACATGCTAAAAAATAGCCATACAAAGGATGCTCATGAATAATTTATTGAACGCAGAAAACAGCGGAACGCCGTTAATCATCATAGAAAAACCAGCCTATCAAGCATGGCTTGAAAACCAAGAAAAACACAGTCAAACTTGGTTGTCGAACACTCAATTTAACGGTAAAGGTTTAGCTCTTATTCCTAATAACCAAGGCGAACTCAGCCAAGCTCTATTTGTGGTTTCAGATGCTAGCGATTATTTTTCTTGTGGTGATTTAATCAAGCAATTACCCCATGGGCAATATTTATTGCAAGCTGAGCCTGAGCATGTTGAAGCAATTAGCTTTGGCTGGTTAGTTGGTGCTTACCAATATGATAGATACATCAGTAATAAATCCGACAAGCAATTAGCGACTTTAGCGCTTACCGATGTAGAAGGTAATGCTGATATTGTTGACCGTGCCATTAAGTTTGCAGAGGCAACGGCTTTAACGCGTGACTTAGTGAATACACCTGCTGCCGATATGATGCCGGAAGATATTGCCAAAGCTGCGTTAGCACTCGCAGAACAATTTAACGGTAACGTGAAGCAAATCATTGGTGATGAACTTTTAGTTCATAATTACCCAACCATTCATGCCGTTGGCCGCGCCAGTGTTCATACACCTCGTTTAGTTGACTTAACTTGGGGTGATAGCAAAAACCCACTGGTGACTTTAGTGGGTAAAGGTGTTTGTTTTGATAGTGGTGGTTTAGATATGAAACCTGCTGCTGGTATGCGTAATATGAAAAAAGATATGGGCGGTGCTGCTCATGTTTTAGGTTTAGCGCAATTAATTATGGCGTTTAACTTACCTATTAATTTACGTGTATTAATTCCAGCAGTAGAAAATGCAGTATCAAGCAATGCGCTTCGCCCTGGTGATGTGGTTACTACACGTAAAGGCCTTACCGTTGAAATTCATAATACCGATGCTGAAGGTCGTTTAGTTTTATGTGATGCGTTAGCCGAAGCAGAAAACGATGAACCTGAACTGATCATAGATTTTGCTACCTTAACGGGCGCAATGCGCGTTGCCTTAGGTACTGAACTACCGGGTTTCTTCTCCACTAATGATCAAGTTGCCGCCGATATCACTTCAGCCGGTCTTAAAAATAGTGATCCGGTATGGCGTATGCCATTACATAAACCTTATGATAACTTGTTCGAAAGCACTATCGCCGATATGACTAACTGTCCAACGCAACCATTTGGTGCCGCTATTTCCGCCGCATTATATTTACAACGTTTTGTCGAAAAAACAGATTGGGTTCATTTTGATGTGATGGCCTTTAATGTACGTCATTTATCAGGTCGTCCATTAGGTGGTGAAGCGTTTGGTATTCGTGCTGTGTTTGATTATTTAGAAGCTCGATTCAAATAATTAATAATACTAACTAATCTTTCCAAACATACTAAAGCCTGTGTTATGTCTTTTTGATAATAATAATTCAGGCTTTTTCTTATTTGTTTAAAGATCTTTTTTAACGGCCAGGCTCTTCTTGTCATTACCCCCCAACAGCTACATATTGTTACCTGAATATCATTGCCAAATCATGGTAATAGATGAACCGCACAGAATAGAGCGACACTATCTCTATTTAATATCGATTATCACTCTTTTATTCGAATTTAATGCTCTTTCCATTGGTTTCACGCTCAAAAAAACATAAACTCAAGCGTGAAAAAATTTTCGATTAGACCACTAGGACTAGAAATGAAACAAAAAATTAATTATTTAAAACAAGCTCTGGCTGTGAGCCTAGGTTTGCTAGCCAGTTCAGTGATTGCCGCTGAACAAACAAGTAAAGTGATTACCGCTGAAAACCTAGCAACGCTACAATCTGTTAGCAGTGCACAAGTAAGTCCAAGCGGTGAGTATATTGCTTACACTCGTTCTGTACCGCGTGAAATTTATGTTGAGAAAGACGGTAAAAACTGGGGTGAATTATACCTAGTAAATGATAAAGGCGTTGAACGTCCATTCATTACTGGCAAAGTTAACATCCATAATATTCAATGGTCTGCTGATGGCTCATTAATCTTTTTCTTAGCAAAAATGAATGATGATAAATACACCACGCTTTACCAAATTCCTGCAAATGGCGGCCAAGCGCAAAAAGCTGTGGTATTAAAAGATACTAGCATTAGTAAATACGCACTAAGCAGTGACAACAAAAAAATTGCTATCTTAGCGAAAAAAGCCAAAGAAAAATCAGTTAAAAAATTGAAAGACTTAGGTTTTAAAGCTGAAGTTTTTGAAGAACAATTAACTGACCAGTTTTTATATGTTACTGACTTAGCTCAATCTGATAAAGCGATTACCCCTGAAGCATGGAACATCAAAGGTTATGTATCTGATGTACACTTTTCACCAACAGGTAAAGATTTATTAGTAAAAACTCAACCTACTGCGTTAATTGATGACAAATACATGAAGTCACAATGGCACATTGTTGATCTTGCTACAAAATCAGTAAAAACATCTTTTGCTACTGAAGGTAAATTAGGTGCTGCTGAGTTCTCATACGACGGACAATATGTTGCACTTCATGGCGCTCAAGATAAACATGATCCAGCAAATGGTCGTTTATTTCTTGCCGAAGTAAAGTCAGGCAAGGTATCAAACTGGTTACCAAACTTTAAAGGTCATGTAAGTGACTTTGAATGGTCTAATAAACGCAATGAATTATATTTCACTGCCAATATCAACACAGACACTGTTGTTGCTAAAATTAAGCCCGGTTCAAACAAGTACAAAACAGTGGTTGCCGCAGGTAAATTTATTGCTGGTAACTTAAGTATTTCTGATTCAGACAAAACTGTTGTTGTTAAAGCTAACAATTCACAACATCCAAATGAAGTATTTATGTTGCGCGGTAAGAAAAAAACACGTTTAACTGATTCAAATACTTGGTTAAATGATATTGCTTTAGCAAAACAAGAAAGCCTTACTATCAAAGCCCGTGACGGCGTTGAAATTGGTGGCGTACTTATTTACCCATTAAACCACAAGAAAGGTCAACGCTACCCGTTAATCATGTCTGTTCACGGCGGTCCTGAAAGCCATGATAAAGATGGTTGGATGACAGCTTACTCTCGCCCTGGTCAATTAGCAGCAGCTCAAGGTTATGCGGTATTTTACCCTAACTACCGTGGTAGCACTGGTAAAGGCGTAGACTACTCTAAGCTTGGTCAAAACGATTACGCAGGTAAAGAATTTGATGACTTAGTCGATCTTAAAAATCACTTAGTAAATATAGGCTTAGTTAACGAGAAAAAAGTTGGTATCACTGGCGGCTCTTACGGTGGTTATGCTTCAGCTTGGGGTGCAACTAAGTTAACTAAACATTTTGCGGCAAGTGTAATGTTTGTTGGTATTTCTAATCAGTTATCAAAGTTTGGTACTACCGATATTTCTAACGAAATGCATTTAGTTCATGCACGTTCATATCCGTGGGACAAATGGCAATGGTACCTAGAGCGCAGCCCTATTTACTGGGTAGAGCAATCTGAAACACCATTACTTATTATGCATGGTAAAGCCGATCCTCGCGTACATCCTGCACAATCTATGGAAATGTACCGTTATATGAAGGTTCGCGGTAAAACAGTTCGTTTAGTTTATTATCCAGGCGAAGGCCATGGTAATAAACGAGCTGCGGCAAAGTATGACTACAGCTTACGTTTAATGCGTTGGATGGATAACTACTTAAAGCATGACAATAAGCCAATGCCAGCACATGACTTACCTCATGCAGCTAACTTAACAGCGCAAAAAGCAGCAGACAAAAAATAATATCGTACATCGTTGTTACAAGTAAACATTCTAAAAGGTCAGCTTAGCTGGCCTTTTTTATTGCCCTCAAACAAGTTTGAATAAAAAACCTGCGCTATACCAATTTGATTAAATTTCTTCCCTACTCAGAGCTACATTGATGAGCTTAGAATAAACAAAATTTATTAAACATAGTCATTCTATATTTAGTTAATTTTGTGACGTTATTAGTTTATCAATGAGCTCCCAAGGGCGAGTTTTAAAGGCTTATATGCCGCGTTATTGATTTTGACAAGGGAATAACCATTATCTTCAATCAATGCCTTGCCTTTAAGCCTTTTAATTCTCGCTGAGTGGGAAGAAATTTAATCAAATTGGTATTAGATCAATTTCCTGACAAATAAGTCAAATAATAACAAAAGAGTTATTGCAAATGATAATGGTTATCATTAGAATTCGCACCATAGTTTTTTTGAACATTTGTTTACTCTTATATTGATTAAGGTTTGAGTTATTTATGAAGTTTTCTCCACTCTTTTTAGCCGTAAGTGCGGTACTTTCCTCACCGGCAGTTTTTGCTAACACAGCAGAAAGTTCACCTGATAGTTCGTTAAACAAGCAGGCTATGGAAGTCATTGAAGTAAAAGGCAGCTATTTTCATGGTTATAAAGTTGATGAGGCTAATGGCGCTATGCGCGGCAATGTCTCATTATTAGAAACTGCGCAATCGGTCACCGTTATTCCAAATACAGTTATTAATGAACAATTAGCCACCACTTTAGGTGAGGTGCTCGTTAATGACGCCAGCTTAACCGCTGGTTCAAAACAGCGTAACCGAGAAGTATTTAATCTACGTGGTTTTACTTTGAGCTCTTCTAACGGTTATTTACGTGACGGACATCAGCATTGGTCTCATTATCAACAGCCCATTGAAACCTTAGATAGCATCGAAGTAATCAAAGGTCCTTCAAGTATTTTGTACGGTCAATCTGGCCCAGGTGGCTTAGTAAATATGGTCACTAAAAAACCTACCGCTAATAATATTTTTAATTTAGGTATAGATTTTGACCAAGAGGGTTCATCGCGTTTAACACTTGATGTTGGTGGCGCAATCACTGAAGACGACTCGCTGCGTTATAGAGCAAATTTAGTAAAACAAGATGTAACTTACCAACGTGAATATCAAAACGGTGAACAAAGAGAACGTGAACGTTTTCTTGGTGCTTTAGTGGTAGATTATGATATCAATGACGACTTATTAGTTAGTGTTCATTATGATAAAACCAATGATAAAGCCGGCTTA
The DNA here is from genome assembly GCA_913063325.1 of uncultured Colwellia sp. Lineage (GTDB taxonomy): Bacteria > Pseudomonadota > Gammaproteobacteria > Enterobacterales > Alteromonadaceae > Colwellia. The sequence continues at coordinate 118,499 of CAJXYE010000003.1, read as the reverse complement.
GATACAGGCGCTTGGTTAGATGATGAAGGTAATGTTATTGGCGATGATAAAACTATTCGTGATATGTCATGGGCCTTTACTGACATCACTGTAGAGAATTATGGTATTGATGCCAATTATATTATCAATGACGCATGGCAAGTAAAAGTGGGCTATAACGAGCAAACTTTCGAACGTCAACGCTTTGAGTCAGCACCAAAGAAACCGAGTGACTTTGAGGAAGGTGACTCATATACATCAAAGCCATATGATCGCTTTGATGATTGGCAATTTAAAACGGCGTTTATTGATTTTTCCGGTGAGTTTGAACTTGTTGGTGTTGATCATAATTTACTTGTCGGTGCTAACTACCTTGATTATTACTACGGTCAATTAAAAGTAAAGGGTGACTCATTTGAATATTCAGCAGGCCAAGCTGAGCCTTCTCGCCCAGATATAAGCTATACAACAGACGATAGCTTATATACCAGCGAATATGACTATTACGGTATTTATATTCAAGACTTAATAACCATTAACCAAGAGTGGCAAGTTATGCTTGGTGGTCGTTATGATAAACAAAGTAAAAAAGGTGCTGACAATGAGTCATTATTACCTAAAGGTGGCCTTCTCTACCATCCAAGTGAGAGCACTACTTTCTATGCTAGTTATAGTGAAGGTTTTGAACCACAAAGAAGTGAAACCATTAACGATGACGAAGATTTAAATTACGGCATGGAAATAGATGCCATGACCTCAAAGCAGTATGAGCTTGGCGCAAAATGGCAACTACTCGATGACCGCCTGCTGTTAACTTCAGCAATATTTGACATTACTAAGTCAGGTGTTTTAGTCACTGAGTATTATGAAGATGATAGCTATCGCACTTCTCAGGTAGGTGAACAACGTCATAAAGGTTTTGAAATGGCTGCGCAAGGTGCGGTAACCGACAAGTTATTTATCATGTCCTCAGTAATGAACTTAGATGCTGTTTATGAAAATGATGAAGAGTTCACAGGTAAAACGCCTGTTGATGCACCCGAATGGTCAGCGTCTATTTGGTCTCGCTATGAATTAACTGAAAACCTTGCAATTAATGCGGGTGCTTTTTATGAAGGTGAGCGCTTTGCTGATAACGATAATACTATAGTAAAAGATGCTTATACCCGTATTGACCTTGGTGCTACTTATAAGATAACCGTAAGCGATACTGACATTAACTTACGTTTTAACGTGCAAAACTTATTTGATACCGACTACCTTGCTGGTGGCGGCACTTCGAATGTTACTGTAGGTGATGAAAGAAGTTACCGATTAGCAATGCAAGTTGCCTTCTAAAACATAAAAAGTAAAACAACAAAGCCTATGGCTTCACGTATGGTAAACATGCGTGAAACTCTAGGCTTTTTTATTACTAACCCTGCAAACGATAAAATCAAAAAACATCCTTTCTCATAATACCCTCTTAAAATTAATCCAGTTATAAAACTGACTTTTAACACACTAATTGAAGTTAACAATTTACCCGAAACTACGCTGTCGATTTTCAGGCTACCTTTCTAAAACACCGCTAAAAACTCATGTTAAATAGTCCAAATATCGTCACCATACAACACTAAAGTCTAATGGCTGTACCATTGTTTTTGCTGTGCTTAGTGTTAATCTCTTCAAAGGGTTACATATTCCATAACCCAAAGGAAGCGAAAGTAAAGGAGCTTATCTATAGCAATTTGATTAATTTATTGAGCAATTAATTCGTTTGCTATTACACCCAATTTTCCGGTGCAGTAAACACCCGTTGTTAGCGAGAATAAAATGAATAAGAACCTAATCCCAGTTATCACATTGCAATCTATTTTGCTCTCACTGCTAGCTTACTTGAGTTATCGCCTTGTTGAATCATCAGTCATTGCGGCTATTGTTTTTTTAATGGTTAGTACAGTAGCCCTGTTTATTTTTGGCCAAATAATAGCTAAACGAGCACAACAAGCGTTTGCTAACATACCTGAGAATAAGCAAACACACACCACAGAAGAACTGTCTGAAATAGGTAGCCAAATAAGCAATCAAGCGAGTGAACTTGCCATTAATTCTGCCGAAATCAGCTTCTTTTTAGGACAACTGAGTGGAGCTATCGACAAGTCGAGTGAAGATGTTGATCGTCTCGCCACAGCAGCAGAGGAAATGTCAGCCAACAGTAAACAAATTAACGACAATGCCGTACTTGCTTCCCAACAAGCAAATACCGCAATGACAGCCAGTACAGCCAGTTCGGCACAGCTAGGTAACAATATTCATATTGTTAATCAACTGAGCGACTCGGTAAATAATGCCGCCGAAAAAATACAGTCCCTTGAGAAAAAAGCCCTCGCCATTCAAAGCATTACCGATGTTATTGATGGTATATCAGCACAAACCAACTTACTTGCCCTTAATGCGGCAATAGAAGCAGCACGCGCAGGAGAACAAGGTCGTGGTTTTGCCGTTGTCGCTGATGAAGTAAGAGCCCTAGCAGGGAAAACAGCCGATGCTACCGCACAAATTGGCGAAATGCTTAAACAAACAAGTGATGAAACCAGTGAAACAACCCAAGTAATGTCGAAAATTGTTGAGCAAACCGACAGTGTGGTAACGACAATGACGGAGTTATCGCACAGCTTCGCTGAAATAGAGCAGTTAATGACAGACTCTTCTGCCGCTAGTGATCAAATTAGCCACGCTTTAAAAGAACAAGACTTTGCTGCCGAGGAAATTTCATCTTCTGTCGTCAGTTTGCATGATTTTTTATTAAGTAAAAGTACCGAAACACAAGCGGCATCAGTGCAGGCGGAAACCCTATCTAACAGCACAGAGTCTATTTTCGTTCATATATCTTCTTTTGAAAATAGCTCTCTCATCGCAACTATGTGCCAACAAGCACAACATGCTGCCAGTCAAGTCAGCCAATTATTTGAGCAAAACATCAATAATAATATTATTTCTAATCAGAAGTTATTTGATTTTAATTACCGACAATTAGGCAGTAGTGAGCCTAAAAAATATACCACTGGCTTTGATAAGTTTACCGACCAATACCTGCCAAAAATTCAAGAGCCGCTATTAATACAATTTAGTGAAATGATTTACGCTGGCGCGGTTGATATTAATGGTTATTTTCCTACCCATAACAAATGTTTCTCTAAACCTTTAACAGGCAACGCCGCTATTGATGTAATGAATAATCGCACTAAGCGTATTTTTGATGATCCAACAGGCAGTCGCTGCGGTAAACATACCGATAAGTTTTTACTGCAAACATACAAGCGCGACACAGGAGAAATCATGCATGACGTGTCAGCGCCAATATTTGTTCAAGGCAAACACTGGGGCGGTTTTAGAATTGGCTTTAAAGCCAAGTAATTAGCTCTAACAAAGTAAGGTTCTCACTAAAAAATGGCTGAAATAGACTAAAGTCTACCCGATTTTTTAGCAATGTAGACTTAGGTCTAATTCCTTTTGTTCACTTTACACACTAACGTATTATTCGATAACAAAAAGTAACAACCAAACAAGTTTGAAATTAACTCATAAGAGGCAATTAAGACCTCATAAACGATTAAGCTTGAAACAAATATATTACAATAAATCACACTAAAAATAGTCTCACAATAATAAGTAAACAAAATGGGGAATACCATGTTGAAGAATTCATTATTTACAGTTAAAAAATTAGTACTCGCAACCAGTTTATTAGCCGTTACCAGTGCCGCAAATGCCGGTTACACCATCAAATTAGATGATGGTGATAGCATAACATTTGGTGGCTACGTTAAAGTTGATGCGCGTTATGTTGACGGTAACATTGCCGCTACGGACTATTGGTACGGTGGTGGAACAGTATTAGCAGAGAGCCAATCAAACTTTGGTATTGCTGTTAACGAAACCCGTTTTAATACCAAATACGTTCACGGTGATGTTACTGGTTTTATTGAAATGGATTTTTACGGTGACGCGGTAGCTGGTGGTGGTAATGAAGTTATTTCTAACTCATCAAGCCCTCGTTTGCGCCATGCTTTTATTAAATACAAAAATGTATTAGTTGGTCAAACTTGGACTACCTTTCAAAATACCAGTTCATTAGCTGAAGCAGCTGATTTTGGCGGCCCATTAGTTGCCTCTGCATTTATTCGTCAAGGCCAAATTCGTTATACTATGGGTGGTTTGCAACTTTCAATTGAAAACCCAGAATCTTACGGTGGTTACCGTGGGGACGCAACAAAGCGTGATGATAATGTTCCAGATTTTATCGGCAAATATACCTTTAAAGGCGATTGGGGTAATGTCTCAGTTTCAGGCCTTGCCCGTCAATTAAAAACGGCAACAAATGAAAGCGAATCAGCTTTTGGTTACGGTGTTGCCGGCCGCATTAAAACTTTTGGTAAAGATGATTTCCGCTTCCAGTTGCACGGCGGTAATGTTGGTCGTTATGTAGGTGTTGTTGCCTCAACAGATATAGTAGGGGAAGAAGTAGAAGAAACCACTTCAGTTATGGTGGCGTATCGTCACTTCTGGACAGACGATATGCGTAGTTCAGTCTTTTTTGGTAATACCACTACAGAAGAAACTGATAGAGACCGCTCTCACTGGGGTGTGAATATCTTTAAAAACGTGACTAAACAATTATCTTTTGGTTTAGAAGTGGGTAACTTTGAAATGGCTGAATCAAATGCTGATTCTGATTACGTCCAATTCTCAGCTAAATACGTTTTATAGTTTTGTCACCTAGATAGTTTATACCTTAGCTATCAAAGTGATCTAACCAGTTTGCGTTAGTTAACCTCTTTGAGGTTATTTTATAGGGAAGCACTTGCTTCCCTTTTTTTATGGTAAAACATCAACTTGAATATTCTATACCAGTTGCCATTCAAGATGCATGTTTCAGAGTGCTTGAACAATTTCAATTCAAGGCGCCGTGATGAAATAATGGTTACTCCATTATAAATCACAGCAACGATGAAGTGATGTTGTTCAAGCACTTCTTCGATGGGGTTAAAAGCGATTTACGCTGCGTTATTCATTTGAACAAGGGAGTAACCATTGTTTAAAATGAATGCCTTGCCTAAAGTACTTTTAACTTCCACTGAAATCACGCACTTTGAATGGTAGCGGGTATATACCCAAGCCACCTCAATATGCAGGATTCAGCTGGAATTAGAAACGCCTTTAGGCAAGGCATTGATTGATGATAATAGTTATTCAGGAGAACATCTCCTGCATTCTCTATTAACACCATCCGTGTAGCGTTATTGTCGAAATCAATAACGATGTATAAAGCGTTTCTAAACCAGCCATTCTGGGACGTCTGATCAAATCACGCTCATCGTTATGTAGTTCATTAAGGGAACAACCATTAATGAAATACACGCCTTGATCATGAATTGTTCAGGCGTCCTGAAACGAGCATTTTGAAGTCGTTTGGGTATAAAGTTGCTATTGATAAAGTTTTCCTTTTATATCTATAATGAAGTAATACTTTCTCGTCATAGGTTAATAAAATGTCTCATGTTATCGCTAAACGCAGCTTCCTTGCGGTACTGACTTTTATTGCTTTTATCGTGCCCTTAGTACTTACCGATGAAGTATCGCTATTAACAAACTGGCTATATATTTTTATTAGCTGGGGCCTCATCATTTTATTATCAGCCTTATTACCGTTCAAATTACCGTCCAACCAAAAGAAGACTACAGACACTACCCTTGATTTAGCACCAAAGGAATAATCGTCTGTGATTTCATTTAGCCTATTAATTTCACTACTCGCTCTTTATATCATTTCACTGTTTTTATTAGCTCAATGGGGACAGTCAGAAAGTAAAAGTGCTAAAAAAATACGAAATTCAGCCAATACCTATGCCTTAAGCTTGGCGGTCTTTTGCACTTCTTGGACATTTTTCGGCAATATTGCCGTCTCGACCGAGCAGGGCCTGTTTCCAGTTGCCCTCTATTTAGGCACCACCTTAACGTTTATTTTTATGACGCCATTATTGAAAAAAATGGTGATATTGAAAAATGAATTTCATTCCACTAGTATTGCCGATTTTATCTCGGTTCGTTATAAGAGATCTCAAGGTTTAGCGGCGTTAATTAGCTTACTTTGCTTTATAGGCATCACACCTTATTTAACCATTCAATTGAAATCAGTCATTGATAGCTTTCAAGTATTAACCACTAATTCGCAGCAGACACTGGCATTTATCGATTATTTAGATGTATTGATTGTTTTGATGATGGCTTTTTTCACTATTATGTTTGGTGTACGTCATATAGATCCAACAGAGCGGCACCCAGGTATGATGGTGGCGCTTGCCGGAGAGAGCATTCTAAAGTTATTAGCTATGCTCATTGGTACCGTGTGGGTTTGTTATATAGTCAATCCGGGTATCTTTAGTATCTTCGAGCAAGTTGCCAATCAAGCGCAATTGAATCCAAAAGTACAAACTATATCAACCCAGCAGTGGCTTAGCTTTATGCTAATTGGAGCATTAGGTATTATTACTCTACCTAGGCAATTCCATGTCGGTATTGTCGAATGTAGTAATGTTAAGTTTTTAGACCGAGCTAAATGGCTTTTCCCACTCTATTTATTGTTAATTAACTTATTTACTTTTCCTGTTGCACTGACAGCGCTACTCTCGCCAGAGTTGCTAGAATCAGCAAATTTATTATTGCTAACCTTACCTTTAGCTGAACATGCCCCATTTATTGCCGTGATCACTTTTTTAGGTGGCTTTGCCGCGGCAACAGGCATGATAATGATCAGTGCTATGACACTTTCAACCATGCTGACCAACCATATTTTAATGCCGGTAATTATGCAAACGCCTCAGTTAAGTGGCTTGAAACGTCAAATTTTACCTCTGCGTTGGTTAATGGTATTTACAGTACTCTTTTTAAGTCTTTTTTATTACCGTGCTATTGGTGATTCTCAGCTTATAGTTAGTATTGGCAGTATAAGTTTTGTTGCCACAGCACAGTTTGCGCCAGCATTAATTGGTGGCCTTATTTGGCGTAGAGGCAACTTGGCTGGAGCATTTAGCGGACTTATTGTTGGCGCTAGCTTATGGTTTTATAGCTCATTATTACCGTCTTTAATTCGCTCTGGTTGGTTAGATTGGTCAATATTATCCCAAGACAGCGGTTTCTTTTATTGGTTTAATCCCGAACAGCTTTTTGCTATTCAAGGTATTAATTCCTTAACAAATGCACTGGTATGGACCTTACTGGCCAATATTATTTGTTATGTCGGTGTTTCTTTATTTACTAAAATGTCCGAGGAGGAGCAAAAAATATCGCATCAATTTGTCGAGATTCAGAATATTTCTTTTAAAAACAACTTTGCCGAAGGTACACCTGCCAACATTGATCTTTTCAGTAAAAAACGCCTGATAAAACAAGTTTTTCAACAATACCTACCTGAGTCTTTAGCTGAAGTAAAATTACAGCAATCTTTAGGCAAGGCTACAATATACAAGCAAGAAAAGATTAATATAGTTGAACTATCATCATTAAAAAATGCAGCACTTAATAGTTTAGCAGGCGCCATTGGTATGGCTTCCGCATATAAAGCATTTAATAATATTGACTTAATCAACGCCGAAGAAGAGCAACAACTCGCCAGCTATTTTTCACACTTCTTTGCGCAGTTACAATTATCCCCCAAAGAGCTATTTGAACAAGTTAACTTTCATCAACAAAAACGCGAACTATTAGAGAGCCATGCTAATCAACAACTCGAAACAATAGCCAAATTAGAAATTGAGATAGTGCAGCGCTTAAAAGCTGAGCAAATAGCGAATTCTCTTAACGAAGATTTAGAGCAGAGAGTAACAGAAAGAACACAAGCATTAAGCCAAAGTAATGAAGAGCTTAATCATACACTCGAAGAACTAAAGATCACCCAAGGACAATTGCTAGAAAACGAAAAAATGGCGTCACTCGGTGGTTTAGTTGCTGGTGTTGCCCATGAAGTTAATACCCCTATTGGCATAGTTCTCACCTCTATTAGCTTTATGAAAGAAAGATGCCTTAATATCGTTAACGCTGTGGACGATAAAAGCTTGAGCGCCAAACAACTAGCCAAGTTTACCGATGAACTTGATCAAGGATTTGATCTCTCACTTAGGAATATTAGCCGCGCTGTTGAATTGATTGAAGGCTTTAAACTTATTGCCGTTGATAGTGTTGTTGATGATGCACGCACGCTCAATGTGCATGATTATTTAGAAGACATTATTAGATCATTACAGCCTAAAGCAAGACAAGCCCGAGTCAAAATAAAACTTACTGGCGCTAAAGATGTATTAATTAATTCATACCCTGGCGCAATAGCACAAATAACAAATAACCTGATTATTAACAGCTTGGTGCACGCCTTTGCTGAAATCAGTGATGGCAGTGGCGAGATCACTATTGAGATTAAACGCTTAGCTCAAAGTATTGAATTGAACTATGGTGATAACGGTTGCAAGTTGAATGAAGAAACAAAAACACAACTATTTGAACCTTTTTATACCACTAAAAGAGGTCAAGGTGGCTCAGGTTTAGGAGCACATATTGTCTACAATCTTGTGACTCAAAAGTTAAAGGGCAACATAGAGTTAATTACAGACCAAGCCCAAGGAAAAACATTTAGAATATCTATCCCCCACACTATGGGTCCATAGTAAAAAGGCGTCGTAGAGAGCCTTTATTCATTGCTATTTTCAGCTGAGATTTTTTTAATCTTGCCTATTAGTGATTATAGTAAAAAATGAACTAAACTAACAAATACAGCTTACTAATTCAGAAGAGAATTTTATGGGTTTTTTACGTAAATATACCATACAGCAGAGGTTAGCTATGCTGGTGTCATTAATCATTATTGGGCTAATTGTACTTGATTTCGTGAGTCTATCTGAAGAGTATCATACTTTATTGGAGCAAAAAAAATTCACAACTAACGAGTTAGTCTACACTAGTTACGGCATTATTGAGCACCATTATGCCCTACAACAAAACGGCGAACTTACTGAAAAAGAAGCACAGTTGCAATCCTTAGCCATTATTTCCAATTTACGTTACGATACCAATAATTATTTTTGGGTTAACGACTTCACTCCCAATATGATCATGCACCCGATTAAACCTCAGTTGAATGGTAAAAACGTAGCAGGTGTTAAAGACCCTGATGGTAAAGCCTTATTTATCGAGATGGTTAATATTGTCAAAGCGAAAAACGAAGGCTTCGTTGATTACAAATGGGCAAAACCTGGCTTTGACGATCCCGTTGATAAAATTGGTTTTGTAAAAGGTTTTACTCCTTGGCAGTGGATCCTAGGTACAGGCACCTACTTGGATGATATTAACGCAGATTTTGCTAAACAACGTAATATAGTGATTATTGACAGCTTAATTATTGCCATTATTATCATGGGCGTAAGTTACGTTATTGGCAAGAGTATTTTAGTTCCGACTCGCTCCGCCGCTGAATTAATGAAAGATATTGCTCAAGGCGAAGGTGACCTTACCAGTGCTTTAGATGCTAGTGGCCAAGATGAGATATCGCGTTTATCTAAGTATTTCAATGATTTTACTGGAAAGATGCGTCAATCATTGCAAGATGTTGCCGATAATACCGCACAAGTTATAGAGCATGCAGAGGCCGTATCTGGGGCTAGTGATACAGTGAAAACCCTTATCCAAAGCCAAAATGATATTACCGCACAAGTCGCTACCGCGATGGAAGAAATGACCTCACAAATTAGAGAAGTGAGTGACAACGCCAGCTCTGCAGAGCAAGCTGCAAATGATGCGAGAAGTAATACCTCCGATGGCAAAGAAATCATCTCTCATACCATTACCCAAATGCAATCGTTATCGAGTAATATTAATGATGTTAGTCAAGTAGTTGCTAGCTTAGCATCTGAGAGTGACAATATTGGCTCAGTTCTCGATGTCATTAGAGGTATTGCAGAACAAACCAATTTATTAGCGCTGAATGCCGCAATTGAGGCTGCACGCGCAGGAGAACAAGGCCGTGGTTTCGCCGTAGTCGCTGATGAAGTGCGTACTTTAGCTAACCGAACAGAGCAAAGTACTAACGAGATTCAGAAAATGATTCAAAAATTGCAAGCTGGGGCACAAGATGCAGTTTCTGCGGTGAAAGTTAGTCAAGATATTTCACTGCAAACGGTAGAGCAGACAGCCAAAGCTGATGATTCTTTATCTGAAATAGATCGCTTAATGGAAGTTATTTCAGATATGAATACTCAAATTGCGCGAGCTACCGAGCAACAAAGCCAAGCAGCCGATGAAGTTAATTTAAGTATAAATGATCTCGCAGGCATGACTGATGAATCTTTGGCGACCACACAACAATTAAATGAGACTAGCCAGCATTTAAAACTCAGTAGCAATGGTATGTCTGAAGTAGTGAGTCGTTTTAAAATTTAAAAATAAGCACTAATTTATAAGCATAAAAAAACCAGTAACGCTGACTATTAAGTAAGTATTACTGGCTAAACCATCAAAAATTTTAAAGTCGAATTTAAAACTGTAGAACCCCAAAGTGGTGCTTAGTGGTTATGTGTCCTGGAGCATAACCACTAAGTTCCGTGCTTCGCTGTTACTTATTTAGTGAGAGAGCATTCACTGCCTAAGCAACGAAACAAATGATAATCATTCTCATTAAGATAGTCAATACTATTTTGACAATTATTTTTAAATACACAAATTACACGTATTATCGAGTAACAAAGCAAGCACCCAATGAAGTTAATCCACGCATTAATGATCTCGCAGATATGACAGATGTCACTAGCAACTACACAACAACTAAATGAAGTTAGCCTGCGCTTAAGGGGAAGTAATAAGAAATACTTGGGGATAGTAGGGTCGTTTAAAATTTAATAGAAATTGTACTAACTAAGTGGTAATTTTTAAAATCGTATAAAATAAACTTTGATTTATAGACATAAAAAAACCAGTAACACTTGCCATCAAGAAAGTGTAACTGGTTAAACCATCAAAAATTTTAAAGCCGATTGACTCCGTAAAGTCTCAAAGTTGGCACTCAGCGGTTATGCGTCCTGGAACATAACCACTAAGTTCCGTGCTTTGCTGCTGCTTATTTAGTGAGAGAGCATTCACTGCCTAAGCAACGAAACAAATGATAATCATTCTCATTACGGTAGTCAACACTATTTCGACAATTATTTTTATAATACTTGTTATTTATTTCTTCAGCTTAGCAAAAGCATCAGCGAAAGCGTTACCCATCGCGGCATTGTCTACTTTTTTACTTTTTGGCTTATTTTGCGAATGAGCTGGTTTTCCATGGTTATTCTTATTGTTACTATGATTTGTAGCATTGTTATCACGACTTTGTGCTGAAGAAGGCCTTTGACTAGCGGTAACAACTTGCTCATCCAAACGCATAGTTAAGCTGATACGTTTACGCGCAACATCAACTTCCAATACCTTCACCTTAACAATGTCCCCTGCTTTGACAACTTCACGTGGATCACTAACAAACTTGTCTGTGATTGATGAAATGTGTACTAAGCCGTCTTGGTGCACACCAATATCAACAAAAGCGCCAAAATTAGCGACATTAGAAACAACCCCTTCAAGTATCATACCTATGGTTAAATCCGCCATGGTATTAACACCTTCAGCGAAGCTTGCGGTTTTAAATTCAGGCCGCGGATCTCTACTGGGTTTAGCCAACTCCTTAATAATTTCTTTGATGGTGACTTCACCAATATCACCACTTGTTAATTGACTAATATCGAGTGACTTTAACTGCTCATCGTTATTAAGCACTTTATTCACATCAAGCTGCAATTGTTTTAAAATTCCTTCAACGACGGGATAACTCTCAGGGTGCAGTGCCGATTGGTCTAACGGATTATCACCATCACTGATACGTAGAAATCCAGCTGATTGTTCAAACGCCTTTGGCCCTAAACGTGCAACTTTTTTCAGTTGCTTTCTATTGGTAAAACGCCCCTGCTCATCGCGATAGGAAACAATATTATTTGCCATTGTTTTGTTTAACCCTGAAACACGAGTTAATAAAGCTGCTGATGCGCTATTTAAATCAACACCCACTGCATTTACACAATCTTCGACAACATCATCAAGGGTTTTGCTGAGTTGGCTCTGACTAACGTCGTGCTGATATTGACCAACACCGATTGCTTTAGGATCAATTTTAACTAATTCAGCTAACGGATCTTGTAATCTACGGGCAATCGACACTGCACCACGAATTGACACATCTAAATCAGGAAATTCATTAGCGGCAAATTCTGAAGCAGAATAAACAGATGCCCCTGCCTCACTAACAATCATTTTTGTGAGCTGTAATTTGCTTTCATCGTCTTTAAAAGTTTGTATAACTTCAGCAACTAACTTGTCACTTTCGCGTGAGCCAGTACCATTACCAATCGCGACTAATTCCACTTTATGTTGACGACAGGTATTAACAAGCGTCCTAACAGATTTATCCCAATGATTTTGTGGCGCGTGCGGGAAAATAGTGGCGGTATGCAGTAACTTGCCTGTGCCATCAACAATGGCAATTTTACAACCTGTTCTTAAGCCTGGATCTAATCCTAACGTTACTTGAGGGCCTGCTGGTGCAGCCATTAATAAATCAGCAAGATTATTAGAGAAAACATCTATCGCTTGTGTTTCCGCTTGCTCACGTAAACTAGTGATCAGCTCAGTTGATAAACTGACACTTAGTTTGGCTTTCCATGTCAATTGTACAACTTTAGTTAAAAAAACGGCTGCCGCTTGCTTAGTTAGCCTTAATGTTAGGTGCTCAGTTATGATTTGTTCAGCGCTACTAACCGTGCCTTTTTCTTGGCCAGGGTCGACATCGATACTCACTTGCAAAAACCCTTCGTTCTTGCCGCGTAACATGGCGAGCATACGATGAGATGGAACGGTTCTTAATTTTTCACTATGTTCGAAATAATCACGAAACTTGGCTCCAGCCCTCTCTTGGCCTTTAACTAGCTTGCTGGTTAAATGTGCTTGTTTTAATAAATGACGACGAAGCTTTGCTAATAAATTAGCATCTTCACTAAAGCGTTCCGCTAGAATATAACTCGCACCTTCCAATACAGAGCTAACATCACCAAAACCTGCAGCTTCATTAATGAAGGCTTTAGCTTCTTGTTCAGGTGATAACTGCCAGTTATTAAAAAGACTTGTTGCTAATGGCTCTATGCCTGCTTCACTGGCAATTTTCCCCTTGGTACGACGTTTAGGTTTGTAAGGTAAATACAAATCTTCTAAACGTGTTTTGTTGTCGGCTTGCTCAATTAATTTCTCCAGCGCGGGGGACAGTTTATCTTGCTGCTTAATACTGGTTAATATCACTTGTCGACGATCGGCTAACTCACGTAAGTAGCTTAATCGCTGTGCTAAATGTCGAAGATGATTATCATCTAAACCTTGAGTGGCTTCTTTACGGTAACGAGCGATAAATGGCACGGTAGAGGCATCATCAAGTAAGGTAATAGCGGCATTAATTTGTACCGCGTTAACATTGAGTTCTTGAGCGATTTGCTCGGCAATAGTTAACATTAAAAGGCAGTTCCAGCTGAGATAATATGTTGAACAGCATGATAACAGAAAAGCGTTCTGACGAAAATTATAGTGCGACGAACAAATCAGTTTTAAGTTTCACCTCCTAAAGAACACACACAATTTCCGCCTTGTTTTTTGGCCTGATAAGCGGCCTGATCAGCCAAATCAAATAAGGTCTTATAGTTGAAACTACCTTGTTCGGTCGAACTAACACCAAAGCTTGCCGCCACCACAACATCCGCTTGGCTAGCTTCAATAGCATGAACTTTACTACAAATGTCATTGGCTTTTTTAATGGCTTGCTCTTGTGCACAGTGTGGTAAAACCACTAAGAACTCATCTCCGCCTAAACGCACAGCAATATCTTCTAACCGACAATTTTTTTGCAGTACTGACGAAATTTTTACCAGTACTTCATCGCCTAATTCATGGCCAAAGTTATCATTGATAAATTTGAACTTATCAAGATCGATCATAACTATACTAAGTGGATATTTATGACGCTTTGCCAGACTCAATGCTTTTTCGATGAAGGAGCTTAGAAAGTAGCGATTATAGAGTCCAGTTAATTGGTCTGTCATCGCCAATTTCTCTAAATCTTGTTGTTGACTGATTATTTTTAAATGTAATTGTCTGGCTACAATAAGGTTTTTAACTCTCACTGAGAGCTCAGCTTGCACTACGGGCTTTATAATAAAATCATTAGCCCCCACTTTTAAAGCATGAATACGCTCACTGGTTTTAGAGGTTCCAGACATGGCTAATAGAGGGATTAAATTTTTATGGTCTGGTCGTGCTCTGATCTCTTTTATCATTTCAATACCATCTTTTTTACCCATCAAGATAATATCTAACAAGACTAAATCGTAGCTATTTTCTTCAAATAGCACTAAACCTTGCTCTGCAGAGTTACAGTGCTCAAAGGTTAGCCCCATTTGCTTCAAAATATCCATGGTCATATTGGCAATGGTCAGGTGGTCTTCAATATACAAAATGTGTCCTGAAACAGTACTAATTGATAGATCATTTCGAGTTAATTGAGTTAAAACATGCTTTAGCTGATTTAACTCCTGACGCTGGCAAACATAGTTCACTTCAGCAGTTTTCATTTGTGTAAGCTTTTCTTGATCATGTTCACCTGTCATGATGACAATAGTGATATGAGAGAATTTCTCCTGTGACTTAATTTTACCAGCGAGCGTAGTCGCTAAAGTATCCGATAGATTCATAGCAATAATGACTAGATCTACCGACTCTTTGGCTAATTCAGCTAACGTCGACTCTCCAGTGGTGACTACTTGGTGACTAATAGAAAAGCCATTGAGAAATTCATCTAGCAGTAATTGATACATTTTTGAGGGTTCAACAACCAATGCTTTCATTCACACTTCCATCGAAATGATTAATTATTTTATAGTATGGTAGGTGATCATGAGTAATACCAAGTCTATGCAGTAATTCTCCTTAATCTGATAACCAAATGTTTAAGCAAAAGTCATGGCTCGAAGATACTTGGTATTTACCAATGTGCTGGAGATTTTTGATATTATCCATGCAGAAGATACTTATGATGTAAAATATACCATGAAAAAATCAAGCTATATAACTCGTGCAGGCTGGGATCGTTTAGATAAAGAACTTAAATTTCTTTGGAAAGATGAGCGTCCCAAGATTACTCGATCAGTGAGTGAGGCAGCAGCCCAAGGCGATCGTAGTGAGAATGCTGAGTACATTTATGGGAAGAGACGTTTACGTGAAATAGATCGCCGAGTGCGATTTTTAATGAAGCGAACTGAAGATTTAACCATTGTATACCCAGATCCACAGCAAGAAGGCCGCGTATTTTTTGGTGCTTGGGTTACTTTAATTAACGAAGACGATGTTGAAATTATTTATCGCTTAGTCGGTCCTGATGAGTGGAACGTTGACCGCGGAGAGATCAGTATTGATTCCCCTATGGCCCGAGCACTTTTAGGTAAAGCGGTAGATGATGAAGTGCTAGTTCAGACACCCGAAGGTGAACGTATTTTCGATATTATTGCTATTCGTTATAAATCTTTACCTAAAAGCAGTAATTGAGATCGGGTTGAGGCTGCTAATAATCAAATTGAACACCTAAACGAATATTAGCACCGCGGCGCCTTTCAGTACCATCCAAGGTAACAGTATCAAGGGTTGTGGCTACATCAATATTAATAAACTTCATCACGGTCACTCCAGCATTTATATAACCTAAGCCCGTTCCTGCTAAGTTTCTACTCATACCAAAACGGGCGCTCGGCAACCACCAACTGTCTGCTGCATAGCCTGCTGTTAAGGTAAACCATTGATATTCATCATGCATAGGATCGCTAACCGGATTAGCATCTAGTTCTACATTTAAGCTCCAATGTCGCTGGTCAGTATAAATACCCGCCTCAAGCTTCAGCTGACGCTCCATAACATAGACTTCATGCCGATTTAGCTGATTTAAAATACTTTCAGAGCTAAACCGTCTTCTATCAAGCTCTGGAAATTCATATGTATGTTCAAATAAGCTAGTCAGTGACGCCCCTAATTGATAGTGCGGAGCAGCCCAAACAATACCTAAGTCAACATCATAGCCATTCTCATAGATAAAACTTGCATCTTTTATGTCATCAAATAAAGCTTCGGTATCGGTAATATCACCAATACGTGTACCGACATTGGTTAAACCTACACGATAGAAAACCGGCTTAATGCCCCAATACAAATCGCCAGCATCACTTTGTAATGCATGACGGCTATATGACAGAGAAAATTGAGATACTTTTGCCGCTTTAATCAAAAGTAGACTGTCATTATCGACAGTCATTTTAACCTTGTTGTTGGCTGGATTATAAAACAAGCTGATACCGCCAGAAAGATCGAGCTCTTGCACTGGGTCATCCTCGGTAAAGCTAGGTATTTTTTGGAGTTCACTTTTAGCCTGCTCACCATCAAAGTTGATATTTTCAAAAATACCTACCGCTTTTGAATTACCTTTATAGGCCATGCCAAATAATAACGTGCCACCAAACAAATCTTCATTCACAACAAAGCTCGCTTCACTAGTCGCTTCGGCTTTACCGTAGCCTTCGACGGCGATGAGTGCGAGTATACCTGCGGTAGTAACAACTTTATGTTTGACAAGTTCAAGACGATCTTCTAACTCGGGGTACTCGGCAAATAAATCTTCCCAAGTATAATCTCTGATAGGATTTTCTGGCGTTGGGGGTAGTTCTATTTCACTGCCATCATCACCTTCACTAGGAGGATTAAATAATTCTGATAACTCATCAATTTTAGCAAATAATTCATCTAAATCGCCATATTCAATACCTGCGCCCAGTTCTATTAAGCCTCCTGTCATAACATGAGGGTCTTTCCGTTTAACGATTAATGCAGCCGAAGCAGGATTACCTGCATTTGATAATGATTTTTGTGAGTAATTTAGACTAGCGCTACGCGGTTGAATATCAGCGACGGCATTACTACTCGAAAGTCCCCAAATAAACAAGAATGTAGCTAATAAGGTACTATTTTTATTTGGGCTATTAAAAAAGTGCTTAATTAACGAATTTATTGAGAAAGTTGGCAAAATTACGACTCAGTCTGGCTGCATAAATATGGGGACAATGCCCATTTAATAACCCACATTAACATAGCACCACCATTCGGGCACAAATAATGAACAGGAATTACAAAGTAATAACAACTTTATACAGGCAGAGTATATACCCAAGTCACCTCATGATTCCCTACGGTACACCTAACTTTAGCCCAGGTTACTGAACTATTCGACTTCTAATCGGGATTTGACAAACATCGAGCACTGGTGGTGGTTTTTTATAGAAAAAGGCGCCATCTCGGGCACGACGTTTAACTAAGCGTTCTGCAAAGGCTGATGATTCAGTATTTTCTACTTCAATATGTATTTGTTCAACTTTTACCACATCACTCATCAATTGCATCTTGATGATTTTAGTAAAGTCACGATGATCAACCGCATACTCACCTTCAACAACCTCTGTTCTCTGTATAGCTTGCACATGCTGCATGCCATAAACCACACGACCAAATATAGTCATAATATCATCAAGATAACGTGGCGCTTGACCAATAACAAAGTAAAAATGACTCGATGCCGAATCAGCCTCATTACCTCTCGCCATGGCTAATGTACCAGGACAGTGTGTTAACCATGCACTACCTGAATCTTGCTTTTCACCAGCCTGATAAGCAATAGCAAAGCTGTCTTTAAAGCCAGTTTGTTGGGCAAATAAATCTTGCTTTTGCACTTGTGTAAACGACCAGTTTTTATCTGTTTTCCACTGTGACTCCATCTCAAGTAAAGGCACTGACTTATCTTTTTTACTACCATCTTTAGGTCCAGCTTGGGCAACAAAACCGTCAATAACGCGGTAAAATTTAGTGCCATCATAAAAACCTTGTTTAGTTAGCTCACTAAATTGTGCCACATGTTTAGGAGAAAATTGTGGTGCAAGCTCAATAACAACTTTGCCATGGGGCAAAGTAAGCAATGCGGTGTTATTAAGCTCAAGCTTACGCCAAGCTGAATCATCAGCACCGCAGGCACTAATAAAAAATAACGTTGTTAATGATAAAATACTTTTCAAAGAAGCTTTCATAGCCGAGCCTTTATCTATTTTAAGGTAATACCAAGTTGATTAAGGTCTTTCCACTCAGCGAGAATTAAAAGGCTTAGAGGCAAGGCATTAATTGAAGAGAATGGCTATTCAGGAGAAGTAAGCTCCTGCATTCTCTAATAAGCTGCCTCCATGCAGCGTCCTTGTCAAAATCAATAACGCAGCATATAAGCCTTTTCAACTCGCCCTCTGGGAGCTTTCTCGATATCCATTAACAGCGTTAAATTTATTTGACTTAGAATGACTAAGCCGAAATAGATTTGCCTTGTTATTGAACATCGAGCAGAGCTCTGAGTCGGGAAGAAATTTAATCAAATTGGTATAAGTAAATTAAATGCTATCATAGCCTCCTATAAAGTTTAATTAAATCATCGTGGAGTTTGCGTGAACAAAAGCCTTATCACCAATCTTATTGCTTTAGCTTGTACTTTGGCAGGCTATGTTAGCGATCAGCATATTATTTTTACCTTAGGCCTTTTTGCCTTATCTGGTGCGGTAACTAACTGGCTTGCCATACATATGTTATTTGAAAAGGTGCCCTTACTGTATGGCTCTGGCGTTATTCCTGCACGGTTTGAGGAATTCAAAGTTGCTATTCGTCAATTAATGATGGAACAGTTTTTTACTGAAGAGAACATCGACCGATTTCTTTCCGATAGCACGGGTAAAGCCAGTACTATTGACCTGACTCCAGTGATTGCCAAAGTAGATTTAAGCCCTGCTTTTAACAGCTTAGTCGAAGTCATTGAACAATCATCATTCGGCCCTATGCTTGCTATGGTTGGCGGCAGTGATGCCATTCAGCCAATGAGAGAGCCTTTTATTGAAAAAATGAAAGCCTCCATTCAAGAAATTAGCCAAAGTGAACAATTCAATACTCTGTTGCGAGAAGAGTTAGAGCAACCCGGTATTATTTCCGGCATGCGGGATAAAGTAAGTGATATTATAGAAAAACGTCTTGATGAATTAACACCACAATTAGTCAAAGAAATTGTTCAGAAGATGATTAAAAAGCATCTCGGTTGGTTAGTTGTTTGGGGAGGCATCTTTGGTGGTCTAATCGGCGTGGTTGCAGCTCTTACTAATAGTTTTTAGTGGTAAATCGACCACCATCATAACAAAATGACTTATATTAATTTTTACTTATAAAATAATGAGCAACATCTGTACAAATTAATCTTACTTTTGTCACCATATGGCATAAAAATCACTTTAATTACGCCCTCACTTTACGTTATGCTTGAGTGATTAAAAATTAGAGAGTTAGGACTCATAAGCGCGATGATGCCTTATTGAGGTAACTCTCCTCTAACATAAGGTAAACTTCTGTCATGTTTGGTCGTTTAAAGGCTTTGCCTGCCGATCCAATTCTTGGATTATTAGCTAAATATAAAAAAGATAACAACCCAAATAAAATTGATTTGGGTGTTGGCGTATTCAAAAACGAAGCAGGTCATACTGCAGTTTTAGATTGTGTAAAAAAAGCTGAGCAACATCGTACCAATACCGAAGATAGTAAAGTTTATATCGGTCCTACAGGCTCCCCTGTATTTAATGATGAAATGGCCAAGCTTATTTTTGGCGCTGAACATAAAGTGCTAAACGAAAATCGTGCTCGCACTATATCAACTCCTGGCGGTACTGGCGCTTTACGTGTTGCCGCAGAATTTATCAAATCGTGCAAAGCAGGCGCAACTATTTGGGTAAGTAACCCAACATGGGCAAACCATACTGGTTTATTTGCAGCCGCTGGTTTAAATGTTAAAACGTATCCTTATTACGATTATGAAAACAAAAGCTTAGACTTTGACGGTATGTTAAATGCCCTTAAAGAAGTTAGCAGTGATGATGTGGTGTTATTACACGCTTGTTGTCATAACCCAAGTGGTATGGATTTAAATAAAGAACAATGGCAACAAGTAGCTGATGTAGCTAAAGATGTTGGCTTTACTCCATTAATCGATATGGCTTATCAGGGTTTTGGCTCAGGCTTAGACGAAGATGCTTACGGTTTACGTCTTATGGCTGAAACCGTTAAAGAAATGATTGTTTGTAGTTCATGTTCTAAAAACTTTGGCTTATACCGTGAACGTATTGGTGCTTGTACTATTATTGGTGAATCAAGCATTGCTGTAGATATTGCTAACTCAGTTTTACTCTATGTTGTACGCGTTATTTACTCTATGCCACCAGCGCATGGTGCTGCTATTGTTGAAACTATCCTTACTTCAGACGAACTACGCGCTGAATGGTATAGCGAATTAAAAGCAATGCGTGATCGCATTAATGGCAACCGTACATTAATTGTTGATAAGCTAATTGAAAATGGCGTTACTCGCGACTTTAGTTTTATTAGTCGTCAAAATGGTATGTTTTCTTTCTTAGGTTTAACGCTAGAGCAAGTGCAACAACTACAAGATGAATACAGTATCTATTTAGTAGGCTCTAGCCGTATGAGCATTGCTGGTATTGCCAATAGTAATGTTGATTACTTAGCAAAATCTATTGCTAAAGTGCTTTAGTCCCATTAATTAATACAGTGTTTTAACACATCAAAAAGCCATTTTTAACATGGCTTAAAATCTGGCTGAGCTTTTTTTATTCTAATAGAGTAAAATAGAGCTTAGCCTTTTTTATTGGCTGAAATTTATAACCAAGCGGATTAATGACATTTAATTAATTACGCCACTTGGTGCAACTTATATGTCATTCAAGTTTGTTTTAAAGGAAAGCCCTGTGATTGTTCCCGGTAATTTATTTATTCTTTCTGCGCCAAGTGGTGCAGGAAAATCAAGCCTTATTAATGCCTTACTAAAAGAAGACAGTCAAGCATCTGCAAGAGCTATGCAGGTATCAGTTTCTCATACCACCCGAGATACTCGTCCTGGTGAAAATAATGGCGAACATTATCACTTTGTTAGTGTTGCTGAGTTTAAAAAGCAGATAGAAAAAAATGCTTTTTATGAATATGCTGAAGTGTTTGGCAACTATTACGGCACGTCTGAAGCTGCTATAGATGCACAGCTTGCCCAAGGTATTGATGTTTTTCTTGATATTGACTGGCAAGGTGCGCAACAAGTGCGTATGAAAAAGCCGAATGTAACGACTATATTTATTAGTCCGCCTTCTAAAGAAGAGTTGGAAAGCCGCCTACGTGGTCGTGGCCAAGACAGTGATGAGGTTATTGTTGGTCGAATGGCACAAGCGCAGGCTGAATGTTCTCACTATAATGAATTTGATTATATTATTGTTAATGATGATTTTGACCAAGCCCTGCTTGATCTAACCACCATAGTAAATAATCAACGCCTTAAGTACAGCCAGCAAGCCATTGCTCAGCAAGAGTTATTTAGTAAATTACTTAATAACTGAGTCACTGTGTCTACTGAATAAAGTAATATAATAAGAAATATCCTCTGTTGTGTGGCTATTGCTTGCTTAATTAGTGAGTGAACAGTAAACTACGCAGCTATTTTGTAAGTTGGTTTATTAGTTGGAGTGCCCAGATGGCTCGCGTAACTGTTGAAGATGCCGTAGAAAAAGTCGGTAATCGTTTTGATTTGGTGCTAGTAGCATCACGTCGTGCTCGTCAAATTGCAACTGGCGGCAAAGATCCATTGGTTGAAGTCGAAAACGACAAACCAACGGTAATTGCTTTGCGTGAAATCGAAGCCGGTTTAATTACGACAGACATTATGAACACTTCTGATCGTGCACAACAAATCCAGCAAGACACTGCTGAATTAGATGCTGTTGCCGCGATTGTTGGTGGTCAACAAGACGAATTAAGCTAAAAAACCTCTCTTTTCTACTTGTAGAAAGGTCACGTTTTAAGCTGTTAAAAACGCGTAGCCCATTCTGATTTATCTCAGAAAATAGGTTACGCGTTTTTTATTGCGCTAATATAAGTCGAACTTTAATTTTTCCTTGTAAATAGAGCCTATTGCCGCGTATGCTATTTATACTCATGATACTTCAAAATGTGCGTTTCAGGACTTTTGAGCAATTCATGATCAAGGCGAATTTTTTTATTAATGGTGATCCCTTAAAAAAAGATACAACACTGAGCATTATTTGCTCAGAAGCCCCTAGAAGGCGAGTTTAAAAGGCATAAATACAGCGTTATTAATTTCGAGAAGGGGATAACCATTTTCTTCAATCAATGCCTTGCCTTTAAGCCTTTTAATGCTCGCTGAACCGTGCATTTCGAGGTAACATGAGTATTAACTAGGGTATATACTCGAATTACCCCCTTCTTCCCTCTCAATTTGGAGTATTAGGTGTACCTATTTGAACCTTTAAAAGAACTTAGCTCTACTTACCTATCAAAAGTACAAATTGATTTGCTAAAACACGCCTATGTTGTCGCGCGTGATGCTCACGATGGCCAAATGCGCTCTAGCGGTGATCCTTACATAACTCATCCCGTTGCTGTCGCAATTAATTTAGCCCAAATGCGCTTAGATCATGAAACGCTCATGGCCGCTTTATTACACGATGTTATTGAAGATACCGAAGTTACTAAAGATGAATTAGCGGAACTTTTTGGTCATACCGTGGCTGAACTCGTTGAAGGCGTCAGCAAACTTGATAAGTTAAAATTTGATAATAAAGAAGAAATGCAAGCGGAGAACTTCCGTAAAATGGTACTGGCCATGGTGCAAGATATTCGTGTTATTTTAATTAAACTTGCCGATCGAACTCATAACATGCGTACTTTGGGCTCTTTACGACCAGATAAACGTCGCCGTATTGCCCGTGAAACCTTAGAAATTTATGCACCAATAGCTAACCGTTTAGGTATTCATGATATAAAAAATGAACTCGAGCTTTTGGGTTTTGAGGCACTATATCCTATGCGTTCACGTGCATTGAGATCGGCAGTAAAAAGCGCACGCGGTAACCGTAAAGCGATAATTGATAATATTGAAAAAGAAATAGCCTCACGCCTAGAAGAAAGCGGTATTAAGGCTCAAATAATTGGCCGAGAAAAGCACCTCTATTCAATTTATCGTAAAATGCTCAATAAAGAATTAATGTTCAATGAAGTCATGGATATTTATGCCTTTCGTGTCATTGTTAGTGAAAAAATCGACAACTGTTATCGCGCTTTAGGTGCCATGCACAATTTATTCAAACCGATTGAAACACGCTTTAAAGATTACATCGCTATTCCTAAAACTAATGGTTACCAATCACTGCATACCTCACTCATTGGTCCCCATGGTATTCCCGTAGAAATTCAAATCCGTACCCATGACATGGATCAAATGGCTGATAAAGGTGTTGCTGCCCACTGGTTATACAAACAAGATGGCGAAAACACGGGTACAACAGCGCAAATGAAAGCCCGTCGCTGGATGCAAAGTTTATTAGAATTACAACAAAGTGCTGGTAGCTCTTTTGAGTTTATCGAAAACGTTAAGTCAGATTTATTTCCTGAAGAAATTTATGTCTTTACCCCTGACGGTCGTATTATTGAACTACCAATGGGCGCAACCGCAATAGATTTTGCCTATGCGGTGCATACAGATGTTGGTAACTCTTGTGTCGGAGTTAAGGTAGATCGTAAGCCTTATCCAATGAGCCAGCCTATTGATTCTGGCCAAACCATTGAAGTAATTACTTCAGCAGCAGCAAGACCTAACGCAACTTGGTTAAACTTTGTGGTAACCGCCAAAGCACGTTTGCAAATACGTACTTACCTGAGAAGTTGTGAAAAAGATGAGTCATATGCTTTAGGTACTCGCTTGTTAAGTCATGCTTTAGGTAAAACTAAGCTCGAAGATTTAGCACAAGAAAAGATTGATGAAGTGGTACAGCAAAGTGGTAATAAGACTCTTGAGCAATTATTGACTAACATAGGTTTAGGAAATGCCTTAAGTATAGGTATTGCGAGACAACTCACCGATGGTTTTACCGAAGATAATGATTTAGTCTCGAGCAACTCAAAAACTAAAATGCCGATAAAAGGCACCGAAGGCATGTTAGTCAGTTACGGTAAATGTTGTCGCCCTATCCCTGGCGATGCTATTTTAGCTTACTTAAGCCCGGGTAAAGGTTTGATGGTGCACCAACAAGGTTGTCGTAATATTAAAGGTCATGAGCAAGGCAGCTTGTTCCCGGTAAAATGGGATAGTGATATTGATAAAGAATTTATTGCTAAATTACGGGTAGAAATTGTTAACCACCAAGGAGCATTAGCCTTACTCACCAATGCAGTGGCAAAATGTGGCTCTAATGTTCACAGCTTAAATTCGGGTGAAAAAGAAGCGGGCTTATACGTAATTGACATGGAAATAACCTGTCGTGACCGTATTCATTTAGCAGATATAATTCGAAAAATTAAAGTAATGATTGATGTTCAACGCGTCATTCGAAACAAATAAAACAGTTACTACAATAGTCCTCAAAGGCTCTTTAAAGGAATTCTCATGAAAAGCATTATCAGTACAGACAAAGCACCTAGTGCTATTGGCACTTATAGCCAAGCCGTGAAAGTAAATAATACTGTTTATTTATCAGGTCAAATCCCACTTATTCCTGAAACAATGGAAGTGATTGAAGGTGGCTTTGCCGAGCAAGCCGAGCAAGTATTTAAAAACCTAGTTGCGGTATGTGAAGCAGCAGGCGGCGAAATCAACAACATGGTAAAAGTAAATATTTTCCTTACCGATTTAAGTAACTTTGCTACCGTTAATGAAGTAATGAGCCGTTATTTTGTTCAGCCTTATCCTGCAAGAGCTGCGGTAGAAGTTTCAAGATTACCTAAAGATGTAGCCATCGAAATTGACGGAATTTTAGAACTACCTAGCGTCAATTAAAATAGGCTTCATTAATACCATTTAACCTGCATTGTCAGCGCTATTTATTTAAGTCACTTATAGTTATAAGCTCCCTAAATTAATAGCTTGACGGCTTTGTTTAAATCGCATTACTTTTGCCTATTACCTGCTGTACTCGAGCTTTGATAAAGAGCTGAGCAAAATTATTTAAAAGATTAACAAAATGACTCCAGAAAGATTAGCACGCATTAATACCATGTTAGATAAACGCCAACCTGACTTAACAGTCTGTATGGAAGGTTTACACAAATCTCATAACTTAGCCGCCGTAGTACGTACTTGTGATGCTATTGGTATTAGTGATGTGCATGCGGTATGGAAGAGTGAAGAGGCGGAAGTACGCGGTGGAAGTGCTGCAGGTAGTCAAAATTGGATTGACGTGCATAATTACCATAAAACGGCCGATGCTATTGCAGCGTTAAAAGCACAAGGCATGCAAGTATTGGTGACTAACTTGTCTGATACTGCGGTTAACTTTACCGAAATTGATTATACCAAGCCCACCGCCATTATTTTAGGCCAAGAGAAGTTTGGTACCTCAAAAGAAGCGCTTGAGCTAGCGGACCACCATATTATTATTCCTATGGTTGGCATGGTGCAATCATTAAATGTTTCTGTTGCTTGCTCTGTTGTTTTATACGAAGCACAACGCCAGCGTCAGGCAGCTGGTATGTATGATAAACCTCTGTTAAGCAATGAACGTCGTCAACGCACTTTATTTGAAGGTGGTCACCCTATCTTTGCCGAAGCTTGTCAGCGTAAAGGTTTACCTTATCCTGAAATTGATGAAGAAGGTCAAATTGTTGCTGATGAACTCTGGTGGCAAAAAATGCAAATGAACAAAAAAGCTTGGCAACATATCGATGATTAGTCGTTAGGAACACTTCAATGGCAATGGAAGCACTCACTAAGCTATCACAAATTCCGCTCAGCACCTTCAAGGGGGTTGGGCCTAGTTTAGCTGAAAAATTAGAGAAGATTGGTTTGCTATCAGTGCAAGACATTCTCTTTCACCTGCCACTGCGCTACGAAGATAAAACCCGGGTAATGACAGTGCGTGACTTATTACCAGGTACGTCGACCAATATTATTGGCGAAGTGATCGATAGCCAAATTACCAACGGTAAACGCCGCATGTTAGTCGTTACCCTACATGATGGTACTGGCAGTATTCAATTGTGCTTTTTTAGCTTCTCTGCCAGCATAAAAAATAGCTTAACCATAGGTAAAACCATTCGCTGTTATGGTGAAGTTAAACGCGGCCCACGCGGCTATCAAATCGTTCACCCAGAATATAAATCCCTCGATGACGACAGAGCATTAACCACAGTTGAAGAAACCTTAACGCCAGTTTACCCCAGTACTGATGGTCTCAGACAGATATCCCTGCGCAGCTTAACGGAACAAGCCTTAATTCGCTTACAACGTGGCCAAGTTGAAGAACTACTACCCAGCAATATCTTCAATGAGCAGTATTCGCTCAGTGAAGCCTTAGCGATTATTCATCGCCCACCACCCAATGTATCTATTGAGCAACTAGAGCAAGGTCGCCACCCTGCTCAGCAGCGTTTGATTAAAGAAGAATTACTTGCTCATAACTTGAGCATGCTAAAAGTCAGACAAAATAGTGATATTCATGATGCAATACCGTTATTGGCAGATGAAAAAATCAGTCAAAAATTCCTGCAAGCCTTACCCTTTTCACCAACCAATGCCCAAGCACGAGTTGTTGATGAAATAAAAACTGACTTAGCTAAAAGCCAACCTATGATGCGTTTAGTGCAAGGTGATGTAGGCTCAGGTAAAACCTTAGTGGCGGCACTAGCGGCTTTGACAGCTATTAGTGAGGGTTATCAAGTCGCCTTGATGGCACCGACTGAAATTTTAGCTGAACAACACGCCATTAACTTCGCCAATTGGTTTGAACCTTTAGGTATTAATACTGGTTGGCTGGCCGGGAAAACTAAAGTTAAAGCTAAGAGAGAAGCCCTTGAGAAAATTGCCAGTGGTGAAATGCAGATGGTTATTGGCACCCATGCGCTTTTTCAAGCCGATGTAATATTTAAAAACCTTGTCTTAGTCATTATTGATGAGCAGCATAAGTTTGGTGTACATCAGCGCCTAACACTGCGTGAAAAGGGTGTATTTGATAATAAGTATCCGCACCAACTGATTATGACCGCAACACCAATCCCGCGCACCTTAGCCATGACGGCTTATGCAGATTTAGATACTTCGGTAATTGATGAACTTCCTCCTGGGCGTACACCAATAAATACCGTGGCATTGCCTGACTCTCGTCGCCCTGATGTTATTGAGCGAATTCGCAAAGGCTGTGTTGATGATGGTAGACAAGCATATTGGGTTTGTACCTTAATTGATGAGTCAGAAGTTTTACAATGTCAGGCAGCCGAAGAAACCGCGATTTTATTGCAAGCGCAATTGCCTGAGCTAAAGATTGGTTTAGTGCATGGCCGATTAAAAGCAGATGAAAAACAGTCAATTATGGATAGCTTTAAAAAGGGTGATTTACACCTACTTATCGCCACAACCGTGATTGAAGTCGGTGTTGATGTGCCTAATTCAAGCTTAATGGTCATTGAAAACCCTGAGCGTTTAGGCTTAGCACAGCTGCATCAGTTACGTGGCCGTGTAGGCCGTGGCTCTGTCGCTTCTTTTTGTGTCTTAATGTATAAAGCGCCCTTATCAAAAACAGCGGTTAAACGCTTAAAAGTATTACGTGAAAGTAATGACGGTTTCGTTATTGCCGAAAAAGATCTCGAAATTCGTGGTCCAGGTGAATTATTGGGTACTCGACAAACAGGTTTAGCAGAACTTAAAATTGCCGACTTAGTACGTGATGGCTATTTAATTCCCGAAATAAAACAACAAGCCTATTTATTATCACGGCAGCACCCTAAATGTGCACAAGCATTAATTCAACGTTGGCTAGGCAATAAAGAGCAGTATTCAAACGCATAAAATTAGCGTTAAATAGCTACTCTGAGCTCAGGTTAAGTAATAACAAAAACAATAATAGAGTTTACTATCAATATGAAATTTACCCGTCAGCACTTTATCCCACTTGGGCCCGTCATAGCCTTTGTATTTTACTTATTACTCGGTCACTTAGGTTTAGATGATAAACCTGCGATAGCCGCAGCAATTACCCTATTGACGGTTATATGGTGGATAACTGAAGCCATTCCTATACCTGCGACCTCGTTAGTACCTTTTGCTCTACTACCGCTATTCGGTATTGTTGATCACAAAACCGTTGCCTCTTCGCTAGGCAGTCATGTCATCTTATTGTTGATGGGTGCTTTTATGCTTTCTACCGCGCTGGTTAAAAGTGGCGCCCATGAACGCATGGCGGTTTACATGGTGCGCTTAGTCGGTGTATCTAGTGGTCGACGTTTAGTGTTTGGCTTTATGTTAGCAACCGCTATTTTAAGCATGTGGATTTCCAACACCGCCTCAACACTAATAATGTTGCCTATTGCCTTAGCCATTTTAAGTCATGTGAATAATAGAAAGCTTAAAGTTGCCTTAATACTCGGTATCGCCTATTCAGCATCTGTTGGTGGTATTGGTACCCCAATTGGCACACCACCTAATGTTATCTTTATGGGCATTTACGAAGAAAGCACTGGTAGAGAATTTGGTTTCCTAGAATGGATGAAAATTGGCGTGCCCGTAGTACTTATTTCCATCCCCCTAATGGCGCTGTGGTTAACACGTTCAGTTACTTTAGATGAAGAAATTAAATTACCTACATTGCCTAAATGGCGCAGTGAAGAAAAGCGTACTTTAATTTTATTTGGCATAACGGCGCTTGCATGGATCACCCGTGGTGCACCTTTTGGCGGTTGGAGTGAGTTGTTTAATACACCTATCGCGGGTGATAGTACAGTCGCACTGGCTGCAGTCGTGATCATGTTTATGGTGCCTAACGGAAAAGGTGGCCGCATTTTAGATTGGAATACCGCCAAAGAAATACCTTGGGGTATGTTATTACTTTTTGCTGGCGGTATCGCTTTAGCCAAAGGTTTTACAGCCTCAGGTTTAAGTACTATGCTGGGCGATTGGTTATCTTCATTAGCTAACCTGCCTATGATAGCCATGGTATTGACACTTTGCTTAGTGGTGACTTACCTCACTGAAATCACCAGTAATACCGCAACTGCGACGCTGTTAATGCCAATTCTAGCCGTTGTTGGTACTAGTATGGGCGTTGACCCTGCTATATTTATGATCCCTGCAGCTATGGCTGCCAGTTGCGCCTTTATGTTACCCGTGGCAACAGCGCCTAATGCCATTGCTTATGGCACCGGGGAGATAGAAATTAGAGATATGGTTATAGAAGGCGCGTTATTGAGTTTTGTCGTTTCCTGCGTTGTGGCAGCGGTAACTTTTTTCTTTTTGTATTGATACCAATTCCATTAAATTATTGCCCATTTGTGCTGGTTAAAATAATCCACGTCTGCGTTGCTCTCAATCCCAATAGCAAGCTATTACTCAGTCAAGCGCCTTGTCCTGATTTATTTTCTCTACGCACAACAAGATCACAAACTTAATGGAGTTGGTATAACAAACAATAAGAGTATTCCCAAAGAAATACTGACTATGAACAGCTACACTTAACGTTAGCTTTGAAAAACGTCAAGTGATGGAGTATTAATTAATGTTGTTCTACTGTTCAGCCCGAAACAATTCAAGTCACTCTTCAATCAAACCTAAGCAACTTATGAGTTTATTAGGTTTGATTTTCAGTGCCATTCAAGGCATTACTTTACCAATTTTTTTAATTACCTATTTCAGCTTAATCGGAATCGCACAAGCCGAAGAGCCAAACGATAAATTAACGGTAAGTTATTACGTCAATGAACAACAACATACCATTCAAGGAATCAAAACGTCTAATGGTTATCGTTTTAATAAAGCTTCCAAAAAAATCATCAACTTAGCAACACTAAATTGGCCGCCTTATATTAGTGAAAATGTTTGTAATAAAGGCTGGGTGTTTCAATTTACAGTAGCAATATTAGTCAGTAAAGGTTACCAAGTAAATATTCAATTTTTCCCTTGGGCAAGGTCCGTTATGTTGGTGGAACAGGGAAAAATGGACATACTCTTTCCTGAGTATTTTATTGAAAGTTCAGCCCCTTCAGACGCGGTATTAGGGAAAAAGCGTCGAGAATTACTCGCCCTATCAAATAAGTTTGCTGGAGGTGATTTATCTTTACTAAAGCGCAAAGGTGACTCATTTAATTTACAAGCAGATTTAGGAAATCTAAAAGGTAAGATCATTGGCGTTGTTCGAGGTTATCAAAACACTCCAGAATTTGATGCCATGATGGATGCAAAACAATTCGCCGTGGTTGAAGCCGTAGATGAATTACAATTAGTTAAGTTACTCGCTGCGAAAAGAGTCGACTTAATCATTGGTGATCCGAGTGTATTTACCTATAGTGTCAATTACTCCAATTTATCAAATCGCAACAAACAAGCACTACTCAATAGTATTGAAAAAATTGAGCCTGCTTTAAAATACAATCACTTATATTATGCGATCAGTAATAACTATCCACTACGTCATCAACTCCTTGATGATATAAATCTAGCGTTACTAGAGTTTCAACAAAGTGGTGAAACTAAAAGATTTATCGACGTTGGCAGTGGTTGTACATTAGATTTTTAATACAGGTTAAGTGATCAATACTTTAGCCTGATGAATATAAAAAAGGGTAGTTGCCGCAGCAACTACCCTTTTTGTTAATTAAACCCGTGTTAGCTCAATTATTAACGATTTTTCGTTTAATGCGCTTCATCCCAGTTATCACCAATACCGTATTCAGCGATTAACGGTACGCTAAGCTCTACCGCGTTGTTCATCAACTCAACCAATTTATTAGTGGTTTCTTCAACAATATCTTGGTGTATTTCAAAGATTAATTCATCGTGAACTTGCATGGTCATTTTGATGCGATCATCATTTTTATCAAGTAACCAGCTATCTACCGCTAACATCGCTTTTTTGATGATATCCGCAGCCGTACCTTGCATAGGCGCATTGATTGCTGCACGTTCAGCCGCTTTTTTGCGCATACCATTTTTAGCATTAATGTCAGGTAAATATAAACGACGACCAAAGATAGTTTCAACATAGCCCTGCTCACTCGCAGTTTGGCGAGTATCTTCCATATACGTTAATACGCCAGGATAACGCTGAAAGTACTTATCTTGATATTCTTGCGCTTGCTGACGACCAATATTGAGTTGCTTAGCTAAACCAAAGGCTGACATACCATAAATCAAACCAAAGTTAATTGCTTTGGCACTACGACGTTGATCAGTGGTAACTTCATCAAGTTCAACAGCAAATATTTCTGCCGCTGTTGCTTTATGAATATCTTTACCTTCGCTAAAGGCGGTTACTAAACCTTTATCGTTCGACAAATGTGCCATGATGCGTAACTCAATTTGAGAATAATCTATCGCCACTATTTTATGATCTTTAGGGGCAATAAACGCTTGGCGGATCTTACGACCTTGTTCACTACGAATCGGAATGTTTTGTAAGTTTGGATCGGTCGAAGATAAACGACCAGTCGCCGTAACCGCTTGATGATACGATGTATGCACACGATCAGTTTTGTCACTAACCATTAACGGTAACTTGTCGGTATAGGTTGATTTTAGTTTACTTAAACCTCGATTTTCCAAGATTATCTTAGGTAGTGGATAATCAAGTGCTAATTCTTGCAGAACCTCTTCCGCTGTAGAGGGTGCACCTTTAGGGGTCTTTTTGATGACCGGGATTTCTAACTCTTCAAAAAGAATTTGCTGTAACTGCTTTGGTGAAGCCAGATTAAAGCTTTTACCTGCGAGGTTATGTGCTTCGATTTCTAGTTCTGCTAGACGTTGACCTAAGCTTTGGCTTTGCTCGGCTAAAATGTCACTATCAATTAATACTCCGGTTTGCTCCATACGGGCAAGCACAGGTAATAGTGGCATCTCAATGTCATTAAAAACACTTAACTGTGAGGCAGACTGCTCTAGTGCAGGGAAAATTGCCTGATGTAAACGCAAAGTAATATCAGCATCTTCCGCAGCATAATGGCCGGCCTTTTCAATTTCTATTTGGTTAAAGGTCAATTGTTTAGCGCCTTTACCGGCAATATCTTCAAAATGGACCGTTTTATAATCAAGATATTTTAATGCTAACGCGTCCATATTATGACGGGTGGCGACACTGTTGTAACAGTAAGACTCAATCATGGTATCGAAACCTATGCCTTGCAGAGCAATATCATAATGGCTTAATACATTGGCATCATATTTCAGGTTTTGACCAATTTTTTTAATGTCTTTGCTTTCTAATAAAGGTTTAAGTTGGGCTAGTACCCATTCGCTATCTAATTGCTCAGATGCATCTTCATAGTCATGCGCCAAAGGCACATAAGCGGCTTTACCGACTTCAACTGCAAAAGATAAACCCACCAACTCGGCTTTCATATAATTAACACTGGTGGTTTCAGTATCAAAGGCAAAAGCATCACTCGCTTTTAACTTATCAAGCCACTGAGTAAAAAGATCTTTATCTAAAATGATGTCGTATTCTGTTGATTCAACATCTACCGCATTAACTTCTGCTTGATCACCAGCTGAGCTTGAATTTTTGCTTGATGACTTACTTGCTTTAGACGTAGCGGTATTGGATTCGTTACCGCCTTTGCCTAAATCGGCCAATAAACGTTTTAATTCATATTTTTGATAAAGTTCAGTTAACGCAGCAATATCGGGGTCATTGGCTGCTAATTCTGCTGCAGTTTGCTCTAATTCTACATCACACTTAATAGTGGCCAATTGATAAGACAGCGGTAACTGCTCTAATGCATCGCGCAGATTCTCCCCTATTTTCCCTTTTACTTTATCTGCATTAGCAATAACTTCAGCCATGGTGCCATGTTCTGCTAACCATTTAACTGCAGTTTTAGGTCCACATTTTACTACACCAGGAATGTTATCAACTTTATCGCCCATCAAAGCAAGGTAGTCGATGATTTGATCAGGGCGAACACCAAATTTTTCACTAACGCCAGCAACATCCATCTCAACGTCGGTCATAGTATTAATTAGACGTACATGCTGTGTTACTAGCTGAGCCATATCTTTATCACCCGTCGAAATGACGGTTTCAATGCCTAATTCATCAGCTTGTTTTGCCAAAGTACCGATAACATCATCGGCCTCAACGCCAGGAATAACCAGTAAGGGTAAACCCATCGCGGTAATAATTTCATGCAAAGGCGCTATTTGCGTACGTAAATCATCTGGCATTGGTGGACGATTTGCTTTGTATTCTGGGTACATATCATTGCGAAAGGTCTTACCCTTGGCATCGAAAATCGCGATAATATTGCCATTGGGGTAGTCTTTTTTCAAACTACGCAACATATTCAATACACCGGTGATGGCACCTGTTGGTTGGCCATCAGCAGTTGAAAGTGCCTGTAAATAGGGTACGTGATAGGCTCGAAATAAATACGAAGAACCATCGACTAATATCAAGGGTGATTGCGTGTTATTAGCATCAGGTGGGGTTGTAGAAGTTGTCATAAGAAATACGCGAAGCGACTAAATTAAGCTAAAGATGGCTAAGCATGCCATAAAGTATAATACCAAGTCCATTAAGTTTGCTCCCATTCAGCGAGAGTTAAAAGGCTTAGAGGTAAGGCATTGATTGAAGATAATGGTTTTTCCCTTGTTAAAATCAATAACGCTGCATGTAAGTCTTTTAAACTCGCCCTTTGGGAGTTTGTCAGCAATTCGATAACTGCACAGAATTACCTTGATATAGAATGACTATATACAAAAAAATTCTATTTGTTCTCAAACCGCTGACAAACTCTGAATGAGGGAAAACTTAATGGAATTGGTATAAGTAGGCTCCACTTTATCAGTGTGCTTAATTGACTGGATCAATGATCCTCTTGTGGATAACCTTGTGATCAAGTACGAAAAACAGCCAGTAATTTGTGTAAAACAAATCTGGCCATGAAAATGTAACGATATGATTTTATTGAAAAATAGTAGGGATCACAAATCTTTTGATACGCACTGTTTTTATTTTTATTATATGTGGATAATTTTATTATTGAGTCATTTCTTAGTTGTACAAAAAATCAACTAGCTAAAATAACGAGGTAAGAGATTATCAGAAATTGGCGCAATTACCAGCGCGTTATTAAACTTTTTTTACAGTTTTTTTACACTCCAACCTAACTAAAAAACATAAGGCAATAACAACAGTAGCTCGCAACAGATCCACCAGATGAATAAATAAATTTATTCGAATATTTATCAATAATAATTAAAATTTACCTCCGTGGCACAACAAAATGTGAGTTGCTAATTCACATTTTGCTGTGTCATGGATTAATTTTAGTGATACGTTAATTGTTTAATTTTTGTTTTAGAAAACCATGGGTATAATATAGGTAAGACAAATAGCGTTAATAACGTTGCGGTAACTAAACCACCAACAATAACACTCGCAAGTGGTCGTTGAATTTCAGCGCCGACACCGTTTGATATCAACATAGGTATTAAACCTAATGCAGAAGTAATAGCGGTCATCAATACTGGGCGTAATCGCGAGATAGCGCCATCAAAAACAGCTTTTGAGGTATCAACTCCGTTTTTTACCAACTGGTTAATGCTTTCCACCATCACTACTCCATTAAGCACAGCGACACCGAATAAGGTAATAAAACCAACAGAACTAGGCACTGATAAGTATTGGCCTGAAATATATAACGAGAAAATACCACCAATCACAGCTAATGGCACATTCACCAATATCAACATCGCTTGACCGACAGAGCCAAAAGCGAAATATAATAGTAAGGCAATTAATGCTAGCGACAAAGGTACTACTACAGCAAGTCGTTGCTGGGCACGTTGTTGGTTTTCAAATTGACCACCAATAACCACAGAGTAACCTGCTGGCAAGTCAACTTTGTCGTCGATTGTTTTACGAATATCAGCAACAACACTGCCCATATCTCGGCCTTGCACATTGGCTTGGATTACAACACGTCGCTGTACATCATCACGACGTACTTGTGGTGGACCAGATTCAAAACTAACGGTCGCAATATCACCTAAGCGCACCCAAGCTCCAGTGGGGGATTGTATTCTAATGTCTGCGATCGCTTCTTGATTATCTCGATATTTTTCTTCAATGCGCACATAAATATCATAACGTTCATTGCCATTAATTATTTGCCCTGCACTAACACCACCAATACCATCTTTAACTACTTTCATGACATCACCAACAGATAAACCAAAACGAGAAAGTTGCTGCCTCTTTGGTTTGATCACTAACTGTGCTTCACCGGCTATTTGCTCTAAGGCGACATCTCTAGCACCGTCAATATTCTTGATGGCAGCTTCAATTTCTTGGCCTTTTTTAGCTAGCATATCAAGCTCAGGACCAAACAATTTAATGGCAAGTTGCGCTTTTACCCCTGAAAGCAATTCGTCAACACGTGTGGCTATGGGTTGTGAAAAGTTAAGTAATAAACCAGGGAATTGCTCAAGCTCTACTTCCATTAACGCCTGCAGTTCAAAACGATTACTGGCACTTGTCCACTGTGACACTGGCTTTAAGCCAATATATATTTCAATATTGTTAACCGGCTCAGGATCGCCGCCTATTTCAGCACGGCCAATGCGACTTAGAGTGTATTCAACTTCAGGAAATTGCATTAATTTTTCTTCAAGGATGGGCGCAACCGATAAAGCCGTATCCAAACTTGATGAGGGCGCTAATGTCGCTCTTAGGTTAATGGTACCTTCTTCAAGCTCTGGCACAAACTCAGTACCTATTTGTGGCACTAAAGAGCCCGCAGCAACAAATAAGATAACTGCAGCAGCAATCACTATTTTGGTATGTTTCATTGCCGCTTGTAGACCTTTGCGATATAGCTTATTTAATGGCTGTAAAACCAAGCTTTCTCTTTCCTTTACGCCATTTTTGAACATAAAAGTCGCTAAAGCTGGCACCACAAGCAATGCCACTAAAATAGCGGAAACAACCGCTAAAATAATACTAATAGCCATAGGCTGGAACAGTTTTGCCTCAACACCTTCAAAACTAAATAACGGCATAAAGACCACGAGAATAATAGAGGCGGCAAAAAAAACTGGACGGGCAACTTCTTTCCCTGCCTCTTTTAATCGTGACGGAATATCAGCTTCATCGTCATCATCAGCTCTATTAAGATGTTTGAACATGTTTTCAACCATCACCACAGAGCCATCAACTAACATACCAATAGCAACAGCAATACCACCTAACGACATTAAGTTAGCTGAAATCCCCATCCAAGACATCACCATTAAAGCGATAGCAATAGAGATGGGAATTGAAATCAATACTAGGAATGTTGCGCGTAAATTCATTAAAAATAACGCTAAAACTATCGCGATGAACATAAAAGCTAAGGCCAATGCCTCGACCACAGTATCCACAGCTTTAGTAATTAAATCAGCTTGATCATAAAAAGGTTCAAAGCGTACACCTTCAGGTAGTGCTTGGTTTATCATGGGAATACGTGCATTAATGCCATCAATGGTCGCTTTAGTATTTGCACCCATACGTTTTAAGACGATACCCGAAACCACTTCACCTAAGTTTTCAATGTTACCTTGAGCGTCTCTGCGAGTCATAGTAACCGCGCCTTGACGGATTTCACTGCCCAAAAAAACTTTCGCGACATCATCAATGGTAACGACAGTGCCATCAACGGTTTTAACCGGCACTTGCCTAATATCAGCTAAACCTGCTTCACCACTATTAAACCAACCTGTACCACGAATAACGAGCTGCTCTTGTCCGCGGTTCATATACCAACCACCAACATTGGCATTATTATTATCAAGTGCGCTCACAATATCGTCTTGAGTTAACTGATATGACAGTAATTTACTCGGCTCAATATTAACTTGATATTGCCTTACATTGCCGCCAAACGATAATACGTCAGTAACACCATCTACTGGCATAACCAATAACTTAACGATCCAATCGTTTAAGCTTCTTAAGGTCATAGAGTCATAACCCGAGTCTTTATCAGCAATTAACAAATACTGGAATACTTGACCTAAGCCTGAGGTGTTTGGCCCCATGGCTGGCGTACCAACACCTTGTGGAATTAATTCTTTTGCTGCTTGTAAACGTTCAAACACTAACTGACGGGCGAAATAAATGTCAGTGCCTTCTTTAAAGACAACAGTAACACCTGACAATCCCGTTTTAGAAATAGAGCGTACTTGCTCTACATCAGGCAGTGCGTACATTACTGCTTCAATTGGGTACGTTATTAATTGCTCAACTTCTTCAGCCGCTAACCCCGGTGCTTCGGTATTAACAGCCACTTGAACGTTAGTAACATCAGGAAAAGCATCTAAATTCAGTTGTGGAATCACCATAACCGAGGCAGCCATGGTGGCAATCAACGCGATAATCACTAATAGTCGGTTATTGATCGACCAATCAATCATTTTATTAAACATCTTTATTCGCCTTACCTAGTGGTTATGCGGATCAAATCCGCCTTTAGCTATTTCAGAAGCAACAAAAAATGCCCCCTTGGTAACCACTCTGGTATTAGGAGCAATACCGATAATTTGACGATAATCGCCTAAAGGTTGTCCTAACTCCACCTCAACCGCAGCAAATTCACCGG
Source organism: uncultured Colwellia sp. (assembly GCA_913063325.1). Lineage (GTDB taxonomy): Bacteria > Pseudomonadota > Gammaproteobacteria > Enterobacterales > Alteromonadaceae > Colwellia. The sequence continues at coordinate 80,624 of CAJXYE010000003.1, read as the reverse complement.
GATGATCTTCGACAAATACAGTCCAATCACCATCAGAGCCACGCATCAATGCTGTCTCAGGTACTGCTACTACAGGGGTTTGGGTTTTAAATTGGAAGTTAACATTAACAAACATGCCAGAATGTAGCGTGTCATCTTTATTGTTAACAGATAAACGAACAATTCGAGTGCGAGTAATTGGATCTATAGTGTGTGCTTCTTGGATAACTTTAGCGAAATGTACTTGCCCTGAAAATTCAACTTTAGCCACTGTGCCTACCGGTAAATTCAGTTTCTTATTTGGTGAAACTCGCGCCTCTACCCATAGGTTATCTTCATTTGCTAAGACCATTATTTTATCGCCAGGAGCAACACGTTGCCCTTGTGAAAAATCATCACTTAACACAGCGCCAGCTCGTTGTGCCACTAAGGTATACTCACCTAAATTTGATGAATTATTTTTAACAATATCTTCAATCGCTGCCTTGGTTAAACCAAAGGCCGTCAATCGACCGTAAGCTGAAATGAAAGCCGTTTCACTGGTTAACAAACGACTTTCACTGACCGTGCCACGAGCTAATTTTTTAGTACGTTGCCATTCACTATAAGCAACACGATATTGTGCTTGTGCCTCTGCCATTGATTCACTAAATAATGTCACCAACGCTTGGCCTTTTTCAACATGCTCGCCCAAGATAGCGTGACGACTGATCACGACAGATTCAGTTCGTGGTGAGACAATATAGCTGGTATAGCCGTTTGCTTTTATTTCACCAGGTGCATAAATACTCTTGGTAAAAAGCTTTGGCTGCAAAGTAGAAACTTTAATATTGGCTAATGCCATTTTTTCAGCACTAAAGCTGACACCTTCTTCTGCAGTATTTTCACTATCATGCCCGTGGCCATCATCGATTTCCGGCTCTTTAACATGATCATGAGCACTTTCATCATGTGTATCTTCTTGTACCTTTTCATGGGCATGATTGTGCTCGGCCTGTTGAGTTGCAGCTTCCACACCATGGTCATGTTTGTCTCTTGCTGTATTATCGTTAGCTAGTGAAGCCGTAGATAACAGGGTTATGCCACATAACAAGCTGGTCAATGTTATTAATCTTCTTGGTTTTTTAATGGTCTTTTTCATTGAGAAAAATTTCATAATAATCTCTTAATTTAAGAATAAAACGTAGCAAAACATCTCAGTTAAAGCGCTTTATAAGGCTTTAATTGAAGTTAAGTGAATTGCAGATAATTTATTTAAAATTAAGCTATTGGAGGGCGGAAATTAGGGCTCGCGATTTGGGAGGAAAAAATCACATGATAAGGCTGTTGTTGGTTTTTAACCTGTGCCGACAATACCATAGCGTGTAGTAAATCAAGATACACTAGGTTGCTATGATGGCAATGGTTTGCATGGCAATCGGGATGGTCAGCATCGCTATGTTCACTTTCACCAGAGAGTGATTCAGTCTGAAAAGCTGACAATTCATCAAGACTATGATGATCACTGTCTTGATGAGAGTGAGCAAGACTTTTCAATGGTGATTTTTGATGAGAATCTTGATGGCTAACATTAATCACTGCGATCGCATTAACCGATTGCAAAGCAATCAAGATAACAACAATGTAGCAGAAAAAAATACGCACAAATAAAACCTACACGACAGCAGAAGAAATGTTTAAAAACACCTTATTCTACCACCTGTATAAAAATTAACAACGATTTAGAAATCCAAGCTCATGCATTGACAAAATTAAGAATGAGAAGTGTTTCTATTGAGACCAACCTATAACTTTGCTATCTTTGCCTGCGAAAATAATGAAAGGACTCAATATTAATGAAATACTCTGCTTTACTTAGCTCCCTACTGTTAACCCTACTCTCAGCTTGCTCCACTAATCCTGTGACAGTCTCAATGTCCAGTACACGATTTGATAATCCAGAGGTAAGTAGTGAAACCTTCAAGGTTAACTTGGCATTAGGCCACGGAGGCAGAACAACACTGACCGTTGAAGATGATCCTTATAACTATGATGGTACTGAAATCTATGGCTTTGCTCGAGGCAATATAACGGCCGCTAAGGGTCTAGAAATTTCTATTAGAAGTGACGATGACTCAGCCACACGAGTTGGCCTTAAATACCAGTTTTATGGTAAAAATACCGAGCAATCAACCATAGGCAACCTTTCTCAAGCCTTCGCCTTAGGATACGAAAGAAACACCACAACGGAACAAAATTACTTCTATAGTAATTGCGATATAATAGATTGTGAGCCAGTTTACGAGCTTGGTATGTGGGAACACGATACTGACATTTATGATATTGCCTGGATTGTCGGTTATAGGTTTGCTGAAAGAGATATTATATATGGCGGACCTTTTTACCAATGGGGTGATTTACAGGGCTATAAAACTATTCCTAATGCCTCAACTGAGAAACTTGAAAGTGATGGTGATATGATTGGTGCTAATATAGCGATAGAACATCGATTTTCTTTTGGCATGGGCCTAGCCGGTGAGCTAGTTTATTCCAAATTAAATTGGGGTAATTACAGTCAAACAGATACCAGTTTTAACTTTAAAATAGACTATCAGTTTTAAATAACAACATAATTTACTTACAACTCTTTACCTAAAATAAGCGAGCGACACTATGAAAAAAATGGCCACTTTATCGTTATTAGCCTTGGCATTAAGCCCTGTATTATTAAACTCTGCACACGTTAATGCACACGATGGTATGCCACAATCAGTTGCGCCAGAAAATGCTAATGTTTATATAATTTCACCTGCTGATGGCGCAACAGTACAGAGCACTTTTACGGTAGAGTTTGGTTTAAAAGATATGGGCGTAGCGCCAGCGGGAATTGAGAAGAAACATACCGGCCATCATCACTTATTAATCGACAAAGCTTCTTTGCCTGCCTTTGATAAACCTATGGGCGGTGATGTAAAACACTTCGGTGGTGGGCAAACACAAACAACATTAACCTTACCTAAAGGTACACATACTTTACAGCTTATTATGGGCGATCATCACCATATTCCTCACAAGCCAGTAGTTGTCTCGAAGAAGATCACTATAACCGTTAAGTAAACTAGCTTTTGCACAAGAAACTTAACTAGCCTGTTACGGTAGAAAGCCACTGCTAATAGTATTAGCTGTGGCTTTTCATCGCTCAACTTTTTACCATTAGAGATAGGTAAAAATAATGGTTACATGGTTACATGGTTACATGGTTACATGGTTACAAATTCTTCGGCTGACGTAGGATGAATAGCAATAGTATTATCAAAATCAGCTTTAGTAGCGCCCATTTTCATCGCAACAGCAAAACCTTGTAATAACTCATCACTACCAAAACCAATACTATGTAAACCAACCACTTTTTCTTCCGCGCCAGCACAAATTAACTTCATACGAGTTGGATCACGGTAATCTTCAGTGATAGCTTGATAAAGCGCGGTAAATTGTGAGTTATATACAGTAACATTATCTTCACCATATTCAGATTTAGCTTCGTCTTCGGTTAAGCCCACGGTACCAATAACCGGATGACTAAACACTACAGTGGCAATGCCTGAATAATCTAAATGTAAGTCTGGTTTATTGTTAAATAGACGCTCACATAAACGGCGACCCGCAGCAACGGCAACAGGTGTTAATTGGGCACGACCGGTGTTATCACCTACGGCATAAATACCATCAACATTTGTATTTTGATATTTATCTGTTGGGATAAAACCTCGTTTATCTAACACTATCCCCGTAGACTCTAAATTAATATTATCTGTCGCTGGCTCACGGCCAATAGCCCACACTAAAGTATCTACTGGCGCTAATGATTCACCATTAGTTAAGTGCACTACTAATTTCCCGTCACTCAGCTTTTCAATACGTTCAGGCGTACTGTGATTATGTAAAGTAGGTCCGTGTTTCGCCATTTGTTCAACTAAAGTATCACTTAGCATGTTATCAAAACCACGTAATGGCTTTTCTTTACGCACTAATAAATGGGTTTCACTGCCGAGCGCATAAAATACGCCAGCAAGTTCAACGGCTATATAACCAGCGCCAACAACGGCAACACTTTTAGGTTGCTCTGTTAACGCAAAAAAACCATCGGAGTTTATGCCATATTCAGCGCCTTCAATGTCTGGAATTGACGGACGTCCGCCAGTAGCAATAGTAATGTGATCCGCAGTAATTAACTCACCGTTCACTTCCACCGTATTTTTATCAACAAACTTAGCAAAGCCATTAATTACAGTGACATCATTGGCATCAAAACCACGCTGGTAAGCAGCATGAATGCGCTTTATATAAGCTTCACGATTAGCCACTAACTTGCCCCAATCAAATTGAGACTCACCTTGTGAAAGGTGCTGGCTAAAACCGTAATCATTGGCATATTTTAACGCATCTGATATCTGACCGGCATACCACATGGCCTTTTTAGGAACACAACCAACATTGACACAAGTACCGCCAATATATTTAGCTTCGATAACTGCGGCCTTTTTACCTAACCTAGCAGCTCTGTTAGCTGATGCTATACCACCACTACCGCCACCAATGGCAAGATAATCAAAATGTTGTGTCATAATTCTCTCAAAAAATTCATCTGTTTGTACTCAATATATATGCCCATTAAGACCTGATTTCAAGTAGCATTTTATAAAGAAGGTGCAAGCTGCGTAAAAGCTTAGCTTTATTATTCGCCCGATACCTTGAAAAAACCCTAATTAAACATTACATATAAGGTATTCAAAGCTATTTAAGTGACCCTATGACCAATCCATTATTAGTATCGAGTGAACTTCCTGCCTTTTCAAAAATCAAACCTGAGCATGTAAAACCTGCTGTTGAGCAAGCTATTAGCGATTGCAAAAAAGTTATTGAACAAGTGCTCGCCGACAATGATGTATTTTCATGGCAGAACTTAGTCATGCCAATAGATGATATTGATGACGTATTATCTAAGTTGTGGTCACCTATTTCGCATATGAACTCTGTACTCAGTAGTGATGAGTTGCGTGATGCCTATGAGTCTTGCCTGCCGATTTTATCGGAATACGGTACTTTTGTTGGTCAACATCAAGGTTTATATCAGGCCTATCAGAGCCTTAAAAGTAGTAATGAATTTGAAAAATTAGATACTGCTCAACAGAAAGTGATCACCAATGCGCTACGTGATTTCAAACTTTCAGGCATTGCACTTAATGATAAAGATAAAAAACGTTACGGTGAAATAGTGACTCGTTTATCTGAACTTAGCTCAGGCTTTAGCAACAATGTATTAGATGCAACTCATGCTTTTAGTGTAACGATTAAAGATAAAAGTGAACTTACAGGTTTGCCTGACAGCGCCCTAGCTGCCGCACAAGAATTAGCACAATCAAAAGAGCAGCAAGGTTTTACCTTTACTCTTGATATTCCAAGCTACCTACCGGTAATGATGTATTGTGACAATGCAAACTTACGTGAACAGCTTTATACAGCCTTCGTTACTCGTGCCTCGGATCAAGGGCCAAATGCAGATGAGTTTGATAACAGCAGCACCATGAATGAATTACTGGAGTTACGTCATGAACTCGCTAATTTATTAGATTTTGATAATTACGCCCAACATTCACTTGCCACTAAAATGGCTAACTCCACAGATGAAGTCATGGGCTTTTTAGAAGACCTTGCAGTTAAATCTCAACAACAAGGCAAACAAGACTTTCAAGAATTAACAGACTTTGCATCGAATGAGTTTAATCAATCAAATCTACAAGCATGGGATTTGGCTTATTACAGCGAAAAGTTAAAACAAAGCCGTTATGCGATTTCGGATGAAGAGCTACGTCCATATTTTCCAAAAGACAAAGCGGTTGCAGGACTTTTTGAAGTAGTAAATAGATTATTTGGTTTAACCATTAAACAACGTAACAATGTAGATACTTGGCATGATGATGTTGAGTTTTACGACATTTTTGATAAAGCTGGCGAAAAGCGCGGTAGCTTTTATTTAGATCTTTATGCTCGAGAGAAAAAGCGTGGCGGCGCCTGGATGGATGTTTGCGTAGGTCGTAGTGAGAAGTCTGATGGTACTATTCAACTTCCCGTTGCCTATTTAACTTGTAACTTTAACGGTCCTGTAGGCAATAATCCGGCATTATTTACTCATAATGAAGTAGTTACTTTGTTTCATGAGTTTGGACACGGAATTCACCATATGTTAAGCCAAATTAATGCTAGCAGTGTTGCCTGCATTAATGGTGTGCCTTGGGATGCGGTTGAGCTTCCTAGCCAATTTTTAGAAAACTGGTGCTGGCAACCAGAAGCTTTAGCCTTTATTTCTGGTCATTTTGAAACGGGCGAATCATTGCCTCAAGCAATGTTAGATAAAATGCTGGCCGCCAAAAACTTTCAATCGGCTATGCAAATGCTACGTCAACTTGAGTTCAGTATCTTCGATTTTACCATGCATGAAAGCTTTGATCCGAAAGCAGTAAACAATGAAAAGCACATCCAACAAGTACTGGATAATGTTAGAACTCAGTACTCTGTAGTAAAAGCACCTGAGTTTAATCGTTTCCAACATGGCTTTAGCCATATCTTCGGTGGTGGTTATTCTGCAGGTTATTACAGCTATAAATGGGCGGAGGTTCTTTCTGCTGACGCGTTTGGCTTATTTGAAGAACAAGGTATATTTAATGAAGAAACAGGCCGGTCATTCTTAACCAATATTCTAGAGAAAGGCGGTAGCGAAGAACCAAGCGAATTATTCAAAAATTTCCGCGGTCGCGCTCCTGAAATTGATGCTTTGTTACGTCACTGTGGCATTGAAGCATAAATAGCTGCTATAGACCCCAGACAGACCGTCATCCCCGAAGTGTCTGGTCGGGGATCCAGGATTTTTGTCATTAACTATCAATATTTATGAACATAACATTGGGTTCCCGTCCTAAATTACGGGAATGATATTACTTTTAAAAAGACTTACCTTAATTAGACACTATGACTCACGAATCCTTTAAATCATTATTTCAACGCGCAGCACAACGAAAAGGCGGCGTAAAAGCTTTAGAAACCTTGTTAGGAAAAAGAATACTCGGTAAAAAGTTACTCGATGATAATGCCGCACAACAAAGCATCGCTGAATTAAGTGATGACCGTATCCTGGCCGCCTTTACCAAACAAATATTTAAATCTGGTTTTGTCTGGCGTGTGGTCGAAAATAAATGGCCTGATTTTGAAGAGCACTTTTTTAATTTTAATATTGAAAAAATGTTGATGATGCCCGAAGAAATGCTAGAAAGAAAAGCCGCAGATCCCAAAATAATTCGTAACTACAATAAAGTAAAAACGATTCAAGCTAATGCACAAATGATGTTTGATATCACTATGGATAAAAACATCAGTTTCGCGCAATTTATCAGTGATTGGCCAAGTGAAGATATCATAGGGCTATGGACTTACCTGAAAAAGCACGGACAACGCTTAGGTGGTAATACAGGCCCTTATGCCTTGAGATTATTAGGTAAAGATACCTTTATTTTAAGCAGTGATGTTGAAGCTTATTTAAGAGCTCAACAGATCATTGATGGTGGCTTACAAAGTAAAAAAAGCTTAAGCGCTATTCAAATATACTTTAACACCCTACAAAAAGAGAGCGGTTATAGCTTAACGCAATTAAGCCGTTTAATTGCGTTTGCCAGTGGTGATAATTATGTGCAGGTTGAAGAGTAAACTGCACATAATTTATAAACTAAGCACGTCCGTACTTATCTTCAAAGCGAACAATATCATCTTCACCTAAGTAACTACCGGATTGTACTTCAATCATTTCTAACGGTAGTTTTCCTGGATTTTCTAAAGCATGTACCGCGCCGACAGGGATATAAGCCGACTGATTTTCAGTTAATAGCACTGTTTTTTCATCTATAGTCACCTTGGCAGTGCCTGAAACAATAATCCAGTGCTCAGCTCTATGGTGATGCATTTGCACAGATAATTTAGCACCAGGTTTTACAGTTATACGTTTAACTTGAAAGCGCTCACCCGTATCAATACAGTCATACTTACCCCAAGGGCGATAAGCTTCACGATGCAATACCGCTTCATTTCGCTTATCGGCTTTAAGTTGTTCAACAATTTTTTTAACGTCTTGTACTTTGTCTTTATTGGCAACTAATACCGCATCAGGCGTATCAATAATTACTAAGTTATCAACACCTACTGTCGCTATTAGCTTATTTTGACTATGAATATAACTACTCGTTGTCTGTTGAGCTATTACATCGCCCTTTAATACATTTTTATTTTCATCCTGCTCGCATACTTCCCACAAAGCAGAATAAGAGCCCACATCACTCCAACCGGCATCAAGGGGAATGACAACAGCGGAGTCGGTTTTTTCCATTACCGCATAATCAATCGACTCACTAGCACAAGCTAAAAAAGCAGCTTTATTTGGGCGAAGAAAATCAAGATCTTGCTCAACTCCGTTCATGGCCTCTTGGCAATTATCTAAAATATCACTACGGTGCTTGGCAAGCTCCTCTAAATAGCGTGAAGCTTTAAACAAGAACATACCGCTATTCCACAAATAATCACCCGAAGCTAAATAATCACTGGCAACTTGTGCGTTAGGTTTTTCTACAAATTGAGCAACATTGAAAGTATCTGAACTTTGCTCACACCCTTTTTTAATATAACCATAACCCGTTTCTGCGTGAGTCGGAACAATACCAAAAGTAACTAACTTGCCTTGTTGAGCTGCAATACTTGCTTTATCAATAGCTTGGTGGAAAGCGACGGTATCTTGAATAACATGGTCTGCTGCTAAGACTAATAACATAGCGTTTTCATTTTTTTCTACAGCATTAATAGCTGCAAGTGCAACCGCAGGAGCTGTATTACGGCCCTCTGGCTCAAGTAAGATAGTGCTTTGCTCTTTCGATAACTGCCGAACTTGCTCTGCGACTAAAAATCTATGCTCTTCATTACAAATAAACACTGGTTCATTACTGTTTTTAGGTAAACGCAGTAATGTATCTTGCAACATACTGGTATCATTAACTAATGGTAAAAACTGCTTTGGGAAAAGTGCGCGAGAAAGAGGCCAAAGGCGTGTACCATTCCCACCGCACATTATTGCAGGGAAAATTGATGCTGGTGAAGTTAATTTTGTGCTCATATATATTCCGTTGATGAGGTTGAATTACACAATGCAACAGTGCATTGTTATTGAGATTATGCTGTAAAGCTATTACTTCAAATACTTAGTAATAATAGCAATAAATTTCATTTTAAAGTTTTTCAATTTGCACTCAAGACGTAAAATAAAATCATCTCGATAATAGCATTTCATTTCTAAATTATATTTCCCATCAGATAATGATTTTTTGTATCGTGCATCACCCCCAAGAAAGTCATAAGATTCAATCCCTTGCTGAGTATAATATTGGATCGCTTCACAGTGTAAAGTCAGCCCTATTTTAACTTTATTATCTGCATTTTGTTGCAGAGCAGACAAGTAAAAATAAACTCTATTGTTATAAACAAAATTAACTAAATAGCCCAGTTCAACTTCATCTAAAGTTAATACGGCAATTTGCACCATATTGTTGGTATTACTGAGGGCTATTGCTTTATGAAAGCCATCAAATATTGGGTTTGAAAAACCACTACCTTCATTGGTATCTTTCCATTTATCAATATGAATACTAGCTAATTTAGGGTATAACTCAACGAGTTTTTGAGGATTTGAAAACACCTCAAAAGTTAGCTGCCCTTGGCTTTGTAATATCTTTTTACTTCTGGTGATTTGAGAACGGGTATTTTTAGAAGGGGTCTTATTTAAATAATCACCATTAAGGCGCGATAAGGAAGCTAGATAACCGTTAGTTTTAACGAGACTTGCCTCTAAAAAATTTAACTTGATAAAAGAGTTGGTAAAACAAGCAAGCCTTTCAATGGCCGATAAGCCTATAATGATTTCTTTAACAGACGGGTCAAAGTCCACTACCGCCTTAATCATTTCTTCTCTAATAGCGATAGAGCAAGATTTATCTAACAAAAAATCATTATACTCAATCCACATTTGATCTTGTTGCTGAATGCCTGTTCGATGCAACCACCATTGTTTTACAGGAATACAGCCGAAGACTTTACGTGTTGTTTCAACAAAAAAGCCTAAGCCTACCACTTTATCATCATGATATGCTTCAACAAGAAATAGCTTATCCGTAACCACATCGAGCCAATTGCCTATCCATTGCCAGGATAAAAAAACACTGCAATCAGAATTCCTTTCTAATGTAAGCCATTTCTCTGCAAGCTTTTCTTTTTGAAAGATATCGAATGGCTTGATTGTTGTGGTATATGTTTTCTTTATAGACATCAATGTTCTGTATTATTGAATTTTAGCACTAATAATATAACGGTAACTGAGGTAATCATAATGGAAAAACAACCGATAATCTTCTTTATTATTTATGCCTTTTTTAAAAATGCATATTGGTGTTAGTAGATCTATTTATACGTAACTCTTCTGGAGTTTTAGTTGTTGAAAATAACGACTCGATAAAACGGCTGGAATTGTATTATTACGGTTGGCATTGTAATAATAAGGTGAAATAATAGATTTTCATCTCTGATAGCTACAAACTTCATACCGCACACTAGACTAGGACGTTAAATTGCCGAATAAGACAAATGTTTCTTTTATTATCCCCCATAAAGGGCGAGAAGAGATGCTTATACAGACAGTCACCTCAATTCTCAACCAAGGTGACGAACAAGCGAATTATGAAGTTATCGTCGTGAGTCAGAATAAGTCCTCAATTGAGCTATCCAAACTTGCTGAGCAACACGACAACGTAAACATCTCTTTTCAGGACGATAGTTTGACAATTTCAGCGTTAAGAAACCTAGGTGCCAGCCAGTCTACGGGGGAGTACCTTGCTTTTTTAGATGCTGATATTGAGCTGTCTAAAAATTGGTTAACAGTCATGCTGGCTGAAATGGCTGAAAATAAACAAAGAAAGATCATTGCTGCGATTCAAGTAGAATCAAACCACGGTTCTAATATTGAAAAAATTAGAACCGTAATGAATAACGCTTATGCCGATTCAAACGTAGACGCATTAGCTGGAGCTAATTTGTTTATTCATCAATCTGACTTTAATGATGTTGGAGGCTTTCCAGAAGAGTTAGCAACGTGTGAAGATATTTACTTTACATCTGAAATTGCTAAGAGTGGCGACCTATATTGCACAAGTAAAGCTCAACACGTTCATTTAGGAGAAGATAAAAATTGGAAACAGCTTTTTAATAAAGAAATTTGGCGTGGTCAATCTAATTTAAAATCCCTTTTAGGGCGAAGCATTCCATTGCGTGAATGGCCAAGTATATTGGTTCCTTTATGGGTATTCTTTTTTAGTATCGCAACTTGTTTCTCAATGTTATTTGGCCACCTGACCGCCTTTTTTGTACTCTTGAGCGCAATTGCTATACCAGTTGCTATGTATAGCCTTCGTCTAAATGGTATGGCGAAAGGAAAAGTGAATTTTAGTACTATATTAAAATTTTATTTAATTTATTTTGCCGCAAGAGCAATTGGTACATTAGGCGGTTTATTCAAATCATTTTCAAACTCAATCATTAAATAGAGCCAAATCCTACTGCTTTAATGTACTTCAACAAAATTAAAGATAGAGTTTTAAAAATGTCGCAAAAAGAGAGTAACTACGTGGAAAATTTTTCCTAAATATCATTTTAGGTTATAGTTTTTTATATAAATTAAAACGGCCTTAAAAAAGTTTTTATTACTAAAGGTTTTCCCCCCTACTTTACCTTTATATAAATCACTAAACATCTTTAACGTATAGTTAGAGTTTAAAAAATGATTTAGTTTTTTGATTTCAGTTTGTGGGTGTTCAACTAATTTATCATAATTCATCGTTATGTTAGGGAAACCACAATCATTCAAGTAGCGAACTATTCTATCGTGTGAGTTTCTTTCAGATACTCTAAGTTTTGAGTAACTGACAATTTGTCTCTTACTTATCAAAGAAACCCATAAAGAAATTGGCTGCCGTGAAACAATAATATATTTGATATCACAACCTCGGAGTAATTCCCCCCAAAAGCCCATTGTTACCCATAACCTAGGGTCTTTCCAAATCCACTTGCCATGTTGTTGACAATAATTAATAAATTCAACAAATTTTTTAGTGTTTACTTCGTTGTGGCTTTTTCGAATACGCTCAAATAAGTCTATGTCATACCATGATGATTCAGTAAGCTCTACATTCAACGTAGCAAGCAATTCATTATTCAATTCAACTAGTTTTTCATTTTCATATGTTTCATAACGTCCAGAGGCATTTGACTTAAAAATGGTTTTATCACCTAGCCAGTAATCTTTTTGTGCAATAAACCCGGTAACTACCGAGCTACCACTTAGCCCTGTTGTTAAAACTACAATGTTACTTGTTGCCATGCTTTTCCTTTTATTCTTTAAAAGTGATTTTCATCAAAGATTTTGGCTAGCCAAATATACAATTTACCAGCCGTTCACTGTATTTATTCTCAACATAGTACTTTGAATAAACAAAACAATTTATAGTGCTATTGAATTCGCTCAGTGATTTAGCGTAAGAAACTTTAACTCCCTTTAAACTTCTCAACAGCATTAATTAAATCGGCCTCACTCAGCACTGAAACTTTATTATTTATCACTAAAGCTTCGGCACCATTTCTTTGCCTAATACCTTTGTTAGTATTATTATTTTTTATGACTATGTTGGTTGATTTTTCAAATCTAAATTCAATAGCATAAGGGTAACTATGTTCTAAAAAGATAATATTACTTTCAACAAGAGTATTTGGACTATCTTCGAGGATGATCCCGACATCTGAAAATTTATTTTTGTTATTGGCATGGTAAATAATGTTATTTTGAATAATACCGCCAAAATTTGAGTGATAAATATAATTTGCATTATGCATCTTCATCCCAAAGCCTATACCTCGATCAGAGTTAATGATTAGGTTGTTTTTGACTATATTATTAAAGGTATCATTCCATAAGTGAATAGCATGCTCTGCAATGTACTGACTTGGACTGGCAATGTTTTCAAATATATTATTTTGAATTACCCAGTTTCTAATACCATGGGCGTCAATACCTCCAATATAATAATTGGGACCAACGCCCTTGGTATATCTGAATAAACAGTTTTCAATTATGCCTTCATTTGAAAATTTATCTGTGTGCTTTCTAGAGTAAGTCACCTTAAATAATTGTTCATAGCTGTCTTGAAGAATAGCATTTCTAATTCTTGGCTTTCGAGCACCACTTTCACCTGCTATTTGAATAAGATGATTACCAGCTTGCTCAAGTGTCAAACCATCTAGAACAAAATTTGAGGCTGCTATACGTAATAGATTATCTACACCTTTAGTGGCTTTCATGCCATTGCCACGCAAAATGGTATTAGACGGATTAGCTGATTTTGATAATAACATTAAGTTTGGTGTGGTAATATTTAGTGTCTTCTTGAAGTGATAAACACCCTCCTCAAATATAATTGCGCTGTAGCCTTGCTCATTTTTAATGGTATTTAGGGCTTGGTAAACTTGTTTGATATTGCTAACCGAATAGGTTTTATAATAAGCGGGTACACTTATTTGAGGTTGTAATTTAGCTTGAAGAATCTCGTTCGTGTTAATTGTTACAGCATTAGCAAGGGCGCCATAAAATAGATTAAGAATAAAAAATAATATGTATTTATTCATCTAGCTTCTTTATAACTTGGGCAGGGTTACCTGCGACAATAGAATAATCATCTACATCATTAATAACAACAGCACCTGCAGCTACCACACAATGATTACCCACATTAGCCATAATAAGTGAACCATTACCAAGCCAAGAGCCATTGCCTATTGTTACTTTTTCGAATGAGCCACCTTGATCTTTAATAGGCTTTGATAAGTCTGAAAAATTATGCTGCCCTTTGCCACTCATTATATGAACACCACTACCAAGCAAGGTATCTTGGCCAATTTTGCATTTACCAATATTACATTGCGGGCCAATATAAACACCAGACTCAATTTGAGTATCGCGTTGAGAAAATAAAACGAAAAAAGATATTACAGCATCGGGAGCACATGTAGTCAGTGTAAAACGATAAAATCCAGCTCTAAGGTACACACCAAGTTTACCTGGAATAAGGCATAAGAATTGACTAAAACCTGATAACAAGGCATCACCTTTCAAAACCAGATTAAAAATAAAGTAAAGCAGTGTTATTGGAGATACAGCAACAGCTGCAATATAAAACACTATTTTTTTTACTATCTTTTTCAAAAAAACACTCCTTTTGGCCGTGCTTAGACACGACATTTTTTAATACTAAATTTATTCATTAATTAAAAAAGGTAATAACCAGTTGAATTCTTTATTTCTGAGTAGTCTCTCTGATGCCCATTCAGCACCATAGGCGGTTAAATGGTCATCATCAAAGTACAGAGGAAAGCCTTTATCATCAATTAGTAAACATTCCTTTTCATTGCAAAAAATAGGAGATAAATCTAGGAACCTGACATTGTCTTTTGAGTTTATAATAGTGTGAATTCTTCGATTTGCTTTTAAATAAATACTATTTGGTTCTTTGCGTTTATCTAAGATATTACCATTAACATTTTGCTGAATGTAATGATTTAGAAATAGAGGGTCATTATGCAAAGGCACTTGAGCTAACACTAAAACCTGAATATCTCTATTAATGAGCCTTTCAAGAAATAATGAAAATTCATCAATAAATTTTTGCCTCTGGAATATATCATCAAATCGTTTAGCAATAATAACGGTACTAACTTTAGTTAATAATGTTTCGATTCTTTCTTTTGATTTTTCACATTTTAGATTACTTATATCTTTTGAATAAAAGGCACAACCTGGAGACGATGAATCTATCAGCGATATATTGTAATTATTTGATAGTTTAGCAAAGAAATGACCAAAGTGACCCGCGTGCGAGTCTCCTATAAGTAAAGCTGTTTTCTGAAGTTTTTCATTTTTTGATAAAAAACAGATATCCTTAGTTAAAGAACCGTGACAGCCAATGGTTTCAATACTTGTCATTTCTTTTGTTAAATTATAACGCTGCGGAACCCCGCCTGTTTTAGATATAAATAAACTGACAATTATAATAAAAATAGCGGGAAGTACAAAATAACAAATGATTACATTTCTGTCTGATATTTTTGATAGACGTGCTTTATGTTCAACAAAAATAAGGGATAAGTAAGATAATATAACTAATCCAATCATTACCAAAGCTGCAGATAGGAAGGTGAATTCATATCCAGGGTTGCTGTACCTAATAAAGGTTAAAACAGGCCAATGCCATAAATATAAAGAATATGAAATTAGCCCTATAAATATAAAGGGTTTTAATGAAATAAATTTATTTAAATAACTTGATGAGCCCCCCATAATGATTAATGCAGTACCCAAGCAAGGATAAAATGCGTTCCATCCAGGAAATACCGATGATTTGTCGATAACAATCAAGCTAATAATCAGAATTAACCCACCAATAGTAGTTATGATGTTATTGATAAACTTATTACGGATGTCTATTTTATAAATAGCTAAAGCACAACCAATAAATAATTCCCCCATTCTAGTTGGCAATAAGAAATATGAGAATGTCGCATATAGACTATTAACAGATAATGTTTGGGCAAGAAGAAATGATGCTATTGTGAGTAATAAGATAATAAAAAGGATATTTTTTTTATCTTTTACAAATTTACATATAACGATCAGGACAGTGGGCCAAATAAAATAAAACTGTTCTTCAACAGCAAGTGACCATAAGTGTAATAAAGGTTTTGTCATATCCTCTTGAAAATAGTCACCCATTAAGGCAAAACGGAAATTTCCGAGAAATAAAGTCGCGGCCAAAGCTGAATTTCCTACTGACTTATAATCAATAGGAAATAAGATGAAATATCCGAAGATAAGCGTGGCCGCGGTAACTACATAAAAAACCGGAAGTATTCTTTTTATTCGTCTAATGTAAAACACTTTAAAAGAAAAGGACTTTTTTATAATACTCTCGTAAATTATTGACGTTATGAGAAACCCAGAAATAACAAAAAAGATATCTACACCAAGAAAACCACCCGGGAGCCATGCAGGATTAAAGTGAAAGACTACAACAGCAAGCACCGCAATGGCACGTAAACCATCAATTTCAGGGCGGTACAGCGTATTGCTCATATATTAGCTCGTTACTTTTCTTAATGTTTCATTTAAAATCTGTAATTTTCCTTCCCAGGAATATTTTCTATGAATTAAGCTTAATGCGTTGGCTTTTATTTTTTCACTAAATTCACTATCACTCACCAGCCGTTTTATACAAGATAAAAACTCGCTAGCTGTACTCGCGATTAATATGTCGTTATCCTTAGTGCAATCAATACCTTCAGCACCCATAGACGTTGAAATTACCGGTAAGCCGCACGCAAACGCTTGTAACACTTTATTTTGGACACCACGAGCTAACCTAAACGGAGCAACAAAATAATCTGATTGATGATAATAAGGCAATATATCATCAACAAAACCGGTAACTTCAATACCGGTAATATTTGTTAATTCATTAACCGCCGAAGATGGATTCATACCAGCAATAATAAACCGCGCTTTTTTATATTCAGTCAAAATACTTGGCCAAACCGTTTCAACAAACCAAACCACAGCATCGATATTAGGTTTATAATCCATAACGCCGGTGAACAAAAACACAGGGGCTTCATTTTCAGGGGGGGTCTTTGCAGGAACGAAGGCAGTAGTATCCATACCATTACCCATTGTCAGTACTTTTCCAACGTTGTTGCATCGTGAGTTGAATAAGTCAACTTCTGCATCTGCGATGAAAAAACTTGTATCAAAATCATGCGTTATCTGTTGCTCATAGTTAGCTAAAATCCTAGCCTCTCGTTGATAAATCCATTTCATTGGCCAATTTGATGTTTGTGCATATTGTCGCCATTTATCAGAATCTAAATCCATAAAGTCCATTAACAAGAGTGGTTTCTTTTCCAAGTTTTGAATAGATTTACTTTTGTAGATATATTCCGCCATGGCAGAGCTGGTACAAATAACAACATCAAAACATTCTTGTTGTAATAAACAATCAAATTTATTTTGTAACTCGTTAACATAAAAGTTGGCGACGCTTAATGCTTGCCCTTTTAATAGCCCTTTAAGTAATCTAAGAGGTTTTACCGTTAATCCATGGTTCGTAATGTTCTCACAATATTTATCCGCTAACTCTTTAAAATAATTAACATCTTCATGTTGCTCTAAAGGAGCACAAACACTTATTTTATGTTTCTGTTCCGCAAGGTGTTTTAATTGGTTAAAGGTGCGGATTTTTTCGCCTTTATTTGGCGGAAAAGGAACGCGTTGAGCGAGAAAAAGAATATTCACGGTTTTTATTACCTAATTGTTCTTATGAATTATATATTTGTAATAAATGATATATTGTTTTTCAACAAATAAGCAGATTAATTGTCCGTGTTATTGCAATATATTATCCATTTCTTAGTCTCTGTTTATATTTAAATATAATAATGCTATTTCTCAGAGAAAAGATACGGCCTTAAATACAAATCCATGGCTAGAATTAGTTGGCCACTACACTTAATTAGCCGATATAATGGTGCATGAATCAAATTTGAATGAGCACTTGATTTAATGAACGACCACCGAGCCTGGCATACAACGTTAAAAAGGGAGTTTTGTTATGTTCAAAGATTTGAACATTAATATTTATTACTGTTTATCTATCGTTATATTTTTTATTTTACTGGGGTGTGAAAGCTCCGAAAATAAAAGTGATAATGTTCCTCCTATGGTTAGTGCGGGAGTTGATGCTGTTTACAATGAAAAGGAGAGAGTTTTTCTTTTCGGTGAAGCGAGTGATTCAGACGGAACTATTGTTTCAACAACTTGGCTTCAATTAGAAGGTCCGAATATCCCTCTTATTAATGATTCATCTATTAACGCTGAGTTTGTCGCCCCTATTGTGCAAGAAACGAAAATTTTAGTCTTTGAATTATCTGTCACTGATAATTTAGGCGCTAAAAGTTCCTCAGTTGTTAGCATCACCACTAATCCTGTTAATAAGCCTCCTCTAGTAAGTCTTGGCTCTGATTTTGAAGTAAATGAGGGAGAAGCTATAACTCTTCCTGGGGAGGTAAGTGATCCTGATGGGGAAATACTATCTACTTCCTGGAAGCAGCTTGAGGGTATCAGTGTAGAATTAGATGATGCTTCCTCAGTTAATACAACTTTTATAGCTCCTGTATTATCGTTAGGTGAAGTTCAAATATTAACTTTTGAATTAACTGTTACAGATAGTTTAAACGCTATAAGTACCGATTCAATTTCTATTACTGTCAATCCAGTGAATAAACCACCTTTAGTGAGTGCGGGGCTAGATTTTGAAGAGTATGAGGGGAGCACTGTAACCCTTCAAGGAGAGGTAAGTGATACGGATGGTGAGATATTATCGACTTCTTGGAAGCAACTTAGAGGTATAAGTGTGGAATTAACTGATGCTTTCTCAGTTAATTCCACTTTTATTACTCCTGCTTTAGCGTTAGAAGAAAAAGCTCAAATATTAGTGTTTGAATTAACCGTTACAGATAATTCAGGCGCTATAACTACTGACTCGATTTCAATTACCATAAATTCAACTAATGGACTTCCCATCGCAAAAGCTGGTGAAGATCAAATACTAGCACCTACCTCAAAAGTAACTCTAGATTGTAGTCAAAGTTACGACCCTGAAGGAAGTGACCTCAAAATTATATGGGTACAAATTTCTGGTAGCTCTATTACACTTGATGATAATTTTAGTTGTTTGACAACCTTTAAACTACCGAATACGGCAGAAGTTTTTGAGTTTGCTTTAACTGTTGAAAACACAAAGGAAAAAAGTAGTACTGATTTTGTAAGCATTACATCAACTCCTACCAAATTGCCGCTATTAACAATTGATAATTTTGAGTATCAAGGTGGTTTTAGGTCTCCAGATACGACAGGTGCAATAACACACTACGATACTCTAAGCTATTCCCCTGGAGTTATTGCTTATAACCCAGTTAATCATTCTATTTTTGTACCAACCCACGCAGGTACGCAAGCCATTGTAGAGTTCGCTATACCGGAAATCGTGAATAGTCGAGAAACTGCTGACTTTAAGATTTCAGAGGTGATAATTCAAAACTCAGGAGTTTTCCACCAATCAGACCGTGTTGATACTGGCATTAACGATCGATTTCTGATTACGGGCTTGGCTCTAATGGAAGGGAAACTCGTCGTAAATTACATGGACTGGTATGATACGACGGATGAAAAAGATACCACCGTAATATTTCAAGACGCTGACAACTTAGCTAGCGGAGAAGTAACTGGGCCATTGCAAATAAACGGTGCTATGCACGCCGCAGGTTGGATCACACCTATCCCAAAATTGAGTCAAGATCGTTTAGGAGGTCTCTACCTTAGCGGATTCTCAAGTGGTGCTATACTGTCTAGATTATCGGTGGGGCCATCTGCATTTATATATAAAGATGCCGCTAGTATATTAAATGCTGAATCTGGAACAACGATTGAAAATGTTGGATTATTAGATTTTCCCTATCCTGGTGGAGAGCTATATAACAAGTCACTCTATGGCGAAAATCCTATCAGTATTGATGATATTCTTTATAACAATGATTTGAAAAATGACCTGTGGACAAGAACCTCTAGCGCCACTCACGGTTTTATTGTCCCTGATAGTAACACTTACGTTACCTTAGGGCATTCATCTGGCCATGAGTTTGGATTGGCTTATAAAGCACTTCAAGATGATGGAACCCAATGTGGAGGACCTTGTTCTTATGTCGCTAGTGATAAGTATAATTACTACTGGTTATGGAATATCAATGATTTAGTGAAAGTTAAACAAGGATTGTTGCAACCACATGATCTTCGACCTTACGAATATGGCAAGCTTAATACCCCTTCAAATGCAGAGCTAAAAGGTGCAAGCTACGATGCCAATAGCGGGTTACTATACGTTTCTTTAAAAAATGCGGATACTACAACAAAGTATGCTAGGCCCCCTCTAATTTATGTTTATAAAATAAGTATTAATGGTAACCCCTAAATAAAATAATCGAAAAAAACGTTGTAATGGATCATTAATCACAGCTAGCGCATTTTAATCCCAGTCTCCAACAGGGTTGAACGATATCTATCGTGTAGCTCCGCCATTTTCTTTTTGGCCGCCATAATGGTAGTGCCGTTCACTTAAGGTGAACGGCACTTTTAACAGGATACCTATTTTTTGAGCATTTTAACTCACTCGGGTATTGCCGTTCTCATCTACCACTTCACGGGGATGTCATTTATCCATAGATTTTAACTGTAAAACACATACAATACGAATATACCTCAAACATAATGAAGAATAACTTGGGTCATTTATGATAGATTTTTCCGTCGCGGTCCATACATACAACAGAGCAAATTATATCTGTGAAACTATAGACTCCATATTAAACCAAACAGTAAAACCGAAAGAGATAATTGTTGTGGATGATGGCTCTACAGACAATACAGAAGAGCTATTGTTAAAGTATAAAGATAATATTAAGTATATAAAAATCGATAATGTGGGTTGTGGAAATTCTCGTAAACGTTCGATAGATGAATGCCAATACGAGTGGGTTGCTTGTTGTGACGATGATGACCTTTGGGAAGTTGATCATTTAGAGGCTTTAGTTGAAACAATTAAAAAAGCACCAAAAGCTGTGTTCATTTTTTCTAATCACACCCATATTAAACACGACGGTAAACCAACAGCATATAATCATTTCAATATAGAAAAACAAGAATGGTGGAATAAAGCAATAGAGCAAAAAACTAATAATGTAGCAGAGTTCCGAACAGAATTCTTTTTAGATCTTCTAACATTTAATCCAGCTAACGCTTCGTCGTGGGCATTTAAGTTGTCAGAGTATATAACGATGGGCGGGGCAAATGAAGCTTATAGCCGAATGAATTCTGAAGATGCAGACCTAACTAGAAGAATGAGCTTACAAGGTAAGGTTGCCGCTAATTCAAAAATAACGGTAAAAATAAGAAAGCACCCATCTAATATGTCTATTAGCTTTACAAAGAATATTTTAGGTAAGGCTAAAATGTTAACCGATTATTTAGATAATAATCTCCTACCTGATGAATACGTATTGGAAACAATAAAGGTTAAAAACTTTACAATTTCAAGTGCCTTTAGAAATGCATTTTGGGAAAAAGACTTTAAATTAGCTTTGAGTATTTATACAAGTTCCAACGCTAAAATATTTACTTTTAAAGACAAACTTAGAAAAGTATACAGTGCTTGGAAAATATAGAATGATTTTTGTTTATTTAAACATATTAAAAATGGCATCTTTAATATGTTTAAATTCTTCCAGTTTTCCGATAAATATTGTTGATGTTAATATCAAAGATATAAAATAAGAGACGAAGTAAACACTACCTAAAAAGGCTAAATTTAAAATACTCCATTCAAAGCGAATTACTTTCACTTCGTTGGTTAGGTAAGCTGCTAACACTGACGACAGTAAAACAGGGAGTAATAATAGGGTCATACGGATATAGGAAAAATTGATAAATCGTCCTAAATAGTAGAAAAAACTAAGGGTTACAATAACGGCAAGCGCCGATCTTATCAGCGTAAATTCAATAATATCATTTTGACCTAATAAATATAATATAGTAAAAGTAAAAATAAGACTCACTAAATCAAAAACAAATAGACTTTTTACATTACCTAAGGCAACAAAGCAGTTATTTAAAAACCAACCCGCAGAGAGTGTTAAAAACATTATTGACAATGCACTCATTAAGTCATAAGTATTCTTCCATTTATCACCCAGTAGAAAGTCGATAATCACAAAAGGGAAAAAATAGAAAAAAACAGTTATCGGTATGGTTACTGCCATCAATATGGCAAAAGTAATTTGTACTCGATAGGTTAACTTTTTGGCATCATTTTTAACTTTTGCAAAAGTTGTGACTAAAGGATCTAAAATCGGAGCTAATATATCCAAACCCAATATAACTGTGATATTTTTAATTACATGAAATTGCCCTAATATCGATGTATTAAATAGTTTTGTTACCATCAATAAATCTATTCTTGACCTCGTAAAACCTAATATGCTTTTAAATAACATCCATTGGGAGAAGGCCCACTGTTCTTTGATTGCTTTGAATGTCATTTGGGGGCGAAATGTATGAATAAAATATGAGCCTGCTACATAAATTATCTCTGCTGCTATATCGCCGGCTATTAGTGCCCAAAAAGACGGATAAACATAAACAATACTCATAACAATAGTGAATGATACAATTTTTTGTATAACGGACAGGTTAAAAATGGGTTTGTATTGTAAATTCTTCTTTAATAGTATGACTCCAGGATTAACTAGGGGTCTGATAATTAATATAAAAGATATTATATATAAAGGAAGCTTCAAATTGGGGTTGTCATAAAAATCAACAATTAGTGGTACCAAGGCAACAAATATCAACCAAATGACAGACTTGATAATTACATTAAGGGACCAAGCTGAGCTTAACTCAATATTACTAACATTATCTTTTTGTAGAATATACTGTTCACTACCTGTCTCTCCGATAATTTCAAAGAATTGAATAGTCAATAATATAATAGCAACTAGGCCAAAGTCTTCCGGTACTAGTATCCTTGCTAAAATCAAAGTACTAATTAAACCTAGTCCACGATGAATTATTTTAGTTAAGAATAATATGGCAGAGCTTGATATTAATTGGGAGGTTATCGTCATATATCTTAATTGTTTTCAATAGAGCTGAAAAGTTCTGCCGCTTTTTGAGTATGAACTTTCCAGTCCAGTGTGTTTTGTACGTGTTTTCTGGCTTTCTTACCTATTACTTCACATTGTTCTGGGTTCTGCAATAGCTCAGTCAATTTAAGTGCTATTGGTTCAGGTTGTGTACAATCTATAATGAAGCCTGTTTCACCAATGAGCATGGTTTCAGCGGTACCACCAGAATCACCAGCAATTACCGGTTTTTCACAGGCTTGTGCTTCTACTAATACCATACCAAAACCTTCAATGTCTTGACCCACAGTTCTGTTAGGCAGTGCAAAAACATCACATTGTTGGTAAGCTTGAATCATCTGCTCGTCGCTGATTTCCGACATGAAAAGCACATTGTCTTCAATACCCAGTTTTTGTGTTAAAACTTCTAATTCTTGCTTTTCTGAACCGCCACCAATAATTGCATATAGTACATCAGGAATAGATTTTTTGATCTCTGGTAATGCTCTTATTAGCATATCTTGACCTTTGCGTTTTTGAAGGCGACCAACGGTTAATACAACCCGTTTTCCTTGCCAACCCAAAGGTTTTTTAACACCATCATTTTCTTCTGCAGGAATAAAACGTTCAGTATCGCAGCCAGGGTTTAATATCACCGTTTTATCGGGAGCTGCTTGCCAGTTATTAAGAATTAAGTTTGCCGTATTTTGGCTGTTACAAATGAGTGTTGTGGCATTAGCCAGTACTTTTTTTACAATCCAGCTGAGCTCTCTACTCGTAGCTGCGGCTTCAACGTCTTCCCCGTGGATATAACAAACATAAGGGATATTATATAATTTGTAGAAAAAGTAACCAATCAAACCTTCAGGTAAACAACGGCCACAATGTATCGTTGTTATTTTATGTTGTTTAATCAGTTTTCTGATGTGATTAAATACTCGCCAGTAAAACTTCAATCCGGTGATACTTTTAATGCCCCAGCTTGACGACGTAAGGTTTACCCGTGTAACATTTAAATCATGAGTTTTATCAAAAGCTCCGTCACCCACGGCTTGGCCTGCAGCGATTATATATTCACTTCTCGATAACCGTGAATAAAGCTCCCAAAACCAGCGTCCGCTACCGCCATTGGTGGGTGGGAATATTTCGCTTATTAATAAAGTTTTATGCATAGTTTTTTATCTCTATTAAAATCATTGATTATCATTTTTTAGTGAATCAATAAATAGGGTAAGCTCTGTCTCACATTCTTGTTCAAGCTTTTCAAACCAGTCATTATCGGCAAAATTTTTCCACTTATCGACACCTTGATTTTCTATAACTGATGCTGCTTGCTTTAGGTGCATATTATCGATATTTAACTCTGTAAAAAGATCTTGTAAAACAGTATTTGGGTCTTGCATCAGCTGTTTAAGACTAATGCTTTGATCAGATTCTTTTTTACCGTATAGGTAAGATAACTTCCAGAGATAATAGAAGCGTTTGTATGGATGCGTAGTCGTTCTCTGGTCTAAAAAAGGGAAATGTTTTGCTAAATCATCACACCATGAATTTAAATAGAAACCATCTATGTAGCTGGTCTCAATATTATCTTTGGTCATCAATTTTTTGTCAGTTAGAAATGAATACCATTGATCTCTTGGGTGGCGGTGCAGGTGAATAAACTTTGCATTTGGAAAATTCTGTTTTAACCAGGGTAAACGAAAATCAATGCGGTTGAATTGTAAAACAGGACGACCATCTGCTTTATTAATTAGCTCACAAATGTATGATTTCATATCAGGCGCCCATGTATTGGCATCCATGAACAAACCTTCTCTGATCCAGTCTTCTTGATAATATTGATCTAAGTGTTCCATACCATCATATTCACTTGAGTAATCGTCTACTCCAATATGCGTTGAATCAACATGCTCGCCTCTAGACGTTTTGTCGAACCAGCGACGTTCGTTGAAAGGTTCATAATATGCTGTGCAACCGTCAATGTTTCTAAATATATTCCATAGCAGGGTTGAACCGCTTCTAAAACGGCTAGTGATGAATACTATGTCATCACGCTTTGATGTTATTTGATTATTTGAACCACTATTTATATTGTGATCATACGGATTACTCTCATTACGGAGAACACCTAAGTCTTGTTTAGATAATTTGATAGAATCGTGTAAACTTTGTTGGATTTTTTCATTCTTTAGACACTTTAAGAAAAGCTTCAATAATATATTTTTTAATGACGTAGTTAAACTCATATTAATAATCTAATTACCTTGGTATGACTTGGTTATATAAATAATGGTATTTTATGTTCATATTGATTTCAGAAAAATAAGAATCAAACCTACTTTTTGATGCTTGACCAAATTGATGTGTGGTCACAGTTGATTCTAGAATATTTGTTATTCCTTGAGCAAACTTTTGAGCATTATCATTTGGTGTAACAAAACCATTTTCTCCATCTATCACTATTTCAGGATTACCCCCTGCATCTGTTACCACACAAGGTTTACCTAACGACATAGCTTCTAAAAGTGTCATCGAGGTTCCTTCGCTAAAGGATGATAACAAGTATATATCCATTAAAGCTAAGTAATTATGTGGCTTTGTTTGATAGCCCGTTAAAATTACGTTTTGAGCTAAGTTCTGTTGTTTGATACAAGCTTCAATATTTTCACGCTCTTCGCCGTCGCCGACGATAATTAGGGTAGTATTTGGCTGTTGTTCCAGTACTAACGCAAAAGCTTTTAACATCATAATATGATTTTTTATCGGATCGAAACGAGCGATAGTACCGAGAATATTATGGCTCTCAGCGATAGATAATTCTATTCTTAATTTCTCGACGTCAGATTGAATAACGGCTAAAGGCGTTATACCGTTATATACAACATCAATTGATGTTTCGTTAATATTTTCAAATTCAACCAAAGCTTGTTGAGTTGCTTTTGAAATTGCCGTTACCTGATCAGTAAATAAATTGAGGATTGGGTTAACTAATTTGCGTTTCCAGGTACTTGAATCTGGATAAAAGCGACCATGTTCGGTAAAAAGAACTCTTGTTTTAGTGAACGCAGCACCGATTACACCGTATACCCATGGGGTATACTGATGACAATGAATAATATCTATATTGTTATTTTTTATGATACAGCGAATTTTTTTAATTAAATTTATGTCAAAACCAGGCTGACGGGCGAGTTCGAAAAATCGAATGTTGTCTTTTTTAAGATCTTCAGCAAATGGACCTAAGGGTGATTCTATGCAGAGAATTGTCATTGTAAATAAATTAGTGTCACTGCCATCGAGTATATTTTTAATAACCATTTCAGTGCCTCCGATACGCATATCAAAGGTTATGTGCATTATATTTGTTTTTTTCATTTTATTTGTTCAGCTGAATCAGACACACTATTTCACAGAGTTATTAATAATTATTTAAATTTATAACCAAATGGAGACGAATATTTAATAACGTGTTTACATAGTAGATATGTTACTTTAAATTATGAAAATTAACACTATATGTTTATAAGATAACTCATGATAAAAAAACAGCTTTTCCCAATTATAATAATTAGTAGCAGTGTCATTGTGACCCTAGTGACTATGCTACTTGTACTACCGTCTAAAGTAGAAGATATCGTACTACATACCTTAACAAATTCAAGTACCAACATTACTAAGAAACTTTTAGACCAACAACATCAAATAGATCTCTTATTAATTGATATAAAAAGAAAAAATAAAGCTATTAATAATCAATTATCCTTAATTAACGGGTTGGTTAATGATGTTCGTAGTGAGCAGAACTTGATGCAGGTTCAAAGCGGAGCTGTTAGTTTGTCTACGCAACAATTTCCTGAGTTGATGCAGTCAAAGCAATGCAATGGCAAAAAGGGGCTGGTTGAAAATATAATCAAATTCGATTCACCATTTCTTTCAGTTCCTCATGTATTGGCATCTTTTCAAACGTTAGATTTTGCGAACGGGCCTGATCATAGATTGAAAGCCAAAGTAAGCAATATTACTACAAGTTCTTTTGTCCTTAGTTTCCATACTTGGTGTGATACTCGAATTTCTCAAGCATCACTAAGTTGGTTGGCTGTTGGTCTCTAAGTCTAGACTTTACTTGGCTTCTGAACGCTTGTTGGTATTGAAGATATTTCTCCCTTTATCAACTTTGTCAATATGATGGTAATACCAAAATTTAGCCATATTAAATCATTGAATGCTAGAGAATAAAGCGATCCACCAATAAGGTAAACAGTGATACTGCAAATAATTGCATTGCATAATTGCGTATAGAATATTGGATTATCAATATATTTTTCATTTGCTTTAACTAATCCACGAAGTTTAAATAATCGAAGGTAAGTAAATGAAAACAACAATACCCAAGTGATAATCCCCAAATAACCTAGCTCGGCAAGTACCTGAAAATGACTACTATGAACATCTCGAGCACGCTTGTATTGGCCATTGCTATGATCAAATAGATCGTAATATTCTCGAAAACAACCAGGACCGACGCCTATTGGATAACTTTTAGTCATTGTTGTTGCTACTTGCCAAAAGTGAGGTCTAGATGCAGCAGACGCATCCAAATTTTCTTCATCAGCAAAAGCCGATTTAATACGTTGTTCATAGCCCTCAGGAAGAGGCACTACTGTAAAAGCTATAGCAAGTAAAGGTACCATTAAGAGTGCTTTTTTAAACCATTTTCCATTTAACATAAAAAGTAAAACTAACGCTAATAATGTTGCTATGGCAGAACCACGAGAAGACAAAGTTATAATATTAAAAATAGTACCGATAACAATTAATAACATAGCAATTGAAAATAATTTTGGATGAATAACTAAGTACTTTGGAAACAATTTTTTTGAGTTGCTATTTGAGCATTGCTGGTAGATGAAAATAAGAAAAAACAGTAAAATACCACTGCCCATTGCAAAAGCATTACTCCCTGAGAATATACCTCCCATATTCGAAGAGCCATAACTAGAATAACCACCACCAATTATTGCACTTATTCCTGCTTTTCCTGCATAAAACCCTAATGATAAACCAACAATCGCGATTAAATATATCAGGTGTTGTTTATTTTCAATGACGGATACTGAAAGGAATACAGCAAAAAGCAATAAAAACATATACAGAATTGGTTCAATAACTTGATAAATATCACTACAGCCGTTAACAGTATTTGAAAGTAACATTAATAGATAAAAAATAACCATCAGCACTGCGATACTGTCTTTCAATGTTGGATACTTGCCTCTAAGCATTGATGGTATAAAAAATAAAAGTGTGGCGATCATCGGGAATCGAAAGCTAGTGAGATCCATGTAGACCCAGTCTTGTGGTCTAAAAATAGCAAACCACCAATAAGCTATCATCCCACCAATACTATCGCGAAACGCTATAATTAAAAATAATAAAATAATTATTAGAACAACTACATCTCTCATACTTTAGCCAAATTCCTTTTCCCCTTTACCTTCCTATTTTTCTTCCTTAATTTTTCTATGTATTTATCATTGAATTTATTAGCAAACGATCCGATTACATAGGAAATAGCCAATGCACCTAAAAATATAACTATATCGTTATTGAGCTTTGATATTTGAATATTCGGCACTGTAAGCAACCAGAAAACAATGAGCGCAGCGGTCCAGTGGAATATATATATAGGATAGGAATAGTCTCCAATTTTTTTATCCAGCGTCATCCATTTTTTGTTTGTTTTAATGTTTTGTAATTGAAGAATTAGGCAAGCTGTTAATGCAATATTTAAAGTCTCAAAAATGAAACTCATTTTCCAACTAAAAGAGTCTGACCAAAATATTGGTAAAGAAAGGCTTAGTGCTAAATTAACAATAAATAATGGTAAGCTTACTTTTAATGGAATATATCTCTCCAGCAAAGAATAGAGTGATTGCTTGTAGTGATAGATAAAAGCCCCCAGAGAGAAAGGGAGTGAAGCTGTTAATAGGCTACCATAGTCATAGGCAATAGCTTTAGTAGAATACATAATAAATACCATATAACTTATGCTAGAGATAAACCACACAAGTGTTACCTTTCTATTCCTAGATATTCCTAAACCAATCAATAGGTAAAAAAACAGCTCTATGGTTAGTGCCCATGTGGCTGGTAATACACGTGTCGGATATTCCATTAACCCAGGAAATATCATTAAAGTATTAATAAGGAATTCCTGCCAAGTTGTAGGGACTCTCAAGCTATGATGAAATTCTTGTGCAATGTCATTGCCAACAAAATAGATTATTATCAAGGTAACAAGCATTAATATCCAATAAATTGGATACAGCCTTAAAAGTCTGTTTGATGCGTAGTTTTTAAAGCCTAATAAAGTATAACCATATGTTTTTTGCATAATCATGGTCATTAAAAAACCACTCAATATGAAAAAAGAATATACAGCATAAGGCCCAATAGCTGGAACTTTTAGAATATGATAGGCAACAACATTGATAGCAAGAATTGTTCTTAATAAACCGAACATTGTTTAGTTCTGCTCCTTAATAATTAATGCAATATTGGCAAGGCCTGCCACTTCATATTTGCTGAGAACTAAGCCATCAAGCTCAATAATTTCGCCAGCAACAAATTGATTTTTTTGTATATATTTGTAGTTGACTTGGCTTATTCCTATTTGTTCAATATATAATGCTGGGCATATATCTTCCGATTTTTGCCAAGTTTTTAAAGCCAAATTAAATAACTCGTGTGTTGAATTAGGATGCTTGTACCCTCCTAAACCAGCGAATAATGGTGCACTGATTGTTGTCACTGAAAATACGGACAATGCTTTTAATAGTTTTCTTCTGTTTTTATCCATTTTTTAAATGCTCAGCAAGGCGAATAGTCATAGCTACTATGGTTAATGTTGGTGGAACATTACCACCGGTAGAAAATACGGAAGAACCCGTTATATATAGATTTTCGGTACCGAAAACTAGTTGGTTACTGTCCACTACTCCTGTTTCTGGAGTAGTACTCATACGGGTGGTGCCCATATGATGATTACTAAATCCGAGCTGATCATTCCAGATTCGACTAGCACGATTTTTAAGTAACTTTAATCTTCCTAATGATTGCGCGCCTATTTCTTGTGCCACAACTTCTAAGGATGTCCATAATCTATTCTTATCTGAATCACTGATTTTGTAGTCAATAATTATTTTAGGTATGCCAAGTGCATCTCGTTTTGTGCCTAATTTTATGCGATTATCTTCACTTGGTGTTTGCTCCATCATCATGGGAATTTCAAACCCACCAACGTTATTAGCGTCGTCAAATAAATGCGAATCAAATTTCTTACGTGCTATTGCTTCAAGAACCATATCCATATCAGAAATAATGTTATACAAGTGGGAAGCGGTGTCTTCTGGTAATGTTAAATCAGATAGGGCTTCCCCCAATATATGAGAAGAAGATATGCCATCAGAAATGGTATATTCGCTAACGGGCACCATTGGCATTCTTAGGTTAGTGGTTTTGTTTTGTCGTAATGCATCATTAGATAATGTTAGAAAGCCAAGTACATATTTCTGTTTTAGAAGTGAAGCTTGATAGAAATCAAAACTCTCTGGCTTTTCGGTAAATAAGTGAGCGGCTCTAGGCGTAGGATGTTCCATGAAGTAGCGGCCAACTTTATCACCTTGATTCCCGAGCTTATTTTCATATTTTTCATTAAATGCTAATAAAATCCTAGCGTTTTCAAGACCACCTAAACCGATTACAAAAGTATCTGCGTGTAGTGTAAAGCTATTGCCTTTGTTATTTATAATGGTAATATTTTTAGCTTTTTTTGTTTGCTTGTCATAATCAATATCAACGAGGTTACTATTGGTTAGTATCCTTATATTCTTTGTATCTACAATTGCTTGACCATGCTGTGCAAAAAAACGAACTGGAGGATTCGAAGCCTTAGTTATCCTAGTTTGTAGAATTTTTGAGTTAGCGACTAAATCGATTTTATTTAATTTTTTTGTCCAGTAATTGGTTTGATAACCATCTGTTTCTACACCACAATAAAACTGTGCTTTTATGTAATGCACAGACAAATCGCTGTAAGATATTGGCCAGCCGCTATTAGGTATCCATTCTCTATGCTCAAAGTCTATAGGGTCTAATGGAGAGGTATTATTTTGCCAGTGATTACTACTGCCCCCCAAAAATCGTAGTCTTGCATAGTGTGGATCGGGTAAGGGAGATGGAAACCTTTCCGCCTGATAAAGATCTTGGCTTTCTTGTTGATAATTTATGTCGCCAGATTCAACAAGTATTATATCTTCGAAATGATCTTTAAGTTCGTTTGCTAAAACAATACCGGCTACTCCGCCACCAACAATACATATTTGGCACGCGAGTTTAGCTTTATGTGGGATCGAATTTCCATTTTCTATCATATTAGTGGTTTGCTAATTTATTAATTAATAAGGAGAATGACGCATACTTATGGCAACAAAAACATACCATTTAGGTAACGTCCTGCACAGAGTTACTTGCTAATTTAGGTCTAGACTGAGAAGCGCTGTAGTCCTTTCGCATATTCATAAAAGGTAACTCGATAAAGCGATAAAGTAGTTCTGCTGCACAACAGGATATTATAAAAGCTATTAATATATAAACAATAAAAAGTTGGTCGGAAAATAATCGCCGAGTAATTGCTAGGGCATCCGGGTGTAATAAGTAAATTGCATATGAACGTGTTGAAATATAGTAAATCATTTGGTTTATTTTATTACCAAACGAAAGTTTCTTTACATTTGCCCAAAGGATCCAGCTACTAAAAATAAATGCTAGTATTAATTTGCTTGGCTGGAATGCAAAATCTAAGGGATACCATCTTAAATAGTAAAAGCCTAAGTATACAAACAAACTGATAAGCGCAAACTTAGGTCCTATACTCAGTAAACGTTGCCAAAATGTAGGATATGAAAACTTAATATTTGCTAACAATATGCCCATTAAGCAGCAATCCCAACGTACATGAGTCTCTTCTAAGTTGTTATATAACTCTAATCCTCTGAATAATGTGGGTAAAGAAATCAGTAAAATTAAGACTAGGGTGCGTTGTTGACGAGTTAGTTTAGCTAAAAAGACAATTAGCGGGGCAATAACGAGGTAAAACTGCTCTTCAACACACAAAGACCAACTTACAGAAAATATTGAGAATGGTTGGTTATAGTTTTGCAAGAAAACAAAGTAATCAAATGGAATCTCAAAATCATTTTTTGTTACAAGTTGCTGACCAATAGTGAATATCAACACCGCATAATAAGCTGGTAAGGTTCTCATCCATCTTCTGATCCAAAAACGTTTTACGTCAATATTTCCGTGTCTATGTAATTCGTTAAATAACTGATAGCCAATAAGCCAACCTGATAGAACAAAAAATAAATCCACACCTGTACCACCAAACTGTAAAGGGGCAAGTATTTCAGGTGCGCCATAACTTAATACCGTATGGCCAATAAACACCATTAATATGGCTATAGACCTTAACAAGTCTAGTGAGATATTTCGTTGTTGCATATATATTATTTAGTTTCAGTCGTTTTAATAGAATTGCTATCATTCATATATTTATCCCACCACATTTGAAACATTAACATGCTCCATAATACGGTAGCATTGTCTTTCTTTTCTGTTTTGTGTTCATGCCAAAGCTTAGCAATTTCATCTTTCTTGAAGTAATCACACAAACCTTTATCTCTATTTAATAAGCGATCTTCTGTTATGGCTTTTAGTTCATTACGTAACCAAGAGGCAAGTGGCACTGAAAACCCCATTTTTTTACGGTATAAAATGTCATCCGGTAGATAATCTTTAAAGGCTTCTTTTAATAAGTATTTCTTTTCAACCCTTCCGTCTTTTGTATTGAATTTCAAATCAGAGGGGATAGTACAAGCAAACTCCATTAACTTATAATCAAGAATGGGGGCACGAACTTCTAATGAGTTAGCCATGCTCATGCGATCAACTTTTACTAAAATATCGCCAGGTAAGTAGGTTTTCATATCCGTATATAAAATACGCGACAAATGATCTTTTCCATCACATTTATCATAAAAACCTGTCGTTACTTTTGAAGGGTGATAATCGCCAAGTTCAACTTTAGTTTTATCATTTATCAGTGTTTTCCATGTTGCATCTTTGATAAATGAATTAGAGATATAAAAGCCCATAGCAGGCTCAACACTTAAACTGGTTAATAAAGAACTGGCTCGTTGGCAGGCATTAATATTTATTGAACGTGCTACATTTGCCAGAGTAGGAAAAACCTTTTTTCTTATCCAAGAAGGGGTTTTATTGCGTAAGTTGTTTTCCAAATGATCCGCTGAATATTTTTCATATCCCGCAAAGACTTCATCGCCACCATCGCCAGCAATAGCTACGGTCACCTTTTCTCGTGCAAGTTGTGAAACGAAATAAGTGGGCACCAATGATGGGTCCGCAAAGGGTTCATCAAAAAAGGATACTATGTGCTCTAAACTTGATGCAACATCTTGATGTACGGTTAATTCGTGATGATTGGTATTGTATTGATCTGCCACCATTTGTGCGAACTCGGTTTCATCAAACTTTTCATCATCAAAACCAATTGAACAAGTGGTTATTGGTTTGGCATTATTCTCAGCGGCTATTTTTGCCATGAGTGCAACCACGCCACTTGAGTCAACGCCACCACTTAAAAAGGCACCTAAAGGTACGTCTGATATCATTCGTTGTTTGGTGCAACTACGTGCAAGCGCTTGTGTTTTCTCTTTTAATACTTGCTCTGATTCGTTAGATGTTTGAGCAAAAGATATATCCCAATACTGCTGTTTTTTAATGCCATTTTCATTTACTGTAAAGTAATGGCCAGGTTCTAGCTTATGAATACCTTGAAAGATTGTTTTAGGATCTGGGATGTACTGATATGCAAAAAAGTCATGCACTGCGTCTAACCGAATATCTTTAGGTATAGATGGCAGGGCTAACATTGCTTTTAATTCTGAAGCAAAAACAAGATCGTTATTAAAAAAGCTATAGTACAATGGTTTTTTGCCAATTCTGTCACGAGCAACAAATAATTCTTGTTTGATATTGTCCCAGATAGCAAAAGCAAACATGCCATTGATTTTATCGAGTAGCTTAATGCCAATAGTCTGATATAAGGCTAATATTACTTCTGTATCGGTATGCGATTTAAATTCAACACCTTGCAGTATAAGTTCTTCACGTAATTCTAAAAAGTTATATATTTCACCATTAAATGCGATGACAACTTGTTCATCAGCTGATTTCATCGGCTGAACACCCGCTTCAGATAAATCAATAATAGCTAATCGACGATGACACAAGCCAACTTTATCTGTTAAATATTCACCACCTGCGTCAGGTCCTCTGTGAAAAATACGCTCTCCCATTGCTTTCAGCGAATCAATAGAGCCTTGCTGCTGATGAAATTGCGTAAAACCTGCTATACCGCACATTATGATTACTTCCTTTTTAACCTGTATTAATATTTACAGCTATTTATACTGCTTATTATAAGCTGATATAACGTCTTAATTTTGGACCAATAGTATTTGCTACCGCTAACGGGAGTCTTTTCCAGACCTTCTCCACTAAAGACTTTAATGAGCTAGTTGACGGTGCGCTGTCCATCTGAGAGTCAGGTTGAGAAGTATCATCACGCCACTCCAACAGAGCCGGTTTAGCACCCCATTGTTGTTTAAAGCGAAAGGTACCTTCATTAAATGTTGAACGACCAAAGTCGAATTCTTTACACCTGTGGTCAGTGACAAATTTCAGTAATGCCCAGTACAGCATCATATTAGGGGATAAACGATTATATTCTGCTCTGGTAGACGCCCATGGAATACAGGCTTTATCATTAGAAAAAAGCACGATTCCAGCACCTACAGGCACACCATCTAATTTTACAACAGTGATAATGCATTGGTCTTTAAATTGTTCACAGATAGATTCAATCCATTTTTTACTATGAACTGGTGAACCTAATCTGAGCATGTTTTCACTAAATACTGCATAGAAGTCATCAATAAATTGTTGTTCGGTACCTAACTCATAGGTCAAACCATTTTTTTCAGCTTTACGAATTTGACTACGCAATTTGGATTTAAACCCTGAAAACAACTCATCGCTCGTTGCCGGCAAAGGTAAAAGCATACTCACTTTTCGCCCTTCCAGCTGAGTCTCATCGCTAATTTCAGCACGTTCGCGATATTCTATTGATTTGGAGTTTAGCTGCCCTTTTAATTCAGCTCCTTTTTGCTCTAATGCAGTTTGCACCTCATTATTATCAGCTAAACAGCCACCAACATCACAAAAAGGGAGTGAGCATAACGAAGCGCCCTTAAACGGAATACGAATATTCACCAAGGGTAAAACACCTACGATTTTTGAATTATACTTTGCAACTAAGTAAAAAACCTTGTGTGAATAGGCTTCTTCAACTGCAGCTAACCATGCAAAAAGATGATAAGGGCTATGTCCATTATGCTTCTGCACGTATTGGTCCCACAATGTCGAGTCAGAGGCACTCATTGTGGTAATAACTAACTGAGTATTTGTCACTATTGAATACCTTGATTCTGAGTTAATATTTTTTTAGCTTCACTAATAGTACAGAACTTCACGTTGGCATGTTCCTGTAAATAACTAACCGTCTGTTTCATATTTGCTAGCATCTGCTCTCGAGTAAAAGGGTGATTGCTATAGGGTAAGTTTATTAAACTCGAACTGTGCAGGTTCATGTGAATAATAGGTGTTTTTCGTTTAAGTAATACGTTAATCAATGTTTGCATGTCGCTTGCTGATGCCAACTCCGGACTTAAGTATATTTTTCTTAAAAGCTTGAGCTGCCAAAGAATTCCAGGTACCCGCAAAAAAGATAAAAATCGAGTGCTAGATAATTTATGAATTTTGTCACATAAAGTAAACTGAATATGGTTAAAACCAGCAGAAACTGGCATTTCAAATATAGACGACTGCTGCTCTTGTAACTGAGGCTTTAAGGGATCAGATAAATCAGGCCAATAGGGTTCAACGGGAGCACCGTCGCAATTAAAATAATCATTACGGTAAAATGGATAAACACTGGAGTCGACTTTAATACCATGTTTGATTAACAAGCCCATTACTGCAGAATTAATTCCCCAACGACCGGTTCGAAATGAACGAATATCATGCCCAAATGAGGACTTTAATTGTTCGAGTAACACAATCAATTTTTGCTCAACCAAATCTATAGGTAAATTCACTACATGCGAAGAAAACTCATCATTTTCAGGCATTATTGGTGGATTACACCAAGGATGTAGGTGAGCGCCAATCTCACATTGTCCTGATTGGTCAATTGATTTTAATACCTCTACGCTTTGTGAGTTATTCACAACAGGATAGTCGACAAAGTAAGTGGGACGAATTCCTATGCTGTTACATTCTTGTTGAAATTCTTGTATCGCTTGAATATTTTCAACTTGCACATTATATTGCGGAAATTCAGTGTCCCAATCCCACTCTTCTTCCGTGTCTACCGACAATACAAACAAAACAGATGGTTTATTTAGCATTGTCATCTAATTTAACCTTTCACTACATTTTGAAAAAGTGTCGTATATTCACTCGCCATTCTTTTACCCGAATAATTAGCATTTACAAATTCACAAGCGGCATTAGATAACTTATCTGCTTTTTCTTGATTAAAAAGCAGATCTTCCCAATAATTTAGCAACAGTTCTTTTTCACCAAAAGGTGCTAACAAGCCTGTTTTTTCGTGTTCTATTAGCTGATCAATTCCAGCAATATTATAAGCGGCAACAGGGACTCCCATCGCAGTAGCCTCCATTAAGCAACGAGGTATACCTTCTAAAGTCGATGTCATCACAAATAAATCAAAACTTTGTAATAGCTCTAAACGATCATCTCTAAAGCCTAAAAACTCAATACGTTCTTTATGAGCGAGTGATTTCGTATACTCTTCAAGTTCAGATCTAGATTCGCCATCACCGAGTAAGCTTAGTGTTATATTTGGATATTTCTCAGCCAACAACTCAAAGATATCCAAAATATCTTTGATGTTTTTTCGGCTAATCATCTGACCGACAAAGCCAATCCTTTTATTATCCCCTCTCGATTTTAGCGGGTTTTCTTTTATTTTTTGTTCATCAACTTCAGATAAATCAACACCATTTTGTACATATACCAAACGTTCTTCTTTTACTGCGAATCCACGCACATCATCACAAAGCGCTTTAGAGAGAGGCGCTACAATGTCTGCAAACCTAAAGGACTGGCAACCTAACCAAATAAATAACCTTAATTTATAATCAAGACCGTTCTCAAACCCGTGAGGTGTAATGACAATTTTAATCCCTGCTTTCTTTGCCGCTAACAAACCTAAAATATCAGACTTATATCCATGGGTATGAATAATATCAATATCATTACTTTTAATAACCTCTACCAGTTTATCAATAACTTTAAGGTCAAACCTATTACTCATAGGTAATTGAAAAACACTTCCACCAAATTTATTAAATTCATCGACTATCTTTAGGTCATTATTTGACTCTCTGGTGACGGCAAGGTGACAATTAACTTCATTTGGGTTCAAATATTTTGCCAGCGCTAATACCCAACGTTCTGCACCATAAAAACCTGTTGAGCAGATAAACTGTAATACATTAAGCTTTTTCATTTAGCCTTTATTCCCTAATAACTTTGCAACTTTGGCAGAGCGTAAACTTAGCCACTTCAATTCATTCTTTATTGATAATCGTGATAACTCTTTAAACAATAAAGCACAAATTTTTATTCCTTTATTTTTCATTGCTGGCTCGGTGTATTTTCTAATACTTTCAAAATTATTCTGGCTCGTTGTATATTGATAGAAGTTTACAAAACCAATGTTTTGCATTAGTAATACCAAAATTCTCGAATAATCATTGTTAACATCATTTTTTAGCGTATTTATTATATGCTGGTAAAAATAGCTCGCTTTCTCAAGCAGTGCTTCATTTTTAATAGGGGAATAATAATACGCCATATAAAAGATGCCTACTTTTCGTAATTCTTGCCCTGCCCATGTTGTATTTGGAAACTCTAACTTATCTGCTTGATCTAAATACGGTAATTCATTCTTCAACATCCAATCGGCATAATGAAGCATTGCATCACGTGCGTAATAAAAGTCATTATCTAATTGATTCATCTGTTCTTTTACCAATAAGAACCGCCCAACTGATTGTAAAAAAACAGTATAAAACCACGTGGCTTCTATATTGCCAAAACCTCGTAAACTAATATCATCATTAGGGTGAACAGTATGGCTAATGATTTTAAATGCTCTTACTAAGTAGCTTCTATTTTGAGTTAAGTCATAGGCATCAAGTAGTGCAACAATATAGTGCCCTGTGCCCCTATCCAGCGGGTACTGTTCTACTATGTGATCTTTAAGGCCATCGGTACCACTTTGTTTAATCGCAAATAATTTTGCCAGAAAGCTATTTGAACCTTCATAAAAACAAGAAATCCAATCTGCTAATTGTAATACTGCCTTTTTCGAGTTTTCATCACCTGTTATTAAGTAATGGTTCTTTAAACCCGTGGTATAACAGTGCTGCCCACCTGGCCCACCACCTGGGCTGTAATCCTCATAAGCAGCTTGATGATTTTTTGAAAACGTTCGATGTGTACAAGTTGAAGCGTCTAAATAATGATCTGTGTGCCAAAAAAGTCCACCGTTATACTCATCCTTATCATTAACCGTATGATAAATGTCAATATCTGCAACATGTTTGCTAAGATCATTTGCTAATTCTAAATAACTTGAATTACCACTCGCTAAGTATTGATAGACAAAGCCATAAATGGGGTCGTATTGGTTATTGTAATGGGAAACAAAAATGTCATCTCCTGCGTAACCTTGTGTTTCATGATCCGCATATAAGTCACCAAAATTCCGCCAGCCATATTCATCAACAGCTTCGCGCTTTTCAAAAAAATTGCTGGGACCATGAATACCTTTTTCAATAATTACGGACAACTCATCCGGCTTAGCACACGAATTGAAGAAATCAAACGCACCCGTTTGTTCAATATATTGTGGCTCTATAATTACAGTTAACGGTTTATCAAGCCAATTAAAATTTTGATCTGCTGATTTAAAATCAAGCCATACTGAATGGGACTTTTTCTCGCCACCTTGTAATTCAAAGTTACCTTCCGGAAATAGTGCAACATTTAATGATTCATTTTGTTTTGATATAGCCTTAGGGAAGTTTTGCCAAAATTTTTCTATATAAACACTGGTTGTGTTTTCTGTATTTTTAACACTAAAAGAAGGAGAAATACGCATGCCTTGCTGCTCATCATTATCAGAGCTAATAACAAAGCCATTTTTTTCAAACTCTATATTTCCAGCTGTATCTTTATGAACAGGACTATTCCAATTCACTCCGCCACTAGAAAATTGCTTGAGCAAGGTATTTTTGCCACACGCTATGTTTTCATTCGAAATATGATCGTAAATATTAACACTAGCGTCACTCTCAACGGGGATATTTATAGATAGAGATTTAAAAAGAATAGAGCTCTCATCACCCAAGTCCCATACCCCTCCTGGGTGTTTTGCTGCTTCTGGGTTATGTATAGTAAGATCTATTTTTATGTAACTTGTATTAGTAAAAAAGGTAAGTGTTGATTCAAATTTAAGCCCGCTCTTCTTTTCGTTTTCATCGATAAAACTACCATTAATGGTTACATTTTTTCGATGAGTAGCCTCTTCAGAAAGATCAATACAAACATCATCAATAACAGCTTTGTATTTTTTACCTTCTGAATTGGTGAGTTGAACATCACATTGTTTCTTGCTCAATTCAAAGCTAACAATAGATAATAATTCACCTTGAGATATTCCTATAGTGAATGTATCTATTCCGGTATTAACTTCAAGCTGCTTACCATTCTCTAATAATTTAATTTTCCCTTGCTGTGACGAACGACCCTCATTAGAAAGCTTGTCAGTTAAAGTAAGCAGTAATGTTTCATTACTTGTAATATCAACGATAAAGTCAATCATTGCCCATTTAACACTACCGTCATGCCAAAAGGTTAAAGGAGATATTTGGCATGAAATAAGCTGGCCATATTTATAGAGAACAGCTAGCTTAGTGTCTGATAATAAAGTACCTACCGCAAATGGAAACCCTATATTTATAGGTTGAGAGGAGCGAGAAATACTATGACTCTCTACAAGTGAAAATGGAACAGATACCACTGTGATTAATCCTTAATGCTATCTTGTAGAATAATAACGTTGCCTTTTAGCATAGCAATTATATCTGCCATCTTTTGCCCACTTTCAACAGATAAGGCGATGATAGCTGACTTTGGTGTTTGGCCTAACATTGCCATCCAAGTTTGATATAACTTTAACTTTATTTTGTTTGTGAAGACTTCATTTGAAAACTGATACCAATATAAAATATATCTATACTGCCCTGATGGCGATACTATTTTAATAAGCTGCACCTCTTTATCTTCATCAATACTGATTTTTATATCTTTAATTAATGTCCAACGGTCGGCGCTATACAATCTATTACCGGAAGAAATAAGCTCACCCTCTCCACCGAAGTAAGTGGCGATAAAAACATCTATATTCTCTTTTGGTTTAGAGCCTTTAATGACGCCTTGTTGAATATTAGATGCCTTGGAGAAATCAGGCCTCCAACTTATCAGCCTTTCTTCTTTAACTTCAAAAGGTAATACCTTAAAATCCACGGTTAGTGCATCACCCGTTAAGATCGCTTGATTGTTGATTATAGTAGACCACCAAAAACTTTGGCTCGTAAATAATAGAATAATAACAACAGTTGTCATCACTGGTGTGTTATTTATATTGACACTTTTTTCGCCAACACTTTCTTTACCCATAGGTTGTTGAGACTCAGTGATTCCGGTTTTATCTCTAAATATTTCACCAATCATTATCAATAAGAACAAGACTATCGCGAAAAAAACACCCCCATATATAAGATGATCTGCGCCTGCGGCATATTCCATATCTGTTAAGTGCGCAATTAAGACTATTCCGTACACTCTTAGAGCATTAGCAATAATTGGGACTATTAAAGAGATACCAATAAATAATAGCCTTTTAGATAACGAGCTAAATGATATATATGCGTATAAATGACCAAAAACTACTGAGGTGATTAAAAAACTAATGCCAGAACAAGCTTCTGCAACTAAAAACCGCCCTTCTGGTATATCCAAATAAAGGCCATTTCTATAAACAGGTATACCTGTAAGCTCTAATAAAGGCACGGCTAAATCAGTAGTGATCTCTTGTAAATAAGGTATTAACTGCTCGCCAAAAGGGATAGAAAACAACATGAAATATAAAGGAAATGCGATGATTTTGGCTGCTTTATTACCAATAACAAACCAGATAAGTAATGGTAATGAAACAAAGGTGGCTACATGCATAAATAAACGAATGTCACCCACAGAGCCAAAAGTATATAAGACCAGGGTTGCAACTAAAGGCAGTAGTAACCAATAATTAACAGCAAAAGATTGTTGAGAAAGTTGAGTTCGTTTTTGATAAATAAGGAAAAAAGAAATAGGTATAACAAGAAAGCAGTGGTTGAATATTTCGGAGATAGTCCAAATATTTACCGCTGTAGCCAGTCCTTGGTAATAAGTATAAAGCCACGCTATAAAAATGGCGGCAATAGGCCCAGCTTTAACGATTAGTTTAACCATGCTTATTTAACATCTCCATCTAAATACACGCTTTTCATCGTGTCCCACTGATAATCTTCTAACAGTCGAGCAACCTTACCTTCCATACGGGATAGGTTTAAGTAATGTCGTAACTTCGATTTAACAGATGCTCCAGCCACACGAGGTTGTTCTGGATCGATTTCCCAAGGGTGGAAATAAAAGCTGTAAGGTTGTTTTTCGGTAATTAAATAATTATCAATACGTCTTTTAGATAACCAGTATGGATATAGACGGAAATAGCCGCCACCACCTATGCCGATATTTTTTTCATTTTTTCTCACCGTTGGTACTGGGATTTCAATAATACCTTCAGGTCTTTGGTATTTAAAGCGTGGCCAATTTGGTACACCATATAAATCATGTTCAATCGGATAAGTACTTGAGCTATATTCAAAACCTAACTCAGTCAACACTTCATAAACCCAAGTATTACTGTCATTAACAGAAAAGCTCGGTGCTCTATAACCAATGATGGCTTGACCTGCAGCATCTTCTAATACCTGCTTGCTTTTACTTACATCATCACGAAATTGTTCCGGTGTCATTATCGTCGCACGTTGATGTGAAAAACCATGACTTGCTAATTCATGTCCTTGCTCAACAATAGCTTTAATCAAGTTAGGGCATCGTTCTGCCACCCAGCCTAAGGTGAAAAACGTGCACTTGGCCTGTTTTTGTTCAAACAATTCCAATAAGCGATAAGTATTATGCTCAACTCTCTGTTCAAGGTTCTGCCAATTATCTTTATCAATTGCCTTCTCAAAAGCTGACACATGAAAGTAATCTTCAACATCTACAGTTAACGCCTGTTTATCAGGTAAAGGGGTCACTTTATCTACTACTTGCATTACAATTAGCGCCCTTTACCAAATAACACGATTTCAACTGTTCGAACTAAGATTAATAAATCCAAGAGAAAACTACGGTGCTTAATATAATACAAATCATATTTCAGCTTTTCTAAAGAATCTGCTTCTGAAGCACCGTAAGGGTATTTTAATTGTGCCCACCCCGTTAAACCCGGCTTAACATTATGACGTTCATTATAATAAGGGAGATTTTTAATAAGGCTTTGAACAAACTGAGGGCGTTCAGGCCTTGGACCAACAAAGCCCATATCGCCATGTAATACATTCCAAATTTGAGGCAGTTCGTCAATACGATATTTACGTAAATACTGACCAACTTTTGTAATACGGCTGTCATTTTCACTCGCCATTTGAGCCCCGTGTTTTTCTGCATCTAAACGCATACTACGAAACTTAATCATATTAAATGGTTCGCCATCTAAACCAACGCGTTCTTGTTTATAAAAAACTGGCGCATTGAAACCTTCAGATATTTTCATACACAAGATAGCGATAAGCATTACCGGCCAAGTAAGTAATAACAAAAACAATGCCATTACCGCATTAAAAAACCAGTCCAAGGTATTACGTAAATGATTATTAGAAGCAAAGCCGTTGGAATAAATCACCCAACTTGGGTAAATAAGGTTAACTGCAATTTGTCCGGTTTCACGCTCAATAAAGTCCAATATATCGGTAATTTCTATACCTCGGATTTTACAAGCAAACAGTTCATCTACGGGTAAGTTATTGCGACGTTCATCATTAGCGACAACTATCTCATCAATATCATGGGTTAATGAATACTCAACTATTGACTCATCTAGGTTGATGCGTGTTTCTCGTTCAATGCCATCAGGTGCATCACCTTCCATAACAATAAAACCATGCACAGTAAAGTCTTGCCTATCGACATCTCGTCGCATACGCTTTTCAATAATTGCGGCCCGTTGACCTGAGCCTAATACCAATATATTACGTTTACCAAAGCCAAAAAAATCAATTTTAAAGGTGAAATATCGAAAAGAGCTGATAAGAAACACACTAAAAGATGATGCTATAGCCACTAACTCTATCGGTAAAGAGTAAGGACCATATAAAGGGTTGATAAGTGTGGCAGCACAAAAAGCAACAGAGACACACATCAACATGCGGCGAAATATACCTCTAAAACTTTCTCTCAATTTTGAGTTATATAATCCTAAGGCTAAAGCACTTAGTTGATTCAGTAGTGCAAAAATAACGGCGTAAAGTAAGAAAAACCCATCATCGACAATATGAAAGTCAACAATTTTGTATATTTCGTTCAAATAAACAGCGAGCAATAATGCTCCTGCAAATAATAATTGCTCTATAATGATAAGAGATTTAGTACCTGCTGATAAATCACGAAATTTTGAGCTAGACATAACTGACTAGATTCCCTTTAATTGATAGTTATTAATAGCTGCTATCCTTTGATAAAGCAGTACTGATTCTAACAAAAAACACACTTAAGTTAACGTTTAATTTACAAATTGTTAATTTACATTGTTAAACGAAGACAAAATATCATACACTTAATCATTATATTTCTAATTAAATTTATGATATTCGCTCCCCTTCAACACGTATATTAATGTATATGTTTTGAGAAAAGGCGGTTATATTTAAAAGGTGTAAATTATGGATAATCTCTTTAGCAACACTTTCAAAGTTGGACTGCTATTGTTAGCAATTCTTCTTTCAGCTTGTAATTCAAACAA
Organism: uncultured Colwellia sp.; assembly: GCA_913063325.1. Taxonomy (GTDB): domain Bacteria; phylum Pseudomonadota; class Gammaproteobacteria; order Enterobacterales; family Alteromonadaceae; genus Colwellia. The sequence goes on along the minus strand of CAJXYE010000003.1, from coordinate 36,271 downwards.
CACATTGCCTAGCGCAACATTGCACCCTTCTAATACGGCCAATATAAATTCTTATAAATATTTGATTGGTTCAGGTGATGTATTAAATATTTTTGTTTGGCGAAACCCTGAAGTTTCCGGTTCATTTGTAGTACGTCCAGATGGCATGATCACCACATCTTTAGTAGAAGATATCAAGGTCACAGGTAAAACACCAACCGAATTAGCCCGTTCAATTGAAGGGATTTTAGCAACCTATTTACGAGATCCTATTGTTACTGTCACTGTAGAAAACTTTGTCGGTCCTTTTAGTGAACAAGTTCGTGTTATTGGTGAAGCAGCACAACCCCGAGCGATTAACTATACTCAGCACATGACCTTGCTCGATGTTATGATTCAAGTAGGTGGTTTAACTGAATTTGCTGATGGCAATGATGCTGTATTAATACGTATTGAAGACGGTCAACAGAAACAATATCAAGTAAAGATAGATCAGCTACTTAAAGAAGGGGAAATCAGTGCTAATGTTGATATGTTACCCGGCGATATAATCATTATTCCAGAGGCATGGTTTTAAAGTTCATCATCACACAATGGCATATAAATTTAGCACACAATTTTAAAGGTAGTTAAAGGGTAGTAATGCAAGAGATTTTTGAAGAGATAATTGATTATCTAAAAGGGATTTGGTTAAAACGTCGATATATTATCATAGCTACTTGGATTATTTGCCCTATCGGCTGGTATTTCGTCGCCTCTATGCCCAATGTTTATGAGTCAGAAGCAAGAGTTTATGTTGATACTCAATCTTTATTACGCCCTTTATTAAAAGGTTTAACTGTAGAAACGAATCCTGATACGCAAATTCGCCTAATGGTAAAGACACTATTAAGTCGTCCAAATTTAGAGCGCATATCGCGTATGACTGATTTAGATGTACAAGCCAGTAATAGTGAAGAATATGAAGCTATAATTAAAAGATTAAAAGATAACATCAAAATATCCGGCATGGGTCGAGAGAACATTTATACCTTAAGTATAGAAGATAGAGATCCTGAGATGGCCAAGAATATTGTTCGCTCTGCACTCACTGTTTTCATTGAAAATACCTTAGGGGAAACTCGAAGTGATTCAGACAGTGCACAAAAATTTCTAAATACTCAAATTAAAGAGTATGAAAATAGATTAAGTGCTTCAGAGGCTAGATTAACAAGCTTTAAACAGAAATACAGCGGGATCTTACTCAATGAATACGGTGGTTATTATAATAAACTCAATACCAATAAAGAGTTACTAAAAGCAACTGAGTTAGATATTTTAGAGAATAAAACTCGCCTAGACTCTGCTAAAAAACAGCTGTCTCAATCGATAGCTGCCGACGACAAGGGTAATAATAAAATAAAAAGTGCTAGCTCTATTCAAACCACTTACGATGACAGGATTACAGAGCTAGAAGTTCAGCTCGATACCTTAAATCTTCGTTATACCAACAAGCACCCTGATGTTGTTGAAGTGACCCGAAACCTAACGCATTTAAATAAATTACGGAGCGAGGAAATAGAAAAATACCTCGCGCAAAACAATGAAAATACAGGCAGCTTGCAACATTTAAGCGCTAATCCTGTCATTCAAGGTGTACAAATTCAAGTTAACCAGCTGGAAAACTTAATTGCCTCACTTAATGTCAGAGCTGATGACTACCGCCAGCGTATTATTGAGCTTGAAAATAGAGTGCATACTTTACCCGAAATTGAAGCTGAACTAGTGGCACTCAATCGTGGTTATGAAATAACTAAAAAGAAATATGAAGAGTTATTATCTCGTAAAGAAACAGCCCAACTAGCTCAACAGGCTGATGAAACCACTGATAAAATTCAATTTCGCGTGATTGATCCGCCGCGTAAAGCAACTAAACCTTCAGGGCCAAAACGTTTCATTTTATTTGGCGTAGTCACTATTTTAGGCTTTGGTGTCGGTATTGGTTTATCATTATTAATGAGTCAATTGAACCCTGTAGCAATATCTACAGCTCAGCTATCTAAAATAACAGGCGTACCTATTTTTGGTGTTATATCAGCCAATGAAAACTTAGGTCTACATAAGTGGCAGCAAAAGAAGACTTTTATCTTTATAGGCTCTAACGCGATATTACTTGGCCTATTAGTGTTATTTATTAGTTATTTTTTATTTCCTGACCTTATTCAAGCACCATTAAAAAGGATATTTTAGCCATGAGTACCATTGAGAAAGCCTTGGCTAAACAAAAATTAGCTCAACAAGAGAAATCAGCTAGTACTACTAAAGCTGAAGTCACAGTAGTTAATAACGTTCATGAGACAGTAAACGCTTCTACGCCTATACAAGTCACTCCAGAAATCAGTAACAACAAAGACAAGATAATATTAAATGGTGACAGGTTAACTGAACGGGGTTTTATTTACAGTCCTGATAGTACTCATCATATTCAAGAAGAATTCCGTCATATAAAGCGAAAATTACTAAATAATGCTTTTGGCTTAGCATCAAAAACATTACATAACAGTAACTTGATTATGGTGACCAGCTCTCACCCTAATGAAGGTAAAACTTATGTGGCGATTAATTTAGCATTAAGTATCGCCCTTGAGCAGGATAAAACAGTACTGTTAATTGATGCTGATGTATTAAGACCAAGTTTACATAGAGAATTTGAATTTGAGAGTAAAAAAGGTCTGTTGGAATATCTACTTGCTGAAGTATCATCCCTTTCCGATATAATTTACAGCACAAGTATTGATAACTTAAAACTCATCCCAGCGGGCAAACCACACTATTTGACCAATGAACTATTGGCCAGTGAACGTATGGGGAAATTAGCTAAAGAACTAGCTGAACGCTACCCAGATCGAATAGTTATTTTTGATTGCCCACCCATTATTGGTGTGACTGAAACCCCGCTATTGTCTGATATTGTTGGTCAAGCACTTATTGTTGTTGAAGAGTCAAAAACAAAAACAGATGATGTAAAAACTGCAGTGAGCCAATTAAATAGTGATATTGCATTAGGCTTAGTGATGAATAAAACCATTAGATCTAAAAAAGATGTCTATGGTTATTATGGGTATGGCTATGGTAGAAAAAACCAGTAAATATCAACTTAAGTCTCTCTTTTTGACGGTCGCTAGCTTATTTTTATCTGCTAGCGCTTTAGCTGGAGAGTGGCGCTTTGAACCTAGTTTAGGGCTTACTGAAACTTACACCAATAATATTGAGCTAACTCAACTTGATAAACAGTCAAGTTTAGTTAACCAGTTAATTATCGGTGCCGATGCTAACTTCAGCTCAAGAAAGTTAAATTTTACATTTGCAGCAACAGAGACTTTAGCTACCTACAGCCATGACAGTGAGCTTAATGATGACTATCAAACCTGGTTCGGTAATTTGTCCTACTCACTTTGGCAAGATAAGCTTCAATTCGTCACAAACTCTTCCATAACTAACGTCAGTAAAAATGATAGCGGCAATAGTTTAGCTGACTTAATCACTGCTGATACAGTTCAACAACAAAATCATTCTGCAGGTCTGCAATACAACACTGCAAATAGTGATTACTCACTCTATTCATCGCTCATTGGTAGTCTAACTAATACTGAAGATGATATTGGTGAGAGTCATGGCTACACAGCCGTAATTAATAGTAAAAATGGTAATGCTGCTCGTTATGTTTTTTGGGATCTTGATGGCTCTTTTTCTAATAGAGAAAATGGCGGCGTTAACAATACCACCGAGAGCTTAACCAGCGAAAATTACCGATTAGAAACAAAATTAGGTGTTATTACTTCATACAAACTCAACCCTTTTGTACGTTTATATAATGAAAGAGTTACAGGTACTGCCGCAGGAAGCAACCCTGATGCTATTCCTTCATGGGGACCCGGTTTACGCTACCAAGCAGCAAAACATTTTATTGTCGATTTATCGTATAACTATGTCCGTGATAATACAGAAGCGAGTGATGACTATGTCGCTGCGGATATTGACTGGCAACTGTCAGCACGAACATCACTAAAAGCTGGCTATTCAAAACGTTTTTTTGGTGACTCGTATAATGTAGATTTTACCCACAAAAGCAGACGCCTTACTAACACACTTTCATACCATGAAAATATTGAGGTATTTGATCGTAATAATTATCAGCAAATAGATAGCGAAGTTTGGTGTCCTAATGATACTACCGATGTGAATGATTGTTTACCTTTAGGGGAAACACCCAGCGATACTACTGATTATACTAATGTACCTGTCAGCTCACTTGAATTGGTTGAGGATAATGAGTTTTCATTAAATAAACGCTTATCATGGCAATCTCAATTAGCTCTTGCGCGTACCACTTTCACTTTGGACCTATCTAACCGGGAACGAGAAAGCTTAAGTACTGGCATTATCGACGATTACCTTGATGCTCGTTTTAGTATTACCCGCCGTATAAGTAGTCGAAGTGATGTTACTGTATATATTAGTTACAATAAAAATATTTTTGATAAAGACCAACCTGATGGGCCTAGGCAAAAGGATGTTTACAAAAAATTATCAGCAACTTATAACAAAAGCCTAGCATCATCCCTCAATGCCTTTTTAACGCTTCAATACCTTGATAGACAATCAAACTTTGAGCGCTACACATATAACGAAGCCCGTGCTTCACTTAATTTAACGAAAGATTTTTAACATGTATGAAAGTTACTATGGTTTTAGTGAACGACCTTTTCAGTTAAGCCCAGATCCTCGATTTTTCTTTGCAACCAACCATCATCAACGTGCTTTATCTTACTTACAGTATGGATTAGATCAAGGTGAAGGTTTCATCGTAATTACCGGTCCTATTGGTACAGGTAAAACAACCATTGCTCGTAATTTATTAGCCAACATTGCTGATGAAAACATTGTTGCTGCACAGCTTGTTACCACCAAACTAACCCCTGACGAGTTACTTGAGTTAGTTGCTTCTGAGTTTAAGATCAAAGTAACAGGAAACAGTAAAGCTGATATATTAAAGAGTATTGAGCTCTTTTTGATTAATTTACATAAACAAGGTAAGCGCGCACTACTACTTGTAGATGAAGCTCAAAATCTACCCGCTGAAACGGTAGAGGAGTTACGCATGCTCTCTAACTTTCAGTTAGATAACAAACCTCTTATTCAAAGCTTCTTATTAGGCCAAGAAGAATTAAAAGCTATCATATCTGCACCCGATATGGAGCAATTTAGACAACGTATTATAGCCTCTGCCCACCTAAAGCCACTTAATGCCGAAGAAGTAAAAAACTACATCAACCATAGATTGGCACAAGCTAATTGCAATAAAGATACCTTATTTTCAGATGAAGCATTTCAGCTTATTTTTGAAACGACATTCGGCGTACCGAGAAAAATAAATATTTTTGTCGATCGTTTGCTCTTGTTTGGCTTTTTAGAGGAGTTAAACACCATTGATTGTAAAGCCATCAAAGAAGTCGCCAAGGAGATGTCTGTTGAACTCACAGGGTCATTGAGTGGACAATCTATTGATAACGACAAGCCGATTAAAGCTTCTGTAGTTAATTCGACTGAAAATGTTGAGAATATAAAGAATGTTTTACGTGAAGTAGAAGAGATATTGGAAGGCTCAATACAGCAAAAAGTAAAGATGACCCGCTATATAGATAAACTTTTAAAACAAAAAAGCCGTGAATTTGCTGAGTTACAAAGTAAAACAACCGATACTTAATATGTATCGGTTGTTTTATTTATACCCATCCGACTTGAAGGTGGGTATATACGACTAATCGTTAATGGCAATCTTATATTTTTCAATCAAAGAGTAAAGCGTTGGTCTGGTAATGCCCAATAATTCCGAAGTTTTCGACATATTACCTTCCGTCAATGCATAAGCTTTTTGAATGGCAATAGTTTCGGCTTGCTCACGCACGGTACGTAAATTGAGTGACAATTCATACTCGCTATCGACTTTGTCAAAAAAGCCTAAATCAAAAGCTGTCACTTGAGTACTGGTACTCATAATAACCGATGATTTAACTTTATTCTGTAGCTCTCGAATATTTCCAGGCCACTTATGATGCCTTAGACCATATAAAGCATCATCGGCAAATGACTTAGCATTACGTTTATATTCAACGCTGTATTGCTGTAAAAAGAAATTAGCTAAAATAAGTACATCTTCATCACGGTCACGTAATGGGGGTATATTTAAAGTAATCTCAGTAATACGATAAAAAAGATCTTCTCTAAAAGACTTTTCCGCAACCATAACTTCAAGGTTTTGGTTGGTTGCGCATATGACACGAACATCAACAGGGATCTCTTTTCGCCCACCTAAGCGCTCTATGATTTTTTCTTGCAAAAAACGCAATAACTTTGCTTGTAAATGATAAGGCATATCACCTATTTCATCTAGAAATAGTGTCCCGCCTTGGGCACATTCTATTTTTCCTAACGTTGTTTTATGCGCTCCGGTAAAAGCGCCCTTTTCAAAGCCAAATAACTCACTCTCTAATAAGTTTTCAGGAATAGATGCACAATTAATGGCGACAAAAGGCTTATCACTACGGTCACTCACTTTATGAATGGCTTTCGCTGTGACTTCTTTACCTGTACCACTTTCACCCAGTAATAACGCGGTTATTTCTGTTGGTGCAATACGCTGTACCATTACCCGTAGTCTATCAATGCTTTCACTGCTACCAATAATACCCGTATCACAGTCTACAATAGACTTCATACTACGGTTATCTGTTTCTATCGTTGCTAGACTAAAGGCACGAGAGACAATGACATTAATCACATCGGCATCAACCGGTTTTTGGTAAAAGTCATAAGCGCCCATTTCAATAGCTTTTAACGCATTAGTTCGGTCATCATTACCGGTTATAACAATAACTTTAGTATGAGGAGCGATCTCTAATATTTGTTTTAAAGCAGCTAAACCTTCGCTGGCATTAGCTGTATCAGGCGGTAAACCTAAATCTAAGGTAACTACTTTAGGTTCATAACGTCTCACGGCAGCAATAGCACTCTCACGTGTATCAGCGAGTACAACATTGTAGTCAGCCAAGCTCCATTTTAATTGTTTTTGTACACCAATATCATCATCAACAATCAGCAATTTTTCCATAGCTATGCTATATCCTTTATTTTATTTTTAGCTGTATTTACACGGCAAGGTTATTTCAAAGTGGCTGCCTTCATTTTCGCGGCTAGTTACTTTCATAGTCCCATCTAAACCTTCAATGAACTGTTTAGCTTCATAAACCCCAATTCCCATACCAGCATTACCCTTAGTGGTATCAAAAGGCTTAAACAAGCGGTTTGCTATGAATTCTGCAGACATACCACAGCCGCTATCACTTATTTTAACGTGCAGACTACCTGTAATCATTTTAGCAATTATTTTAACCCAGCCATTATCACTTGTCGCTTCTTGCGCATTTTGTAATAAATGATTTAACACTGAAGATAATGTCTCTTCATCAATAACTATATTACGTTCAAGTGATAGCTCAGTACTAACATGCGGCAATTGTACATTGCGCTGTTTAACAACGCCCATGATTAACGCTTGCACATCAGTGTTGGTTTTACTCGACTCCGCCACTTGTTTATTACGTAACTGAGTCAACACTTTATCTAATCGACCTGTTGCCGACTCAATCGTTTCAAAAACATCATCAATGAACTCAGGGTTATCTCTATGTCGTTTAGCATTACTATTAATTAATGCTAATTGTGCTTGTACGTTTTTTAGGTCATGAACCAAAAATGCAGACATACGGTTGAATGCGTCAAACTGCTTAGATTCAGCTAAACTCTCATTTGCTTCATTCAATGATAAGTAATTACTGAGTTGCTTAGAGATAGAAAAAAGTAAGTCTCTATCTTCCCAGTTTAAAACCTCTTGCTCTTTCGGCATAGCCAATAAGAAAAAACCATAAACTGATTTATTCATAAAGATAGGGATAATAATATCTATATGTTTTTGCCTACATGCATCGGCATCAAATAAAAGGTCAGGGTAACTATCTTCTACATAAACAAATTCTCTGACATCTATAATCCAACCATGTTTTTGGCAAAACCTATCAATCGGTACTAATAAACCTAAGTCACTTTCAGTAAGGTCATAATTATCTTGGTAAAGGCACTGATACTTACCCGTTACAATTTTTTTAACCAGTGCACCCTGCTTGATGTCTAAAGAGGAACAAATAATACGAGTAGCTGTATGGTAATAATCATTACTTTCACCAATCTCCAACTGCTCTATGGATTTAAGCCATTCAATTCGGTAATCATATTTATTAGCGAAAAAATGTTTAGTGATAAAGACCTTAACCTCTCTACGTAGCCTCTCAGTTATTAATAAGGCAGCTAAAACACTACCACCTAAAATAATAAACGCGATACTTATAATATCGCCCCAAGCACCACCAAAGTAATTAATCACATAACCAGCTATCGCCAATAAGAGCAAATACAAGCCAGAAATAAGTAACATTGAACTATAAAAAACGACTTCACGGGAAACAAAAACGTCCACAGACCAATCTTTAATACGGCGAGTACTAACCAATATTAATGGCATGCCTATCGCGGCAATAAAACCACGTGCATACCAGTAAGAAAAGTCTAATTGGTTAACCATTGCCGCCTGAGCAAAAAGCACAAAGTCAAATACGCTAATCATACCCAAGGCTATGATTAGTGTCCAAATAGCCCATTTCACTTTAACATCGGCATTTCGATATAACTGTTCAAGTAATACCAATAACCACAAGTTAAGCAATAAGAATAATGAAAATAGCAATTTAACGTTATCAGGCATAAATAGCGCAGCCCCCCAACAAAGAGCTGATAGACCACCCCACACTTGTAGGTATTGCTTAACTTTTGGGTGGGTAATTAGACCTTTAACCGAGGTGATATTGGCTTGTGTACAAATAATGAGTAGCGACCAAACAGCTATTTTAAAGGTTTCTATTGCCATAACAATAAGCAATGAAAATCCTTGCTTCGGTTGTAATGCAGCACTAAGAGAAGAAGAGAACACCAATAATGAAGCTAACAGTACTAAACTTCCAGCGAGCGTTTTATTACGTGCTGCTAAGAGTAATAAAATAAAAACGGCATAAGCACAAGCTGCTAAAAAATAACCCGATGTGCCAATTGTTTCCATTGATATTAATCCTGATAATTACGTTTATTAGCTGTGCCATTTATCGCCGAGTAAGCAATAAACCAAGCTTGGTTACATATTTATAACAATTAAAGCATTATATACCCCTAACCAATCAAAGTGTAGAATATCAGTGGGAATTAAAATTGCTCAAGCTCTCTGAAACCTGCATCTTGAATGGTAACAGGTATATATTAATTCAATATTTTGTCTTCGCCTAATTAGCGGGTAATACGGTAATCAGGCGATTTAATTGGTATTTTTAGGACTGTTTGGAGTAAATATTTCAGTTAAAATAGGTACTAGAAGAAAGCTGGAAAGTGCCGAAACACATAAACCTGAAATAAGCACCACACCTAATGGCTGCCATAAACTACCACCATATAAGGTTAATGGAATTAAGCCGCCCATAGTAGTTAAGCTTGTTAACAAAATAGGAGTGAAACGTACCGCACTTGCCGTTAAAACTGCCGAACGTTTATCCATGCCTAAGCGCAGGTTAGTATTAGTACTATCTATCAAAATAATAGCATTGTTAACAACAATACCAAACAAGCTGATCAGACCGACAAAAGCCATCATAGAAAATGAAAGCCCCGTTAGATATAAGCCAATGATAGAACCAGCCATGGCAAACGGGATTGAACTGAAAATAATCAATGGCTGCATTATCGATTTAAACTGTAAGACCAATACAGCAAAAATTCCCATCGCAGTAATCAGCATAACCTGTGTTAAGCCGGCAAAGGTTTTTTGTCGCGATTCCTCTTCTCCACCTAGGGTAAAATACATGCCCGTAGGTAAATCATAATGCTCAAGGTAGTCGACTAATTGTTTAGTGAGATCTCCGACAGAATAACCGGTTGCAACATCGGCAGATACTTTTGCCATGCGTAATTTTTGGTAGTGGAAAAAGTCACTGTCTCCTTTTTTCAGCTCCAGCGTCGCCAACTGCTCAAGCGGAATAGCTACACCTTGGTTATTACTGATCTCGATTGCTGATAAACTTTCAAGGTTAGGGTGATTTTGGCGTACTAAAATAGGGTAATCTTCACCATTAACATCATTAAATTTACCCACACTAGTGCCAGATAAAATAGTTGAAATTGTGCTGTCTAACCGATCAACACTAATACCACTTAACGCAGTCTGTTGATAATCAATAGTTAGCGCTAACTCTGTATTTGCCATACCTATGGGGTTATCAATGTTTACAATACCGGTTAATTGGCGCATTTTAGCCGCTAAATCATTAGCAACCAGTTCTAAATCAGCGATTGATTCACTTAATAAACGAATGGCAATAACCTGATCGGTCACTGGCCCTTGGGTAAACTCTTTAATGGTAATTTCTGCTTGCTGCCATTGGTTAAAGTCTTCACGTAAATTTTGAACTAGCGCAGTAACCTCATCTGCTTGGTAAGCTTTTAATACCAGTAACGCTTGGCCATAACGAATCATGCCGCGCTTTGGCACTTCATTGTAATAAATTCTAGGATTGGAGTTACCAATATTAAGCGCAACTTTATCAACCAAATCATATTGTTTAACATGTTCACGTACTTGCTGTAGCACTTTATCGGTATAAGCCAATGATGAATTAGCTGGAGTGGTGACATTAACTAACAGCATAGGTTTTTCAGCTTTTGGAAAGAGACTGACACCAACCTGACCAAACAACGACAGCATAGCCACTAATGCAGCTAGACTAATGACAATGACCACTATTTTGTGTCGCATAAGTATCGCTAGCGCATTAGCATAACTTTTCTCAGCAAATCGATTCGCATAATGCTGTAAGGTTGGTATTTTAAAGCCTTTGGGCTTTTTATCTTTTTCAATAACAACAAGCAATTTACTGGCTAATAGTGGCGTTAATGTTAAAGCCACTAATAACGACGCCATTAACACCAAAACAACAGTAACAGGCATAGAACGAATAAAATCACCGGTATTACTTTGTATCATCAGCATAGGTAAAAAAGCTAACATAGTGGTAATAGTGCCACTGGCAATAGCCCAAGCAACTTTACTGGTACCACTCGCTGCAGCTTGATTTATATCCATACCAAGCTTCTTCTCTCGATGAATACTTTCTGTAACCACAATAGCGTTATCAACCAGCAAACCTAGCGCGATAATTAAGCCAACAATCGACATTTGCTGTAAACCATAACCACTAAAATCTAACCAACCAATAGCCATTAAAAATGAGATGGGTATGGCAAAAATTACCACTAAAGCTTCTCTGAAGCCTAAAAATAACAAAGCCATCAAGCCAACAATCACTAAGCCTTGGGTTAAATTATCAAAAAAACCATTTACCCGAACATTGACACTATCAGCTTGCTGAAACAGCTTAGCCAGTTTGATACCACTAGGTAAACTTTGTTGAAATTGCACTATTTCTTGGTTTATTTGCTCAGTTAACACAAATATATTGGTTTTTTCACGCTGTTCTATCGTGATGAATATCGCAGGTATATCATCAAAATAAGCTAAATAACTTGGCTCTGCATCAGCAAAGCTCACCTTAGCAATATCTTTAACTTTTAATACGCCATGAGTGCTGGAGTTATTAACACCACCAATGATGGTATTTTCAATATCAACTAATTGGGTGAAATTACCGCTGCCTTTAACATTAAAACGTCGCGTACTCGCATCAACAAAACCCGGAGTGATATTTTGCGCTCGACCTTGCAGCACTTGATTAATATCGGTAATAGCCAAACCGTATTGTTTTAATAATGCTAGGTCTATATCGATGGCAACAATTTGCCTTGGGTAGCCCCAAATACTTGCTTTTCGAACGCTAGCAATTGTTTCTAGGCGCTTCTCAAGTAGCTTGGCATGTAATTCCATAACCTTATAATCTGTCGGCTCTGACCATAAAGCCAGTTGCATAATAGCCACACTACTCGGCGTCGCTTTGAGTACTAATAGCTCTGCAATACCCTCAGGCAAACTAGGACGTACAGTTGAAACGGCTTGCTTAACTTTATTAAATGCCGCTTCAGCATCCGTACCATACAGAAAATCTATGGTAATTCTTACAGCGCCATTATGGATTTTTGCTTCAATTTTTTTAATATTTTCGATATCAGCAATTTCTTGCTCAAGCGGATCAACCACTAAGGTTTCTATATCACTGGGTGAAGCACCAGGATAAACCACTTCAATTAAAGTAACGGGCAGGTCAAATTGTGGATCTTCAGAGCGGGGCATATTGAGATAAGAGACCACACCAATCAAAACTAAAAGCAAAAAAATTGTTATGGTGAATTGGGCATTATCAATAGCTAATTTTGGGAGTTTCATACGCGATTATCCGTTACTTCGCTTAATTTTCTTGTTTTGCGTTTGTTAACGCTAGTTGCTGCCAGCCTCGCGTAATTACCGTTAAGGGCAGGGAGTTTGATTGGGCCGAGAGATAAATAAAGTCATTAGATAATCGTTTTATTTCAAACGCCTGCTGACTAAATTTATTCGAGTCGCTTTTATTATCGTCTTGTAGCATAACTAAAGCACGACCTTGACTATCAACGCTATTTAACGCCTCAATAGGTAAACGATAGGCAAACGTATCGGAAGTTATTTCAGTAAATATATGGGCAAGCTGGCCAACAACCACTTGAGTCGCTTTTATGTCAGCTAATAATATTTCAATACTAAACAAATGACTTTGCTGATCGGCAATCGCGGGAATTTTACTCACTGTCCCGATAACTAAGCCAAACTGCGCTAAATTCACTTTGATTTCTTGCTCTAAACTTAATAATTTCACTTCAGCTGCAGGTAATGCAACCCTAATAACTAAGTTATTATCTGTGGCTGCTAATTGTAATGCATTTTGGTTTGGACTTTGCAGTTCGCCTAACTCAGTAAAACGCGCTAATATCACACCATCAAAAGGGGCAAATAATTGTGATTTAACAAGGTTGTATTGTGCAATTTTATGACTAGCACGCGTTGTTTCAACCAAGGTACTAGCATCATCAAGTGCTTGCTGTGAGCTTAAGTTTTTGCTCAGCAGGGTCTTAATACGCCTAACTTCTCGTTTCGCTTGTAATAAACGCGCATACGTAGCATTTTTTTCTGCAGTTAACTCTTCGTTATCAAGTTGAGCTAGTAATTGCCCTTTAACAAAACGTTCACCTTCATCAACATTCAGCTTTTCAAGGTAGCCACTACTTTTAAAAGACATATTTAACGTTCTCTTAAAGTCTAACTTACCTGTTCGGCTAATTTCCTTAACCATTGGTTCAGGTTTAATCGTTTTATTTTCAATTTGTTGCGCATAAATTGGCATAACGAACAACATGCTAACGATAAGCAAAACTGAAAGCACAGCTTGCTCAATTTTTGGTGAAATTAATCCGAAAAGACGTTGTTTCATTTTGAGAATATAACCAAAGAATTAATATAGTATTCATAACTTTAGGTAGTTTTTCCGTTAAAGTACATAAATATTAGAAATATGATATTAAATTGACATGAAAATTTATTTTTTCGATAACTTAACTAGACAAGTATATTGATAAATTATAGTATTTGCCGCACATCTCTTGAGCCTATTTTTTAATTATATGGAGCATCAATAAACCACCCGTAGCTCAGCTGGATAGAGCGCGCCCCTCCGGAGGGCGAGGTCACAGGTTCGACTCCTGTCGGGTGGACCATTTACAGAGTTAACAACAAGCATCAACGCGCTAAAGCCCACGAAAAACTTTACAAAACCTCACGTTTAGCTATCATTAGCGATTAATAACGATTTGTAAAAACCAGCCTTTGTAGTAACATTCATAGTAACACTGGCTTAATCAGCCCTATATAAACCCTATATTTAAAACACTGGTGTTACTATGGCTAAGATAATATCCCCCCTAACAAGCACAGAAGTTAAGCACGCTAAACCAAAAGAAAAAGAGTATAACTTAGCTGATGGCAATGGTTTGATGCTTAGAATAAAGCCCAGTGGCTCTAAAATATGGCTATTCAATTATTATCGACCGTTCACCAAAAAACGAGCTAATTTAGGTTTTGGCCAATATCCTGATGTTACTTTAGCTAAAGCAAGAGATAAAAGAGCCGATGCCAGATCCTTACTTGCTGATGATATAGACCCCAAAGATCATAAAGACCAACACGCCCAAGCAGAAAAAGAGCGCTTAACCAATACATTACAAACTCTATATTTAACGTGGTTCAATGTAAAAAAAAGCGAAATAAAAGAAAATACCGCAAACGAAATTAAACGTATGCTCGATTTACACGTTATGCCAAAGCTAGGTAGTGTCGCAATTTCAAAGCTAACCGCTCCTATGGTAATTGATATTATTAAGCCAATATCAGAAAAGGGAAAATTAGAAACTGTTAAAAGAATTTGTCAGCGACTTAATAACATTATGACCTTTGCGTTAAATACAGGTGTTATTAATAACAATCCTTTATCTGGTATTAGCCACGCTTTTGAAGCGCCTAAAGTAAGAAACATGCCGACCTTAAAGCCAGATGAACTACCTAAGTTTATGGAGGATTTAAAATACGCCAACATTAAGCTCACCACACTTTTATTAATTGAATGGCAGCTACATACCATAACAAGGGCAGGTGAGGCCGCTGGCGCTAAATGGGATGAAATAGATTTTACTGAAAGTGTATGGGTTATTCCTGCCGACAGAATGAAGATGAAACGCGAACATGTAATACCGCTCACCGATAAAACATTAGACATATTAGCGCGCATTAAACCGTTAAGTGGCCATAAAGACTTTATATTTCCCTCATACAACGACCCACTAACGCACATCAACCCTAGCACAGTGAATATGGCTATTAAGCGCATGGGTTATAAAGACAAGTTAGTAGGGCATGGTTTACGTTCCCTCGCCAGCACCACACTAAATGAACAAGGTTTTGATCCTGATGTTATTGAAGCAGCGTTAGCACATGCTGATAAAAACGAAGTGAGGCGAGTTTATAACCGTGCTGAATATATAGAACGCAGACGTAAGTTAATGTATTGGTGGTCTGAGCATATTGAGCAAGCTCAAGCTGGAAAGCTAAATAAATCTAACAAAGGCTTAAAAGTCATAGGTTAAACAAATAGGTCTGATTTACACAAGGGTATGTCATGGAAATTGATTATAAAAAATACGACTCGTACAAGAAATACATTGAGGACAGGGAAGCCTACGAGGTTAAAAAAATAATTGAATGGTGTAAAAAAAACAAGTACAACGAAAATGAAGGAGCACGGTTTTCAGCATGTGCTCTTATTAAATACTTAACTAAAGCCGAATTTCCTTATAGTAATTTAATAGTTAAAAATAAACGAGGGCAATTTAAGAATGTTACTGAATTAGATTTATTTATTTGGGCTTACGCGAGGATTCATGGAGTTTCAAAAGCAAGTAGAGAGTTTCAAAAAAATTCTCATAAAATCGATGAAACGAGAAACTCAAAATTTACAAATAAAACAATCAGAGATCGCATTCATAAGTTAGCAGCTGACAATTCTATTGATTATAAAACTATAATGGAATCAAACAGCTTCCCACATGCTGATTTAAAAAATGAAAATCTCGTAGACAGACCTCGTGGTTTACTTTTACTTGCGCTAACTGCTTACTATGATTATTTATATAAAACTATAGGGTATAAAAGGCCTAAAGAACAAAAAGAAGAGGCTAAGCGAGCCGAAGAAAAAAATAGATTAGCTCAAGAAAGACAAGCTGAAGCAATCAAATCAGGTGTTGAACCTAAAAAGCCTTTTTCAAGTAGTGAGTTTTTTCAGCAAAAATTAGACTGGATTAAAAAAGCTAAAGAATTTGATAGGGAGGGGAAGTAAAATTTTTCACTTCCCCAGTTTTCACTATGTAATTTGTGTGAATAATAGGAGGTCAGTTAACCAATAAGGAACTGATATGACTATTAACACATTACTACAATTAACCCGAAGACCATCTGTTTTAATACAAACCGACAGATCAAAATCAGCATTACAACTAGACGAAAAAGCAGGTCTTTTCTGTCCACCTATCTCGATCGGTGATCGTGCCGTTGCTTATATCCAGCATGAAGTAGAAGCCGTTATTCAAGCCCGTATTGAAGAACAATCCCCCGAACAAATCAAACAGCTTGTTTCAGAGTTAATCAACCAACGCACTAAAGCGGCATAGGAGGCAGCATGGATAAATTATTATTTACTGCCCCTGATGGCGCTTTACCCGAGTTAAACAGTACTGCTTATGAATTTTTATCAATTCTAAACGACCGCAATAAACACGCTAGAGATCATTTGTGTAATGAACTTGGTGGAGGTTTTCGTGCTTACCTACAGCAGCTAACAGGTGAGTATTATCAGCACTGGCTTATCCATACAGAACAAGGTGAGTTTAACGGTAAAAAGCAAACATTCTATTGGCTAGATGAGCGGCACTTTTCATGCGATTGGGAACTGGATAAAGATGCTAGAACCATTGCTAGGAAGCAATATAAAGACCGATCATATTATGGTACTAGAAACGCTGTTAAGCGCCTCGAACAAGCGAGGCAAGAAAAAGCCGATGCTGATAAAGAATATGAGCAACGAATAGAAAGTAAAAAACCCACTCAGGACTAACCAAGTAGGCATTCATTTAATCTGGCTAGACGGTGAAGTTTGACGGCAAAACCGCTAGCCAACAACTAGAGTATAACCAAGTTAACAGCATTTAAAAAGTTAGCAGTTACAAACCTGTTAAGCACTATCCTATATACATTGATTGTTATTAACCGCTATTTACAGGTTTCTTACCCCTTGGATTAATATTATTCCCTGAGTAACCCTTATATAGCCCATATTACAACAGGTAAGTAATAACTAACTTTAAACTAGGTAATTAATAATATCCTTTAGCGTTATCTTAGTTATTAAACTATCAAATGGCATATATAACTAAAGACATAGCAATAAGCGTAAACGGTCAAACTTGGCGAGTAAATTCAAAAGGAAGCGGCTTAATTTCACACGCTATAAAAGTAATGATTAACCAAGTTGATGTCATGTTAAGCCACCACAGTAAAATACACATAATACGGTTTGACCTGAGAGTTTATGAATACACCGAAAATAACGGGCTTATAACGGCCTTTAACCGAAGATTACATAAATGGCTCAAACGTAAATACCATTTAAAACGTGTAGGCTATATATGGTGTAGAGAGCTAGAAAAAGCTAAACATCAACACTATCACTATGCGTTAATGGTAGACGGTCATAAGGTTAATTACCCTCATGAAATAACAAACAAGGTTAAAGAGCTATGGCGGCTATATGGCGTATATCTTACTTAGCTAAAGCCCGTGGTAAAGGTTATAAGCCAGATCAAACTAAGAACTATGGGACGAGTAGAATAAAATCTAAGGCTTAACCTAAGTTAACCCTGTTTTTCGCACAAGAAAAATGGTGATATATTTTCGGAGTACATCACAATGCCAAAAGGTAATCATCACGGCAGAACAAAAACTAGAGCCTATACCGCTGGCTATCATCGTATATACGCCAAGATATTTAAAAACTTAGTGACTGCTTCATTGGGTAATTACATGCTTGATAGTGATTATCTTAGTAGTGAACATAAAAACCTTACATTATCTGAACAAACAGACGGTAGCCGTTACCTCACATTTACTATCAACGCTAAGCCGCACCTAGTAGCCTTAAAATTCGATAATAGCAGCGCAAGCAATAAACTATATATCACATGCCCATACTGCCAAAAACAGCGCCAGAGCCTTTACGCTATTAAATACGCCTATGCTTGTCGGCAATGTATTGGTTTACATTACGCCAGCCAAAGTGAAAGACCGCAAGATAGGCTTATGAGGCGTATAAGAAAACTTAGAAAAGAGTTATGGGGTTGTGACTGGCCTGATGTAAATAATATGTTTGAAAACATTTATTACTGGTCTAAACCTAAATGGATGCGCTGGAAAATATTCGAGCAAAAACGAAATAAGATAACAGAGTTAGAAAAGAAGTATTGGCCTATGGCAGTAGCCCGAATGAAAACAAGCTTTGGTGAGAACTTTATTCTTTAAATTAATACTATTTGAATCATATTAACTTATAGGATGATAAGAAGATCTTAATCTAATTATCACCCTTATTTACAATAGGATTGTAAACTTAAAGATAATTTTTATTTTTAGGTATAAAGTCATTAAATTACATAAATAACCTTCAAAAGAAAAAACCTAGTTACTTAAAGTATCAATAAGCGAGTTAGTTTTTACTCTCCAAATATTCCATGAAAGACCTCTTGAGGATCTAAAATATATATAATCTCCTTCTTTAGACCATTTAGGTAAATCATCTCGAGATATGTTAGTAGTAATTTGTTGCGATAAGCCAGTATCAACATTATAAACATAAATATCCCTACTTTGACCTTCAACTGAACTATTATTGTTAGGTGTTTGTGATACATATACAACAAATTTACCTGTAGGATCAAACTCAGGTTGGATCATATCCATCGACTCATCTGAAATAATTTGAGTGAGATTTGAACCATCAATGTTTGTAGTCCATATAGTTGCCCTACCAGTGTTTTCATCTATTGTTGAAAACACAATACTTTCATCATTAATCCAGCTAGCATTAAACCCTTGAGTTAACTGAGTAGGTAAAGTGCCATTTTTATTCATTACCCATATAAAAGCACTATTTTCATAGTATTCATTAGAAGAGAATAATATATTTTCGCCATCATGTGATTCTCTTGGTTCATACATTGCGAATGTAGGTGTACCGATACGAGTTACACCTCCAAGTCCGTTACTTTTCATTCGCCAAATATAAGAATTTTGGTCGTAAGCACTAGTAACTCTCTTTCCTCTATTAGAAACATAATAAACATTTTTGCTATCTGATGTGAAACTAGGAAACAAGTTAAAATAGTTAGTTTTTGTCAACCTCATTTTACCACTTTTTAGTATCCATAAATCAGAACCTGAACGTCCATTTTGATTATAAATAGAAGCTAATATTTCATCATCAGCACCTATAGAATATGATCCTAAGAATGAATCCCCAATTAATTTGTATTTTTGAGGAGTTAGTAAAGCTTCACTGCCTTTATCATTAACAGATCTAGCAGCGACCTCTTCTAGTCTTTTTGTTTCTATTGAAAATACACCTGTTTTTTCATCTGTAATACTTTTTTGAACAACAACCGCAACTTTACCTGTAGTTGAGGGGGTACTCTTTTTCGTGGACACACAGCCAGATACTAAAAGTACCCCTGAGATAATTAGAAGTGAAGTTTTTAACATTGTCGAATTCTCTTAAGTGTTATTAGTCTTTCCCTATAAAAAGACTAAAAATTTTTCGGGAAGATATCACAAGGGATTTACAAAGTACAATCAAGTAAGAGTAAACCACAATAAGCCTTATGAGCCGTATTAGAGAGCTTAGAAAAGAGCTATGAGGCTATGATTGGCCATAGGCTAATAATAATGAACAAGTTTATTGTTGACCTATAGCAATTACTCAAATGAAATCTATGTTTGGTGATCACTTTATGCCTGATTATAATAATTAACGGTTTTGCCCGCATCATTAGCTGTTAAATATTGTTAAGGTCGCAGAAGTATATCAAGTCAGCCAAAGCGTAAGTAACACTAACAGTAACACTGAACACAACAAACTTAACAAAACCCTAACAATAAAGGGCTACAGAACACAACTCGACTCCTGTCGGGCCATCTTAATAATTAAGACACCAACTGAGAATAATCATCATTATCTTCTACATAGCGTTCTGCTTGGGCAATAGAGCCAAAGTAGTAGGTAAGTAATCGACTGCGTTTTTCGCGAATAGTGATAGGAATATCGAGTTGTTGAACAACTTCAAGCCAAGTTTTAACTAGGGTTAATGGCGGTAGTTCTTGCATATTTCATCCTTGAAAATAATAACTCGTCATACTTTACTTCAAATACTTATTCAAATCAAAAACTAAAAATAATACCTTAAACTGGCATAAAGACTCAGAGGGTATGCGCCAAACTCAGAGCCAAAAACGTAATTTCCCCGTGAAGCTTCACTAGTACTACCTTGGTATTGCAACGTATCACCATGACTTATATACACACCAAAATCAGAATATAAATTATCGCTCCAACTCGTTTCACTATTGATAGTTAAAAACACTGAACGATCATCTATATTATAAAAAGCACTAGCACTTAGAGAGACCAAAGGAGAGGCCAACCAAGTCAGAGCGGGAATAATGTAGTGCTCACCATATAAATACACCCCAGCCTTCTGATAGGGCGCTTGCGTGGCAAGTTCGGTGTACTCGTCAACGTTATTACTACCAGCACCATTATAGTGATACTCGATCATAATAATTACTTCTTCATTAAGCGCATAATCTGAGCCTATAGAAGTTCGCCAATAATTATTAGTATAGGGGGTTACTAGGGTTGAGGGCAGGGTATTAGCTGAAAGCTCTTCTATAACTAGGTTTTCATCAACAGCACTTTGCTGCCAATCCATGTAAGCGATTTCAAACCAAAAGCCAAAATCACCTATCGCTCGCTCAATACCACCGCCAAGTAACCAAGCATCATCAAGAATAATTGCTATTGCCTCAATATCATTGCCATTTACTGAGTTCTTACCTCGTAAAAAAGCAGCGCTGTTTTGCTTTTTTCCATCTTCACCAATGACCAAACCCATATCTATTACAGCAAAATCACCTACATCAGCTTTATAACGAATAGCATCAATACCAACACGGTACTCTTGGTTAAGGGTTTGAATAGCAAAGGGGATGAAAATATCAGTGGGATTTATAAAACGTGATGAACCAAAAGAAAGCACCTGTCGCCCAATAGTTAAATCACCGTATTGATTACTGTATTGGTAATTAAAACGATCGAGGTTTTGTAATACCACGCCATGATTGCCAACATCTGTTAACACTGCATCGAAATCTTTAAATCGATATTGGTTTGTTGCTGGAGAAATAGTGCCATTAATTGCACCCAAGCTATCGTTGGTATAATAAGCTGCCATATCACTGTTTGAAAAATATAATGGCTGAACTTCATAATGCACTTCAAAATTACCCGTAGTGCCTGATAAATAAGAAGTCATTAGCCTTAAAGAGTTTTGAGATTGAAAATTCCCTGCAATAGACTGATCTTCAGCGCCAGCATCAAGTGATTCAACATTACGGTTTTCAATAGTGATACTGTCTTGTGCCAAAGCATAACTTTTAACATAACCACTAAATGAAATACCATCTGCATAACAAACGCTAGATGAGGCTAGAGCGGAAGAAAGTATTAATGCTAAAAAAGCCTTAGTGGCAAACATTAACCCCTGCGCTCATCATCAACCACACAACCATCAACCAAGCGGATAATACGCCTTGCCCGCTCCATAATCTTTGGGTCATGAGTTGAAAAAACAAAGGTCATATTCTGCTGTTCATTAAGATCTTTCATCATATCAAGTAGATCTGCGCCCGTTTTAGAGTCTAAGTTGGCAGTCGGTTCATCCGCTAAAATAATACTTGGTTTTGACACCATAGCCCTAGCAACGGCAACACGTTGTTGTTGTCCTCCAGATAGTTCCGCAGGACGTCTATCTCCTAGGCCTTCGAGACCTACTGCATGCATTAGTTTATCTACCCGACTTTTTCTCTCTGCTGCTGATATGCCCTGCAGCAACATAATATATTCAATATTTTCTCGTGCACTCAGCACAGGTATTAAGTTATAAGCTTGAAAAATAAAACCTATATGGTCACGTCTAAAGTCAGATAACTCAGTGCCGGTCATATGACTAATATTTTTATTATCAAGAAAAACATCACCTGAACTTGCTGTATCTAAACCACCAATTAATTGCAATAAGGTCGACTTACCTGAGCCTGAAGGGCCAATAATAGCGGTAAACTCACCACGTTCAATAGTGATATTGGCATCAGTTAATGCCTTCACCAAAGTATCACCTTGACCAAATTCTCGGCATAAACGATTTGTTTCAATAACGGTGTTTTTATTAATATCTGGTCTCTTTGTGCTTGCCACTTCTGCAATTGTATTAGCTAGTATTGTCATATCAATCAATTCCTATTGGCTCGGTAATATTTTTTAGGATCTACTTATTGGTTAAAGAGTTTTTCGCATGGCCGATGATGGCTGTAACCGCGCGGCATGCAGTGCAGGGTAGAGACAGGATATTAGAGTAACTATTAAAGTAGCAACCCCCATCAAGGCAAAACTGCTCGCATCTAACACTAAATAAATAGGTTCATTTAAGGTTAAACCTGACATTTCTAATTCTGAATAATCAATGCCAACAAGTGATCCCCAATAACACAAGATAAAAGCTAAAAATAAGCCAACCGCAACACTCAGCAAACCGATAAAAAGGCCTTCTAACATTATTTGATAAAATAGCTGCTTGGATCGAGTGCCTATGGCAAGCAAAATACCAAATTCAGTTTGTCGCTCAAAAATAGACATAAACATGGTATTTATTAAACCTAAGCACACTAATATATACATGATAATTGAGACAATCAGCGTAGAGTATTTAGTCATCGCCAACATACTACTCAATTGCGGTACTAACTCTTGCCAGCTTAAGGTTTCAATGCTTTTAGTATTAAGACTTTGCCAAAAAACTAAGCTTTTATCGTCAGCTTGGTTAAGATCTTGTAGGCGTAACGACACTTCATGAACGCCAGTTATATTAAGCAACTTTTGCCCTTGAGATAAGTTAATAAAGGCCATACCAATGTCCATGGTTCTTTCATTAAAACTAAATAAACCCGATACTCTAAACAGCGCTTGAGATAAATCACCGCCATGCGCTTCTGAGGCAGTTACAACTAACCGGTCATCTAAACTAATTTCTAGTAAATCAGCAAGTTCTTCGCCCAGTATTATTTCACCGTTAACACCAGATAAATACTCTCCTTGGGTCATGGCAAGTTTTAACTTACTTACTTTGGCTTCTTTAACAGCATCCACGCCATAGATAATGGCAGAAGCAACATTTTCAGAAGAGGAGGTCATAGCACCAGCAATAACTCTCGGTGCATAAGCTTGAATTTCTTCTATTTCATCAAGTTGCTGATAAAGCTCTGTCGGGGCTTTGATATAAAGATCAATATCATTGGCTTCCCTAAAACCTTTTTGATGGATTTGTCCTTCACCTAAAAAAGTTTGTGTGCTGATTTTAACCATGGTATCTACCATGCCGCGCACAAAAGCATCGGTGAATAGTATTGCCGCTAAACTACATGAAATAAGTAATACCGTTAATAAGGTTCGGCGAGTATTTCTAAAAATACTTCGCTTAGCCAGACGAGATACTATATCTGTGTTATTTACTTTGTTTGAAATTGCTGGCAATACTTCAGCTTTATGAATCATCATTAAACCGCCTGTAATGCTTTTAAAGGAGATATTTTGGCTGCTCTGATAGCAGGAATAAAACTAACCAATAATGTGCTAATAATGATAACTGCAGAGGGTAGTAAGACAACAAACCAACTTACTTCGCCAAGCATAGTATCGAAAATAATTCCGCCCATATCTATTGGCTCTGGCATAGGAATCCCACTACTTGCCAGCCAAATACATACAGGTAAAGCTAATAACAAGCCAATGACACAACTAATCATTGCCAATACAAACGACTCAAGCATAATTAGATTAAAAACAGCCAGCGGCCTTGTTCCAATAGCCTTCAACACGCCAAACTCACGAGTACGCTCTAACGTGCCCATTAAAATAGTATTTAAAACCCCAATAGAGACAATAAATATAATAATGCCCATGGAAACATAACTGCCCTTTTTATCAGCTTGCATGCTGTTATAAAAAGAAGATTCCACTACCTGCCAGGGCTGCACTGATAAGTCACTATCACCAAGCTGCTGCTGAGTTTTCAGCGCAAAGCTTCTCGCCTGGCTTTGACTTGCCAAAATAATTGCTAATTCATGTACCTGACTTTTTTCACCACCCTGCATAGACAGAAACTCTCGCATTGCCGACAAGCTAATATAAACATTCATCCGCTCATAAGAACTAGCATCACCAACAATAGCGGTAATTTCAAAAAGGTCATTAGCAATCGATCCATCAATACCTTGAGAAATTAATACCAATTCATCTCCAATGGTTAGATGCAAATTTTTAGCTAGGCTATAGCCAATCATGGCAGGAAAATAACCATCAGCACTGTCCTTATTTGGTATGTAATTGCCTTGCTGTACTTTATTATCTAAACGAGTAGTTCTTGATTCTCGCAGTGGGTCAATACCAATAACTTGTGCTGGAAAAGTTTTGTTTTTTCCATAGGCAAGTGAAGGGCCATAAATTCTAGGTGCTACACCTATTACCTCTTCTTGTTGCTCAAGTTCATCAATTAATGCATCTGCATGATTAATCGTTTTATATAAAGAAGGGCGTTCAAGGTAGTTATCTTTATGAATTTGCACGTGGCCTGTGTGATCTTGGGTGAAGATATTAATAATATTGCTATAACTACCTTCTGACATGGACAGTGTTAGACACAGTAAAAAAAAACCTCCGCCCATACTCAATAATGTCAAAAGTGATCGACGGCGATTACGTAATATGTTTCGAAAGGCTAGTTTTACTATCAACATTATATTACCCACTTAAATAAGCACTTACTTACTTGGAAATCTATTTAAAATCGTTTTTGTAAGTTACGTAAGGTGAAAATATTATCGCCAAGTTCAACATCAAATTCAGCTTCAACATATTCAATGACTGTTTTATGGCCTGTTTTATTAAGTGGAATCATGGTCATAATTGCCGGCATTTTTTTACCAGAAAAATCTCTTATATCACTAAATATCATAGAACGAACTTTTTCACCTTTTTCATTAAAGTAACTTTGCTCTAAAGGTAATAAGGTTTGTTGATTAACAATAAACTCAATTTTTCCCCAAACAGTGACCGTATCTTTTTTAGGTATTAAGGTTAGTCGATAGTTTTCACCTTCTGTTTGTTTTGAGACTTCATACTCTTTAACCAATGAAACTTCCCGCACTAAATCATCATTAGTAAAATCAGATCCCATCCAAGATCCCATCATCATTGATGGTGGTACTTTGATCACTTTATTAATTTTAGGAAAATAGTTCCACATTTCTTTATCAATTTTTAAGGTAGCAACACCACGATCTTTACGCGGTGAAAGTACTCGAATAAAGGTATCGTCCATACCAAGCGTCCAGCTTTGCATCTCTAATGTGCGCTGCCAGTTAGGGGTGATAATTTGCATTTTCATGGTGGAAACTGAGCTCTTTGAACGAAATAATTCATCCATTTTTTTAAGAAGTTCTGCAGCATCGTTATTAGCAAAACAAGAGTAACTAGGTAATATGAGGAATAATGAAAATAGGGCAGATAAAAACAACTTCAACATGTGTTAATCCTTTAAGAGTGTTTGAATGCTTAATATACCCAAGCAACATGAATATGCCGAATTCAGCTGGAATTAAAAACGTATTTAGGCAAGGCTTTGATTGAAGAGAATGGTCGCTCCATTGTCGAAATCAACAACGCTGTATAAATCGTTTTAAAACCAGCCCTGCGGGGATGTCTGAGCTAACCATGTACTTCGTTATCTCCTTTGTTTAAGGGAATGACCATTAATAAAAGTAGACGTCTTGAACATGATTAGCGCAGGCATCCTGAAACGAGCATCTTCAAGTTGCTTGGGTATATATAAAATAACTATATCAAGTTAAGTCAAAAATGATGAATAATATTATGAGTTTCTTACATTTTTTAAACAAAAAAACCAGCGTTAAGCTGGTTTCTAATAAAGTAATATAAACTGGAATTATTAGTTAATTTTACTTAATATTTCTTCAAGTTTTGCTAAATTTTCATAAGAAATAACAAGCTTACCTTTGCCTTTTTTATTGTGGCTTATAGCCACTTTAGCACCAATTTTATCCGCTAAGCCTTGCTCTAATTCAATTGTCTCAATAGCTTTTTCAACTTTCTCTTTTTCAGCAACAGGATTGTGAATCTTTTTAATTAACGCTTCAGTATCTCTTACTGTTAATTCTTTAGTGGCTACCGTTTGTGCTGCTGACGTTTGCACATCACCTTCTAATGCTAATAAAGCACGGGCATGGCCCATTTCTATATCACCATTTTCTAACAAGGTTTTTACTTCTTCGTTTAGGTTATTTAAACGTAACAAATTACTAACCGTAGTACGTGACTTACCAACAGCTATAGCAACTTCTTGGTGGGTTAAATCAAACTCAGTTAATAAACGCTCTAATGCTATAGCTTCTTCCATCGCATTAAGGTCTTCACGCTGGATATTCTCAATAAGCGCAATAGCGACCGCTGATTCATCAGGAACATTTTTAACTAAACAAGGTACTACATCAAGTTGTGCTAATTTGGCCGCACGCCATCGACGTTCACCGGCAATGATTTCATATTGATCACCAGCAACGAAACGAACCACAATAGGCTGAATAATGCCTTGTGATTGAATAGACAATGACAGCTCTTCAAGACCTGCATCAGACATTTCTCGACGTGGTTGATATTTACCCGGTGTTAAATTTGCAATAGGCAGTTTAAGTAATTCATTGTCTGTCGCTGTTACGCTATTGTTTTCATTAGAAGTATTTGTTTGGTTTTCTACTGCTGGCATCGCTGGTGCTAATAAAGCATCAAGACCGCGACCTAAGCGACTAGCGCCTTTACGTTTTGCTGTACTCATAATTTTCCTTTGCGCTAGCTGACTTCACTAGTCTTAGCTTGCGGGGATTTTTTCGATGAATCATTTTTACGTAATACTTCACCGGCAAGGGCTAAATAAGCTTTAGCACCCGTTGAAGATTTATCGTAATACATCGCTGGCGTACCAAAACTTGGCGCTTCAGCTAAACGAACATTTCGAGGGATCACACTGCGATAAACTTTATCGCCAAAATGTCGTTTTAATTGCTCAGATACATCATTAGCTAAGCGATTACGAGGATCATACATAGTACGCAATATGCCTTCAATATGTAATTTATCATTCACAACAGAAGTTAACTTAGTAATAGTATCCATTAGTGCCGTTAAGCCTTCTAATGCATAGTATTCACATTGCATTGGCACGAGAACTGAATCAGCTGCCGTCATAGCGTTAACGGTAAGCATATTCAATGAAGGTGGACAATCTATAATGATAAAGTCATAAAAATCTTTTACCTGCGCTAACGCTGTTTTTAAGCGCTGTTCTCGGGCATATACTTCCATTAATTTGATTTCTGCTGCCGTAACATCAGCATTAGCAGAAATTAGGTGATAAAGCCCTGACGTTTCTTTAATGACTACTTCTTCAACACTTTGTTCTTCAACTAATAATTCATAACAAGTTGCATGAACATTATATTTATCAACGCCACTAGCCATGGTGGCATTGCCTTGAGGATCTAAATCGATCAATAAAACTTTGCGTTTTGTTGCCGCCAACGAGGCAGCCAAATTAACCGCGGTTGTAGTTTTACCCACACCACCTTTTTGGTTTGCAATTGCTATTATTTTTCCCACAAGCGCCTCTATTTGTTTTTATTTCTAGTGCAACTTCTTCAGTACTATCACATGACGTTCACCAACTAAGTCAGGCACGATAATTTTATGACTATCTACTAAAGTAATATTTTCAGGTAATTGTGAGATCTCATCCTGAGGATATTGTCCTTTCAGTGCAAAGAATCGTCCTTGCTCTGTGGTAATTAAGTGCTTACACCAGCTTACCATATCATTGAGGGAAGAAAAGGCACGACTTAATACGCCATCAAAAGGCTGTTCGCCTTGATACTCTTCTACTCTGGCTTTTACTGGGGTGACATTAGTTAGTTTTAATTGAAAAACAACTTGTCTAAGAAAAGTGATTCGCTTACCTAAACTATCTAATAAGACAAAATTTCTTTCTGGATATAATATAGCCAATGGTATACCCGGTAAACCAGGACCTGTTCCTACATCAATAAAGTTTTCACCTATAAGCACTTCACCCACCATTAAACTGTCCATAATATGTTTAATTAGCATTTCACTAGGATCGCGAACCGAAGTCAGGTTGTAAGCTTTATTCCATTTGTTGAGTAATTCAACATATTGAATAAGTAAATCTATTTGTTCTTGGGATACGACAAGATCAGTTTTACTAATCAGTGTCGATAATTGATGTGTTAATGTCATTATTTTTAGACGATCTGCTAATTAACGTAAAATGTGAGTTAATTAACAGCTCGCCCCTAGCTATTGCTTCTACGCTAATTTACGTAAAAGACCGTGTTTTTTTAAGTAGACTAATAATAACGAAATTGCCGCTGGAGTAATACCAGAAATTCGTGAAGCTTTACCAATAGTTTCTGGACGAGCATCTTTTAGCTTAGCAACAACTTCATTAGAAAGGCCTGATATTTGTTGATAATCAAATTCTTTCGGGATCAAAGTATCTTCATTTCGCTTTTTCTTTGCTATCTCATCAAGCTGTCTATCAATATAACCTGCATATTTAGTTTGAATCTCTATTTGCTCAGAAGCCTGCCTATCTTTTATCGCTGGCCCTAAACCTTCAATTTTCATTAGATCGACATAATTTACTTCTGGACGACGAATAAGATCTTCTAAGCTTGCTTCTTTACTCATTGGCGTTTTTAACAAAGCATTAATTTGATCTATTCTGGTATGATCCTTTTGTACCCAAGTAGATCGTAAACGTTGACGTTCAAGTTCAACGTTTTCCATCTTCTCATTAAATCGCTGCCAGCGAGCATCACCAACTAAACCAATTTTACGACCTTCTTCTGTTAAACGTATATCTGCGTTGTCTTCACGAAGCAATAAACGGTATTCAGCGCGAGAAGTAAACATTCGATAAGGTTCTTTAGTACCTAAAGTAGCTAAATCATCAATTAATACGCCCATGTAAGCTTGATCACGCCCGAGAATAAACTCATCACGTTCTTTCACTCTATTCGCAGCATTAGCACCTGCTATCAGACCTTGAGCACCAGCTTCTTCATAACCAGTAGTACCATTAATTTGTCCGGCAAAATATAAGTTTTCAATAAACTTACTTTCTAAACTTTGTTTTAAATCTCGAGGATCGAAGTAATCATACTCAATGGCATAACCAGGACGGGTAATAAAAGCGTTTTCAAAACCTTTAATTGAACGGACTAAATTCATTTGTACATCAAAAGGTAAACTGGTTGAAATACCATTTGGATATACTTCATGGGTCGTTAACCCCTCAGGTTCAACAAATATTTGATGTGAATTTTTATCGGCAAAACGGGTGATTTTATCTTCAATAGATGGGCAGTATCTTGGACCTACACCATCAATTACACCAGTATACATGGGAGAACGATCTAAGCCGTCACGAATGATCTGGTGGGTTTGTTCGTTAGTATGCGTGATATAACAAGAGAGCTGTTCCGGATGATCCTCTTGTGATCCCATAAAAGAAAACACTGGACTAGGTGTATCGCCTGCTTGCTCCTCCATAACAGAAAAATCTAATGATCTTGCATCAAGTCTTGGTGGAGTACCTGTTTTTAAACGATCCATTCTAAATGGCATATCTTTCATTTTTGCTGCTAGATTCATACTCGCAGGATCACCTGCTCGACCACCTTGATAATTATTCAGACCAATGTGAATCAAGCCTGAAAGGAAAGTCCCCACAGTAAGCACTACGCTTTTGCCTTTAAATTTAAGCCCCATTTGTGTTGAAACACCAACGACACGATCGTTTTCTAGGATCAAGTCATCACATGGTTGCTGAAAAATAGTTAAATTATCTTGGTTTTCCAAGGTATTACGAACATAGTTTCGATACAAAATTCGATCCGCTTGAGCTCGAGTAGCTCTAACCGCTGGGCCTTTGCTTGAATTCAAGGTTCTAAATTGAATCGCACTATGATCAATGGCTGTTGCCATTAAGCCACCCAATGCATCAATTTCTTTAACCAAATGTCCTTTGCCGATACCACCAATGGCAGGGTTACAAGACATTTGACCCAGGGTGTCAATGTTATGAGTTAACAACAAAGTTTTACAGCCCATACGTGCAGCAGCAAGTGAGGCCTCAGTTCCCGCATGACCACCACCAACAACAATTACGTCATAAGACTCTTGATACCACATAAAATAACAATCCTGCTTGATTAAAAATTAGTTAACGTTTTTATTTTAAAGTGCACTGTAAAATTTGTAACACTCAAAATTAGGGAACGTATTTTACCGCTTTTTTCTCTTCAGGGATACGATCAAATTCGTAAAAAAGATCGGGGCTGATCCTTAATATATAAAAAGAGATCTTTATAAAGATCTTATAGTTATTACTTATTAAGATCCTTATTTTCTGTGGGTAAGTACTTTTTTCTTTTATTTATTAATAACTAAGGGCAATGATAACACTGTGATCAAACGTTGATCAATCAGCAAATAACCTTTGATCAAAACAGCGAGTTATACACAGGACGATTTTATTTCTTTTTAATACACTGAATAATAATAGAAAATTAACCGGTTATTAACCGTTTTATCCACAAAGGGTATAAAATAGATCGTAATCTGTTGATAACTTATGGGTAAGTGATCACGTTAGATCGAAAGCAGATCTTTATTTGTACGGATCCACTGCTGAGCAAGATCTTCTGGATCGATATCTTCTGACATATCAAAGGTCTTAAATGGCACTATTTCTATACAACCCTTTGATTTTAATAGTTTTGATAAATCTACAGCTGCTTTGCAAAAAGTATCATAGCTAGAATCACCGATCCCAATGGTTAAAAAACTAACCGTGGATAGATCTTGATCACAATTACCTAGATCACTAACAAATTCTTTGATGTTGTCAGGGTAGTCACCAGCACCATGTGTTGAGGTACAAATGATCCAAAGTGGTTTTATTTGTGAATCACTGCTCTTTTTTTGTTCATTATTACTTGAGAAAGTATTACTGATGATGCAACTAAGATCCGGTTTTAAGTGAATATCAACATTATGATCAAGCTCATTTAGGGTTTCTTCACAGGCTTCTGCAACATATTCAGTGCCACCAAGCATACTACCAACAATGATTTGAATTGAGCTCATATAGGGTCTCTTTTTAATAAAATTAGGTTATTTATAACGATAATAATTGGGGTTTTATTGTATTACTTAAGGGGGGTTTTGATAAACATTTAGTTGAATTGTTTATTAGTCTGTCTAATAATCATCCTATTACTTAAAAAGTAATTTTATGAAATACACTTTATGACATTAGTTATTATTGCTTCTTACAGCCAAAAATGTGCTGCACATCACTCTTTGAAGAAGTAGTTGAAGCTTTAAAATAAATATCTACCAATAAAAATATCATATATATAAAAGGATCTTATGATGAAAAAACTAATTACTATTATGTTCACTTTAGCCTCTTTTTCTGGCTTTGCATCAATTGCTGAGCAGTCTAAGGAAGAGTTAGCGAAAGAAGTCGCACATTGTTATGTAGCTAACCAAAGAGGCAGCACAGCTCTTTTTAAGTCCGGTGAGGCTGAAAAAATGAGGCTTGTTATTGCGGACTTAATTGGTAGGGATAATATTAATAAAACTATTCAGATTGCTGCTCGAATTCAGGCCCAAAACGGTCAAGCTAATAATGGCTTCGTTCATAAGGATATCAAAAAATTCTGTCGACCACTTGATGAAATGCTTGTTGATAAAAAGAACTAACAATCATTTGAGATGTTTAAAAGCAGCCTAGCGATTAAGTTAGGCTGCTTTTTTATTAGGAGTGGAATTATTTAAGTTATTTACCAATACAAAATGAACTAAAGATCTTACCTAAAAGATCATCACTGGTGAATTCACCTGTTATTTGATCTAACTCTTGCTGACAAATACGTAATTCTTCTGCCAAGATCTCTCCAGCAACATACGATTCAAGTTGCTCTAAACCGACAAGTAAATGCTGATGGGTATTCTCTAGAGCAACTAGGTGACGTCTTCTCGCCATAAAGCCACCCTCAGTACTACCTTGGTAACCCATAATAGTTTTTAAGTGCTCTTTAAGGCTGTTAACACCATCACCTGTTTTTGCTGACAGGGTAATAATAGCGTGTTGTGTGCCATCAGTATCGGTAAACTCAGTAAAGCCTGTTTTTGCATTATTCATATCAGCTTTATTTCTAATAAGTGTTAGACCAATGTTCTCTGGTAGTTTGGCAAAAAATTCAGGGTAATAATCTTTAATATCTTGCTCATCTTCCAAGATACTGTGCTCTTCACTGGCATCAACCATCAACAAAACGCGATCCGCTTTATTGATTTCTTGCCAAGCGCGCTCAATACCTATTTTCTCAACAACATCATTACTGTCTCGTAATCCTGCGGTATCAATTATATGTAATGGCATACCGTCTATATGAATTTGCTCGGCGAGTACATCGCGAGTGGTACCAGCAATATCGGTAACAATGGCGGTTTCTTTGCCGCTTAAGGCGTTTAATAAACTCGATTTACCCGCATTAGGTCGACCAGCAATGACAACACGCATTCCTTCACGGATGATACTGCCTTGCTGAGCTTGTTTACGCACATCTTCTACTTGGCTAATTATCGCTTTTAAATCAGTCACTACTTTTTTATCGGCAAGAAAATCAATTTCTTCTTCTGGAAAATCAATAGCGGCTTCTACATACATACGCAGGTGAATAATACTTTCGACCATTTCATTGACTAGTTTTGAAAAGTCACCTTGTAAAGAGTGCAGGGCAGAGCGAGCAGCTTGTTCTGAACTTGAGTTAATTAAATCAGCAATAGCTTCTGCTTGGGTTAAATCGAGTTTGTCGTTCAAAAAGGCTTGTTCACTAAATTCACCGGGTTTGGCCATAGTTACTTTGGGTATGGCAAGTATTGCCTTAAGCAGCATATCTAAAATAACAGGGCCGCCATGACCTTGAAACTCAATAACATCTTCGCCAGTAAATGAGTGGGGTGCTTTGAAATATATTGCGATTCCCTGATCTAATATTTGTGCTTTATCAGTTGAACTACCATCTAAAAAAGGTAAATATTCAGCTTTTCTTACTTCAGGAAGTTTGCCTAAAATAACTTGGGCTACATTTTTGGCTTCTGGGCCAGATACCCTAATAATACCAACACCACCACGCCCTGGTGCTGTGGCTTGTGCGGCTATTGTCGTTGTTTGAGATATTGATGTCATGGCGAGGTAATTAATTTGATATGTGGATGAGGAGTATTTTACTTTATTTCAAGATTAATACCAATCGGACAAATTTATCATCACTTAGCCATTATCTAATCAGCTGCATTCATGCCTAAAAGTTAATGACATAAAACTAAAAAGGCGATTACTGTATTATCAGTAATCGCCTTTTCTTTGTTTCTCTAAACTTATACTTTGCAGATTTTAGACTGCTTTAGCTTCTTTTTGTTTGGCTATACCAGCAAAAATAACTTTCATTTGTGCAATTGAAATTAAGTTACTTACTAACCAGTAAAGTACTAAGCCAGACGGGAACCAAGCCATAAATATAGAGAATACTACTGGCATGTATTGCATAATCTTTTGCTGCATTGGATCTTGTATTGTCATAGGCTGCATTTTTTGCATAACATACATACTTGCACCCATAAGTATTGGTAATACGAAGAATGGGTCCATTGCTGACAAATCTTGAATCCAGAAAACAAACGGTGCATGACGTAATTCAACACTTTCTAAAAATACCCAGTAAAGTGCTAAGAAAATTGGCATTTGTAAAATAAGTGGTAAACAACCGCCTGCAGGGTTAACTTTCTCTTTACGATACATTTCCATGGTAGCTTGTGACATTTTTTGTCTATCATCACCAAAACGCTCTTTAAGCTGAGCCATTTTTGGTGCTAAGTCACGCATTTTAGCCATTGAGGTGTACTGTGCTTTAGTTAGCGGGTACATAGCACCTTTAACAATTAGAGTGATAACAATAATAGCTATCCCCCAGTTAGCAACAATTGATTGAATCTGTAAAAGTAACCAAAATAATGGTTTACTGATCATGAATAAGAAACCGTAATCAATGGTTAACCCTAAACCGTCAGATATTTCATCTAGTACGTATTGATCTTTTGGACCAACATAGAAAATTGCAGAAGTAGAACCTTGCTGACCAGCATCAATAATAACTGTGGGCGCTTTAAAGCCGATAGAGGCTTCATTGTTTTTATATGTAGTATATATATTATTAGTGTCTTCAGCTTTTGGTACCCAAGCCGAAACGAAATAATGTTCAAGCATAGCAACCCAACCACCAGCTGTCGCTTTAGCTAGTTTTGCTTCTTGAATATCGTCAAAATCGTATTTTTCGTAACGCTCTTCTGATGTTGAATAAGCAGCACCACGATAGGTAGGTAACATACCACCACCTGTTGCTACAACAGTCGATTGCTTAAGTTGACCATACATTTGTACCGAAACACTGTTAGCTGTATTGTTGTCTATTAAGTATTCAACATCAACGCTATAGCTATTTTTAACAAAGGTAAAACGTTTAGTCACCGTCATGCCGCTATCATCATTAAAAACCAAATCAATACTTAAATTGTCATTGGTTAATTCATAGTTGTTTTGTGCGCTGGTATATATTGGACGACCTTTACCTAAATTAGCGTAAATACGGTCAATGCCATTAGCACCCGTTAAACCACTTTGGGCAATATATTTTTGATTGCCATTTTGCATAATTGTAAAAGGAATACCATTACCTTGCTCGGTATCGTAGTTACGCAATTTAACTTCAACAATATCACCACCTTGACTATTAATTTTCAAGATGAATGTATCAGTGGTAACTGTAATTAACTTGGCAGAAGCCTCATTTGATTTAACCGAGCTTATTTGTGCATCTGAAGATTCAGGCACGAAGTCTGAGTTAGCATTTTCAACTGACTGTTTTTGGCTAATACTTGTTTGTTCAGGAAGTACGGCATTTTGCTGTTGCCATTGACTAAACAGTAAGTAAGTAACAACCATAAGCGCAATAAAAAGTAGACTGCGTTGGGATTCCATAAAATTTACTTCTCTTCTTTGTTGGCAGGGGAATATTATCCCGAGCATAATTTAAATTTGATAAGTGCGTGGCATATTAATATAGGTACGCTTAATAACCTACTATCTTTTAGTCTAGGTCGGTTATTTAACCCCATATCGGTTTAATAAAGCATTTTATAGCAAACTTTTCGTTGAACAGGTTTGTAATAGTCTAATTTTTGATATGAAAAATTCATATTGAATTAACAATAACTATCAGATTATTGATGTATATAAGTATATTTACTCATATTTCAATGCCGATTGAATATATTAATTCGAGTTGAGGTGATTTTTCTTTTTAATTGGGGGGACGGGATCTTCACCACCCTCGTTAAGTGGGTGACATCTTAATATTCGTTTGCTTGCTAACCAGCCACCTTTTATTACACCAAAACGATTTATTGCTTCAGTTGCATAAGTAGAACAAGTTGGAGTAAATCTACAATTAGAACCTAGTAGTGGACTAATAAAGCGTTGATAGCCTTTTATACCGGTTATTACTAGCTTTTGTGGCGCTGAATTATTTTTCGCCATATCTTTTCTAATTCCTGATTTATCGTCTTGTTATCAAGTTGATCAATACCAGATTTCACCATAACAACTATATCTATAGCGGGTAAATTATCTTGATTTAAGCGGAAGCTTTCTCTGACTTGCCTTTTTATGCGATTACGTTGCACAGCAAGTTTCACTCGTTTTTTAGCTACAGCTAATCCTAAACGG
Organism: uncultured Colwellia sp.; assembly: GCA_913063325.1. Taxonomy (GTDB): domain Bacteria; phylum Pseudomonadota; class Gammaproteobacteria; order Enterobacterales; family Alteromonadaceae; genus Colwellia. The sequence goes on along the minus strand of CAJXYE010000003.1, from coordinate 184 downwards.
TTTTTGGCAACTGAATTCTGTTTATCAGAGACGAGAGTATGAGGTTTTGGAGTTACTAATAAAGTAAAATGGCGAGAGCCAAAACGAATAGGTTTAGAAAAAACCGTTTGAAAATGACCGGGAGTCAACAAACGTGACTCCCGATTAAATTTGTAAGTAGCCATAGTCAGGCTACCTTATATCA
>CAJXYE010000002.1 GCA_913063325.1 uncultured Colwellia sp. | reverse complement strand
CAGAATTAGCAATAGTTTCGATATCACATGGTAATATGCTACGTAAATCGATAACTTCACATGAAATACCATCATTAGCCGCTAAATCGGCAGCCTTTTGAAGAAGCTCCATTTGTGCGCCCCAAGCTAGCAACGTTATATCGCTACCCGTTTGCACTATTTCAGCTTTTCCAATAGGTAATTGGTAATCTTCTGCAGGTACTTCACCTATAGAGGCACGATACAAACGTTTTGGCTCAAAAAATATTACTGGGTTATCATCACGAATTGACGCAAGTAATAGACCTTTTGCCTGATATGGATTGCGAGGAATAACCACTTTTAAACCAGGCGTATGAGCAAAATAAGCTTCAGGTGATTGACTATGATATAAACCGCCGGCAATACCGCCACCATAAGGAGAGCGAATGGTTAATTTACCAACATCAAATTCATTTCCACTACGGTAACGAAATTTAGCCGCTTCATTAACAATTTGATCAAAAGCTGGAAAAATATAATCTGCAAATTGAATTTCAGCAATAGGGCGTGAACCTTGAGTAGCAAGGCCATTAGCAAAGCCAATAATGCCTTGCTCAACTAAAGGCGTATTAAAACAACGCGCCTTACCATATTTTTCTTGTAGGCCTGAAGTTGCGCGAAAAACGCCACCAAAATGCCCGACATCTTCACCAAAACACAAAGTACTTTCATCTTCGCTCATAGCGATATCAAGCGCATTATTGATGGCGTGTAACATGTTCATTTGTGCCATGACTAAAATTTCCCCGCAGTAAATGGATAAGCTTCTGGATATTTATTTACATGCGCTTTAACCTGCTCTAACTGCGCTTCTAATTGTATTGAAGGAACATCATAAACATCAGTAATTAACGTGTCGATATGTGGTTTACCAATTTTTTCAGAGACTTTCACTGCCGCCAACACTTCTTCACGATATTTTTCAAATAAAGCTTTTTCTTGCTCTTCATCCCACCAATTTTGCGCTAACATCCAATTTTTCATACGCAAAATAGGATCGTTAGCTTGCCATTTTTCTTCTTCTTCGCGAGTACGATATCCCGAAGGATCATCAGAAGTAGAATGAGCGCCTAAACGATAAGACATCGCTTCAATTAACACAGGTGCATCTTCTTTTAATGCATAAGCACGCGCTATTTGTGTTGCCTTAATAACCGCTAGAATATCATTACCATCTACACGTAATGTTTTAATACCATAACCAACTCCACGAGAAGCAATGCCGTTACCTTTAAACTGCTCATCAGAAGGTGTGGAAATTGCGTAACCATTATTGCGACAGAAAAATATAACCGGAGCTTTATGCACTGCGGCCATATTTAAGCCTGCGTGAAAGTCACCTTCTGATGCTGCTCCTTCACCAAAATAACAAATGGTTACCGCGTCAAGACCTTGCAATTTTTGCCCGTAAGCATAACCTGTTGCTTGAGGGATTTGCGTAGCAAGTGTTGAAGATACAGTCATACAGTTCAATTCTTTAGAGCCGTAATGAATGGGCATTTGACGACCCTTACCTAAATCATCAGCATTACTAAATAATTGATTCATGAAATTTTTAAGACTAAAACCACGAAACATTAATGCACCTTGTTCACGGTATTGCATCATAATCATATCTTGTGGTTGTAATGCCGCAGCACCACCTACACTGGTAGCTTCTTCGCCTAATGCGGTCATATAAAAACTTAGCCGACCTTGGCGTTGTGATGCGACCATGCGTTCATCTAATACCCGATGAAAAGCAAGCGTCTGATATATCTTAGTGGCTAGCACTTGATCTATATCGGGTAAATCAGCATCGGGATATGTAGTGCCATCTTGATGTAAAATTCTTAGTTCTGGGATCTCGACACTGTGTCCGTCGATAAAAGTAGGCTGGTGCACTACTGGTCCATCATTATAAAGTTTTGTGCTCATAATGTTCTCTTCTATATACTGCAACACACAAAGTATTGTGCGTTAAAGTCAGCGGAATGCGAAAGTGATCAGCTATCTTTAATTATAATTTTTAGTATAGCTAATTTATACCTATCTCTAAGGAAGAAATAAATATGTCGTAATACTCACTTTACTTTACCTTTACGTCAACTGACATTCAATATTCAAAGACAAAGAGTTGCCCTACTCCCGATAAAAAGTGAGCAATATTCTTTACAGTAATACCAGTTCCAGCAACTAGGTGGTCTATTTTATACGTAGATAAAATTGCAAAATACAAGGCATTTACTTTTATAACTAGTTGTTCAGGCCAATGTGCTCCTGCATTGTCTATTAAGCTGCATCCATGCTGCGTTAATGATTAAATAAATAACGAAGTAGTTGGTGGTTTTAGCAAGTAGAAATGATCACATAGTTAGTGGGAGTGATATAATATTAGGTTTAAACAACGAGGAGAATTTAAGAAGGGTATGAGTTATCACTAGGATTAGTAATAACTCATTAATAGCAGTAACTTAGAGGCCTGCCGCTTTAAATGCATGACTGACAATAGCTTGCGCTTCAGTAATAATAACCTGCAGATGATTATCATCGATAAAACTTTCGGCATAGATTTTATAAATATCTTCAGTGCCCGACGGACGAGCAGCGAACCAACCATTATCGGTTACGACTTTGATACCGCCTATTGCCGCGTCATTACCCGGTGCATGTGAAAGCACTTGAATAATTGCATCACCAGCAAGTGCTTGAGCTTTAACATCATCACTTGATAAGGCGGTTAATACTTGCTTTTGTTCAAAAGAAGCGACGGCTTCAACTCGACCATAACAGGGTTTACCTAACTCTTGGGCAAGCTCAAGGTAATATTGATAAGGGTCTTTACCTGTAACAGCTAAGATCTCAGCGGCCAATAAAGCTAAGATAAAACCATCTTTATCTGTGGTCCATGTACTGCCATCACGAGATAAAAAAGACGCACCGGCACTTTCTTCACCGCCGAACGCATAACTGGCATCAGCTAAACCATCAACAAACCATTTAAAGCCAACGGGTACTTCTGATAACGGGCGCGATAATTTTTTAGCAACTCGGTCAATTAGGGAGCTAGATACTAAAGTTTTACCTATTTTACAGCTTTTCGACCAATCACGATGTGTCATTAAATAATGAATCGCCACGGCAAGGTAGTGATTAGGATTCATCAAACCGCCACTTGGCGTAACAATGCCATGTCGGTCAAAGTCGGGATCATTACCAACACTGATATTAAAATCATCTTTCATGGCAATTAAGCCAGCCATGGCATATTTTGACGAACAATCCATACGGATTTTGCCATCTTTATCTAACGGCATAAAAGCAAAACTGCCATCAACAACTTCATTGACAACATTAATTTTCAATTGATATCTTTCAGCAATAACAGGCCAATAAGCAATACCTGAGCCACCAAGAGGATCAACACCAATGGTAATACCGGCTTTGGCAATAGCCTGCATATCAATCACTTGGTCAAGCTGCTCAACGTAATGGCTAATAAAGTCTTCTTTGGTAAGCAAAGCTGATTGCAAAGCGTCTTGGTAAGCAAGTTGCTTAACATCCGCTAAACCAGCGCTAATGATTTCATTAGCACGTAGTTCAATTTTTTTGGTGATGCCGCCTTCTGCTGGGCCGCCATGAGGAGGGTTATATTTAATACCACCATCACTAGGTGGATTATGCGAAGGGGTAATAATAAGACCATCGGCAAGATTGTCAGAATTAACATTATTATGACTAATGATTAATCGAGAAATTACTGGCGTAGGCGTAAAACCATTATCATTTTGGACAACAACAGTAACACCATTAGCAATAAGCACAGAAATTGCACTAGCAAAAGCAGGCTCAGATAACGCGTGGGTGTCTTTACCTAAAAAAAGTGGCCCATTAATAGAGTTTTGTTGACGGTATTCCGCAACAGCCTGACAAATAGCGGTAATGTGCTGCTCATTGAAACTACGTTTACTGGCACTACCTCGGTGGCCCGAAGTACCAAACGTTACTTTCTCTGCTGCTAAATCTACATTAGGTGTTAGTAAGAAGTAATCACTCACTAACTGACCAATATTTATTCTATCTTCGGGACGGGCAGGTTTGCCGGCAAAAGGGTGGATACTCATATCATCTTCCTAATTATTATCAGTATTATAGCCATTACCATTCAAGATACGGGTTTCAGAGTGCACTTTGATTGGTAATGGGTATTAGCTCAAAACATTGCAATATTAAACGCTAAAGTAATTCTCTAATTTTTTCAACATCACTGTCACTATAACCTAATGAAATAGAGGCTTTAGTTAACATCATTTTTTTACGGGTAGTGTTCGAGTTAGTGATAACCCAAAAAGGACTTTCTGGTATTTGACGCGGTTTAGTACTACTGCCACTTTCTGCTAATTTGTTTTCACTGTTAGCAAAATATAAGCGATCACGACCACTGATTTCAGTCACCACATTAAACTGTTCAGGATGAGCGCGATATAATGCGGCAAGAATCAATAAAAACCGTCCTACAGCGCCACGCTGCATTGCCAGCTCTTCTTTATTGATAAAGTTAAAGACAGTTTCATTACTTTCAGGCTTAACTTTAGCAACAATACTTTTTGGCTCTTCAACCTCAACAGGTACCATTTTCGAAGCAGGCTCTACAGGTTTAGCTTCATTTATTACTTCAACCTGATCTGAAGGTTCGTTAACGGTAACGGTTCTAAGCTTAGCTTCTCCACCAAAATTTAGTAATCGACGTAAAATGGCAGAAGCACTTTCACCGATGAACTGAGTATTGGTGGCAATATATTGATAAAGCTCTTCATCTATTTCGATGTTTTTCATTGTTACCCTTAACTTAAATAATTCGCGGAATATTATATAGGGAAATTACACGCGGTTGAACTGATTTATTTGCAAATAATAGTTAAAAACATGACAATATTATCAATATTAGCCAAATAAAAACCAATAACACCATGACCAAAAATACTGAAATACTAAATTATAAACAAGTAGGCACTGGCCCACACATAGTACTAATACACGGTTTGTTTGGCAGTTTAGAAAACCTTAATATGGTGGCAAAACCTTTAACTCAAGACTATTGTGTTACCAGTGTCGACGTTAGAAATCATGGTAACTCATTCCATGCCGGCACGATGCAATACCCAGAATTAGCACAAGACATCATTAATTTATTAGATCATTTAAACATTGAAGTGTGTATATTATTAGGTCATTCAATGGGTGGAAAAATTGCCATACAGGTCGCTATAGAGCGACCAGAACGTATTACTAAATTAGTCATAGCCGATATTGCTCCGGTCAGTTACCCTGCACATCATTTAAGAATTATAGAAGGGTTACAAGCTATCGATTTAGCACAAGTAGTAAAACGTAAAGATGCAGATACTCAACTGGCACCATTCGTTGATAACATTGGCGTTAGGCAGTTTTTATTACGTAATTTAGCTTTAGATTCACAAGGTAAATTTGCTTTTAAATGTAGCCTTACCGATATCAGCTCATGTTACCCACAAATAATGCAAGCGAATACCTTACCTTCGAATAAAACACCTTACCAAGGACAAACATTGTTTATCAAGGGTGGCAATTCTGATTATATTCTTCCTGAACATAAAGAAGCTATCACAGCACTTTTACCTAATAGTAAAGCAAAAATAATTCAAGGTGCGGGACATTGGTTACATGCTGAAAAAACGATTGCTTTTAACAAAATTGTCACAGACTTTATAAGCACTTAGCTGATAGAACTGTCTATTAAATCAATTAACTCTGTCGACTTTAGCTATCATTGATAAAGATCAAAATGCTTATCAACAACACACGCTATTGTTATTATTTCGCCATTAGTCAAAATGCTAATGGTATGGCGTTGCTGATATGCTATAATGCTGCCAATTTTTTTGGCCGTATATTTTTTGGCCTTAGCGTATAAGAAACAGTCAAATACTATGCTAGTAGAACATTTAGAGCTTATTGAGACAATTGGTCTTAATTTATTTTTTCTTTTTATCTTTGGCTTTATCGGTCTTTCGATTCATGACGTGATGAATAAAAATGATGTACCTAAAATGGGTAGAGTCGTTGTATATTGTGTTTTATTTTTAGGTTGCGCAGGTTTTATCGCTAAAGGCATCATCCAGTTTATCTGGGAAAGTCAGGGTGTTGGTTAACTTATGGCAAAAGAAATAGCTGACTTAACGACTATCGATCTTTTTAGTGATGAAAAGCGTCCTGGCCGTCCAAAAACCAACCCTAATTCACGTAGTGTACAAATAAAAATTAACAAACGAAATCAGGTTAAGCGTGATAAAAACAATGGCTTAAAACGTGTAGAATTTAAAGTCCATCACAGTTTATTCGAACAATTAGAACAATTAGCTGAAACTCAAAAAATGAGTCGCAGTGAATTAATAGAGTCGCTGTTAATAGAATCATTAGCAGCACATATAAAGTAATTTATTCTTTTAAAGAAAGCACAATAAGGTAACATCTCATGGCAATCGTAGGTTTATTCTTCGGCAGTGATACAGGCAACACTGAAGCAATTGGTAAAATGATCCAGAAGAAACTAGGCAAGCAAATGGTCGACGTTAAAGACATCGCCAAAAGCACTAAAGAGGAAATTGCAGAATTCGATTTACTTATTTTAGGTATTCCGACCTGGTATTACGGTGAAAATCAATGTGACTGGGATGATTTTTTACCTGACTTAGAAGCAATTGACTTTACTGATAAATTAGTCGCTATTTATGGCTTAGGCGATCAAGAAGATTATTCTGAATACTTTTGTGACGCTATGGAGCCATTACGCGATATCGTCGAAAGTAAAGGTGCCATTGTCGTTGGTAACTGGTCAACTGACGGTTATGAATTTGAAGCATCAAAAGCCCTTGTTGATGAAAATACGTTTATTGGCTTATGTATTGATGAAGACAGACAAAGTGAGTTAACTGAAGCTCGCGTAGATAAATGGATTGCTCAATTGAATGATGAGATGTGCTTGGCTGAATTTTCCTAGCTAAAGTATCCTAGTAACCTTACCTTTTCAAAGGGTACTTTCTAAAAAGCCCACTATTTGGGCTTTTTTTTTGGCTTTTTTAGGCAAAATGAATAATTTCTTCAAAGAATAAAACTAAAGCTTTTCTCTTTCTCTATAACCCCCTATAATTTTGATATTACATTACTTAAATACTTTAGAGACCAAATATGGCTGAACAAAACGAAGAACTTAAAAGAGCTGGATTAAAAATCACCCTGCCTAGAATAAAGATCCTCAGTATTCTTCAACAGCCAAATAATCAACATATCAGTGCAGAAGATGTTTATAAGATTTTATTAGACCAAAACGAAGAAATTGGCTTAGCGACAGTGTATCGCGTATTAAACCAATTTGATGATGCCGGTATTGTTACTCGTCACCATTTTGAAGGTGGCAAGTCTGTTTTTGAACTGGCACATAAAGCGCACCATGACCATTTAGTTTGTTTGAAGTGTGGTAAAGTGGTCGAGTTTGAAGATAACGTCATTGAACAACGACAAGAAGATATTGCCGTGGCACATAAAATTAAGCTAACCAACCATAGCTTATACTTATATGGTGAATGTGAAGACCAAGTTGCTTGTGAAAATTTTAGAAAAAAGAATCAATAATAAGCACAATAACTTGAAATAATTAATAAATAAAAAACGCTGTGATAGGAATATCACAGCGTTTTTTATTGTTTTAAATTTACCCGTTGATGCTCACTAACAGCAATAAAACGAGTTAAATATAGTGCTATGCTTTTTTCAGGTAAGCTGAAACTAAAACAATACGAGTACCATTTACTTTACCTTCAATGTGCTCAGGGTTATCCGTTAACGTAATACCGCGAACCATAGTGCCTTGCTTAGCGGTAAAGTTAGCGCCTTTCACTTTGAGATCTTTGATCAAAGTAACATTATCACCATCTTGTAACTCAGCGCCATTACTATCACGTGTTGGTCCATTACTACGCTCTGCCGCAATGCCCTGCTCTGCCCAGGTTTTAACTTCATCTTCTAAGTAAATCATTTCTAAAGCATCTTGTGCCCAACTCTCAGCAGAAAGTTTATGCAACATACGATATGACATCACTTGCACAGCGGGCTCTTGATTCCACATACTGTCGTTTAAACAGCGCCAGTGGTTTACGTCTAATTCACTTTGTCCTTCTATTTGCGACAAACAATTTTGACAAACATAAATAGATTGCTGGGCACTTAAGTCACTGGTTGGCGGCACAGGGTAAACTGCCAGAGTATCGGTACTGGTACAAAGTTCACAGCTATTATTGCTACGGTTTTTTACTGCTTGTTCTGTCGGCATGTTTTTTCCAATGAAGATCTTAATTTTAATTGCCGTAATTATACTCGTGTAGGCTTATATTTCTATGAAAAAACTCGCTTTAACTGTTAATTATCATTACTTATCGAATAACCCTAGACAATCGCGGTTCTTCAATGATAAAAACTAGCAGATAATATAACTCTTAATTAACAGGTTAAGTAATGACGACAGCAAGTACCAATCCCCCATCACTTTTTCAGAAAATAACGTCGACAAGTTTGGTGAGCCAAATTATTGTCGCCATTGTTTTAGCTAGCCTACTGGCGACCCTATCACCCGACTCAGCTAAAACATTTGGCATGCTCGGCAGTCTATTTGTTAGCGCCTTAAAGGCTGTAGCGCCAATCCTGGTACTTGTACTCGTGGCTTCTGCCATCGCTAACCAAAAAGTAGACAGTAGCGCAGAATTAAAACCTATTGTTAGTCTATATTTCATCGGCACCTTAAGTGCGGCTTTTGTCGCTGTGCTGTTAAGTTTTACTTTTCCGACAACACTGACCTTAGATCTAGCAGGAGCTACCGCTAACCCGCCACAAAAGTTAACCGAAGTATTAGCTACACTCGCATTTAAAGTTGTTGAGAACCCAGTGACCGCCGTTGCCACAGGTAACTTCATTGCTGTTCTTGCCTGGGGCTTAGGGATAGGATTTTCATTAAAACACGCAAATGAGTCAAGCAAAGCCATGGTGCATGATTTAAGCGAAGCAATTTCAAGTATTGTGCGCATGGTTATTCGTTTTGCCCCGTTAGGGATTTTTGGCTTAGTCGCGAATACTGTTGCTACGACAGGTTTTAGTGCATTAGCACAGTACAGTCACCTTGTAGCAGTATTACTTGGCGCCATGTTAATCATTGCTTTGGTGGTTAATCCTATTATTGTCTTCATTATCACCAAGAAAAACCCTTACCCTTTGGTCTTTACTTGCCTTAGAGAGTCTGGAATTACCGCCTTCTTTACCCGTAGTTCAGCTGCCAATATTCCGGTGAATATGGCTTTATGTAAAAAGTTAGACTTGCATGAAGACACCTACTCGGTATCAATTCCTTTAGGTGCGACCATCAACATGGCAGGCGCTGCTATTACTATTACCGTGTTAACCTTAGCTGCCGCTTACAGCTTAAATATTGAAGTTAGCTTTGCGACAGCTATTCTGTTATCCGTTGTTGCTTCTATTTCAGCGTGTGGCGCGTCAGGCGTAGCTGGAGGTTCATTATTACTTATCCCATTAGCCTGTAGCTTATTTGGTATAAATAACGATGTTGCCATGCAAGTTGTTGCCATTGGTTTCATTATTGGTGTGATTCAAGACTCTGCAGAAACAGCCTTAAACAGTTCAACAGATGTTGTGTTTTCTGCGGCTGCTTCTCATCACATAACAAAAGGTTAACTGCTAATACCACTTCAAAAACTGAGTATTTTAAGACCTCTGTAATCGTATAAAAAAGCACTTAATACAAACTGTATTAAGTGCTTTTTTATTTCATTTTTTTGATACTTTTTAAACTCTAGCTCTATTTTATAGCGCTAAAAGCGTCTCACTCTACTCGGTACTCTCTCTTAAATCACCTTGGCTTACATGAAGACCTAATTCAGCATCATTGACAATAAAAGGCTGACAGATGAAATGACCAATCGCTGCGACTAACTCATCATCGTAATACAGAAAAGCAATGCGCTTACGTTGCCATGGGGCAATATCAAGCTCTTGCAATACTTTTTTAAGGCTACGACTGCGCTGTCTAAAATCAGGTAAGCACTTAGGGTTATCGTGACTAAAACGTACACTTACTTGTTGCTCTTGCTTAGGTAAACAAATATATGCTAATTGCTTATCTTTAGCTCTTGGGTGGCTAAAAACTAGTCTACCTAAATGATCCGGTAAAGTGATTTCACTATCACCTTCACCTAAGTTAATTGAAGTTTTCCAGTCACTGATATCCTTATATTCAGGCGTTAAAAATAACGTGCCTTTAAAGCGCCTAAAAAAATGTTTTGCTACTTTGATTTCTGGATTTTTATCATCCTTTGCCACTAACTGCAGCCTTACTTGCTTTAGTTGCTCAGTACTTGGCATCAAGCAATGATGATGATTTAAGAAAAAGCGGAGCAGGTTATTGAATCTTGCATCTGACAACTCAATTAATGCTTTGACATGTAAACTATTATCACTAAGGCGACAGTGAGATAAGTCTTGCTCAGCAAGTTCATCCAATAATTCTTGTCCAGCTAAACAATGGCTAGCGCTGCGATTAATAGTATTATTAATACTTGGCCAACGCTCACGTAAAAGTGGCATGATTTTATGGCGAATAAAATTTCGGTCAAAACAAGTATCGGTATTTGACTCATCCTCGACCCAGGTCAACTGGTTCACATCAGCATAGGCTTCTATTTCTCGACGAGAAACACTAAGAAGCGGCCTAACTAACAGATGCTGCGCTAATTGAGTTTGTGCTGACATGGCAGATAGGCCTTTTAAACCAGCACCACGTTTAAGTGCTAATAAAAAGGTTTCGCTTTGGTCGTCGCTATGATGGCCAGTTAACACGATAGATCTTTTACTTCTCAATGATTTAAGCGCATCATATCTGGCATCACGCGCTAGTGCTTCCAGAGATAGTTGGGCTTTTATCTGCACATTAACGTGCTTTACAATAAAGTTAACTGACAGTTTAATACATTCTTGTTTAGCAAACTCCTGCCAATTTTCAGCATTTTTACTCAAGCCATGATTGACATGACAAACAGTGATTTCATTACAGATATGTTTATTTTGTTTTAGTTGAGTTAATGCATGCAAGAGCACCTGTGAATCTATACCGCCACTATAGGCAATAATTAACTCAATGTTTCCATGAGTATCGATAAGGGGCTTGAGGGTATTATGAAGGGTAGTTGTTATATTATTCATAGAAAAAAACCGACTGTATATACAAGCTAGTTGAACATACAGTCGGCTACATTATTTAGCAATAACCAAATGACATTAATCGTTCATAACGCTGATCGATAAGCTCATCTTTACTTAAGCCTTCTAAGTCAGTTAAGTCTTTTTTCAGTGCTTGTTTAAGCTGCGCCGCCATAATATCAATATCACGATGTGCACCACCTAATGGCTCTTCAACAATACTATTAATCAAATCTAACTCTTTAATGCGACTTGCTGTAATACCCATTGCTGCTGCTGCAGAAGGCGCTTTTTCAGCAGTTTTCCATAAAATAGAGGCACAACCTTCAGGTGAAATTACTGAGTAAGTTGCATATTGCAGCATATTAACTCTATCACCAACACCAATAGCTAATGCACCACCAGAGCCGCCTTCACCAATAACAGTACAGATAATAGGAACCGTTAAACGTGCCATCACTTTTAAGTTACGGGCAATCGCTTCACTTTGGCCACGTTCTTCTGCGCCAACACCAGGATAAGCACCGGGAGTGTCGATAAAAGTAATGATTGGCATATTAAAACGTTCCGCCATTTCCATTAAACGTAGCGCTTTACGGTAACCTTCTGGACGAGGCATACCAAAGTTACGTTTAACTTTTTCAGCTGTTGAACGACCTTTTTGATGACCAATGATCATAACAGGCTTGCCGTCAAGACGGGCCGTACCGCCAACAATAGCACTATCATCAGCATAGGCACGATCACCAGCTAACTCATCGAACTCGGTAAAAACACGCGGTATATAATCTAATGTATACGGGCGTTGTGGGTGACGAGCGACTCGTGCAGTTTGCCACGGGTCCAAATTAGCAAAGATCTTTTTCGTTTGCTCTCTATTTTTTTCGCGTAATTGTGATATTTGATCTTCTATATCAAGGTCGAGCTCTTGGCCGTTATTGACTAGCTGAAGCTCTTCTATTTTTGCATCAAGTTCAGCAATAGGCTGCTCGAAATCTAAAAAGTTTAATGACATGTTTATTTTTACCTAATAAATCTAGTTAATTTTTTAAAATCGTTTTCACTACTTAACCAAAATACCTTAAGAAAGAGACTCTTACTTAATATCTTAAGCTAAATAGTTATACCAATCGGATTAAATAAATAATCCGTTTGGTATTGTTATTTAAACTCCATGGCGACACGTTCTTCGCCAAGCAATATTTTTAATTCATATAGTAACATATCGGCTGGCGTTACCCGCCATTGCACGCCTAGTTCAAGCATAGCTTGAGCCTCTTCGCGTTGATAAAATACTCTCACCGGACAGGTACCTTCTTTATAAGGCGTTAACACCTGAGAAAACTGTTCGATAAAATCATCGGGTATCAAGCTGTTATCGACTTGAACATCGATAGAGCTAAGATAATTTTCTCGCGCATCTGTGACCGTCATTATATCCCGAGCAGTCATTGTATTACCACCTGAATAATCATCAAAGCTGACCTGTCCGCTACAAACCAAAATAGCATCATTTACCAGCAGCTCTGAGAACCGATCATAGTCATCTGGAAAGAGGCGGATATCCATACGAGCACTCTTATCATCTAAGGTAACTAATGCCCAGCGACGCCCGCGTTTATTGACGAGTACGCGTACGCCAATAACTAAACCAACCGCCACAGCCTGTCTATCTCGACCCGTTGGTTGCATGCCAACAAGGCGACTTGAAGAATATTTTTTTATTTCACTTAAATAGCGATTTATTGGATGACCGGTTAAATAAAGTCCTAAAGTTTCCTTTTCTCCATCTAACCAAACCTCTTCAGCCCAAGCTTTTACTTCTTTAAAACTCTGCCTCGAGTCAGTTTCTTCATCATTAATTAAGCCGAATAAATCATTTTGCCCTAACGATTCTGCTTTGGCATGTTGTTCCGCAGCTTTAATGGCCTCTGGTAAGGTTTCAAAAAGCGCGGCACGATTAGCCCCTTGATTTTTGGCTTTTCCTGGCTCGTATTTAGGACCTAAACTGTCCATTGCCCCGGATTTAATCAGTTTTTGTAAAATACGCTTGTTGGTCTTTTTAAGATCAAGACGCGCACAAAAATCAAATAGGTCAGTGAAAGGTCCACCGGCTAGACGCGCAGCAATAATAGCTTCAATAGGACCTTCACCGACACCTTTAACGGCGCCAATTCCGTAAACAATTTGATCGTCTTCATTAACTGTAAATTTATATTGACCAGCATTAACATCCGGTGGCAATAAATCAATATCCATATTGCCACACTCATCAACTAAGGTAACAATTTTTTCAGTGTTATCCATATCAGCCGACATAACGGCAGCCAAAAATGGTGCAGGGAAATGCGTTTTCATCCATAACGTTTGATAAGAAACTAACGCATAAGCGGCAGAGTGAGACTTGTTAAAACCATAACCGGCGAATTTCTCCACTAAATCGAAGATTTTCATCGCTAGCTCGCCATCAACACCACGATCAATAGCGCCTTTTTCAAAGCCAGCTCGCTGCTTAGCCATTTCTTCAGGTTTTTTCTTACCCATTGCACGACGAAGCATATCTGCTCCACCGAGTGAATAACCAGCAAGTACCTGCGCAATTTGCATTACTTGCTCTTGATACAAGATAATACCGTAAGTCGGCTCTAATACAGGTTTTAAATCAATATGCTGCCACGTTTCATCTGGGTAACTAACTTCTTCACGACCATGTTTACGTTCAATAAAGTTGTCAACCATGCCTGATTGCAACGGACCAGGGCGGAATAAGGCAACCAATGCGATAATATCTTCAAAGCAATCTGGCTTTAATTTATCAATTAGCGATTTCATGCCACTAGATTCTAGCTGGAATACGGCAGTCGTTTTCGAGGAAAGTAATAATTTAAAACTTGCCTTATCCTCTAGATTGATTTTGGTAATATCAATCGGCTCTTTACCCGCTTTAAGCAATTTTGCATCGGCCATTTCTATGGCCCATTGTAAAATTGTTAACGTTCTCAGTCCTAAGAAATCGAATTTAACTAAGCCGGCATCTTCTACGTCGTTTTTATCAAACTGGGTAACAGGGTTCTTGCCTTCATCATCACAATAAAGCGGGGCAAAATCGGTAATCGTGGTCGGTGAAATAACAACACCACCGGCATGTTTGCCGGCATTACGAGTGGTACCTTCAAGGATGCGACACATATCAATGAGGTCTTTAACCTCACTATCTTGTGCATAAATTTCAGGTAACTTAGGCTCTTCTTCAAAGGCTTTAGCTAAGGTCATACCTGGTGTTGGTGGAATAAGTTTTGAAATTCTGTCAACAAAACCATAGGGGTGACCCAAGACACGGCCCACATCTCGAATTACCGCTTTCGCTGCCATGGTACCAAAGGTAATAATTTGTGATACTGCATCACGGCCATAAAGCTCAGCAACATGGTCGATAACCTCATCACGCCTATCCATACAAAAATCGATATCGAAATCAGGCATGGAAACACGTTCAGGGTTTAAGAATCGTTCAAAAAGTAAATCATATTCAAGAGGATCAAGATCAGTAATATCTAGTGCATAAGCAACAAGAGATCCTGCACCAGAGCCTCGGCCAGGTCCAACGGGTATATTGTTATCTTTACTCCACTGGATGAACTCCATTACAATCAAGAAATAACCAGGGAAGCCCATGTTATTGACAACTTCTAGCTCAATTTTCAAGCGTTCGTCATACGGCGCTCTTATTTGGGCAAAGTCATCGGCTTGGCGGTCGAATAATTGGTCAAGGCGTTTCTCTAAACCTTTTTCAGAAACCTTAATAAAAAAGTCATTTATCTCCAAACCTTCCGTTGGAAAATCAGGTAAGACATATTCACCTAGAGTGACAGTAACATTACAACGCTTAGCAATTTCGACACTATTAGCTAACGCTTCAGGGATGTCGCTAAATAGCTCGCACATCTCCTCTTCACTACGTAAGTATTGCTCAGAGCTATATCGCTTAGGACGACGTTTATCATCTAGAGTAAAGCCGTCATGGATAGCGACACGGATCTCATGCGCATCAAAATTATCAGGAGTAAGGAACATCACCTCATTGGTGGCAACCACGGGCAAGTTTTCTTGTTCAGCGAGTGAAACAGCAAGATGGATGTAATTTTCTTCATCTTGACGACCCGTTCTGATTAACTCAAGGAAGAAGCAGCGGTCAAAATGTTGTTGGTAAAATCGAACCATCTCAGTAACAAGTTCAGTATTACCTTTTAGTAAGGCTTTGCCAATATCACCTTCTCGACCACCAGAGAGAATGATTAAACCTTCTTTAAACTCAATCAACCATTGCTTATTAATAACGGCTTTATTTTGTACGTGGCCACGCATATAAGCTTTGGAGATAAGTTCAGTTATATTTTTATAACCAACATTGTTGGTGGTAAGCACGACGATGCGTGATAACTCATCTTCTAACTCTTCACTTTTCACCCAAAAATCACAGCCAATAATAGGCTTAATTCCTGCGCCATGAGCTGCATGATAATACTTAACCAGACCGCATAAATTAGTTTGGTCAGTTAAAGCAAGTGCTGGCATATTGAGCTCAACAGCTTTAGCTATGATAGGCTTAACTTTCTTAAGACCATCACACATAGAGAAATCACTATGCACGCGTAAGTGGATAAATTTGGGAGGCACAAAAGCGATGGGCTCATCTTCTTTGAATATTTCATCGGCCACTGTTTCAGTCATACTATCAGTCATGGTAAGTACCTAATACTCTCGCTACTGGTTTAAAACTTTGTCGATAGCAGTCAAGTACGCCATGCTCAATAATTTTTTCTAAATGCAACTTGGTTGGATAGCCTTTATGTTTAGCAAAACCATATTCAGGATGGAGTTTATCTAGAGCAATCATTTCATTATCGCGAGCTACTTTAGCAATAATAGAAGCTGCGCTTATTTCTGCAACGCGGGCATCACCTTTAACCACTGCTTGGCTTGCGATCTTAGCACTTTGTTGCTCAGTTCCACTGATAGCACTTAAAAATGTCGGAGAACGATTACCATCGACGAGTACAAAATCAGGCTCAACACTCAGCCCAACTACTGCGCGCTGCATGGCAAGCATAGTGGCGTGTAAAATATTTAAGGTGTCAATCTCTTGTGGACTTGCTCGGCCAATTGACCAAGCGACTGCCTTTTCCTTTATTTCAATAGATAACAAGGCACGCTTTTTTTCTGACAATTTTTTTGAATCCATCAAGCCTTCAATGGGGTTGTCGGGATCTAAAATAACTGCCGCGGTAACTACATCTCCGACCAAAGGGCCACGACCGACTTCATCAACCCCTACAATACAAAAGGCTACCGGGTATTCAAAATCAGGAAAAGTTTGCTTAGACGCCATATTATTTGTTCACCATTATTTATTCGAGATAAGGTATTCTTATATTTTATTACTAGATGCTAATTACTAAAGTTTACTCGATAAAACATCAAGTACCGCTTTGGCTGCTTGTTTACTTGCGTCACATTTAAGCTGTTGATGAATATTATTATAACTGTCATTCAGTTGGCTTTGATCTTGATATAGGCGCTCTTTAATTAAAGGCACAATATTGTCAGGGCACACATCCTTTTGCAATAATTCAGGTACTAATGATTTGTTTGCTAATAAGTTAGGCAAAGAAAACCACTTTAGTTTAACCAACCAACGACCTAAAAAGAAGGTTACCGGACTAAACTTATAACAGATAACCATGGGGCGCTTGATTAAAGCCGCTTCTAAAGTAACCGTACCTGAAGCAGTTAACAAACAATCACTGGCCGCCATTACCTCTTGAGTTTTATCAAGGATAACAGTCACGGGTAAGTCAGGGGCGAGTTCGGTTTTAAGAGTCTTAAACTGCTCTGCGCGCTGCTCACTTATCATAGGCGCGACAAAAATTAATTCGCTGTCTTGTGCTTGTAATTGTTTAGCACTTTCAAAGAAATCGCCTAGTAAACGTTCTAGTTCACCACCACGACTGCCAGGCATCAGCGCGAGAATTTTTTTATTCTGCGCTAAACCAAGCTTGTCTCTTGCCAGAGATTTATCACTGTGCATAGGTATGTCGTCAGCAAGAGGGTGACCAACAAAAGTACAAGGAACCTTGTGTTTATCATAAAAGGCTTTTTCAAAGGGTAACAAAGCTAAGACCATATCAGTTGCTTTGGCTATTTTAAAAATACGTTTTTCCCGCCAAGCCCAAACTGAAGGACTAACATAATGAACGGTTTTAATACCTTGTGATTTAAGCTTTAACTCAAGACCAATATTAAAATCGGGGGCATCAATACCAATAAATACATCAGGTTTATTGATAGTAAAAAAATCAATGAGTGTTTTGCGAACATGTAATAGACGGCGGATGCGACCAAGTACTTCGACTAGGCCCATAACTGAAAGCTCGTCCATGGCAAATAGGCTTTCAAAACCTAAGGCCTGCATTTTGGGCCCGCCAATGCCAACAAATTTTGCATTTGGGTGTGATTGGCGTAATGAGGTTATCAGGCCTGCGCCGAGTGTATCACCTGAATGTTCACCAACCACAATTGCAAATACTGTTTCTTGATGATCGTTTTGATTCTGAGCAGTCATAGGCGTTAAAGGTACTTAAAGTTAATAGTGCCTAACCTAATGTTATTTATATTAACGTTACTAGTATTAACGTTAATATAAATAACGGCACTGGTATTAGAGGTACTAGTATTAAAGGCACTAGATTAGTGTATTGGGTTAACGAATGATGCCGCGGTTAGATGTTTTGATTGAATCACAAAATGCTTGCAACTCTGCTGATTGTGCAGGCATTTCGCTGATAGCAATTAACGCTTCATCAACGGATAGTCCCTGACGGTATAAGACTTTATAAGCGCGTTTAATAGTCAATATAGTTTCTTTATCAAAACCACGACGTTTTAAACCTTCGCTATTTAAACCAAAAGGTTTTGCCGGTTGACCTGAAGCCATAACATAGGCAGGAACATCTTTAAGTATTAAGGCATTACCAGCAATAAAGCTGTGGGCGCCAATATGACAAAATTGATGTACACCAACCATGCCACCAATTATAGCATGATCGCCAACATGAACATGACCCGCGATAGATGCATTGTTTGCAAATATACAGTGACTACCTACAATACAATCGTGGGCAACATGGGCATAAGCCATAAATAAATTATTGCTACCGATTTGGGTAAGGCTATTATCTTGAATAGTGCCACGGTGAACAGTACAAGATTCACGAAAAGTATTGTTGTCGCCAATAATCAACTCTGTTGGTTCATTATCGTATTTAAGATCTTGGCAATCTTCACCAATACTGGCGAATTGAAATATGCGATTGCCTTTACCAATACGTGTCGGGCCATTAATAACCACATGGGATTTAATTTCACAGTTATCACCAATAACAACGTTACTGGCAATAAAAGTCCATGGACCTATGGAAACATTGTTGCCAATAACAGCACCTGGTTCAATAATAGCTTGGGGATGAATCATAGTTTAAATCTTCTAATGGATAATTTGTCTTTTGTTACAACGCTCGGCGCGCACACATTAAATCGGCACTACAAACCACTTTGCCATCAACTCGGGCTTCACCATAGAATTTCCACATACCTCGGCGTTCTTTAATAAACTCAACGTGTAAGTGCATGGTATCGCCAGGTAAAACTGTTTTTTTAAATTTTGCTTTATCTATTGAGGCGAATAAATACATTTCATTTTCCTCCCGTCCTTCTGTGCTTTTAAAGCCCAAAATCCCGGTTGCTTGTGCTAATGCTTCTAAAATCAAAACACCAGGAAAAATAGCCAACTCTGGAAAATGACCGGTAAAAACAGGCTCGTTTATCGTGACATTTTTAATTGCATGTAACGATTTACCTGGCTCGTGGTCAACAACCTTATCAACTAATAACATCGGATATCTGTGAGGTATCAAGGTTTTGATTTCGTTAAGATCGATTGGTTTTTTTACAGTTTCCAAATGGATATTCCTTGTTAACTAGCAAGATTAGCTAAATAAATTAGCTAATCTTTTACTATATTTACATCAGTAGTGTCTTGAGAGACAGAAAAGACTTTGGCGTATTTTACGCATTGGTGGGGGTAATAGCTAGTTATTAGGGAGTAATTTCTCTAACTCTTTCACTCGTTTAGTCAGACTATCGAGTCGTTTAACTCTAGCATTAGTCTTATTCCATTCTTTATTTGGTGCTACTGGCATACCAGAAGAATAAACACCTGCAGAATTAATATCTTTTGTCACCATAGCCATTCCTGTGAAGACACAGTTATCAACAATAGTGATATGACCATTAATGCCAACCAAACCAGCGATAGTACAGTTTTTTCCTATAACTGTACTACCCGCAATAACACTACAGGCGGCCATAGCTGTATTTTCACCTACGATAACATTATGAGCAATTTGAATTTGATTATCTAAAATCACACCGTCACGAATTTCAGTATTATCAAGAGCACCCCGATCAATGGTGGTACTAGCACCTATTTCGACATGGTTACCAATAATGACACTGCCAAGCTGTGGGATTTTGTGCCACTTATACTGACCCTTAACTGGCGCATAGCCAAATCCATCTGAGCCAATAACAGTATTAGCTTGAATTAAGCAGTGTTGGCCAATTTCAACTTGGTGATAGATTGTAGTATTTGCCCAAAGCGTAGTCGCTTCACCAATCTTAACTGCCTGACCAATAAAACAACCAGCACCAATACTAACATTGTCAGCTAATTGAACACCTGATTCAATAACTGCATTGGCGCCAATATTAACATTTTCACCTATGGTAACATTATCGGCTATTACAGCACTTGGGTGGATCCCACAAGCAACCTTAGGGGTACTATCTAATAAATTAGCTAATATCGCATAACCCATGTATGGATTGTCCATAACAATGGCACTCACAGGGCACGCATCTACAGCATCCGGGGACACTATAACTGCACTGGCCTTGGTAGCGCTTAGTTGTTGTTGATATTTACTATTCGAAAGAAAAGCTATTTGCCCAGCAGTAGCATTAGCTAACGTTGCTATGCTATTTATTTGAACCAATGCTTCTTTTGATTGATCAAGTCCCGCTGGCACTATCAATCTTGCTTCTAGCTTGAGTGATATCTCAGCCAATGTGTACGTCATATTAGTGCCTTTTAGCGCGACTTATCTTTATGATTAACAGTGGTAATAATGAGTAGCTGCTTATTTAAGCTTGCTAACATGCTCTACAACAATATCAGTAATACTCGCATCAGGTTTAGCATAAACAACGGCCTGTTGAGAAAGTACAAAATCATAATCTTCTTTAACTGCGATGTTATCGACAGCTTGACGTACTAAAGCTATGATTTTATTTGTTTCTTGGTTTTGACGTTGGCTTGCTTTTTCTTGCAAAGCTTTACCTTTTACTTGGTACTCTTGAAATAGAGATTTAATTTTTACATTTAACTCGTCTTTTTCTTTTTGACTCATTAATGAACCATCACGCTTTAGCTTTTCTTGATAATATTTAATATCTTTTTCTAGCTGGGTAATAATCGCTTTTTCGTCTTTAAACTCTGCTTCTAAGCTCTGCATCAATGCCGCTGTTTGCGGTATTTTACCCATCACTTCTTGAAAATTTACTACGGCAATTTTTTGATCTGCAGCCATAGCTGAACTAGCTAATAACATACCTGATGCTGCTACGCCCATAACCATAGTCTTGATAACTTTATTCAATGTTCTTCCCCTTTAATTATTATTTATTACTTGCTATTAATACGGATAAATATTTTAGTCGGACAATATAGCAAGATTAATTTATTTTATGCAGATAAAAATCTACATTTTAAAAATTTAAAATGTTTTTCCGATATTAAAGCTAAAGAATGATGAATCATCACCTTCTTCTTCTCGAATTGATTTAGCAAAACTGAAAATCATTGGTCCCATGGGTGATAACCACTGGATAGATAAACCCGCAGAGCTACGAAAACGACTTGGATCTGAAAAATCATCAATTTTATCATATTCATACGGTGCCAAATCCTCATAACTCTCCAAATTAAATTCTGTATCCCAAACATTACCCGCATCGACAAAAAGACTTGTCCGTACGCTGTTTGAGTAACTTTCATCTAAAAAAGGTGTTGGTACGATCAATTCTAAGCCGGCAAGCGCCATCGCATTACCACCGACAGAACTTTGTGATATGCCAATAGAATCATTATCAGGCCCTAAACAACAGCCTCCAGGGATTTTTTGTGGGCTTCTATAAATCGCGCGAGGGCCAATGGTATTATTTTCAAAGCCACGTAAAGTATCTGCACCACCGGCACTAAAATTCTCCCAGAAAGGTAGTAATTGGTCATTACCATCAACTGTTCCATAACCATTAGCATAGCCAAATTGTATACGTGTTAAGAATGACCACTTTTGACTACGTGTTAATGGGAAATAAAATTTAGCATCATAATTTACTTTAAAATATTG
This sequence comes from uncultured Colwellia sp., assembly GCA_913063325.1. Classification (GTDB taxonomy): domain Bacteria; phylum Pseudomonadota; class Gammaproteobacteria; order Enterobacterales; family Alteromonadaceae; genus Colwellia. The sequence goes on along the minus strand of CAJXYE010000002.1, from coordinate 118,807 downwards.
TAGATCAGATTTTGGCGAAGTCATTTTAACATTAAGTCGTTGCTGTGAGCCTGCCGTTGGGAAGGTACCTCGGTTTAATGTGCTTCTCGATAAACCTGCATTTAAGTCCAAGGTTTTAAAAGCTAATTGTCCATCAGGATCATTAGGATCAGCATAGATATCGTAAAAATTTTGAATTTGGTCATACGCTTGTAACTGTGATATTTGGTTATACTTCCAACCAACACCAAAATTTAAACGTAGATATTCGTTAACAGGAAAACCCCAGTTAAGCCCTAAACCAAAGGTTTTATTATTATATTCAACCATATTGGCATTGCCGGCATCGTATTCACTGTAATAGATTTGGCCACCAAGCGAAACTGCATCAACGGTAAAGTAAGGGTCGGTATATGAAACAGTGGCACTTTTTTGATAATAGTTTTTAGCTATATTAAAACCGAGTTGATTACCGGTTCCTAGGAAATTATTTTGTTGTATACCGGCATTGATACTTAACTTTGTTTCAGAGCCGTAACCGATACCTGCATTAAATGAACCCGACGCTTGCTCTTTAACAGTAAAGTCGATGTCAACTAAATCATCTTCTCCCTCTATCTGCTTAGTTTCAAACTCAACAGTCTCCATGTAAGGCAATCGCATTAGCCAAGACTTTGAAGACTCAACCACACCATTAGATAACCAAGCACCTTCCATTTGTCGCATTTCTCGACGTAACACACTATCAGCAGTAACATGATTACCGGTAAAGTTTATCCGGTTAACATAAACTCGCTTTCCGGGATCAACTGAAATTGACAGTTTAACGGTATTGTCTTCATCATTAATTTCGGGTCTAGTTGTTACTTTAGGGTAAGCATAACCATAACGTCCAAGAAATTTACTGATAACTTCTTCAGTATAAGTTACCTCAGCGCCGTTATATAATTCACCTGCTTGCAGTGGGTTGATAGCACGAATAGTACTTTCAAAACCAGCCATATCACCGACAAAATCAACTTCACTAACTTTATAAGTGTCACCTTCACTCACATTAAGGGCAATATATACCGCTTCTTTATTAGGTGTCATCGATACTTGAGTAGAGTCAACTTTAAAGCGTAAATAGCCACGATTGAGATAGTAACTGTTTATTGTTTCCATATCTCCTTGTAACGTTTGCTTCTGATATCTATCTTGCGCCATAAAATCCCACCATGGCGAATCATACGTTAGCTCGATCTTGTCCAATATTTCGCTATCAGAAAAGACCTCATTGCCGACAATATTAATTTGCTTTATAGAAGCAGAATCACCTTCTACAAAAGTGAACTCTAAATTAACTCTATTTCTTGGTAAGTGGGTAATCTTAGCGGTAACTTTTGCATTATATTTACCGACACTATGATAAAAGTTCTCTAAACCCATTTCGATGCCTGAGATAACAGTACGGTCAAGAGTCTCGCCCACCCGTATGTTACTGCCATCAAGACTTTCGTTTAACTGCTCGTCTTTAAGATCGCTATTACCATCAAAAATTATTTCACTTATTGTTTCTCGTTCTCTGACGCGATACACAAGGCGATTACCATCACGATAAACCCGAATATCATTAAAGTGCCCTGCTTGATACAAAGCCTTTATCGATTGTGAAATTCGAAAGTCGTTGAGCTTATCACCAACATTGAAAGGGATATGAGTTAATGCTGCGCCTAAGGCAACACGCTGTAGACCTTTAACTTCGATGTCTTCAACTTGAAAGCTTGGTGCAGCTTGAGCGTTGGGTACTGGTGTACCTAATACTACCGGTTGAAGACCTTTAACTTTACTGTCTTTAACTTGAAAGCCTGTTCCAGCTTGTGCATTTTGTGTTGATGCTCCTAGTGCGCCTAATAAGAGGGCAAAGGCAATTTTTTTCATGATCATAAATTATAAACTTCGTTACTTCTTTTTATTAAACCGTTAACTACACATGCCAGACGTTTCAAGTAGCCTAACAAGCAGTGAAATTTTTAATCTGTTTAACCTAAAACTCGACTAAAATCGTTGAACAAACCAATAGCCATCAACATTAATAGAGCCAATGCTCCAAATTTAAATCCTGCCTCTTGTACTTTTGTCGGCACTTCTTTCCCTGTAAAAAGCTCTATAACATAATAGAGTAAGTGCCCGCCATCAAGTACTGGAAGCGGTAAAAGGTTAATTATTCCCAAATTAATACTAATTAAGGCTAAAAAGCCTAGAAAATATACAAAACCATGCTCTGCACTGCTTCCTGCACCTTGCGCAATTCCAATTGGACCACTTAAATTTTTAACAGAAACATCACCAGTAATAAGTTTACCAATCATACTGAACGTTAAAGTGGTCAAATTCCAGGTTCGTTGTGCACTTTCATTTATCGCATCAATCGGGCCATAACTTAATTCTATTAACAATGTTTTCGGCCAAGCATCTGCTTTAGGTGCAACACCAATATAACCAACTTTTTTGCCTGATTGCTCAATACTGTTAGGTATTACCGGTAAAGTTAACAGTTCGTCATTACGGTTGATGGTTATTAGGACCTCTTGTTCTGGAAATAGTTTAATTTCTTTGGCGAACGTTAACCAATCAGCTGTTTGGATGTCACCAACAGCAACTAATTTATCTCCAACTAATAAGCCGCCTATTGCTGCTGGGCTTTCATCTACGACGACAGCTAATTCGTTATGTACTTTCGGTCTGAAAGGGGTAATACCTAAACTAGCTAATGCTGAAGTCTTTTCTGGAGAAAAATGCCAATTTGTTGTGTCTAACACATAAGTTTTTACGTATTGACTGCCATCACTTTTAGTTTTAAATTCAATCTTTTCACTGCCGATTTCAGCAATAAGTGCCAGATTAACATCTTGCCAGTCACGTGTAGTGTTACCAGAAACACTTACTATCTCACTACCCTCAACTAAGTGCGCTTGGCCGGCTATTGAACTGGGTGCGATTTGCCCAATAACAGGCTTTACACTGGGTACACCAATTAGGAACATTAGATAAAAAGCAAACAAGGCAAAGATAAAGTTGGCCATAGGCCCAGCGGCCACAATGGCTATGCGTTGGTAAACCGTTTTATTGTTAAAGGTTTTATCTTTATCTTCAGGTTGAACATCATCAACACGCTCATCTAGCATTTTGACATAGCCACCAAGAGGTATCATAGCCAAAACATACTCAGTGCCATCTTTTCCCGTTTTTCGCCATAATGCTCGACCAAAGCCCACAGAGAATCGTTCAACTTTTACCCCATTTTTCCTTGCGACCCAAAAATGACCATATTCATGTACCGTGACTAAAATACCCAAAGCAATAACAAAAGATGTTAGGTTCCATAAAAAATCAACCATGTTACTTATTACCCTTACGCATTACAGACGTCCATTCGTATTAAATTCAGCTAATAAGGATTGTGCAAATTTCCGCACTTGCTTATCAAGAGCGATGACCTCATTAATATTACCCACCTGTTGTGAGACAAATTTATTCACAGAAGTTTCATTTATTTTAAATATATCGGTAAATTTTATTTTTTCGTCTAAAAATGCAGCGACCGCTATTTCATTAGCCGCATTTAGCGCAGTACAAGCCGCTTGTCCTTGTTTACAGGCATCTATAGCCAACTTTAAGTTGGGGTACCTTAAAAAATCTACCTGCTGAAATTCAAAAGATGGCGTATTAAAAAAGTCTAGCGGGGGGACTCCTGACTCAATCCGTTCAGGAAAACTTAATGCATGAGCAATGGGCGTACGCATATCAGGGTTGCCCATTTGAGCGATAACCGAGCCGTCTTTATATTGCACCATTGAATGTATCGTACTTTGAGGGTGTAGTACCACTTGTATATCTTCAGCCTCAACATTGAAAAGCCATTTAGCTTCGATAAACTCAAGACCTTTATTCATCATAGTGGCTGAATCAACTGATATTTTTCGACCCATATCCCAGTTAGGATGCTTACATGCTTGTGAAGGAGTCACTGATTCTAGTGTATCTATAGCTCTTGTTCTAAAAGGCCCGCCAGATCCAGTGAGCAATATTTTACTGATGCCATTGGATAAAAGTTGGCATTCACCTATTTCATCTTGTTGTCCTGAAGGTAAACATTGAAATATGGCATTGTGTTCACTATCGATGGGTAACAATTGTGCACCGGAAGCTTTTACCGCAGCCATAAAAATGGCGCCAGATGTCACTAAGGCTTCTTTATTTGCTAAAAGAACACGTTTACCGGCATTAACTGCTGCTAACGTTGGCATCAACCCAGAAGCTCCGACAATAGAAGCCATCACTGTATCGGATGCTGGACACTTGGCTATATCAATTAAAGCTTGTTCACCACAAAGTACGCTAATATCATTTACATTAGCGTCATTGAGCCTTTGAGAAAGCAAAGCAGCATGTTCACTGGAAACGAGTACCACTTGCTGAGGTTTGAACTCAAGGCATTGTTCAAGCATTGCATCAACGTTAGTATGAGCAGCTAAACTAATGACTTGAAACCTATCAGGGTGAAGTCGCACTACATCGAGAGTGCTACAACCTATAGAGCCCGTTGAACCTAAAATACAAAGTTGACGTTTAGACACGCATCTACCCCAATTAATTTATCGAAATGCTAGAAAATTAAAATATGATCAAGCAAGCAATAGGTAACAAAGAGCAAAAACAGGTGCAGTTGCCGTTAAACTATCAATTCTATCTAAAATCCCGCCGTGACCGGGCAGTATAGTACCACTATCTTTTACACCCGCTTGACGTTTAAACATACTTTCAGTTAGATCACCTAAAACAGATATAGTTGTGATCAACAAGGTAACTAATAAAGCCGTTATATAGCGCTCACTAGTCCATTCTAAAGATAGACCAACTACCACGGTTAGAATTGCAGCACAAATGACGCCACCTAAAAAACCTTCAATTGTTTTCCCCGGACTAACATTAGGCATAAGTTTATGCTTACCAAATGATTTACCAACAAAATAGGCTCCTACATCAGCGCTCCAGACCAGCATAAATAAGTACATCAACAATTGCGCACCCTGGAACTCATCTATCATATAGTTGTTTGTACGCAAAACCATAAACGCAAGCCAAGTAGGCACTAGAGTTAGCCAACCAAACACTGCAATGATGAAGTTGTTTTTAGCCCAAAAAACATTTGATTTTGGATATGAAAGCATTAACACTGCAGCAAACAGCCACCACATAACACCTAACCAAAGTATTGAGGTAATCTCATGCTGTACGCCTGAGACAAGAAACCATGAATCATCTACAGGTAATAAAAACCATAACAGAGCCACTAGCATAGTGGTCACTGCAGCATATGCTAAACGTTGTAATGTATTAGTTATGCCCATAAAGCGGGCCCACTCCCACGCGCCTATAGCGATAATAACCATGAGAAGTGTGGCAAAGTAAGTAATAGGTAAATAGAAAATAGCGGAAATTGCGGCTGGTGCTAAGATTAAAGCCGTTATAATTCGTTGTTTTAACAAGGGCTACCCTTTTATTTTAGTAGATAGTTGTAATGGACTAATGGTTAGTCAGGTAAGCTCGGAGCACTTTACTCGGCTTACTGTTATTAGTTATATTTTTCTGACTGAGACTTTCTTTGTTTTATTATTTACTACTATATTTTTTCGTTTCTCGCCTGCTCACCGGTTTTGCCAAATCGTCGTTCACGCCGATCAAAGCAGTTTATTGCTTCTTCAAATTGTTTTTCATTAAAGTCTGGCCATAAAATGTCGGTAAAATAAAGCTCTGCATAAGCTGCTTGCCATAAAAGGAAGTTGCTAATACGGAAGTCTCCACCAGTTCGGATAAGCAGATCTAATGTAGGGAGGTTAGCTAAACAGGTATGTTCATTAAGCGTTTCTTCATTGATATCATCAAGTGAAATAGTACCTTGTTGAACATCGCTTGCTAGTTTTTTTGCTGCTTGAGCAATATCCCATCGACCGCCATAGTTAGCTGCAATGGATAAAACCAAACCAGTATTACCTGCAGTCAATTGCTCCGACTTGGCAATATTTTTCTGTAATTTATCAGAAAACCGACTTAAGTCTCCTACGACTTGAAAGCGAATATTATGCTTATGTAATCGTTTAACTTCTTTAGTTAATACGTACATAAACAAATCCATTAACACACTAACTTCTTTTGCTGGACGTTGCCAATTTTCACTACTAAAAGCAAAAAGAGTTAACGCTTTAACATTAGATTTTCGTGCACTAGCAACAACAGCCCGCACTGATTCTACGCCAGCCTTATGCCCTGCTACTCGCCCTTTACCTTGAAGCTGCGCCCAACGACCATTACCATCCATGATGATAGCAACATGTTGAGGAGTGTTTTTATTATCAGCTTGTTCAGCTAAGACTTCGGTATTTTCCACTTAAAAGTTATCCACTTAACAATTTTCCATTAATTATTTAAGTCATTAAATTTATATCCCCTCCACCGACCTAGATGTATAAGGTAGCGTGCCCTTCAATGGCATGGGGATAATCGCTATTAAGAAAAAACGCCCGTTGACTCATATAAGTAACATGGCGTTATTTTAATAGACTAACTTATATTTCCATTAATTCAGTTTCTTTTTTCTCAAGTACTTCATCAACTTGCTTGACATAAACATCAGTGATTTTTTGAATTGAATCTTCAGCTTGATGATGTTCATCTTCACTGATCTCTTTTTCTTTTAATAAGCTCTTAAAGTCAGAGTTTGCGTCACGACGAATATTACGAATAGCAACTTTACCGCCTTCAGCCTCACCACGAACAACTTTCACAAGGTCTTTACGACGCTCTTCAGTAAGTGGCGGTAATGGAATACGAATCAAGGTGCCATTGGATTGTGGGTTCAAACCTAGGTCAGACTTCATAATAGCTTTTTCAACAGCAGAAATCATACCTTTATCAAATACAGTAATTGAAAGATTACGTGCATCTGGCACCGATATATTACCGACTTGGTTTAAAGGGGTATCCATACCGTAATACTCAACGACAATATTATCTAATAATGAGGCATGAGCACGGCCAGTTCTGATTTTAGTCAAACTGCTTTTTAAAGCTTCAATACTTTTGCCCATACGGTCTTGAGCATCTTCAATTATTTCATCTATCACGATTATTATTCCTAATATTATCAAGTTAACTTAAGCCGAAATTTATTTCACCTTGTCTAAATAGTAATTAGCTTTGGCTTAAGTATCAAAACGTTACTTGTTTGTAATTACAGTACCTTCACTACCGCCCATAATGACAGATTTCAACGCACCTGGTTTATTCATGTTAAATACGCGAATCGGCATATTATGATCTCGCGCTAATGTAAAGGCAGCTAGGTCCATCACTTTTAATTCTTTATCAAGCACTTCATCATAGCTTAACTCGCTATAAAGCTCTGCTTCAGGGTTTTTAACTGGATCTTCTGAATAAATCCCATCTACTTTAGTTGCCTTTAAGACCACATCCGCTTCAATTTCTATCCCACGTAAACAAGCAGCAGAATCAGTAGTAAAAAATGGATTCCCTGTACCCGCAGAGAAAATCACGACGCGGCCAGATTTTAATAAGCTTATAGCATTTGCCCAATTATAACGCTCACATACACCCGCTAAATCAATAGCAGACATTAAACGAGTATTTACAAAAGCGCGATGTAGTGCATCACGCATTGCTAAGCCGTTCATTACGGTAGCAAGCATGCCCATTTGGTCGCCTACAACGCGGTTCATTCCGGCTTCGGCTAAACCAGCACCGCGAAATAAATTGCCTCCACCAATAACTAGACCAACTTGGATGCCCATTTCAACCAGCTCTTTTATTTCTTGAGCCATACGATCAAGTACTTTTGGATCGATACCAAAACCCTCGTCACCCATCAGTGCTTCACCACTGAGTTTTAATAGAATTCGTCGATAAGCAGGTTTTGGATTGGTTGTCATAGGGAAAATTCCTGTCGCGGTTAAAGTAATAAAATTGAAGCACAAAAAAAGCCGAGGTCAAAAGACCGCGGCTATTTTAATACGTTTAGCGCAGACACGATAGTCAAAACTGAAAAAACTCTATTTTATTATACAAATATTAAACTTATGGCATAAAAAAACGCCTACCTAGGTAGACGTTTTTCGATAATTCAATTTAATTGAATAAAGAACAAGACGTTTGAACTTTTTCAACTTAGGCTCATATAGCTATATGTAACTAAGTAGAAAAGTAAATGCAACGAAGTTAGTCATTCAAATAAGAAGAATTAGGCTTTAGCAGCAGCAATTTGTGCTTCTACTTCAGCAGCAAAATCTTCTTCTTTTTTCGCAATACCTTCACCAACTTCTAAACGTACGAAGTTAGAAACAGAGATACCTTTCTCTTTAAGAATAACACCAACAGTTTTCTTAGGTTCCATGATGAAAGCTTGACCAGTTAAAGAAACTTCACCTGTAAATTTCTTCATGCGGCCTGTAACCATCTTCTCAGCGATTTCTTCAGGCTTGCCTTCGTTCATCGCCATTTCAATTTGAATGCGCTTTTCATTGGCAACAACATCAGCAGGAACGTCATCAGGAGTTAAGAACTCAGGCTTACTTGCAGCAACGTGCATAGCAATATGCTTAAGAGCTTCAGCATCACCTTCACCAGCAACAACAACACCGATAGTAGCGCCATGGCTATATGATGCTAAGTTAGCACCTTCAACATATTCTACGCGACGAATATTGATGTTTTCACCAATTTTAGTCACAAGCGTAATACGCTTTTCTTCGAATTGTGCTTGTAGCTCTTCGATTGTTACTTTTGAAGCAAGTGCAGCATCAGCAACTTCATTAGCAAAACCTAAGAAGTTATCATCTTTTGCTACGAAATCAGTTTGACAGTTAACTTCAACTAATGCGGCAATGCCATCAGTAGTTTTAATTAAAATTGCGCCTTCAGCAGCGATGTTACCTGCTTTTTTAGCCGCTTTTGCTTGGCCGTTCTTACGCATATTTTCAATCGCAAGTTCCATATCACCATCAGCTTCTTGTAGCGCTTTTTTACAATCCATCATGCCCGCAGCTGTGCGTTGACGTAATTCTTTAACCATTGCAGCAGTAATTGCCATGAGTTAATTCCTCAGTTTTCAGTTATCCCCGGAATTTATGGTTCAATAAATTACGGGCATAAGTATTAAATAAGTTGCCACAAAAGCGTACTTTTGCGGCAATAGAAAATAAACGTATTGTTAAGCGAGATTACTCAGCTTCAACAAAACCGTCTTTTTCAGCTTGTACTACGATATTTTGCTCACGGCCGTTAATTACAGCGTTAGCAACTGCGTCACAGTATAAGGTTACTGCGCGAATAGCATCATCGTTACCCGGCACGATGAAATCAATTCCATCTGGGTTTGAGTTAGTATCAACAACAGAAATCACTTTGATACCTAGGTTGTTCGCTTCTTTAATAGCAATGTGCTCGTGGTCAGCATCAATGATAAATAAAACGTCAGGCAAGCCGCCCATGTTTTTGATACCACCTAAACTTTTATCAAGTTTTTCCATTTCACGAGTACGCATTAACGCTTCTTTCTTAGTTAACGCTTCGAAAGTACCGTCAGTGCTTTGAGATTCTAAATCTTTAAGACGTTTGATTGATTGACGAACAGTTTTCCAGTTAGTCAACATTCCACCTAACCAGCGATGGTTAACGAAGAATTGGTCAGATTTGATCGCAGCATCTTTGATAGCATCACTTGCAGCACGTTTAGTACCAACAAATAATACTTTACCTTTTTTCGATGAAACATTGCTAACAAAAGCAAGAGCATCATTGAACATAGGAACAGTTTGTTCAAGGTTGATGATATGAACTTTATCGCGAGCACCAAAAATGAATGGCTTCATTTTAGGATTCCAGTAACGTGTTTTGTGACCGAAGTGAACACCAGCTTTTAGCATATCGCGCATTGAAACGTTTGACATTTTTCTTTCCTTTATGGGGTTAAGCGTTCATACACCCAATATACACGACTCTTTCGCTTTGACTTTATTGCCAAAAACTGAGCACCCCGGTATACCTTTAATAGATGTATGTGAGTTTATAATAATGACTTATAAGTCAAAGAAAGCTTAGAAAGCCTCTTATTCAAATAGTCGATTTAAATTGTCACTAAACCAAGCTAGGTCCTTTTGTCGCATTTAAAAAGACAAAACTGACTAACTAAAAATTTAGCGCCGCACTTTATACCATAAAGACGAGATTTAAGCGAGATAAAAATGATTTATCACCAAATGTCGATTTATGGTGGGATAATATGGCAAGGCAAGTTAAAATCAGCTGATATTCACGTTTTAAATCCAACAATCAACTTTTGTAGAGTAGCTAATGGCAGCAGAATTATTTTTCATTTATGACAGTCATTGTCCGTGGAGTTATGCAACAACTCCTTTAGTCAATGCGGTAAACAAAGCGTTACCTGAAGTGATACTGAATTTATGGCATTGTGCCTACTTTTCAGATGCCGATGGCGAAAACATAATAACTAAAAAACAAGTTTCACAAGTTAAAGAGCTATCTACTGTTAATTTTTCCCCTGATTACATGGGGAAGTTAGCACAAGGAAAAGATTCAACCTTGTGTGCAAACCTAATGACTTGGGCCGCGGGAAAAACGCCACAACAAGCATTAGCATTATTAAATGCTTTACAAGTTGCACACTTTTCAAATGGAAATGAATTGAGTGAACAGAGTGATTTGACTGACATCGTTGATGAGTTCAAATTATCGATACCTGCAAAAGTGTTTAACAAAACAAAATTGACTGCCGATGCTGAAGCACAAGTCCATGAGATTTATGCATTACAAGAAATCATTGCCACTCAAGCCATACCTGCACTATTACTTGCAATAAATGATGAACTGATTTTATTAGATCACAGTCTATATTTAAAAAATCCAGATGTTTTTATCGATGCAATTAAATTAGAGTTAAATAAGCACAGTTAACTTGCTATCTTATTGGCAAGTTTCTCATCATCCATGATGAATTTATAATTAATTATTAGCTAAGTAGCAAAAAGAACTTGCGACTAGCGTAAACCTAAAGAGATAGAGCCAATGGCCATTACTATAAAAAGCCAAGATGAAATTGCCAAAATGCGTATTGCGGGTAAATTAGCCTCAGAAGTTTTAGAGATGATAGAACCTCATGTTAAAGCGGGTATGACTACCGATGAGTTGAATACCTTATGTGCCGATTACACCGAAAAAGTACAAAATGCTATTTCTGCGCCGCTAAATTACCATGATTTTCCTAAGTCAATTTGTACTTCAGTAAACCATGTTGTTTGCCACGGTATTCCTGATGACACAATTTTAGCCGATGGTGATATTGTTAATATTGATATTACGGTGATAAAAGATGGCTACCATGGAGATACCAGCAAAATGTTTTTAATTGGTGATGTTTCACCTGAAGATAGCCGCTTATGTCGTATCACTCAAGAGTCGTTGTATTTAGCACTGAAAAAAGTTAAACCTGGCGCTACCTTTGGTGAGATTGGTACCACTATTCAAAAATTCACTAAAAAGTCTAAAAATAGCTTAGGGAAATATTCTATTGTTGAAGAATACTGTGGTCATGGCATAGGTAAAGTGTTTCATGAAGAGCCTCAAATTGTTCATTATAAAAACAATGACAAAACCAAGATGGAAGTAGGCATGTGTTTTACTATTGAGCCTATGGTCAACTTAGGTAAAGCCAGTACTATTTTAGATAAAACAGATAACTGGACTGTTTACACCTCCGACGGTAAAAGATCCGCACAATGGGAACATACAATTGTTGTAACGAAAACTGGCTGTGAGATTTTAACCCTGCGTAACGAAGAAACAATTCCTCGACAATTACACAACTAGGGTTTGTTAATCTTTCGCGGTTAAATTTTGTTCGGCTCTTTTATAAGAGAGTAAAGCGTTTTAATCGCGGCGAGTAGTATATAGCCTAGTCACTCTAAGCAAGTACTACTCAAAAAACAGTTGTAAAAACAATATCGAATGTTCAACAGACCCTAGATAAACCATACATGAACAGATAAAAGGTAAGCACTTGACTAATCAATTCGTATCAGAACATATCGTTCCAGCACACTTTATTGAAGACTTAGCCTCAAGCGCTGATTTTTTATCTACTCGTGATATATGCCAATTAAGCCAATCTTTTAAAGATTGGTTAAAAGATGTTTTTATCGATAATGATATAAGTGCCTTGTTATCTGCTCGTGCCGTATTTGTTGATGCTATTTTAAATAAACTTTGGTGTCAGCACCATCTTGATGAATATCAAATCAGTTTAGTCGCTGTAGGTGGTTATGGACGAGGTGAATTACACCCGCAATCAGACATTGATATTTTATTATTAACACAAGAAGATATTAACTTAGATCTAGAAGAAAAAATCTCCACCTTTATTACCCAGCTTTGGGATATCAAACTAGATATAGGTCATAGTGTTCGCTCCATTAAAGAATGCTTAAGACAAGCAGTGAAAGATGTCACCGTTGCTACAAATTTAATGGAAATGAGACAAATTGCCGGTAACGAAGCACTTACTCAGCAATTAGTCCCTTTACTTGATAAAGATATTTTTTGGACCTCTGAAAAATTCTTTATCGCTAAATGTAAAGAGCAAGAAAATCGACATCAACAATACCGCGGTGCAGCTTATACCCTTGAACCTAACCTTAAAGCAAACCCCGGTGGTTTACGTGATATTCAAACTATTGCTTGGGTGGCCAAACGGCACTTTTCCGCAGACTCTTTTGAGGAGTTGGTTGAACATAACTACCTCTACCCCAACGAATTTTTTGAATTATTAGAATCACAAGACTATCTATGGCGCATGCGCTTTGCGCTACATTTTGTTGCCGATAGAAGTGAGAACCGACTTTTATTTGATTACCAAGCAGACGTAGCAAAAATGATGGGCTTTGGTGATGAAGGTAAGGCTCCTGTCGAGCGTATGATGAAGCGTTTCTTTCGTATTATTGCACGTGTGACCGAGTTAAATACTATGCTACTGCAACATTTTGAACAGGCTATTATTAAAAGGCCTGAACAAAGTAGCGTTAGTATTATTAATCAAGATTTCGAACTCGTTGATAAACTCATCAACACTCGAAATGACCGAATTTTTATGCGTCCCGTCAAAATGATTGAAATGTTTTTAATCATTGCCCAAGAGCCTGGTATTAAAGGCATACACTCGCATACACTGCGATTAATGCGTAATGCGCGTAGACGATTAATTTCAGGATTAATCGATTATGCCGAGTGTCGCCGTATGTTTATGGCTATAATCCGTCATCCTCGAGGTTTAGGTTTATCTTTAACCCTAATGCACAGGCATAGTATTCTAAGTTCATATTTACCACTGTGGCGTAATATTGCCGGACAAATGCAATTTGACCTTTTCCATGCATACTCAGTAGATGAGCACAGTTATCGAGTGGTTAAAAATTTACACCAGTTTAGTCAAAAAGAGCATAATCATAAGTTTCCTTTGTGCAGTAAAATAGTGCAGAAAATTCGTAAACCCGAGGTGCTCTACCTTGGAGGTTTCTTCCATGACATAGGCAAAGGCCGTGGTGGCGATCATGCTAAATTAGGTGCTGTAGACGCCTTGAGTTTTTGCTTGTCACATCAAATGAATAAGCACGACAGTAATATGGTGGCTTGGTTAGTTGAGCATCATTTATTAATGTCTGTTACGGCCCAACGCCGTGATATTAATGATGAAAATGTTATTCGAACATTTGGTGAAATTGTTCGCGATGAAGCGCATTTAAATTACCTTTATTGCTTAACCGTTGCTGATATGCGTGGCACCAATGAAAGCTTATGGAATAATTGGAAAGCCAACCTGCTTGAAGAACTTTATTTTAATACCTTAAGTGCTTTTCGCCGTGGTTTAGAAAAACCGGTAGAAGTACGTTCTAAAATTCGGGAAAATCAACAACAGGCACTTGCTTTATTAACCGAAAAGGATCAAGACGAGCAAAGTATTAAGGCCTTATGGCGTGAATTTAGAATGGACTATTTTTTACGTTATTCACCAGAGCAAATAGCTAGGCAGTGTAATCATATTCTGCAACATGATAGAGAAAAGCCACTCGTGCTTATTAGCCCTACCCCTTACCGCGGAGGTACGGAAGTATTTATTTTCACAAAAGAGAAAAGTAATACCTTTGCAAATACCGTTGCTTTTTTAGTCACGAAAAAACTATCGATTCATGATGCAAAAATCATTACCACTAAAACGGGCTATACCGTCAATACATTTGTCGTACTCGACAGTCGCAATAAGCCTTTAAGAGAGCGTTTCTATACCAAAGAAATAAGTCAAACTTTAGTTGATAGGCTTGAACAAGAAAATGTCTGCGAGCTGCCTGAACCAAAGATAGCAAGACACATGAAAAAATTTAAAGTCGCCATGCGTGTTAACTTTATTAAGATACCGTCTAAAAATAGAACCATGATAGAAATAATAGCCTTAGATAGACCTGGTTTATTATCCAATATTAGTCAAGTATTCCAAAAAGCACAGCTTAATATCCACTCAGCAAAAATTACAACCTTTGGTGAAAAAGCTGATGATGTATTCACTATATCTACCGTGGACAATGAAGAGTTAACTATTCAAGAACAAGAAGCCCTAGCACTACAATTAACAGAAGAGATTGACTAACTAAGTTATAGTCTTAAAAATACACAAAATTTCACATAGGAAAACCTAATGACAGATTTAAAAAATTTAGCTAGCGTAATTGAACAAGCTTTTGAAGAAAGATCAAGCATCACACCAGCAACCGTCTCAAGTGAGATAAAAAATGCTGTTCTTGATGCTCTAGCGGCACTTAATAATGGTAGTGCGCGTGTTGCTGAAAAAATCGATGGTAACTGGCATGTAAACCAATGGCTTAAAAAAGCGGTATTACTGTCTTTTCGCATATGGGATAACCAAGTCATTGATGGCGCTGAGAGCACGTTTTTTGACAAAGTACCAATGAAATACGAAGGGTACACGCAAGCTATGTTTGAAGCTGACGGAGCACGTGTCGTGCCAGGGGCAAGTGTTCGTACTGGTAGTTTTATCGGTAAGAATGTTGTAGTCATGCCAAGCTTTGTTAATATTGGCGCTTTTGTCGATGAAGGCTGTATGGTTGATGCATGGGCAACAGTTGGCTCTTGTGCACAAATAGGTAAGAATGTTCATTTATCTGGCGGTGTGGGTATTGGTGGAGTATTAGAGCCTCTACAAGCTGGACCAACGATTATTGAAGACAACTGTTTTATTGGTGCACGTTCTGAAATTGTTGAAGGCGTTGTGGTAGAAGAAGGCGCGGTAATCTCTATGGGCGTTTATATCGGCCAAAGCACCCGAATTTTCGACCGAGAAACAGGTGAAGTACATTATGGCCGCGTACCTGCCGGCTCTGTTGTTGTTCCTGGTAATTTACCTTCAGCTTGTGGTACATACAGTTTATATGCTGCCATCATAGTGAAAAAAGTTGATGCAAAAACGCTGGCTAAAGTAGGCATAAATGAGCTATTACGCTCTGTTTCTGAAGAGTAACGATATCGAGTATTCGCTAAAGCGTTAGAAAATTGACACTTATAACAAAAAATTAAGCTTAGTTGAAAGTTATCACAAATGATAATGCTCAGCTAAGCTTTTTTTGTACGCTAAATAAAGTAGCTAGAATATATTATATACATATTTAAGTGGATTACTCTTAAATATACTTGCTTAATGTTGCTTCACTCAGCTTTATCAAACAAGTTCCTTCAAATTGTTCAGGTATAACTCTCCAATCATTTAGTGTTATAATTCTCTCTTTTTTACAGCCCTCCCAAGGCTTATAAAGTTCACTTTTACGCTAAGTGATTGCTAATAAAGGCATATAAATATGACTCAAAATGAAATGAAAAACGCAGCCGCCATCAAGGCATTAGAATTCATTGAAAACGACACTATTGTCGGTGTAGGTACCGGCTCAACCGTTAATTTTTTCATTGATGCTCTTGCAACCATCAAAGATAAAATAAACGGTGCTGTTTCAAGTTCAGAAGAGTCAACTAAGCGATTAAAAGCACATGGAATAGAAGTTTTTGATTTAAATAGTGTTGATATTTTAGATGTCTATATAGATGGTGCTGATGAAATAACTAGTCACATGGCGATGATAAAAGGTGGCGGCGCGGCATTAACCCGTGAAAAAATTGTTGCCGCTGTTGCCAAAAAATTCATTTGCATTGCCGATGATTCAAAACAAGTAAAAGTCTTGGGTAACTTCCCTTTACCTGTTGAAGTAATCCCTATGGCGCGTAGTTATGTCGCCCGTGAATTAGTTAAGTTAGGTGGTGATCCCGTTTACCGCCAAGGAGTCATTACAGATAATGGTAATGTTATTCTTGATGTTCATAATCTGGAAATTCTCGATCCTAAAAAACTCGAAACCCAAATTAATGCCTTAGTAGGAGTTGTTACCAATGGTTTATTTGCACTTCGTGGTGCCGATATCTTAGTCCTTGGCAGTAAAGACGGTATAAAAGTCATCCAATAACTGGTCGTCCTATTCTTTTGTGCGGAATATTCAATATTAAGTATATTTATTCGTAAATATGCTTAAAATTTTCTTTAGAGTCTATACACTATATGGTATGTTAAACTCGTGATTTAGATATCTAGCCATCTAAACATAAAAGAGTATTACCTTTAACTTAGGATAAGCGAAGCAGTTTATGACCATTGCCAACAAAAATTCATTAGCAAAAGACAAAATTAAAATTTTATTACTTGAAGGTTTGCACCCAAGCTCTCTTGAAGAATTAAAGCTGAAAGGTTATTCAAATATTGAATCGCTTAAAACCTCGTTATCTGAAAGTGAGTTAATTGAAAAAATTGCAGATGTTCATTTTATTGGCATTCGTTCACGTACTCAGTTAACTGATAAGGTACTGAGTCATGCAAAAAAACTTGCAGCTATTGGCTGTTTTTGTATCGGTACTAACCAAGTTGATTTAAAAGCGGCTCAAACTCGCGGTATCCCTGTTTTTAATGCCCCCTTTTCAAATACCCGTTCAGTCGCTGAACTTGTCCTAGGTGAAGCATTATTATTACTTCGTGGTATCCCAGAAAAAAGCGCCAAAGCACACCGTGGTGAATGGTTCAAATCAGCCGTTGGCTCAGTTGAAGCACGTGGCAAAGTATTAGGTATTATTGGTTACGGCCATATTGGCATGCAATTAGGCATTCTTGCAGAAACGCTGGGTATGAGAGTACGCTTTTATGATGTTGAGACTAAGCTACCTTTAGGTAATGCTAGCCAAGCACCAACACTAGATGCATTACTTGGCGAAGCCGACGTAGTGAGCTTACATGTCCCTGAGACAAGACAAACACATAACATGATTGCTCAAGCACAATTTTCGGCAATGAAAGACGGCGCAATTTTTATTAACGCTTCCCGTGGTACTGTGGTAGATATTGATGCTTTAGCACAGGCGTTAGATAGCAAGAAAATCGCAGGCGCCGCTATTGATGTATTCCCTGTTGAGCCGAAAAGTAACGACGATGAGTTTATCTCCCCATTACGTGGCTTTGATAATGTTATCTTAACACCACATATTGGTGGCAGTACCAAAGAAGCACAAGCAAATATCGGCTTAGAAGTAGCAACAAAGATCGCTAAGTACTCGGATAATGGCTCTACTCTTTCTGCTGTTAACTTCCCCGAAGTTTCTTTGCCTGAGCATTCTATGCCAGGTCAAACAAGTACCAGTCGTTTGTTACATATTCACCATAACCAACCGGGTGTGTTGACTAAAATTAACCAAGCCTTTGCTGAGCATAATATCAATATCGCTGCGCAATACTTGCAAACCGATGATCAGGTTGGTTATGTTGTTATTGATATTGACTCACAAGATAGCGCTTTGGCATTAAAAGAGTTAAAGCAGATTGATGGCACTATTCGCGCTAGAATATTGCATTAATATTTAAGAGTCTAAACACTCTTAAATATTAATAAAAAAAGCCTGCTTATCAATTGATAAGCAGGCTTTTTATTTTAAAGAGTAAGACAAATTAGACTAAGTAAGTGGGTAATAAAAATGGCTTATATATCCAACCGTATTGGCTTTAACCCCATAGAAGTTATAGCTTACTTGATCATCTATCGATATGTCTTTGTGATAAAACTTTGATAGTTTTCGATGGCGTTAACATTGCCCTTATTACGCTGACAGACACCTTTTTGATATTGAAAATTGAAAACATCAAACCATAAATCAAGTACATGAGCATTATTAGCTTCACCATGCATATCTAAAACCCTGGCGGCAACTTCAGCGGTTGAAAATTGATATTCAAGTTCAGTTTTTCTTACCGTATAGCGAGAGTCCTTGCCAACTGGCGATAATTGACTATTATTCTCACTTTGACAATTACCACTGACCGCTTGAATAGCTGTTTTGACATCAAATGACACCATTGGAAATCGGTCTAAATACGGACTTTTACGAAACATTTTCTTCGCTTCACGCCAACTACCATCAAGCATGATAAAAAGTGGTCTTTTACCCTCAGGACAAATAACACTATTGGTGAATACTTTACGTTCGTCACCGGCATACTCTTGCGGAAAAACGACTAATGGAAACCATTTTTCATCATTAATCACCGCCAACAAATCGGGGTTATCTTGAGTTCTTGACCATAAAAAAGCAAAAGTATCAGGAATGAGGTCGGCAATGAGCTTACCTGTGTTGCTTGGCTTTAATACTTCTGTGTCATACATTAATAACAAAAAACCTGCCGTTGTCTCAATGTTTTCTTTAATGGGCGATATGTCACAGATACAAAATGGCTTAGCTAATTGGCAGAGTTGACAGCGGATCACCCGTTGTCCTCTTGATTTGTAGGTGGTTGTACTGATACTTTTACGATATTGATGTAGTCGATGGACAGCGTGCATGTTTTCACTAAATTTTGAAATAAAAAAAGACCTTGAAATTATAACATTTCAAGGTCTTAGTGTTGAACAATATTAAGGGTTAATTATCACCGTAATCAAGCCATATCATTCACGTATTTATTATACCAAGTTGATTAAGCCTTTTAATTCCCACTCAGCGAGAATTAAAAGGCTTAAAGGCAAGGCATTTATTGATGAGAATGGTTATTCCCTTCTCAAAATCAATAACGCTGCATAGAAGCCTTTTAAACTCGCCCTTGGGAGCTCATTGGTAAACTGATAATTTCACAAAATTAACTAAATATAGAATGACTATGTTTAACAAATTTTGTTTATTCTAAGCTCACCAATGTAGCTCTGAGTAGGGAAGAAATTTAATCAAATTGGTATTACATTGCTGTAGCATGATTTTCTTCTTCATCACTTTCTTGAGTAACAGTAAAAACATTAGTATTAGAAAGTTGAGCAATTTCTGCTTTAAGCTGTTCCTCTAACACATCCACTTTAGCGATGCTTACACATAGAGCCTCAGCTTTCTTCTCTATGACTTCTGCTCTCACTGTCATTTCCTGCTCGATACTTTCACCAAAATTTTCCATACGTGTTTCAAAGCTTTGTTCGTCACTATCTGATGTCATCATTTGTTGACCCACTGCCATTAAAATACTTCCCATAGAATTTAGCACTGCTTTTTCTACAGAAGACTCAATTCGTTGGTCGAAGTCCTTGCCCAACAGCTCATCGCTTTCTAAACCATCGATACCGACAGAAATACCATTTTCAATGGATAATTTGGCGACAACTTCTTCACGAATTAAGTTTAGCTCTTTAGTTAGGTCAGCTGCAACACTATTGCCTTCGCCTAATAAACCATTGAACGCAAGGTTTACCCCATCAATAGCCAAGTCAACACCTTCTATAGCAACACTCTTAACTTGAGGTACTAAGTGGCGAATTTTATCATCATACTTTTTCAACAAGGCTTGTTGAGCCTCAGTTAATTCAATACTTTTACTCTCAATAAAAAGCGTTTTACCATCAACAATTTTATATAAACTACGCTTTGTATTACTATTCCCACCTTCGTCTTGTAAAAACTCAGTAGCGCTAACATCTATGGTGAAACCTGCCGATAAGTCAACGTTACATGATTCATGAGCATATAGTGCTGATGATGCAAGAGAAGCGGTAAGGGCGCTAGCAATTAAAGTGGCGTGGAAATAAGTCATAATTCTATCCTTGTGAAATTCAGTGTACGGGGTTAAATTCCCGTTTATTTAGTAACGATTACTTGTCTATTGTTACAAACATAGTGCCAAGTTTATTTTTTATATAAATATCAAATAGATGGGGGGGAAATCAATATAAAGATATTAATAAAATGTAAGATTATTAGTCAAATTGACGAGTTATTGGTTTTTTAGCTGTTCTGCATTTCAATTAAACGAGACTGACAGCGCTCAAACTCAAAAGCAAGTTGTTGTCCCTGGTAAAGCTCAAATATATCAACTTGCGCGCTAACAATTAACTTAACGTTTTGATCGTAGAACTCATCAACCAAAGCAATAAACCTGCGTGCTTCATCATCAAGTTGCTGCAAGTCGCCCATTAAAACCCCACTTCGTTGATAGCTATCTTCAACACCAGAAAATACTGCAGGTACTAGCGATCCAGAAAATTGAGGTATGTTAGCAATAAATACGCTATCAAAATTTTGTGCTAACACCATATAATCTCGTTGACTACGAGGTCCTGAGCACAACTCAAAAAAATCAAAAAAAATGGTGTTATTACTGCGTGCTATAAAGCTGAGCTTGCGGTGATTGATTTCTATCTCACCACAAATCAACTTTGAATTATCGGTCAATTTTTGAAAACGCTCAATTAACGCTGCACTGCCTTGGTTTACCAATAAAAAATAATTGTTATAATGAGTGTTTTTAGCGAGCTTGCTACGGCGATGATCAATTTCGCCATCAATAGACACAACCTGACAATACTGATTGATTAGTGCTATGGTGGGTAAAAAGCGTTCTCTTTGCAAACCATTACGATAGAGTTGCTCAGGTTTACAGTTCGACGTTGCCACCAGCGTTACGCCTTGAGATAAAAGTGCTGAAAACAAACCTGAAAGTAGCATAGCATCACCAATATCACTAACAAAAAACTCATCAAAACAGAGTAGTTCGATGTCTGTAGCCCATGCCTTAGCAATGCAAGTCAGTGGCTCTGATTGCCCTGTTAGCTTGGCTAACTGTTGGTGAATACTTTCCATAAAATGATGGAAGTGGATACGTTTTTTATTAGAAATGCCTAGTTCATTATAAAACAAGTCCATCAGCATGGTTTTTCCGCGCCCTACTCTGCCGTGAAAATATAATCCAGGGATAGTTTTTTTTAACTTTTTAGGCCGCTGCTGCTGAGCTAGCAACTGTTCAGACAATTGAATTAAGGCATCTATGGCTTGAGTTTGAGCGTCATCAAAATCGAGCTGCTTATTGGCAAGCAGCTCTTGGTAGGCTTCTTTCATGAAGGTTTAGTCATTAAGCTTTAATCATTGTGCATTTAAATTAAAAAGGGCTTTATACCAAGTTGATTAAGGTCTTTCCCACTCAGCGAGAATTAAAAGGCTTAGAGGCAAGGCATTGATAGAAGATAATGGTTATTCCCTTATCAAAATCAATAACGCAGCATGTAAGCCTTTTAAACTCGCCCTTTGGGAGCTTGTTCGATATCCACTAACGTCGTTAAATTTATTTGATTTAGAATGACTAGACCGAAACAAATTTGCCTTGTTATTGAACATCGAGCATAACTCTGAGTTGGGAAGAAATTTAATAAAATTGGTATTACTAGTTAGTTAAATGGCGGGCGTTAAAGGTACGCCCCTTCATTTTCCCTTTAGATATTTTTTTCAACGCTAGATTTAAAGCAGCTTTAGTAACCGCTACATAGGCTTTGTTATCAAGTACTTTAATTTTACCAACTTGTGAGCCTTGCACTCCATTATCCCCCGTCAGTGCGCCTAAAATGTCTCCAGCTCTAACTTTTTGCTTTTTACCAGCATCAATTTGAATGGTTGCCATTTTAGCCTGTGGGCGTTCATTAGATAATACGGCCAATGATGGTAATGGCTCAGGTGTAATAACCGCTTCAAGGTAATCTTCAAGTAGACCCACTTTATAGCTTTCTTTATCGCTATACAGTGAGTAGGCTAAACCTATACTGCCAGCACGTCCTGTTCGGCCAATTCTGTGCACGTGAACTTCACTATCACGGGCAATGTGATAGTTAATAACTAAGTCTAAGTTATCTATATCTAAACCACGTGCTGCAACGTCAGTAGCAACAAGAATAGAAGCACTTTTATTGGCAAAACGTAATAAAGTTTGATCTCTATCTCGCTGTTCTAAATCACCATGCAAGGCTAATACGCTAAAACCATCAAAGTGTAAGGCTTCAGCGACTTGATGGGTTTCTTTTTTGGTATTACAAAAAATGGCCGTCGATTCAACTTGCTTATCTAGTAATAATAAACGTAGCGCATCAAGGCGATCGTCATCATTGCTCACTTTGAAAAATTTTTGAGTGATAGTTGATTGGTCTTCACTAGAAGCAACTTTAACCATCACAGGATCAGTCATGATGCTTTCGCTAATAGACTTAATTTGTTCGGGGAACGTTGCACTAAAAAGTAACGTTTGGCGATCAAGTGGTGTGCGTCCAACAATATTATCAAGTGCGGCTTGAAAACCCATTTCTAACATGCGATCAGCTTCATCAAGTACAAGTAAGTCTAAATTATCTAATTGTAGAGTGCCTTTTATAACATGCTCTTCAAGACGTCCAGGGGTACCAACAATAACATGCGCACCATGCTCTAAAGAACCAATTTGTGGACCAAATGGTGTTCCGCCACAAAGTGTCAATATTTTAATATTATGAATGCCACGAGCTAGTTTTCTCAACTCTTGCGCAACTTGGTCAGCCAGCTCACGGGTTGGACAAATCACCATAGATTGAATGCGAAACTTTTTAACTTCTAACTTATTAAGTAATGCTAAACCAAAAGCTGCAGTTTTACCTGAGCCAGTTTTAGCTTCACCAATAACATCTTTACCCTTAAGTAATTCTGGTAAGGTTTTAGCTTGAATGGGTGTCATTTTCTCATAGCCAAGCGACGATAAGTTTTTAACTAAATCCTGTTTTAAGCTCAACGAAGTAAAAGCTAACGATGAAGTAGTTGTATTGGTACTCAAAATAAACGCCTCTGGATTAAAGCGGCTTAGTCAAGAACTAAGCCAAAAGATAAGAAAGCTATCAATACAAAGATAAGAAAACTTTCATGAGATAGATAATGCGCGCATAATAACAGTAATTTTTGTACAACCCCAGTATATTCACCCTATGACGACAGTTTCAAAACAGTTATTACTAGAGCAATGGCAAACTTTGCATAACAATCATGAGAATTATGAAAATTATGCGTTAATAATCAAGCTTGTTGCAACGGCGATCACTTTGTTTGCCTTAAGCATTTCGATAGCCACTATTGTAACCTTACTATTATTAGCAACGATATGGTTACAAGAAGGTATTTGGAAAACCTATCAGCAAAGAACAGTAAATGCGATAATAGCGATAGAGGATAAATTGGACCTTAATGAAGCAGAGCAAACAGACGAGTCAATGAAGCCTTACTTGATCTATAAGCAGTTTCAAACAAACCGTCCCGCTGTAAAGGCTCTTATTGCAGAGTATATTGGCAACTCATTAAAGCCAACGGTTATATACCCGTATGTACCGTTAATGATTGTAGTCCTTCTTTTTTAGGACCAATCAGAAAGCATAAACTGACAAAATAATTTTTAGTTGAGATAAAAAGATGAATAGAAAAAAAAAGATGAACAATATTTTGAAAAAGAAAGTTAAAAAAATGAATTCAAAATTACATACTAGTAATAAGCCTAAGTATGTATCTAAAGCAGAAAGAGCTAAACTTGCAGAAGATGATAATACGCAAGAGCAAGAGTAACCCCTAACTTACACGTCATAGTTCAACGTATATGTCACCGGTAAGCTAATAAAAAAGGGCACTCATTGAGTGCCCTTTTTCGGTATTATCATCTGTAAAATATTACGTTACGTCTGATTCACCTTTAAATTTTTCTCGCATACGTTGGATTAATAGGTAGAAATAAGGCACAAGTAAAGTACCAAATAGTGTTGCGGCAATCATACCAGCCAGCACTGTTATACCTAAAGACACACGGCTTCCAGCTCCTGCTCCCGTTGCAAAGACTAGGGGTAATACACCTAAGATAAACGAAAAGGCTGTCATCAATACCGCACGGAAACGCATTTTAGCCGCATTGAGCGCCGCATTCATTATCGTTTCTCCTGCCGCTCTTTGCTCCATAGCAAACTCAACAATCAAGATGGCAGTTTTAGTAGAGAGTCCAATTAATAACACTAAACCAACCTGCGCATAAATATTATTTGCCATTCCGACGGTGTACAGCGCTAACATGGCTCCAAACAAAGCTAAAGGTACCGCAGCGATTACTGAAAATGGAATAGTCCAGCTTTCGTACTGGGCCACTAAGAACAGATAAACAAAAATAATCGCTAAACCAAATAAGATAGGCGCTAAATTACCCGCTTCTAATTCTTGTTTCGACTGTCCTGACCATTCATAAATATATCCTTGTGGTAACTTACTCGCCAGCTCTTCCATCACATTTATAGATTGACCTGAAGAATATCCAGGAGAAGCATTACCTGTGATGCTCGCACTACGATATAAGTTAAAGTGACTAATCGTTGTTGGACCAAGAATAGGCTTAATTGTGGCTAATGTAGTTAATGGCACCATTTCGTCATCTTTATTTCGAACGAAGTAATATCGCAAATCTGACGGCTTAGATCGGTACTGGCTTTCTGCCTGGATGGTCACACGATAAGTACGCCCAAACTGACTGAAGTCATTAATATATAAAGAGCCTAACTGTGCTTGCAAGGTAGAAAAAATATCAGACAATGCAACACCTTGTGCTTTAGCTTTATTTCGATCTACTTCTAAAAAGTATTGCGGTACATTGGCGCGAAAAGTACTAAAGACACGTGATAACTCAGGTCGCTGATTAGCTTCATAAATTAAACCATTCATTACTTGTGCTAACTCAGCTGGATCTCGTCCTTCACCATCTTGCAATTTAAAGTCAAAACCAGAGCTATTACCTAATCCAGGAATAGGCGGTGGATTGAAGACCATAATTTGTGCGTCTGGCATAGTCCATAACTGCCCCATCAGACGTGGGATCACTTGCCTTAAACCAAGTTCTGGCGCTGTACGTTCTTCCCAATCTTTAAGAAGTATAATAGCGAGACCATTATTTGAACCCGCGCCACCAAGTAGTGAATAACCTGACACGGTAATAATGTCATCTACCGCAGCATCATTTAAAATGATAGGTGTTATTTTATCTAAAACGGCTTGTGCACGATTACTTGAAGCGGCATCGGGTAACTGAACGTCAACAAAGAGGTAACCTTGGTCTTCCGCAGGTAAAAAAGCAGTGGGTACAGCCGTTGTTAACCAACCTGCTGCAATAAAAAGTACCCCCACAAAAAGTCCTACTCGGGTAAGTCGCTTAAGCAAAAAGCCAACTGTATTAGTATACCCCCCAGTAACCTTGGTAATAAGCCTTTCGAACGGCTGTAACCAAGTGATTGGTTTCATTTTTTCTGCACTTAAAAGCACGGTACATAATGCAGGGCTCAATGTTAGCGCATTTAATGAAGAAATTAATACCGCAAAAGAAATTGTTACCGAGAATTGTTTGTACAATTCACCAGTAATACCTGGCATAAAAGCAACAGGCACAAATACAGCAAGTAAGACCAAGGTGGTCGCAATAATGGGACCTGAAACTTGCTCCATGGCTTTGGTGACAGCCTCTTTAATCGGCAGTTGCTCTTCTTTTAAAATACGTTCAACATTTTCTATAACGATAATGGCATCGTCAACAACAATACCAATGGCAAGAACCAAGCCGAATAAGGTAACTGTGTTAATCGAATAGCCCATCAATACCATAAACGCAAAGGTACCTACGAGTGAAACAGGAATGGCTAGCGTTGGAATAATAGTCGCACGCCAATTTTGTAGGAATAAAAAGACTACTAAGATAACTAAGACAATTGCCTGAAATAAAGTCACCATTACTTCTTCGATTGAACGATCGATAAATTCAGTTGTGTCGTAAGGAATAACGTATTCTAAACCATCAGGAAAGCGCTGTGAAAGCTTTACCATTTCAGCTTTAACCAAGGAAGCAACCTCAGTAGCATTAGCATCAGGCAACTGATAAATGACAAGGAAAGCAGTTTCTTTACCATTTAACCTTGCTTGTGTTGAATAGTCTTCTGCCCCTAACTCTAAACGAGCGATATCATCTAAGCGGATAAAGTTACCGTTACGTTGTGCACGAATTATTGTTTGTCCGAATTCTTCAGGAGTTTTTAAACGACCTTTTGCTTGAATAGAGTACTCAAATTGTTGATTAGGTAATGTTGGGCTAGCACCTAACTTACCTGCAGCAACAATCATATTCTGCTCTTGTAATGCCTGCTGCACTTCAGTGACAGTAATACTCAACGATGCCATGCGTTCAGGGTTTAACCATGCACGCATGCTATAGGTCATTTCACCCATAACTTCTGCGGAAGCTACACCTTTGATACGCCCTAAAGGCTCAGTTAAGTAGTTAGTAGCATAATTACTTAAAAATAGCTGATTGATACTTTCCTGTTCAGAGAATAAGTTAATACCCAAAAGCATGGCGCTTGATTTTTTCTTAACATCAACACCTTGTCGTGTTACTTCTGATGGTAATGAGCTAGTTGCCAGTGCAACCCTATTTTGCACATTCACTTGTGCAATATCACCATCGGTGCCAACTTTAAAAAATACCGTTATAACAGCACTACCATTGTTTGATGCGGAAGACTCTATATACATCATATCTTCGACACCATTGATTTGTTCTTCAATGGGTCTGATAACTGACTCTTCTACAACTTGAGCACTTGCTCCTGGGTACACAGCTGAAATTTGAACCTGAGGAGGGGTAATTTCAGGATACATATTTACCGGCAATACGCTCATGGCAATTAAGCCAGCAAGTGTAATAACAATAGATATTACAAAGGCAAATTTAGGGCGATTGATAAAAGTTTTACTGATCATAAAATCGTCCTTGTTTACTTATCAGTAGTAGCACTAGGGCTAATATTTGGCTCATTCACTTTAGAAGAGTCAACGTCTTTATTTTTAAGATCAGATATTGTTCCAATAGTAGGATCAACATACTTCTCAATACCTCTTACTTCTACACCAGAACGTACTTTTTGTAATCCTTCAACGATGACTTTCTCACCAATAGCAACACCTTTTTCAGCAACCCACATTGCATTAATTCTTCGTCCGAGTACTACATGGCGTTGTTTTACCTTGTTATTTTCACCAACAATTAAAACAAACTTTCCTTGCTGATTTTCTTGAACTGCAGCTTGAGGAATTAAGGCCATTTCTTCTTTGTTTTGACTTTCAAGGATCAAGGTAACAAATAAGCCGGGTATAATAATATTATTGGGGTTAGGGAAGATTGTTCTTAGCTCTACTGTACCCATGCCTTCAGAGATTTTAGTGTCAGAAAAGTTTAGTCGTCCCTTTTCTGGGTAATCAGAGTTGTTCGGTAAACGTAAGGAGATATCAAACTGACTAACCTTATTGCTTCTGTCTCCCTGATGCGACTGTTGGTATGAGACATAAGTACTTTCTTCAACTTGAAAGCTAGCAAATATGGGATCTGTTATGATTAGTGTCGCTAAAGTACTGCTTGTTGGCCCAACAAGGTTACCTACATTATAATTTACTTTACCAATACGACCTGTAAAAGGCGCTGTAATCGTGGTGTAGCCCAAGTCAAGCTCGGCTTTCTCAAGCGACGCTTGTGCAGATTTAACAGCTGATTTAGCTTGCGACTCTTCTGTCGTTAATCGATCGTAATCTGATTGAGAAATATAACCATCATTAATGAGTTCATTTGCTCGCTTTAGGTTACGCTTTGCATTTTCTTCACCTGATATTCTAGAGCTTAAATCGGCTTTTGCTGCAGATAACGCTGCTTTGTATGCTGCGGGATCTATCTTTAAGAGTACTTGCCCCTTTTCAACGATACTTCCTTCTCTAAAGTGTCGTTCTAATAATTCGCCTTCAACGCGTGCTCGTAGATTTGCTTCTTTAAAAGCTTCTGTACGTGCGACAAACTCACGATAACCACCAACAGGTTGGGATTTAATTGAGTAAACTGAAACGGCTGGCGCTGGCGGTGCAACTTGTACTTCTTGTTTACCACAGGCAGTTAAAGTTAAAGTAAGTAAACCAATTAATGCGATTTTACTCACGCTAAGTAGAGAGGTGTTAGCTTGTTTAGAAAGGCGTTCGAGCATCAAATTATTCCTTGTAAGGTTAATGCTTTGTATTATTAATTACGTTGATTATTACACAGGCAGTCTACAAAGCAGTAATTATTTGTACAAACAAGAAAAATGTTGAAAATCATGTCAAAAAAAAAGCTGAGAACAAGGTTCTCAGCTTTTATGTCTATATATTTTAAAGGTTAACCTAAGTTCATCTCTTGAACTTTCTCATGCGCTATTTCTGGCGTAGTCGCGTCTGGCTTGGTGTGTAAATTAGCTTTTAACTGACCCTTTCTATGCTTTAAAGCTGCATCGAGTTTTTTTGCTGCATTTGCGATAGCTGGGTACATAACTTCATTAGTACCAGTAGCTGAAATACGTCCACCTTCATAAGTTGTAGTTAACTCAACTTGATGTTTATGGTGTTCTTTAGAAATAATTACATCTAAGGCAATTAATGTTGGAAAATGGTTGGCTATTTTAGAGAATTTTTCTTCGATGTGCTCTTTGATTGAATCATTAACTTCTACGTGATGACCAGAAAGATTTATTTTCATAGGTATTCCTTTTTTACTGTTACTTAATGATATTTTACCTAAATGACTACTTTAACTAAATAATAATGTGTCACTTAATAATAGACCTGAGGGCAAGTGGTGCTAAAAACAAGTAAATAAGGTAAATATTTAAAAAGAACCATCATTGTTAAAAAACATCACTTAATCTCTTGCCTTAAACGTAGCGTAAAAGTAATGAAAATACTATTGATATAAAATAAAGAAATGAAGGAAAGAGTAGATTATACCAAGTTGATTAAGTTCTTTCCCACTCAGCGAGAATTAAAAGGCTTAAAGGCTTAAAGGCAAGGCATTGATTGCAGAGAATGGTTATTCAGGAGAATTTTCTCCTGCATTCTCTAAGAAGCTACATCCGTGTAGCGTCCTTGTCAAAATCAATAACGCTGCATAGAAGCCTTTTAAACCCGCCCTTGGGAGCTCATTGGTAAACTGATAATTTCACAAAATTAACTAAATATAGAATGACTATGTTTAACAAATTTTGTTTATTCTAAGCTCACCAATGTAGCTCTGAGTAGGGAAGAAATTTAATCAAATTGGTATTATTACATTAAGATGAATGCAACTTAAAAAATAAGGTGCATTATCCCAAGTGCTAAAAGGCCAGCAAGTACATCATCAAACATAATACCAAAGCCACCCGTTAACTTTTTATCTGCTATTGATATTGGCCAGGGTTTGGCAATGTCGAAGATTCGAAAGAGAATAAAACCGACTAGCACACTTTGCCAAGTCACGGGTATCATAAACATAGTGATAAAAAATCCAGCAAACTCGTCCCAGACAATAGCACCGTGATCATGTACTCCAACATCACTCGCCGCTTTACCACATATATATATACCAGAAATGCAAACAACTAAAACGAGTAATGCATACATTACTGGCGTCAGGTTACTCATAAGTAAGAATAGAGGAACAGCGGCAAGCGTGCCAAAGGTTCCAGGAGCTTTTGGTGCTAGACCACTACCAAAACCTAACGCTAAAAACTGAATAGGATTAGCGAGATTAAAGTTAACTTGTGCATTTTTACCCGACATATAAATCAACGCTTAACTGTAAGTGGTTAGGAATTTGTAAGTGACTAAGGTAACCTATTCAGTAAAGTGCTCGAAACCTGCAGTATTAATTGGAATAGGCTTATTATTCAATGTTGTTGAGATAGTTTGAGATGCATTCATTTGTCCAATACAGGTCACCGATGTTCCAGCATGAGACATTGCGGTCTCCATTCCTACCTTATTATCTTCAGACACTGTAAACAACAATTCGTAGTCATCTCCACCAGATAATGCCAATGTGATTGCATCATCGGCAAGTAAATTATCACGCATAATAGTAGAGAGCGGTAAGGCATCTAGAACAACATTGGCGCCCACGTTAGATGCTTGACATATATGTCCCAAATCAGCGATTAAACCATCAGAAAGATCTATTGCAGAAGAGGCATATTCACGTAGTGTTTGTCCTGCTAATACTCTAGGTTTTGGGTAATCAAGTTTCTGTCTTATAATATCAATAAACTGAGGCTCAAGCTCAACTCTACCTGTGATTTGCTGTAGAGCCAATGCAGCATCACCGAGATCGCCGGTAACATAAAGCCAATCACCCGATTTAGCACCAGATCGAGATAAATAACTGTCTTGAGGTGTTAGGCCTTGTGCAGTGATAGTAATGCTTAATGGACCTTGTGTGGTGTCTCCGCCAATGAGTTCTACATTGTAAAACTCACATAGCTCAAATACACCTTCACAAAATTCAATTAACCAAGCTTCATCGATATCGGGTAAAGTAAGCGCTAGAGATAACCAACTCGGCTTAGCGCCCATCGCAGCAATATCAGATAAATTAACGGCAACAGCTTTATGCCCAATAGCTCGAGGACTGGTATCAAATGGAAAGTGCACGCCAGCAACTAATGTGTCTGTCGTTACCACAATATTTTGATTCTCAATCGGTGCTAAAACAGCACAATCATCTCCTATACCAAGCACAACATCTTTACGTTTTACTGCCTGCTCGGTGAAGAAATGCTTAATTAATTCGAACTCTTTCATGCTAAGCCTTTAATTACTAACACTTTACCTAATACCATAAGAATACTAGTATATTACTCTTGAGGGCGAACTATTTTAACGGTTTTATCTAAAACTCCGTTAATAAATTTATGGCTGTCATCTGCTGCGAATGCTTTCGCTAATTCGATAGCTTCATTAATGACTACACGATAAGGTACATCAGTACAGTCTTTTAACTCAAACACCGCCACACGTAATATCGCTTTTTCAACTTGATCAATATCATCAAGAGGACGATCCACATAAGGTGATATAACCGCGTCGATGTCACTAACATTGCCGATTACACCGCGTAATAACAATTGAAAGTATTCAATATCAAAGCGACGTTTACTGTTTTCTGCAATAAAGTTAACTTCAATATCTTTAAGTGGGTTTTGACTAACTTGCCATGAATAAGTAGCTTGTACAGCTAGTTCACGTGCTTTTCTTCTAGGTGAAGGTTTCAAAATATATTTCCAATTTTCTTAAGTTTAAATATAAAGTTCAGAAAGTTAAATTTTAGCTAACACGTTAACCATTTCTAAAGCACCAAGAGCAGCTTCAGCGCCCTTATTACCTGCTTTAGTTCCTGCACGTTCAATTGCTTGTTCGATTGAATCGGTAGTGATAACGCCGAATGAAACTGGAATTTCAGACTCTAAACAAACTTGTGCTAAACCTTTATTACACTCACCAGCTACAAAATCAAAGTGTGGAGTACCACCACGAATTACTGCGCCAATAGCTATAATGCCATCAAAATCACCTTTTTTGGCAAGTTTTTTAGCCGCTAGAGGTAACTCATAAGCACCCGGCACGCGAACGATAGTAATATCGTCGTCATTAACATTACCATGACGTTTAAGAGCATCAACTGCACCTTCAAGTAAACTATCAACTATAAAGTGATTAAAACGTGAAACGACAATTGCAAATTTCTTGCCTTTAGCTTCAAACGAACCTTCAATAATATTCATTTAATTATTCCAATAGGGTATGTATAAAAAATTGCCGCAATTCTAACAAATAGTTATCAGCATAGGTACTCGTTTATGCCAAAATTAGTCGATATCATCAAAATCATCGAGTAACGCATCAATTTCGGCTTCTTCGGCCTCATTAATTATGATCGGAGGATTACCATCGTAAAGCCTATAATTCATATTTTGAAAGTATGCATTTTTGATAAACTCATAAGGATCTTCGGACTCGACAACTAATTGTTCCTGATCTCTTACCGCCGCTCGTTTCTCTAACGCTAATATTCCCAAGCGAGCTATATTGGGCCAAAAATCAATAACAACCATAGGCCAATAGAGCCCGTCGACATAATCACCCACCTCTTCACGAACTGAACTTGGTCCTAAACCAGGAATGACGATATAAGGACCGTCGCCAATGCCGTAGGAGCCTAATACTTCACCAAATTCCTCCTGCTCACCTGACCAGTCAAAATCACTGGCCGGATCATAAAAACCAAATAAGCCAATAGTTGAATTAAGAACGAATCGACCAGTATTTTTTGCTGCCTCGGAAAACTTTAGCTGGAGTGTATTATTAATAATACTCGCAGGTTCATTTAAGTTTAAGGCCATATTATATAAGCCGGTGCGTATAAACGGCGGCGTGTAAGTGGTATAAACATCTGATGCAGGCTTCGCAATATACTTGTCGACATAGTCCCAAGTGAATGTCCAAAATGGCCTATTGACCGCTTCAAAGGGATCTCTTGGATCACTGACATAAGCAGAGTCCGTAGGGTCGGCTTGACTTTGTTGCTCAGGCGTTGTTGAACAGCCTGAAAGACAAACTATTGAAACAAATAAAATTAATCGAAAATATAGAATAATGGCTGAACTCACAGGGCCTATTTCCTTGGCGTTACATAACGATGCATTAAAAACGACGGCAGTTTAACATGAAATGAATCATTTCGTGAATAAGGTTTTAATCCTGTATCAGAATATTACCTTCATCAAGTAAAAGGTGGAGATAGTTATTTATAAGGAACGGGCACGTTGCTGGTAAACTGAAAGCAACATTTCGACTTCGGCTCTAGGTAATTCACATTCGCTCATAATCTCTTCAATATCAGCACCTTTAGCTGCTAATTTAAAAGCCCTATTATAAAACTTATCTTGCCCTTGGTTTTCTTGCCATTGTGCTAATAATTCTTTTTGATCAATAACTTGTTGCTGTAAGTTTTTAATCCTATGCTCTAATTGCTTTGACACTTGTGTATTTTCAGCGGTCTGTTGAACATTTTGTTCATCCATGGCATCAAACTCTTGCTGCAATTTTTGATTCATGAATTGTAAATCATTAACCAATAATGATGTGCTCTGTATTTGTAGGTTTAACATTACAACTTTATTTTTGATTTTTACTAAATATACAAATAAAACTGTGCTTGAAAGCAAAACAAGAAATAACGCTAGCACAGCAATAATTGGGACGGCTAATAAAGACATTTATAACTTTGCCCTTGAATAAAACTAATGCGCAATTGCATTTATTACAAATAAAAAAGTCTGCTGTTACAGACTTTCTTCTAATAAAAAATTATAGAGCAAAGTAAAAATAAGATTAGAACTGCTTAAGTTCGTCCCACTCATCATCAGAGAGCAACTTATCTAAATCAACTAAAATAAGTAGTTCACCATCCCTATTAGATACGCCCTGTATGAACTGAGCACTTTCTTCATTACCAACATTTGGAGCCACATCAATTTCTGAAGATTTTAAGTACACAACTTCAGCAACACTATCAACCAGAATACCAATAACTTGTTTTTCTGACTCTATAACGACCACACGTGTATTATCTGTAATGTCGCAAGGATCTAGACCAAACCGAGAACGGGTATCTATAACCGTTACCACATTGCCACGTAGATTAATAATACCAAGCACATATAGGGGAGCACCTGGAACTGGAGCTATTTCACTATAGCGTAATACTTCTTGTACCTGCATTACATTAATGCCATAAGTTTCATTCTCTAATTTAAAGGTTACCCATTGCAGCACCTCATCATTAGCTTCAACTTTATCATTTGCACTTCGTCTTATATTTGACATTTTAGTCGCCTCTCAAATTACTTTTTTATTGCCTATACTTTAGACAGGGAAATTTACTGTTCTTGATAGATATCACTGCCTTTATCAAGCAATTGAATCAAAGCACTTACATCAAGTAAGGCACACATTTTCTCTTTGACCAAGCCCGCTAACCACGGACGTTTTCCACCAGAGTCTAACCACTTAACTTCATCTTGACTTAACACCACAGTATCAATTAAGTTCTCTGCCATTAGTCCCCATGAACTATCATTTAACATGATAATATATTGATAGTTTAGCGAACTTTTTAATTTTTCATCGCATTTTTCTGGCATAACCCATAATGCGGTATCAACCACATTGATTTTTTCTTCTCTATACAGCATAACGCCTTTGAACCAATCAGGCTTACCCATTAAGGTGTTTGTTTTATCAACTTTATGAATTCCACCTAACTCAATTAAGGGGACCGCTATTATTAATCCCGCTACATCAAAAAACATTGCTTGGAAGTCACCTTGACGATAACTTTTTTTCGATTCACTCAAAGAGTCGGCACGGCTTTTATCTGTTGAAATGGGTAATAAGTCAAGCTCATTAACAGCAACAGTTACTTTTTTAGGAGTATTTTCTCTAGGTTCACTTACTGTTTTAAGTAAGTTTTCTAAAGACTGATTTTCTTTGTGCGCTAATGGTTTACTGCTTACTGATTTGGCAATACTTTGTTGGGGCACCTCTTCTGTAGACTCCCCCTCTGTTAGTAACTCTGACAGGTAGTTTTTCATTACCTTCTTACTAGCCATTAACGATTTACTCATTTAGTGTTCAGCCTCATTGTACTTCATATCTTGATTAACTAAGTAATTTAATAAGCTCTTATAAGCCAGTGTTCCTCGAGAATTCGCTGCATAATCTGAAGGTACTTTTTGACTAATACTAGCATTTCTCAAATTGGTATCAACGGGAATAACCCCTGGCCATATCTTATCAGTATAGTCTTCCTGTAATTTTTTAAAGGCTAAAATAGACGCTTTAGTTCGCTTATCAAACATGGTTGGCACAATTGTATATTCAAAGGGAGCATCTTGCTCTCCCTGCATTATTTCCATCGTTTTAATCATCCGGTCTAAGCCCTTGAGTGCTAAAAACTCTGTTTGTACTGGAATGATAATACGATCTCCTGCAGCTAAGGCGTTTACCATAAGTACCCCAAGCACTGGAGGACAATCCATCAACACATAATCGTAACTGTCAGCTACTTTATGTACCGCTTTTTTTAGAACTAAGCCCATACCGCCTTTATTTCCTAAAGATCGATCTAAAGTAGCTAATCCCATTGTCGCTGGAAGAATATCAATATTAGGGTAATTAGTTGGGCACAGTGTTTGCAGAATTTGTTCTCTGGATGATACTTGAGTAAATAGCTCATATACACTTAAATCCAAATCTTCGGACTCAATACCAAAGTAGTAACTAAGTGATGCATGCGGGTCCGTATCAACCAATAATACTCGATGCCCCTGTTCAGCTAGAACTCCAGCAAGAGCAATAGTTGTTGTGGTTTTACCAACGCCACCTTTTTGATTTGCAACAGTCCAAACTACCAAGAGCACTTCTCACTTATTTTAAAATAAAATTCATTAATCGTTTTAACGATCATCTTGCTCTAATTATCTTTGTTGTCGTTATCTTTGGAGTCTTTATTCTTTGAATCTTGCTCAATATTTTCATTGTTATCATTTCGAGTTGTTATGCGAATACCTCCATCCCTTAAACGAATGACCTTGATATTGTTCGACTGCTCAATACCTTGTTCCACCGAAAACTCAGGTGTAACAATTTCTTCAACCACTTTTAGGTCAATCGTAGGTGTATTGAGTAAGTTTGCTTTTTCTAAACCATACTTTGATATTGCAACAACAACTTTTCTATTTCGTGCTCTACCTTGTGCCGTTAAATTATCCGAACTTGGGTAGTATTGACCATAGCCTTCTATCGCCATACGCCCAGGATTTATTCCTTGTTTTTCTAATACTCTTAAAATGGCCGTTGCGCGAAAAACTGACAACTCCCAGTTTGATGAAAAAATTTCATTATTAATAGCTTGATTATCAGTGTAGCCACGAACACGAATGAAGTTACTCGCTTGGCCAATAACATCAAAAATCACCGCTAGAATAGCTTCGGCAGAGTGAGTAGCTGATGATGAACCACTGGGAAATAACAATCCGCTATTTAACTCAATCTCTAACCAATCCCCATCAATCTTTAACTGTGCAAAACCTGATTCAACAAGTTCGTATAAGGCGGTATTCAACTCGTCTTCCAAAGAACTTAGATTGCTGCCAACTTGTGCATCAGAGATGTTAGATAAGCTCTGTTCATTGTCAAGCAGCTCAGGACCTGCAATAGCTAATATGCCATTACCATAAAGTTTTTTATTTGTTTTGCTGGTATTGACCATTAAAACACCATCACCATGGCCACGGTTTTTTGTGTCATGGTCATCGGCCTGGAAAACGCGACCAAAAGACTCGGTAATACTCTCAAATGGCTTTTCATTTACCATTGCCATTGCATATAGCACAACAAAAAGAGCAAACATCAATGTCATATAATCAGCATAAGATACTAACCAACGATGTATATTATCGTGTTCTACGATGTGCCTTCTTTTACGTAAGCGATTCACTGCTCCAACCTAAAAGCAGATAATTTATTTTCTATTGCGTGAGGGTTCTCTCCATGAGCTATAGAGACTAACCCTTCGCATACCATTTCACGGTACATAGTTTGTTCATGAACTATTGACCGAATTTTATTTGCTATAGGCAAATAAAATAAATTTGCAAAACCAACACCGTATATAGTGGCAATAAAAGCCGTTGCTATACCTTCCCCCAATAATTCGGGTTCAGTTAAGTTGCTCATTGCATGTATTAAACCTAACACGGCACCTAGAATACCAATAGTTGGGCTGTAACCTCCCATTGCTTCATAAACATTAGCCGAACGTAAATTATGCTCACGGTAAATATCTAAATCTAGCTCCAAAGCGGTTCTGAAATTTTCAATCTCAATGCCATCTACCAGCAAGTTTAGACCTTTTTGCGTATAACTGTCTTCAATTTCTAGTGCGGTATCTTCTAGTGCAAGGTAGCCCTTCTCTCTTGCCTTAGTTGCCCAGACTACAATTTCGCTAATTCCTTTATCAATATCATACTGTGGAGGAAAGAAAACCCACTTAAGTAGTGATATTGCGTGCGTAAACTGAGCCATTGAAGACTGCAACATAACTGCACCTAATGTACCTCCAAATACGATAATAAAAGCAGGAAGTTCAAACAATGCAGATATATGCCCGCCATCGAGGCTAAAGCCTATGTAAACAGCTAAAATGGCAAGCGTAAGTCCAGCAATGCTCAGCTTATCCACGGCTAACTTCCTTTACAATTGATGAAGCCATTGCATCGAGAGAAAGTGACAACTGAGATATATCTGCTTTATCAACGGCTTGAGGCATACCATAAACCACACAGGATTGCTCATCCTGCGACCAAATAGTCGCCCCTTTCCCTTTTAGCATTCTCGAACCTTCCTTACCATCAGAGCCCATACCTGTTAATATTACTCCGAGGACTTTGCCTGAAAATGTTTTAGCCGCTGATCCGAAACTAATATCAACACTAGGTTTGAAGGTGATTTTAGGAGAGTCATCATCTAGTATTTTTATCTTTGCTGAGTTTTCACTGCCAGTAATTATCATCTGACGTCCACCAGGTGCTAAATAAGCACATCCTGGTTTAAGAACATCACCATCAGCAGCTTCTTTAATCGATATTTTACATAAAGAGTTCAACCGACTCGCAAATGCAGCGGTAAATGCCGCAGGCATGTGTTGAATAATGATAATTGGTAAAGGGAAGTTTTCTTCGAGTTGTACCAGTATTTTCTGTAGGGCTACAGGGCCTCCGGTTGAAGTACCAATAGCGAGTAGCTTGTATTCTTTACCAGAACTACGAGTTATACCTGAACTAGCCTTTTTATCTCTAATAATTGAAGGTGTCGCTAAAGTAGACTTTCGGTTTTGCTCTACTTTTAATCTCGATACAGTTGAGTTAGTGCTTCCAGTCGTTTGACGAATGGAAACACGTGGCTTTGACAGCCCCGATTTCCTTGCTATTTGAACAACCCTTTGACGCAATAAACTACCAGCCTCATCACTATTTTTTGCTATTTCACTAAATTTTTTGGGTAAAAAATCTAATGCTCCAGCTTCAAGCGCTTCTAAAGTAGCTTTAGCCCCTTGATGCGTTAGTGATGAAAACATCAATATAGCCGTAGGAGTTTTCGCCATAATTTGTTTTACAGCGTCAATGCCATTTAACACTGGCATTTCAATATCCATAGTGATGACGTCAGGTTTTAGTGATATAGCTTTCTCAACCGCTTCTTGACCATTCACTGCTACGTCAATTACATTTAATTTTGGATCTTTGTTAAGAATGTCAGTGACTCGGCGTCTAAAAAAGCTCGAATCATCGACAACAAGTACCTTGTAGGCCATTTAACCTCTCTGATAACGTTTTAAAATAACGCTATGTATGCACACTTTCAATTCACGAAAGTGCACAAGCTTTGAAAATAACTAACTGCGTAGTTTTTTATTGACTGGTGATTTTTTAGCATAAAATTTAAGCATATTTGCTATATCTAAAATTAATGCAATACCACCATCACTTGTAATCGTAGCACCAGCCATTCCCGGTGTCCCATGAAGTAACCTGTCGAGAGGTTTAATGACAACTTCTTCTTGACCTATTAAACTATCAACGACAAATCCGACTTGTTGATTACCCAGTTGTACAATGACTACATGACCTTTATCACGAGACTTCGCAACAAAATCACGGACCAACCACTGATCTAAATAAAACAGTGGTATCGCTTTTTCTCGCACAATAATTGTCAACTGTCCATCGACACTGTTAGTGTTTGATAAGTCTAAGTGAAATATTTCATTAACCGATGCTAAGGGTAAAGCAAACGTTTGCTTACCAACAACGACCATTAATGTCGGCAGTATTGCCAAAGTTAATGGTACCTTGATTTCAAGCACAGTACCTACGCCTAGCTCAGAATCAATATTTACTGTACCGTTAAGCTGGGTAATCTTAGTTTTAACTACATCCATGCCTACGCCACGGCCTGAAACTTCTGAAATCTCCGTTTTGGTAGAAAAACCTGGTGCAAAAATAAGACTAAAGGCTTCTTTATCAGGCATACGAGCTGCTGCTTCAGCATCCAGTACACCACGCTCAATAGCAATACTCTTTAATTTTTCAGCATCCATACCGGCACCATCATCTTTAATGGTTAACAGTATATGGTCACCTTCTTGAGAGGCAGAAAGAAGTACAGTACCTTCTCTCGGCTTGCCTAAAGCCTCACGAACATCTGGTGCTTCCACACCATGATCTACAGAATTTCTAACTAAATGTACTAGAGGATCAGCAAGAGCTTCAACCAAGTTTTTATCTAAATCAGTCTCTTCACCTTCTAAAATCAACGCAATCTCTTTATTCAAGCTACGCGCTAAATCACGTACAACTCGAGGAAAACGACCAAAAACCTTTTTAATTGGCTGCATTCGAGTTTGCATGACAGCACCTTGAAGATCAGTCGTTACTGCATCTAAATTGGTAACAGCTTTATTCAAGTCTTCATCATCTGAAACTAGGCCTAAACTTGTTAATCGATTTCTCACTAAGACTAATTCACCGACCATGTTCATTATTTGATCTAATCGCTTAGTATCCACACGAACGGTTGTTTCACCTTGGGCCGCTGGTGTAGATGCTGCCTTTTTAGCAGGAGATTTTACCGGGGCTTCTTTTGGCTTAGTTACTTTTGGGGTAACGGCTTTAGGTGTAACTGCATTTACCTGTTCTTGCTTTTTCGGTGGCGTAACCGGAATGGTACTTGTATTATTATTTACCGAGTTATCTGACGGCTTAGGTGCATTACCTTTACCATGTAGTTCATCTAATAGCTTTTCAAACTCAAGATCATCAATATCGTCACTGGATGTCGTTAGAGCGCTATTTGGAGTATCAGATGCATCGGCTGAAAAAGCACCTTGCCCATGTAATTCATCTAATAATGATTCAAATTCATCATCTGATATTTCATCACTCGAGCCATCTGGAGTTGCAGTAACGGGTGAAGGCGTTTGCTCAGGGGGAGCTACGACACTACCCGTACCATGAAGTTCATCTAATAACCTTTCAAACTCATCTTCACTCATTTCATCACTTGAGCTTGATTCATTATTATTGGCAACTGGTTGCTCTATAACTTCAGCAACAGCGACAGCTTCAACTGGTTTTTCTCCCTCAGGTTTACTTAGGCGATCAAGCTCAGCGAGCAGATTAGCATCTGCGGGAACAAGCGATTCTTTATTCTGTACTAACACGAACATATCATTGACAGTATCTAGTGCTGATAAAATAGTATCCATAAGCTCTGCATTAACAGAGCGCTTGCCTGTACGCAATAAGTCGAATATATTTTCAGCACCATGACATACATCAACTAAGTGACCTAGGGCTAAAAACCCAGCTCCACCCTTGACTGTATGGAAACCACGGAAAATAGAATTGAGTAATTCAGCATTATCTACGTCATTTTCGAGCTCGACTAATTCCTCTGAAAGCGATTCTAAGATTTCACCCGCTTCAACTAAAAAGTCCTGTAAAATTTCTTCATCTGCTTCAAAAGACATGCAGTAACTCTCCCATTAAAAACCTAAACTTGATAAAAGATCATCAACATCATCTTGATCTTCGACTACATCATCTCTATTTTCTGCATTTACAATTGGACCTTCAACAAGGTTTTCACCTACTTTAGGGAGCGATTGTTCTTGCACTTTTTCTGCAGATATACCAAAAGCTGTCAACATATTTATTAAGCTGTCTTCAACTTCTCTTACTAAATCTATAACTTTTCGAATAACTTGACCTGTTAGGTCCTGAAAATCTTGCGCCATTAATACGTCAGTCATTAAACTATGAATAGTCTTAGTTTCTTTACCTGTATTTTTTAACAAGATATCGATATCAAGACATAGAGATTTAAACTCTTTCAAGTCAAGCTCATTATTCATTAACTTAGTCCATGAAGGATTGACGGTCGCTACTTGCTCAGAAATAGTCTCAACTACAGGGAATATTGCCTCGACAGCATCCATAGTTTTATTGGCAGCTTCTTCCGTCCTTGTAATAACATAATTCAACCGCTCTTTGGCATCGGGGATATCTGCCGTTGCTAGATCATTCAATCTAGAGTCCAGTTGGAAATTTGTCAAAGAATCATGTAACTGGCGGGTTAACTTACCAATTTCTGCAAAAAGCTCTGAATTGATTGGATTTTGAATCTCAGCAATGACTGCATCCGCCTCTGCTTGCTGACCAGACTCTAAAAACACAACCAAAGATTTTGCTTGCTCTAATGAGATCTGCCCCGTCATAGCTATACTCATGCAAAGTCCTTAATAGAATATGTATTAACACCTAAATTAGCTAACATTTTCTCCGCTAGCCAAGGCCTTCACATTAAGCTAAGCGCTCAAAAATCTTATCTAACTTAGTTTTTAATGTTGCGGCTGTAAATGGTTTAACAATATAGCCATTAACACCTGCTTGAGCAGCCATAACTATTTGCTCTTTTTTGGCTTCTGCTGTAATAAGCAACACTGGTATATGTGATAAACTTGCATCGGCTCGAATAGCTTTAAGTAGATCGATACCTTGCATTCCAGGCATGTTCCAATCCGTGACAACAAAATCAAAATCGCCACCTTGAAGCATAGGTAAAGCAGTACTGCCATCATCAGCTTCTGAAATATTGGTAAATCCCAAATCGCGCAACAAATTTTTAACTATACGTCTCATTGTTGAAAAATCATCAACAACAAGTACTTTCATATTTTTATCCAAGGCACCCTCCGGCGAAACATTCAAAATTAATTAGTTTTTTACTATATTCATTTTCACCCAACTGGGTATTTTTTATTTTTCTGCTAACTATCACTAACTTATTACCAGTTTAGCTAACTTTGCCAAGATTGCATGCGTCCTTTCAGACGATGCATTGCTTGACTATGAATTTGACTCACCCGTGATTCACTCACATCGAGTATTTGACCTATTTCTCGTAAATTTAGTTCTTCATCATAGTATAAAGACAGTACTAAAGCTTCTCGCTCAGGTAAAGACTTAATGCATTGAGCTAAGCCTTTTTTAAAGGCACTTTGCTCGATGTTTTGATATGGATCATCTCCGTGATAATCATCACCAACTTTGATTGCATCTTCACTCACACCCAGATC
Source organism: uncultured Colwellia sp. (assembly GCA_913063325.1). Classification (GTDB taxonomy): domain Bacteria; phylum Pseudomonadota; class Gammaproteobacteria; order Enterobacterales; family Alteromonadaceae; genus Colwellia. Next base: position 76,191 of record CAJXYE010000002.1, on the reverse strand, counting down.
ATCAATACCGAGTATTTTACCCGTACTCACTTCACTTAATATATGATGGTAGTCATTTAATGAAATATCAAGTTTTTCAGCAACTTCAATATCAGAAACGTCTCGCCCCAATTGTGCTTCAAGCTGTTTTATCGCTTCACTTATCATGCGGCTGTTTTTATGAACAGAACGTGGTGTCCAATCACCTCGACGCATTTCATCTAACATAGCGCCACGGATTCGAATACCAGCAAAAGTTTCGAAACTTGCACCTTTACCGTTATCAAAGTTGTTTGCCGCTTCAAATAAGCCAATCATTCCTGATTGTATTAAGTCATCCACTTGAACACTTGCTGGTAACCTTGCTAAAAGGTGATAAGCAATGCGTTTAACTAAAACAGCGTGTTGTTCAAGCAGAGCTGTCTTATCAATTTGATTGTTATAGCTATTCGCTTTTACCACGTAATATTGCTCTCACTGAAATAATGCTAAATTGGTCAGTTAATTAGCTAATAACTGTTCAATAAAAAACTCTAAATGACCTGAAGCTTGTTTAGGTATTGGCCATTGGCTAACCTGTCTAGCTAAGTCAATATAAGCCAATGAAGCAGGAGACTGAGGGTACGCCTCAACTATAACCTGTTGTTTTCTTACCGACTTCCTGACATTTTCATCGAATGGAATAACTGCAACTAATTCTATAGCGACATCTAGAAATCTATCGGTCACTTTAGTTAGTTTGGCAAAAAGCTGCTGCCCTTCTTTAGCACTACGCACCATATTAGCGACAACTTTAAATTTGAAAACACCGTGATCACGGCTCAATAATTTCATTAGTGCATAACAATCAGTTATTGAAGTCGGTTCATCACAAACCACTAACATGACATCCTGAGCAGCTCGAGTGAAACTCAAAACCATATCAGAAATACCAGCAGCTGTATCAACAATAAGTACATCAAATTGGGTACGCATTTCACTAAATGCTCGAATGAGTCCGGCATGTTCTGATGGCGTCAAATCCACCATTGATTGTGAACCTGATGTTGCAGGTATTATCTTTATGCCAGCAGGACCCTCAATAATTATATCATCAAGCTCACACTCACCTGATAATACATGAGATAAATTACGTTTTACTCTTAATCCTAGCATGACATCAACATTAGCAAGACCTAGATCGGCATCAAGTACCAAAACTCGTTTGCCTTGTTGCCCTAGAGCAATAGCGGTATTCAGTGAGGTATTCGTTTTACCAACACCACCTTTCCCGCCAGAAACTGCTACTACTTTAACTTGTTGTAAACCTTGCATTTTTCTTAAGCCGCTCGCTTGATCTATCATTAAATTATTACTTCTAATTATATCTATATTTAGCTATTAGCTAGAGTTTTATTGCGTTGCAACCCTTGTTACAGGCATAGAACGCAATACAGTCACATTGTTATTTGCTGACTTAGTTGCCATCTTATCTGCAAGAGTAACTAATTTCTCAGCATTTGCAACTTTAATATCTTCCGGAACTCTTTGCCCATCAGTAAGATAACCTATTGGTAAGCCATTTTGAATCGAAGTTGTAATTATTTCACCAATACTGATGCTTTCGTCAAGTTTAGTATAAATACAACCCGATAATGGTACTTTTTTAAAGCGATCTACGTTCTCTTGCATAACACCTTGCTGGGTGTTAGCTGCTATGACTAAATAATTTCTAATTCTCACTCGAGCATTGGAAACTAATGCGGTTAATTGTTCAGCTAAACGCATATCACGTTGCCCCATACCTGCAGTATCAATTAATATTAACTTCTTCTTTGAATACTGCTGTAATAAGACGTCTAAGGCTTGACTGTCTTTAGCAAGACTTACTTGACAGCCAATAATTTTTCCATAGGTTGCCAGTTGTTCAAAACCAGCAATTCGAAAAGTGTCTGTTGAAATCAAGGCAACTTGATCTTTTCCGTGTACTTGAGAGAATCCTGCAGCAAGTTTAGCAATTGTTGTTGTTTTACCTACACCTGTAGGTCCAACTAAAGCAACAACACCACCACGGTTTATAATATCATTTTGGGTGGTATTTATTTGTTGAGCAATAAGTTGAGTTGCTTGTTCCCAAGCTTGTTTGTCATGTGACTGCTCAGGAACATAACCTGCAATTTGATCGGCTATTTGTTCATTTAATCCTAACGCAAGCAAACGATTTACCAACACTGCGCGCTGTGGATCTTTTTGTGCCATATCTTGCCACATCAAACCTGAAACCTGATGTTCTAGCAAGGAGCGAATTGAGGCCATTTCTTGCTGCATTTTGACAAAGTCTTGTGAGGATACATGCGCATCAACATTTGCACCTTCGGCTAAAGGGCTTGAAGATGACATCGTCTTTGCTATGTTCGCTGTTATTTGGTCGTCATCATTTTGTTCTGGTGTTGAATGACTTAAACGGTCAGTAAAGTCCTTTAATTGTTGCTCGATACTTGCTTCAGCTATATTGCTCGGTGTTTGCTCTTGTTGCGATGCTGGCTGTTGGACTTGACGATTAAGTAAAGCTGATAAGCTATCAACTGGTGCATGAGCTACTTCTGTTTCATATACACTGGGTGATGCAATATTACTTTGTACAGGTGCTTGTTGACCAAGACTAACCACATCGTTACTCACTTCTCTGGCTCTCGATGAATTTACCTGTACTTTATTATTTTCAGTAGGTTGTTCTAAGGATTGTGCAGGGGGCACGACTTGACTGTAATCAACTGCAGCCATCAACTCCACACCTTCAGGAATCTTTTTATTGGACATAATAACCGCATCAACGCCAAGCTCTTCTTTTATCTGTGCTAATGCTGTACGCATATCTTTGGCAACAAAACGTCTAATTTTCATATCCAGCCTCTATTTTCAATCTAAATAACAACTATGCACCATACTACTTTGAATTAAATGTTACTGCCCAATAGCACTAACTATTTTAATTTGTTTATCATCCGGTATTTCTTGATAAGAAATGACACGTAAACTTGGGATGGTGTATTTAACAAACTTAGCCAAGACGTGACGTAAAATCCCTGATGTTAATAATATTGGTGTATCACCAGCCATTTCTTGCTGGTTAGCTCCTTCAGTCAATGATTTTTGTAAGCGTTCCGCTAAACCTGGCTCAATACCAGCACCATCATCTCCTGCCATTTGCATTGACTGATGCAACATTTGTTCCAACTCTGGAGCCAAAGTTATGACAGGTACTTCTTGGGCACCACCTACAAGGTCTTGAATAATAAATTTCCTTAAGCTTATTCGTACTGCTGCAGTCAACACTTCAGCATCTTGGCTTTTCGGTCCATATTCAACAAGTGTTTGTACTATCGAACGCATATCACGCACAGCAACACCTTCATTCATTAAGCTTTGTAATACTTTAACCACTGTGCCTAAGGTTAACGTATCAGGTATAAAGCCTTCTACGAGTTTAGGGTAGTTTCTAGCAAGTAAATCCAATAGGTTTTGAACTTCCTCATGGCCTAGTAATTGTGCCGCATTATTTGTTAAAATTTGACTTAAATGTGTTGCTAAAACAGTCGAAGAATCAACCACTGTGTAACCTAAAGTTTGCGCTTGCTCACGTTGATTTTGATTAATCCAAGTGGCATCAAGACCAAAAGCAGGATCTTTAGTCGCAACACCATCAAGTGAACCAAAAACTTGCCCCGGATTGATAGCAAGCTCTTGGTCATGTCTAATTTGTGCAGTACCAACAACAACCCCCATTAAAGATATTTGATAACTGTTTGGGTCTAAGTCTAAATTGTCACGAATATGTACTGCGGGTACTAAAAAGCCAAATTCTTGCGATAGCTTTTTACGTACACCTTTAATTCGACTCAATAGCTCACCACCCTGTGCCTTATCTACTAGGGGAATTAAACGATATCCAATTTCTAAACCGATGACATCTACATGATTAACGTCATCCCAGTCAAGCTCTTTTACATCATCTTCTTTTTGTTGATCTTGTACTTGCTCTTCTTGTGCTATTTTTTCAAGTTCAATTTTTTGGCTTACTTTCTTCTTAGCACCAAAGTAAGCTGTTGCTGCTATGATCCCTGCAAATAGCAAAAATACAAAATGCGGCATACCGGGTATTACGCCCATCACAAACATGACAGCGGCAGCGATATAAAGGGACTTTTCTTGACCAAGTTGACTGCTTACTTGTTCCCCCATGTCTTGTGAGGTATTTTGACGAGTAACGACAATTGCCGTACCAATTGAAAGTAATAAGCCTGGTATTTGCGCAACTAGTCCATCACCAATGGTAAGTAAAGTATATATTTCAACTGCACTATTAAAAGGTAAATCATGCTGAACCATGCCAATAATTAAACCACCGACAATATTTATAAATAAGATTAGAATACCGGCAATGGCATCACCTTTTACAAATTTACTGGCACCATCCATAGAGCCATAAAAGTCTGCTTCACTGGTTACTTCCGTTCTTCGTTCTTTGGCTTGTTCTTGGGTAATAAAACCAGCATTTAAGTCGGCATCAATCGCCATTTGTTTACCTGGCATGGCATCTAAGGTGAAACGTGCTGTTACTTCTGCTATCCGGCCAGCACCTTTTGTTACAACGACAAAGTTAATAATGATAAGAATAAGAAATACAATCAAACCTACCGCATAATTACCTCCGATAACCACTGAGCCAAAAGCTTCTATCACTTTACCTGCAGCCCCAGGCCCCTCATGTCCTTCCAATAAAACAACACGAGTACTGGCTACATTTAGCGCTAATCGCAAAATAGTCGCTATCAGTAAAACAGCAGGAAAAGAGCCAAAATCAAGTGGCTTTAAGGTATAAACGGTAATAAGTAGCACTACAAGAGCCAGAGCAATGTTAAAAGAGAATAAGATATCTAATAACCAAGCAGGCATAGGTAAAATAATCATACCCAGGGCAGCCATCACCAATAAAGGTGTGCCCAAACCAGAAAGGTGACGTAATTTTGATTTATCAAACTGATTAAAATAAGCGGCTAATTGCATTACTACTTCATGATGTTTTTTTGACAGTACCCATGAAAAAGCAATTTTTATACCAGAATATACAACGACTGCTCACAAGGTATATTAATTTTTCATTTTTTCGAAAAAAATAGCGGATGACGATAAGTAGTTATTTACTAATATCTAAACTCATCAGGTATTGGGAGCTCTTTAGCCACTGGTATGGGTTTTTTAGCATTACCTTTTTTATGTTCATTAAGTTGAAAAATAAAAGCTAATACTTGGGCAACCGCCGCAAATAACTCTTCAGGAATATCGTCACCAACCTCTGCAGTATAATAAAGTGAGCGGGCTAAAGCTGGTGATTGAATTATTTCAATTTGATGCTCTTTGGCAATGGTACGGATATGTAGAGCCATTTCATCAACACCTTTGGCAGATAACACCGGAGCACCACCTGCAGCTGCATCATATTTAAGTGCAATAGAGAAGTGGGTTGGATTGGTAATAACTACATCAGATTCAGGCACATCTTGCATCATACGTCGTTGCGACATTTCATATTGGGTACGACGGATTCGGCCTTTTATTTCAGGACTACCCTCAGTCCCCTTATGCTCATCTTTAATTTCTTGTTTAGTCATTTTTAACTGACGATTGTGATTCCAAACTTGGTACGGCGCATCGATAACAACAATAATACCTATTGATAGCGCAAGTACCAAAAACATCCACTGTAACATGGTAATGGCGTGTTCAAAATTAGCAGGAATAGTTTCTCGACTCAGGCCTAATATCTCCTCAAATAGACCACTAAGCAATAAAAAAGCAACAATAAAAACAACAAAAAACTTAAGAATGGATTTAATCAACTCAACAGCAGCTTGCACACCAAACATGCGTTTGAATCCTGCCATAGGAGATAATTTACTCGCCTTTGGCATCATGGCTTCCCATGAGAAACTCATGCCGCCCAGTAAAGTATTACCGATAAATGCCGCCAACATCACAATAAAAAAGATCCAAAGTAATGGCGGTATAACTTGATAAACACCATCATTTATCACCTTAAATAGCGCATTTACATCCATTGCTTCTTGTCGGGTTATGCTAAACATATGGCTCATCATATTCGACATTGCGATAGCTAAAGATTTACCCATCAATAACATGGCACACGCACTGCCAACTAAAACAAAAAAAGTACCTAAATCTTTAGAACGAGCAATTTGCCCTTTTTTACGGGCATCGGTAAGCTTTTTCGCCGTGGGCTCTTCAGTTTTTTCTCCGCTATCTGAATCAGCCATTTAAGTAACCTTACAATCAATAAGGTAACAACTAAAATCAAGCGCACGTTGCCACTGCAATTCAAAGTGAGTAAAGAAATTACCAAAGGTTAGCCACATAATAAGTAAGCCTGCCATCATGGTGATTGGAAAACCAATGGCAAAAATATTAAGTTGCGGAGCCGCTCTGGTCATAATGCCAAAAGAAAAGTTGATTAATAACATCGCCGTTATGGGTGCTAAGGCTAGTGATAAAGCGGTCGCAAACATCCACCCGCCCCACTCAACTACTTCGCGATACTTAATGCTTGATAAATGCTCTGTAGGGATTGGCAAGGTATCGAAACTCGCAACAATAAATTGTAAATAAGCAAGGTGACCATCCATTACCCAAAATAATAATGAAGATAGGATTAGAAAAAATTGTCCAATAGCTGGTACATTCATGCCACTTGCGGGATCAACTAAAGAAGCGAAACCAAGACCAGACTGCATAGCAATAATTTGCCCTGCTAAAGTAAAAGTATTGACCACCATGATAGTAACAAAACCAAGCATAACGCCAATAATCATTTGCTGTCCCAATAAAATCGCAGTATTGAGTGATACTAAGCTATCTACACTAGCGGGTGGGATGGCTGGCATAACAGCCATGGTGATACTGATACATAAAAAGACTTTTACCCGACCAGGAATCGTCTTTGAGCTGAAACCTATCATGGTCATAATCAAGGCTGAAATACGGCTAAATGGCAAGATAAAATCTGCCATAAATTGATTAATAATAGACTCTGTAAATTCCATTAGACTGCTCTATCAATAGGGAGAACTAACCACATAACTAAACAATCAAACTGGGAATACTAGAAATTAGCCGAATAGTATAGTCCATGACTTTTTGCACTAACCAATCCCCACCAATAATTAAAGCGAGTAAAGTGACAATTAATCTTGGTAAAAAACTTAACGTTTGTTCGTTAATAGATGTTGCGGCCTGGAAAACAGCAACCATTAAACCCACGGCAAGACTAGGTAGGATAATGGCGCATACTAAAAGGATCACAAGTAATAATGCATCACCTAACACATCTACATAAATTTCTGGACCCATAAGTTGCTCCCTTAAACTGATCTCACATTTTAACGTTTAAAAAATTACTATTTAAAAACTATTGTTTTAAAAAGTAGGTTAAGTTCCTAGTCCGTAACTGGTCGCTATGGTACCAATGACTAAATTCCAACCATCAACTAAAACAAATAACATCAGTTTAAAAGGTAAAGAGACTATCATTGGTGATAACATCATCATGCCCATCGCCATTAAAATACTCGCCACCACTAAATCAATAATTAAAAAGGGAATAAAGAGTATAAAGCCAATCTGAAAAGCCGTTTTTAATTCACTGATAATAAAAGCAGGAATAATAACAGTCATAGGTAAATCGGTTGGCTTATCAACGGCATCAATACCTGCCATAGCCGCTAAAGTATCCAGATCTTTAATACGGGTTTGCTCTAACATAAAAGCACGTAATGGTACCTTACCCAGGTTAATCGCTTCCATAGAAGTTAATTCCTCTGATAAATAAGGCTGGATGGCCGACTTATCTATTTGATTATAAACTGGTGTCATAATAAAGAGTGTCATAAACAGGGTTAAGCCAATAATCACCTGATTAGATGGTGTTTGCTGTAGGCCAAACGCTTGTCGCAATATTGCCATTACCACCACAATACGAGTAAACGATGTCATCATAATAACCGCTGCTGGTATAAAGCTCAGCGCAGTCATGAAGATCAAAATTTGTAAGTTAACCGAATACTCTTGCGAGCCATCAGGGTTAGTGGTGAGTGTTAATGCAGAGAGAGATAAATCTTCGGCAAAAGCACCAAAACTGACACTGAACAAAGATAATATCATGATGAATAACGAAATTTTTTTCATGGCTCGTTGGTATTCCCTAAAAAACAACCTGATTTATAATAGTTATGTTGTCATTATTAATAACGATGTTAAATATCTTAGCCGTTAAGACTTTTTAGCTGAGAGAAAAGACAACAGACTCTTTGGTAACTCAACTGCATTTGCTTTTTGCATTGGTAATGGCTCAGATAGACGCTCAATTAAGGTAACTTGTTGAGCAGTAACCCCTAAAAGCAATTGCTGCTCGCCAGCTTGAATAACAACCACACGCTCTTTTGCACCTAATGATAAACTCGTTACCACTTTTAGTTGGCTAACACCTTGTTGAGTCAAGTTAAAACGCTTGAGTACAAAAGCACAAATAATAATTAAACAAAGAACCATCAACAGAGATAAAATCATGCTGCCTGCATCCATATTGGCCATAACATGCTTACCTACTTCGGGCGTTTTGCTTGGCTGCTCTTTCAACGTAAAAGCAGCTGGTTCAGATTCTTGATGAACGCTACTATTATCTACTTCACCCTGTGGAACTATCGTTTTCTGAGCTAGAATTTGCTGACCTTGAACTTGCTGGTGAATAACATTTTCACTAACAGCATTTTTTTCTAACTCATTTTCAGCAGTACTTTCTTGTGCTAAAACCACCATAGACATTAAAAAACAACTAAAAACGAGTAAAGTACGCAATATTTTCATTATCATCTGGGGCTTACATCTCTATTTTTAATCTTTATTAATTCTATGTGCTAGCTCTACGTATTAAGTAATATTGACTAACTTGCTTTATTTTAATTTTTTAATGCGTTCAACTTGGCTTACCACATCAGTTAAGCGGATACCAAACTTATCATTGACCACAACGACTTCACCGTGAGCTATTAAGGTACCATTAACTAATACATCAAGTGATTCACCAGCGACTCGGTCTAATTCAACTACCGAGCCTTGGTTTAATTGTAATAAATTTCTAATACTGATATTACTTCGACCTACTTCCATTGAAATAGTAACCGGAATATCTAAAATAGCATCAAGCTTTCGCTTCTCTTCACCCGTTATTGGTGAATCCTCGGGGGTTAGCTCTTCCAGCTCAACCGTTTCAGCACTTTCCCTTGCTTCAGCTTGCTCATCTAGCGCTTCATCCCACATACTGAGATCTTCATCTTTATCGTTACTCATACCACGGGCCTCAATTTATAATTTTGTTCAAATAGGTCAACTTTCACTACTTAAAAAGCAGCTTACAAGTCGTCTTCTAATAGATGAAGTTCTGCATCACTATCAAGGCGCTTACCACCTTTAGTTAAAATAGTTAACTCAGACTTAGCTGATTCTGGTCGCTTAATTTTCGATTCAATTTTCAATGCGATGTTATCTCGACTACGACCTAATTTAGCTCTAAAGGTTGGTAAGTCTTCAATTAACACCGTAATATGTTCAGGCATTTCAATAGGGATAATGTCACCTGCTTGTAATTCCATGATTTGGCTTAATGGTACATCAACTTCAATAAATTTAGTGTTGATGTTTACTGGTACATCCATAATTTCGTCACGTAACGCCTTTGACCAGCGCATGTCAGTATCTTCTTTATCACTTTGTACACCGGCATCAAGTAACTCACGAATAGGTTCGAGCATAGAATAAGGTAAAGCAATATGAAAATCACCGCCACCACCATCTAATTCAATGTGAAAAGAACTGATAACTACTACTTCAGTTGGGCTAACAATATTTGCCATTGACGGGTTAACTTCTGAATCTAAATATTCAAAAGAGACATCCATCACGGGGGACCAAGCTTCTTTATAATCTTCAAAGATAAGCTTTAATAACATTTGGATAATGCGACGTTCTGTCGGGGTAAATTCACGGCCTTCAATTTTTGCATGGTAACGGCCATCGCCACCAAAAAAGTTATCGACCAGAATAAAAACTAAACGCGCTTCCATAGTGATTAACGCGGTACCTTTTAAAGGACGAAAACGTACCATATTCAAGCTAGTTGGTACAAACAGGGTATGTATGTACTCACCAAACTTTATCATCTGAATGCCATTAATAGAAACTTCAGCCGTGCGGCGCATCATATTAAATAAGCTTATACGCATATGACGAGCAAAACGTTCATTAACCATTTCCAAGGTTGGCATACGGCCACGCACAATACGATCTTGTGAAGAGAAGTCGTAATCAGAAGTGCCATCTCGTGATTGAACGACATCCTCAACTACATCTTCTTCTTCAACATCATCAACACCATGTAATAGCGCATCAATTTCGTCTTGGGATAATAAATCACTCACTCAATAATCTCTTCTTATTTACTCTGCTTAATGTTAATTAAACAATATTTAGTTGAACCAATACACTCAGTTAACTATTGCATAACAAAACCGGTGAAAAGTACTTTTTCAACAGTTTTATCGCCTTCAACATCGGTCATGGCTTTTTGTACCGCTGCTAATGATTTCTGCTTTAAAGATACCTTACCGGCACTTGTCACCAAATCATCTGCATTAGATTGTGAAAAAATACCAAGTAGAGTACTTTCTATCAAAGGAATATGCATTTTAGCATTTTCTTCGTTATCACCACCGCGGACAAGTAACTGTACTCGTATTTCGACAAAACGGTCTCGCGCTGCACCAGGCACATTAAAACGGAACGGTCTCGGCATCGGCACATACAGTGCACTCCCCAGCTTCGCGCCGGAATCAGCTTTAGCTGCTGCTGTTTCACCTGAATCACTATCTAAAGCAGCATCTAACTGCTCTTGGCTTGCATTACTACCGCTATCCCCCATAAAGAAAAAATAAGCCCCAGCACCGCCGCCAAGTAAAACGATTACTGCAATAATGATAATAATCATTTTTTTCTTTTTACCTGAGTTATCTAACTCTAACTCACCATCTTTTTCTTTTTCGTCGGCCATGAGAACCCTTTAAATTTATAGCCACTAATAGTGACAATAATGAGTGACTAATTAATGACATAGTATTAATTGATAGACTATATCCTTGAATACTCTTTGAGCCAATGTGTTTTCATCAACTTAACTTCATTTTAGACAATTATGCGTAGTAATCTACGCTAGTTGCAGAAGAATCAAACAACTGTGCCGATAAAACATGCTCTACATTACCTTCTTCGGTATTAGTACCATCACCCAAACCAGTAGCATTATTTTTACTTAAGCCTTGTTCATCCGTATTTCGTTCCTGGTTTTGCTGTTCAACATTAGCACCACCGACATCAACACCTTGCTCTGACAACATTTCTCTTAATTTGTGCATATTTTGCTCTAGGGCATCTTTTGCTTGCTGGTTTTGTACCACAAAGTTAACGGAAGCTTGTTCACCCTGTAAGTTAACGCGCACTTGCATATTACCAAACTCTGGCGGATCTAACGTAATATCAAACTGCTGTAATTTCTGATTAATAGTGATCATCACTTTGTCTTTCACTGCCTCAGCAAAATCTTTTCTAAAAATAGAGACGGTTTCTTGTTGGAGTTGAACATTATTTTTCTGTATTTGTGCTGTATCACTAGCAACATTATGATTAAGTACTTCAGACACTTGATGCTCGAGGTAAGCGTCATTATTTTGTTTAGCCTGTGTCGCTTGAACGGCTTGTGCTTGTATATCAGACATCGAACGCATTGCGATATTATCTATCACTTTTCTGCCTGATTGTACGCCCACCTCCACAGGTTTTTCTCCTGCAGGTAACATTGTATCAATATATTCATCACTAGCACTGTCATCAGCTTTTTGTTCATTAGTTGCTGATTGAATTTTTTGCTGCGCTTGAGCTTGTTGTAAGGCTTGCAATTGTGCATTTGTCATCACTGGCTGTTTAACCTGTGTATCAACAACTTGTTGTTCACTAGTTACTGACTCGACTTTTTGCTGCGCCTGAGCTTGTTGTAATGCTTGCAATTGTGCACTGGTCATCACAGGCTGTTTAACCTGATTATCAACAACTTGTTGTTCACTATTTACTGACTGGACTTTTTGCTGCGCCTGAGTTTGTTGTAATGCTTGCAATTGTGTATTTGTCATCACTGGCTGTTTAACCTGAGTATCAACAGCTTGTTCTTTGGCGGTGTTTTTAAGTATGTCTGGCGTTTGATTATTTCCACCCGCTATCAACTTATTTACGTTAGCTTTACTTAACTGCGATATCGCAGCATCGGTATTATTTGCTTTAACATGGCTAGCCTCTAGTAAACTACTAGCCTTTTTTATTGATTGTGAATCGGCTTCCTCTGTTACTAACTCTGTACTTAGAACGTTTTGAGATTTACTTAATTTATTTACTTTATTATCAATTTGATTACCGTCTCCTTTCACAGCTGACAATTCAGACGATATAGACACCTGTTTAGTCGAGGTATCTCCTTTACCAATAGGCTCAACGGGTAATTGATAAAGCCCGGAATCAACCTGCTCTGTTAGCTGTTTTTTACTCGCTTGTGATATACCTGCAGCCAAATCAGTGACTTTATTATTTTTCAACTGTGCACTAGCTAATTGTACATTCATCAATTGTTCGCTGGTAATGCTTTGACTTTTAATAGTGCTTTGTTGTGATTGCAATGACAGCTGATAGTCTTTTAATATTTGCTCACCTGATTTAGACACTGCATCACTGCTATTTGCCATCTGAGCTCGAGCGAGTAATTCATCTTTAGAAAAACCCTTCAACTTATGAGTAGCTTCGAGGTGTGGAGTATCTTGATGCACAACATCACTGCTAACCACTTCTGACTGGTTATTTTTACTTTTCACAGTATCAGCTTTAATGTCATTTTCATTTGTCTGCTTTAGCTCGGAATCAACTATTGCTTTGTTTTTTCCTTGCTTGGCTGTCTCTTTTGCTTGGGATAAGGTTTGGTCGCTATTATAAAGTAGAGAGATAAACTGTTCCGACTCTGTTAAAGCGGCGTTATTACCTCCTTCCTCTGTAGAAGCGCTAGCTTCATTTTTTTTAGTGGTATTATTATCAGATGACTCTGGTGAGCCACTTCCTTGACTCTCATCTACGTTATTTTTGCCGTTAGCGGCAATAGTTTTACCCTCAATTGCCGTATCATATTGTTCAGTTGCTGAAGATTTATTTCGACTAGTCGTTTTCTTTTCTTCTGGTAGGTGTTGTTCAACTAAGCTAGAAAAGTCAGTATCATTATTACTTTCAGCCGAAGTACCTGATGAGTCTTTAGCTTTTGAATCAGCCTCTTGTGATACAAAAGCAGGTAAAACGTTCACTGGTTGCATATTAATCCCAATAACTTAAATCAATGTGAATAGTTTAATGAGAGGAGTAACACCGCACTGTTCTGTGATTATCGGTGTTATCATTCTCAGGTGATATTTCTAACTATAGAAAGTAGAGCAAAAATCATTCCAGTTCTGATAAGAACTAAGTGCATAACTTACTTTTATCGAAGGTTAGCGTATAGGACGTCGAACATATTGCTGTGTCGCTATTTCATCAAACATTTTTTGTTCCGATCTTTCAGCTGCCACAGCTATTATTTTCAATCGTTTATCGCGCAATAATTCTACCGCTTTAACTTTTTGTCTCTGTTTAAGCCAAATACTCTTACTTTGCTCTACTAATGCTTTCGCTTGTTTTGTCGCTATTTCAACCTGAGCTGAAGCGGTATCAAGCTTGGCAATAAAGGCATGGTAATGGCTGTAGGTAGCACTATCTAAGCCTTGTTGAGCTCGATCACTTAGCCGTTTCATATACTCTAAACGATAGTCTGCAACGCCCTGTAAACGGCTAATGTTTTGTCGATACTCATTTTCAGCAACCTTTAATTGGTCGGCACAACGCTGCTCGTTGTCTTTTTCATATTTTAAAATAGTATCAAGTTGCTTCATTGGCATATGGACTACTCTTTCTCGAATTTGTTTAATTGAGCACTTTAATTAAGTGCTTTTGACTAAAAATGTGATTACTGATTATTATGAGCATGTGCTGCTGCAATAATTTCTTTCATTTGAGAAATACTTTGCTCATAAGGGATAACTTCACTAATTTTTTGCTGTAAAAAGAAATTAATGACAGGTAGCACATTTATTGCTTGATCAATACGAGGGTCATTACCCTTGGTATAGGCACCGATAGCGATAAGATCTTTATTCTGTTGATAAAGTGCATACATTTGTTTTAATTGCTTTGCTAACTCTTGATGATCGTCACTGGTGACCATTGGCATTACCCGTGATATTGAGCCCTCAATATTTACTGCTGGATAATGTCCCGCATCAGCTAATTCTCGAGACAATACAACATGACCGTCTAAAATTGCACGGGCCGCATCGGCTATGGGATCTTGTAAATCATCCCCTTCAGTTAATACCGTATAAAATGCGGTAATAGAGCCCTGACCTTCGCCACCGTTACCGGCACGTTCAACTAGTTGAGGAAGTTTTGAAAATACTGATGGCGGATATCCTTTTGTTGCTGGTGGCTCACCAACAGCCAAAGCAATTTCACGTTGTGCTTGTGCGTAACGTGTTAATGAATCAAGCAATAACAAGACATTTAAGCCTTTATCGCGAAAATACTCACTAATTTGTACTGCAGTTTCACAACCTTTAAGGCGCATTAACGGTGAGTTATCAGCCGGAGCAGCAACAACTACAGAGCGCTTAAGCCCTTCTTCACCTAAAATTTCTTCGATAAATTCTTTTACTTCTCGGCCACGTTCACCAACTAAACCAACAACAACCACATCAGCTGTTGTGCCTTTAGTCATCATGCCCATCAGTACACTTTTACCAACACCTGAACCAGCAAAAAGGCCCATACGCTGGCCTTTACCAACACTAATAAAGCTATTAATAGAGCGAACTCCTACATCGAGTACTTCAGTGATGGCGCGCCGTGATAATGGATTAATGGGGGTAGCATCATGATAGTAGTCATCATCTGACTTGATCGGCCCTTTACCGTCAAGTGGTTTACCGACACCATTAATAACACGGCCGAGTAACTCCATTGATAAAGGTACCTTAGCTTTACTTGAAATAGGCAATACGCGTGCGCCAGGCATAACACCACGAAGACTTTCTTCTGGCATTAAGTAGGTAATATCTTGGGCAAAACCGACAACTTCAGCGAGTAAGTCGCCATGCGCTGTCTCAACTAGACACTGGCTACCTACATGCGCTTTAACACCAACAGCCTCAAGTGTTAAGCCAACAACTCGTACTAAACGCCCTGCAACGGGTGCTTTAAAGTCATGGATAAATTCTTGACTCTTCTTTAAGCGCTCAGTTAAGCGCAAGCTATCAACCATAGTGTTCAGCTACCTTAAGGTAAAATGACAAAAAACATGACACTCAAAAATTAAGTGTTTTGATGTAAGGCATCCTGCAAGAAGGGTTCCAGTACTTGTTTTAATCTAACTTTCATTTGCAAGTCTATATTTGAAGTGCTGTTTTCTATTTGACAACTACCTTGTGGTAACTGTGGAGCGGGTAATAAACGCCAGCCTTGTTGGGTAATATGATCAGCGCCAAATTGAGCTTCTACAAGCTTAATATCACTGGGGTTTACGCTTATTTGCGTTTGTGCATCGCTACTAGGTAAACTTTTGATACCTGTGGCAATCGCCGCCATTAAAATGTCAGGGTTAGTTTTTGCTTCGTGTAAAACCACCGCCTCCGTCAGTTGCAAAACTAAATTAAGTAATTGCTCTTCGACATTTTTTTCCACACTCGCCAATGGCTGATGTAATTGTTCAATTAAATTCTGCCAATGTGTACTTTGTTGATCAATTTCTTCTTTACCTTGTAATAAACCTTGTTCAGTCCCTGCTTCAATACCTTGCGATTGACCTTCTTCATAGCCTTTAGTTTTACCTTCTTCATAACCTTTAGCAAAACCTTCTTCTTTACCTTGACTAAAGCCTTCTTCACTTGCTGCCTGACGAATATCTTCAATTTCTTGTGCGGTTAATGGTTGAGGCTCCGCTTCTTCTGGCTCTGGAGGCTCGTATACCCAGTTACTTCTTTTACCAAAAGCGTTTGTTTTTTCTTTATCTTGAGCACTAGGTTCGTCTTGCACATTAGGTAAAGACCAAACATCAGATACATCTTCATCTGACGCTTTTATAATGCGAACTGGTGGTTTTGACATTGTTGTATCCTTTACTACGCTATGCTGGAATTGGTATTATAAGAACTCATCACCACCGCCGCCGCCGCCGAGCATAATTTCACCCGCGTCAGATAATCGTCGGGCAACTGAAAGTATTTCTTTTTGCGCAGCTTCAACTTCACTGATACGCACAGGTCCCATTGCTTCTAAATCATCGGCCATCATTTCTGCAGCTCGTTTTGACATGTTACTCATTATTTTATCTTTTAATGCTTCGTCCGTGCCTTTGATTGCTTTCATTAAGGCCTCTTGCTGAACTTCGCGTAAAATGGCTTGCATACCACGGTCATCAACATCGGCAAGATTTTCAAAGACAAACATTAAATCTTGAATTTGCTGACTCATCTCTTCATCATTTTCACGGATTGAGTCCATCAACATACCTTCAACATTACTTTCAAGGTAGTTCATGATATCAGCTGCGGCTTTTAACCCCCCCATTTTCGCAGCTTGCGCGCCAGCTTGACCAGCAAACTGTTTCTCCATGATCTCATTCAGCTCTTGTAAGGCAGCCGGTTGCACTTCTTCTAAATTAGCTATACGCATCATTAAGTCCAAACGAACTTTATCGGTGAACTGACTCATAATTTCCGCTGACTGCTCAGGTTCAAGATACGAAAGTACAATAGTTTGAATTTGAGGATGCTCATTACGGATAATGTTTGCGACTTGTTTAGAGTCCATCCATTTCAGCGAATCTAAACCCTTAGCACCACCGCCCATTACTATCTGGTCAATTAAGTTACCCGCTTTATCCTCACCTAATGCAGCGGTTAAAGCTTTACGCACAAACTCTTCGCTTTGAAAACCAATAGTGGAGAAGTTTTGTATTTCATGAATAAATAACTTATGAACCGCTGTGATTTTTTCTTGGGTAAAATCCGTCATCGCCGCCATCACAGTACCCACTTGCTGTACTTGTTTTGGTTCAAGATGTTTTAAAATTTGCGCTGCATCTTCTTCAGAAAGACTAAGCAGTAATATCGCCGCTTTTTCAGAACCTTCTAATTTATCGACATCAAAGCCCGTAGGAGCTGCGGCTAATTCGCCGACTTCTTTTTCATCACTCATCTTCGTTCAACCAACTTTTCACTACTTGCGATGATAATTCTGGCTCATTGGCGACTAACGCTCGAACCGCTTTTAATACATCTTCATCTCGATGAAGATCAGGTAATTGTAAACTGCCATCTGGGGCAAAACCTACCGCGCCAGCATCAAAATCTGACGTCAACATATCCATAGTTTCATCACCTAAGTCAATATGACCATCAAGTGACTTATCACCATAATCATCAGGCGTTTGGTCTGGGTAGATTAAACGTTTCAGCATAGGGCGAACAACCGCTAGGATTAAAACAATAATAACCAAAGCGCCCAATACTAATTTAAGTACTTTAACAAACCATGGTTGTTGCCAAATAGGTAATTCTACTACTACGCCAAAATCAGGGCGATTAAAGGGAATAGTGACAACCTCTAAAACATCACCACGTTGTAAGTCAAAACCAATACTCCCCTGTAAAAGACGACGTATACTAGCAGTTTCAGCCGCTGAACGGGGCACTAAGTCTACTGCCGGTGTATTTGTCTCCCCTTCAACGGGTGCTGGTGCAGTACCTGCTACATAATCAAGGGCGACAGAAACGCTAACGCGTCTAACAACACCTGCTTGTTGTTTAGTATGGCTGATCGCTTCATCAAGTTCATAATTTTTAGTCGACTCCGAATGTTTACGACTCGGCATGCTTTTCTTTTGACCGCCGCCTGCATTTTCTGGAATAGCTGATTCAATCGGAGGTTGATTTGTTAAGGCCCCTGGAATGCCACCTAAGGCACCACCTATATTACTGGTCTCAACGCTCATTTCACTGCGTAGTGCAGGTAAATCAGAGTTATATCGACGCTGTGTTTCTTCGACATTGGTAAAGTCCATGGTGACATCAACTTGTGCAGTATAGTTACCTAAACCAACAACAGGAATAAGAATACTGTCAATTTTATTCAGATATTCTTGTTCACGTTTTTGTTCAATCTCAAACTCTTTTCGCGAGCGAGATGAAATAGAGTCTTGTGAGCCAGAATTGAGTAAACGGCCATTTTGATCGGTAACAGTAACGCGATTAGGCGTTAAACCCTGTACTGCTGAAGCGACAATATCTACTACCGCATCAACTTCCTCTTCCGATAGATGCTTACCGCGTTGCATGTTAAGTACTACGGTCGCTGAAGGATTTTTTTCTCGACGGGCAAATATATTTTCACGTGGAATAGCCAGTAATATTCTAGCTCGGCTGATACTTTGTAACTGCTCTATCGTACTAGCGATTTGCTGCTCTCTACCATATTTTAATCTTTCTCGCTCAAGGCGCTGGCTAACACCAAAGCCCATATCTTTCATTAAGATATCTTCACCCTGTGAAGGCTCCTCTGCTAACCCTTCTCGAGCCAACAATAGCTTAATATGTTGATACTCATCAACAGGTACTGAAATGGTGTTATTTGCTTGACTGTACTCCACTTGATTAGCATCAAGAAAGTCCATAGTAGTAATTAATTGTTTTGTCGGCAGCTTAGTTAGGAAACGGTATTCTGGCTCATTGGCAAGCATAATAACAAAGACAGCAATCGCTAAACAAATGGCTAAAGCAACGACTATAGTGATTTGGCGTAAAATATCTACATTACCTAAAGAAGCAGACATTCCTGACTTTTGCTCTTCCATACCCGCATTATCAGCTTCGCTAGCGAGCATGTCGCTACTACTATCAGCTGTAACCATTGCGTTTGTATCAGACACTTCACTTCTCCGCTGTACTGTTTTTAAGACAAATTTTACAAATTAATCGAGGGGGAACTATTTTATAGACTCAGATTTAACTGAGGATAAATCAATTCTAACAAGGCACTTGATTGATGAATATATACAACAGCTTGCCTATTCCGCTCTTACCTTAACTAAAAAGTAACGCTGTTATAAATGATTTAGGCCAACAAATTAGACTGGCATGCTCATTATTTCTTTATAAGCTTCAACAAACTTATTTCGGATTTGTACTGTTGCATCTAAGGCAATGCCAGATTTAGATGAGGCGACCATTACTTCAGCAAGCGTGACATTACTATCGCCCATTTCAAAAGCCCTTTTCTTTGCGCCCGACTCTTGTTGTAAATCATTAACACTGTTAAGTGCGCTAGTTAACATATCGCCAAAATTACTGGTAGATTCATTAATTTTACCAACACTATTACTTGCCGTACCGTTGATACCAATCGCGTCAACATCAATTGCTGGTGGTTTATTCCCCATGGCCTGTAGAGACATATTTTGCATTTGGCTATAGAGAGAATTACTTTTGATATCCATAAGGCGCTCACTTTTGTCAATTTTTTAACTTTAAACAAGATATACAGTGAGGTTGCAAGCATAGTGCCAAAAGAAATAATTTTAGCTATGAAGTACTATCGAAGGGTTTAATAAGATTAAATCATCAAGGGATCTGTCAATTATTGATGTAAATTATACATCCTGTATTTTAAGTGACAATTGAAAAACTTAAGGTTACCGCAATGATAACCTTAAATAAATTTAAGCGGGGATT
Organism: uncultured Colwellia sp.; assembly: GCA_913063325.1. GTDB lineage: Bacteria > Pseudomonadota > Gammaproteobacteria > Enterobacterales > Alteromonadaceae > Colwellia. The sequence continues at coordinate 56,209 of CAJXYE010000002.1, read as the reverse complement.
TCGATACCTGAGTCACGCATCTTAGCTATTTTATAACGTAACGTACGAGGGCTAATACCTAAACGTTCAGCGACAGCTTTACGACTGCCATGACAAGCTTGTAAGGTATCTAGAATAATCTGATGCTCTTGTAGTTTTAATTCACTACCGAGCTTGTCTTCTTTGATAATTTCTTTTTCTGGCTCTACTGCCATAATTGCCGTATCAAAATTCTCAATCAGTAAATCACCTGCATCAATCAGTTTATTGCTATGTAAAATAAGTGCTCGTTGGATAACATTATCTAATTCACGAACATTACCTGGCCAGTGATATGCATTAAGCTTACTTCGTGCTGCACCTGAAAACTCAGGAATGCTTTCGCCATTATTTTGACAATGACGAGAAACTAAATGCTCTGCAAGTACAAAAATGTCATCTACTCTCTGCGATAATGGTAACCAGGTTAACGGAAATACATTCAAGCGATAATAAAGATCTTCTCGAAAAAGTCCCTCACTTACCGCTTCTTTTAAATCTCGATTACTGGTTGCAATAACCCTAACATCAAGGCTAATGGTTTTTCTTCCACCTAAACGCTCTACTTCACGTTCTTGTAATACCCGCAAAATTTTGGCTTGTAAGCCCAAATCCATTTCGGTAATTTCATCAAGTAAAATGGTACCTCCTTGCGCTTGCTCAAACTTGCCAGGACAAGCTTGAATTGCGCCGGTAAAGGCACCTTTTTCATAACCAAATAATGTTGCTTCAAGCATATTTTCAGGAATTGCCGCACAGTTTATTGCGATAAAGGATCCTGAACTTCGTTTGGAGTGATTATGCACATATTGTGCTAACACCTCTTTACCTGAGCCACTTGGCCCAAGAATCATAACTGACGCTTCAGTGCTGGCTACTTTCTTAGCTAAAGTAAGTAACTCTAATGAACGCTTATCGGCTACTATAGGGTCCTTTTTATTGACAATTTTAGGTGGAATGTATTGGCTTACCATATTGAGTAATACTTGCGGTGCAAAAGGCTTAGCAATATAGTTACATGCGCCATCCTGCATAGCTTGCACAGCATCATCAATAGTTCCATAAGCAGTCATCAGAAGTACAGGTAAATTACTTTGCTGATTTTTAATACTTTTCAGTAGTGATAAACCTGACATACCACCCATTTGTATATCACTAACGACAATATCTACTTGATGGCTTTTCAATAATAATAGTGCACTTTCACCTGAATCAGCTTCTATACAGTTATGACCGGCTAATGATAACGTATCGACTAATGCTTCGCGTAAACCTTCATCATCTTCAACTACAAGAATCTTATGAACAGTCATGAGTTTCTCCCATCATATTATTTTTCGTTTCAGCGCCTTGCTCTAATAAAGGCAGTTTAATAACAAAGTGTGCGCCTTCACCTATTTGGCTAATGATACTCACTTCACCTTGATGCGCGTTTACCACCGATTTAACAACAGGTAAACCAAGCCCAGTGCCTTTACTACTTGATGTATAAAAAGGCTGAAATATTTTTTCGATACTATGGTTATCAATGCCAGGGCCATTATCTTTAACACTAAAGTAGAGGTGATTAGCTTGGCTATATATTTGAATATTTATTAAAGGCTGTACTGTTTTATTAGCACTCATTGCTTGCAAGGAATTGTGTAATAAGTTTTGAATGGCTCCTGTTAAAGCATTTTTATTACCTAAAATATAAAGCTCATTTTTAGGTAATTGGATTTTTACTTTAGCATTGCCTTTATCAAGCAATGCATCCATTGAACTAACCGCATCATTAATCAATTCACTTATACCAATCGGCGAAACGACTTGCTCCGTGCCACTTTTAGAAAATAACAACATGTCGTTCACTTGTTGCTCTAAATCATGCAAACGATCATTCAATTTTCCTTGAAATTTGAGTCGTGCAGGATCGGCTAATTTATTGCTTGATAAATTTTCACTGTATAAAATCGCAGCAGACAGTGGTGTACGAATTTGGTGAGCAAGTGTGGACACCATTTTACCCAGCGAAGAAAGACGCTGCATTTGCGACAATTTATCTTGTAATAAACGGGTTTCAGTTAAATCTGTTATCATGATCAACTGACCTGGCTGTGATCCTAAGCTAGTGATCTCTAATTTAACTCGGCGACCATCTTTAAGTGATATCTCATGCCAATCATCTTCACGTGGGTTAAATGAGCGGGCAATAACATTGAACCAAGGTTGACCAAGAATTGGCTCATCGAGCAAATCTCTAGCAACCTGATTTATTTTAACCACTATACCGTTACCATCAAGCATAACTAAGCCCGTTGGCATCACTTCAATTAATTGATCGGCTAATTGATTAGCACTTGGTGAGTTTTTTTCTGAATTTGAATGATGGAAATGGCTTGTCTGACCGATAGAGTCCACTGAAAGGTTAGGCTTGGTATTTTGAGTAACTTGTGCTCTCAATGCAGCTAATTCACCCGAAAATGCTTCACGTTCAAGCAAAGAAGGCTTGCTTGCCCCGATAACATTAACAGAATGAAACGCAGCATTGCCGCTTGCTTCCCTTGCTAAAGGCATAATACTAGGAATTACTGCAGGGATTGCTTGTGCCATAACTTGTGCCATACATAGGTACTCAAAAAAACTATCTAGTACCTACAAAGCATTTACTATGCCATTATTTTCCTTTTAAATTTCAATAGAATAAACAGTAAAACAGCTATTACCACTTAATAATAGACTGTCAATATATTGACCTAAGTTACCTTAAGTTATTCACTCGGTTTGTGTAATTCATATTTACGCATTTTTTCAACTAAGGTGGTTCTACGCATGCCAAGTGTTTCAGCCGCTCTAGCAACCACATAATCATGCTTAATTAACGACTGTTTAATTAAAGACACTTCAAGGTCTGCTAAATGCTCTTTTAAATTTAATCCGTCACTGGGTAATTTCGATGTACTGATAGCGTCGTGCGCATTATTTATATCACTCTCGGTGGTTAGCTCATTTTCAGTCTCATCACAGTCGTCATCATCATAATCAAAGCCAGAAAAAAGTTCGTTAATAACATCTTGCTCTTGTAACTCTTCAGGGTACTCTGGATTATAAGCTTCTACATCTATATGCTGATATTTATAGGGTAGCTCTGCGACATCTACAATTTGGTCACCGAACATAATCAACATACGTTCAATCAAATTGGATAACTCTCGCACATTACCCGCCCACGGATGTTCCATTAACGACTCAATAGCTTTTTCAGTAAAACGAACCGTTTTATTTTGTTCGTGCTCAAAGCGAGTAAGTAATTCTTTTAACAGCAACGGAATGTCTTCTTTGCGCTCACGTAGTGCTGGCGTCTCTATTGGGAAGACATTTAAACGATAGTATAAATCTTCCCTGAAACTTCCCTCTTTGATCATTTCTTCTAAATCTTGATGAGTCGCAGCAACAATACGTACATTGGCTTTAATACTTTTACTGCCACCAACGCGTTCAAAGGTACGTTCTTGTAAAACCCTTAATAGCTTTACTTGCATTGGTTGAGGCATATCACCAATTTCATCTAAAAATAGCGTGCCGCCCTCAGCCAATTCAAAACGTCCTTTTCGGGTAGAAATAGCACCAGTAAAAGCCCCTTTTTCATGACCAAACAATTCACTTTCAAGTAACTCTGCGGGAATGGCACCACAATTAATAGGTACAAAGGCTTCTTTTGAACGTTCAGATAAGTTATGAATATTACGTGCAACTACCTCTTTACCTGTACCTGATTCACCAAGCACAAGCACACTAGCGGGTGTTTTCGCCACTTGTTCGATTAAAAAGCGAACTTGTGACATCGGCTCACTAGTACCCACTAATGAACGAAATAGTGGAGTAGAGTTTAGCTTGATGCCTCTGCGAGGCAACTTATTGTGATATTGGTGGCAATGATGAATAAGCTCAGTAAGTTGAGCATAATTAAGTGGCGCAGCAAGTATACCGATAACATTAACGTTAATTGATAGTTCATTGGCATCAAGTACATCATGGAGAATAAATGGCACACTCGGGTTGGCTTTAATTAAAACTGAGCAGTCACTACTGACATTACCGGTTAATATTACCGAGAGCAGGTGACTATTATCTGTCAAATTCTCACTTGCTTGCTCTTGGGAGCAATGAATAAAATGCTCTCCGACAAAAGCAAGAACTGTACTAAGTTGCTGGCTTCTCCCTGCGTCATTATCAACGACTAAAATTTGTTTATGACCGGTTACTACAGATTTAACTACTGAACTATCACTCATATTTAACTCTTCACGGTTAATGCTAACATGCTATTTTTAATATTGTTTTACAGCGTCATAAGCAATTTTAGCTATTAAATAATTTTAAGCAACAAAAACTTGACGCTTACCTGTCATTTATTTGTCAGGTGTCAAAATTACTCCCCCCACTTTATGTACGAATATGACTAAAATAAGACTAAAGAAATATAATAACCTGCCGATAAACAGCTATCACACCTATTTATTTTGAAGCCGATATTTACGTGAGTAGCATTAACACCAACATAACAAGCTTATTTCTACAGCAACAGCTCACAGGTAATTCCAATAAATTGTCGGTATCTTTCGCTCGCTTGTCATCTGGTATGCGTATTAATTCAGCTGCAGATGATGCCGCAGGTTTACAAATATCTAACCGTCTAACTTCGCAAGTTAATGGCTTAGCCGTTGCTCAGCGTAATGCGAATGATGGTATATCTCTTGCCCAAACAACGGAAGGGGCATTAGAGGATGTCACCAATATTTTATTTAGAATGCGTGACTTGTCACTACAAGCAAGTAATGGTGCTTTATCCTCGAACGATAAAGCTGCACTTAATAAAGAAAGCCTGCAATTGAAACAAGAGTTAGACCGGATAAATAAAACCACCACGTTTGGTGGCAACAATGTTTTTGATCAAACTGACCGTGTCGGCTTAGGTGGCGCCAATGAAGCTGAAAAAAACATTCTAGGGGTATTACACAGTGGCGTACTCGCTGAATCAGAAAATATCATACAAAGTGTCTTAGGCCTATCGGGAGATGGGGCTAAATTTAAAATAGACCTTGAAAATGTCGATGGCGTCGGTGGCAAGCTTGCTTCAGTGTCCTTCCTCGGTGGCGCGACTGGCACTGAATTAGTAATGACTATAGATTTAGATGACTTTTCAACACTCGATGCCAATAAAGTAAAACAATTAAAATCAACATTACTACATGAAATGACCCATGCTGTCATGGCTAATCAAATGGATCTAACCTCAGTACCGATATGGTTTTCTGAAGGCACTGCCGAAGCTGTTAGTGGTGCTGATAGCCGAGTTGCTGCAGACGTTGGCAGTTTTGGTTTGACCGCTTTAAGAAATCAAACAGACGCCATTTTTACCGCCATACCTGGCGCCGCACCATCAACAGGCATTGAGATTGCTGGCGTATATTCGGGCGGTTATGTCGCTATGCGCTTTTTAGAGAATCAAATAGGTGAAGCCGGTATTAAAAGTATTATGGCAAGTTTATCGGCTGGTAATACCTTTGACGGCGCACTTGCTGCCCAAGGTACTTTTGCTGATATTACCACCTTACAAACAGCCTTAATGACAGGTACTAATTTTGAAGACTTTGTTACCGCAAATATTAATACTGGCAATGCTGACAATGGTGCCTTTGGCGGTTTAGACGCAGCGGGAGGTCCAAGTCGTGAAGAAACTATCGTAGGTGCCAGTAGCGCAAAAACTACCGCAAATTTTGATAGCTACTTTGTCAATGGCGATGATGATAGTACCAATACCGATTTTGGCCCAGGCAATAACTGGGACCCAACTAGCTTTAATGAAGTTGCCTTAGCCGACTACAGTACATCAGTGACAATTAGCGGTAAAAACACCTCTTTTCAAATAGGCGCTGATGCTAATCAGACATTGAATGTAAAAGTTGCGGGATTTTCTAGTGATAACATTGGATTAAATGGTGTTGATTTAGTGGCTGATTCACAATTCTCAACAGGGCTTATCGATAGTGCTTTACAGTTTGTTGATAACCAAAGAACGCACCTTGGTGCCTTTGTTAATAGACTTGAACATACCATGAGTAACCTCGCTAACATTCAGCAAAATGTTATGGCAAGCCGTTCAAGAATTCAAGATACTGATTTTGCGAAAGAAACAGCACAATTAACATCACAACAAATTAAACAACAAGCCACTACGGCTATGATGAGTCATGCTAATGCATTACCTCAATTGATGTTACAATTGTTAAGTTAAAGCTTTATAGAATAAAATAGCTCACTTTATTTACCGTTATTTTTATCAAGGCGATTAAATCCTCAACTATGTGTCAAAAAAAATATGGCACACTTTATGAATAACAAACTATAGACCTCTAAAATAATTGGATATATATATGTTAATAGTAAATGGTAGTGCAGAGTGCATGTCAACAAGTGCTGATCAAGTTCAAGGCAATAGACATGGCTTTAATATGTTTGTGAAAAGTGACAACCTAGATGACCAATTAAGTATTATTGAAAAACACCTTATTGCAAGAGGTTGGGATAACATTGAAATTACCGATAACGGCCTTATCGAAAATATTGAGGGTATAAACCATTCCGTATTAATTGAAGCATTTAAAAAAGCTCAAAGTGAAGGATTATCTGTTGTGGTAAATAATACTGCCTTGGAAGTTAATTAAAGCCTGTAGAAAAACACTAGCATTAATCGATCATTAAAAGGCAATGCAAAGCATTCATAAAGTGACTGAAACATGCTTTTAATATATAACACCTAATGAGTGTTATTATTTTTTTGGAGTAACTTATGGCTCATTTATCATTAAAAAAATATCAGCAAACAACCGTGAGTAATGCTGGCGAGGCTTCTCCCTATCGCCTTGTTGCATTGCTTTTTCAAAAATTACTAGACAATATCGCAACCGCTAAAGGTGCTATTTCTCAGCAAGACTATGCTAAAAAAGGCGAACAAATATCTAATGCCATTGCCATTGTCGGTGTATTAGAAGGCTCATTAGATCATGAAAAAGGTGGCGAAATTTCAGGTAACTTATCAGCATTATATAATTTTTGTTCTGAAAAGTTATTTGAAGCCAATACCAATAATGACATTGAATTACTCAATGAAGTTGCACAAATAATTATTCCTATTAAGTCGGGTTGGGATGCAATTCCACCAGCAGAGCAAGGTAAAGTGAGCTTTTAGTGCCGAGTAACTTAACGTCTAGCCTTGAAACTATTAACGAATTATCTCGACTAATACTGTCGCAACTTGATGTTCGAATAGAAAATACTGAGCACGAAAGTAGCCAAAATACATTACAGCAAATTTCTCCTGAAACGGCCGACAATGACCAATACACTGACGAGCAACTGGCGAAATTAATAACAGAACGTCATAACCTCATTGACTTGTTATTTAAAACGTACAGTCAAGTTCAACTCAGCGTAGAGTTAGCACTTATTAACGAAATGGTATCACTTGATCAGTACTTAACCTCAAGTTCGCAACAAAGTAAGCAAGCGCTTTCTGAACAAGTTATAAAATTAAAGAAAAGCAAAAAAATAGCCCGTCTCTATCAGAAGTACTAATACCAAACCCATTAAGTTGGTGTTCTTATTGTGCGAAGGGAAAATAAATTAAGGTAAGGCGTTCGATTGAGTAATAACTGGCTATTGAGAACAACGCAGCCTTGGAATATTTTAGCCAGTATAAGTGGGCAATGATTTGATGGGATTGGTATAAATCAACGTTACTCAATAATAATGATTAAAATAAACTATACTTAGGTTAATATTTAGACAAACAAGATAGCGCAGAGGTGCTTATGTCTGTTGTTAACCCACTGACGGCTAGTAGTGATATAGCACGTACCTTGCCTAATATCAGCCCCTCCCTTTCAAAAGAATCCCCATTGAAACCTAACTTAGGTCGCTTTGCCCCTGATGTGGTTAAAATTTCAAACTTAGGGTTAGATAAACAACAAAAAGAAGTGCATATTGATGCGTCTAGGGAAATCGACAATATTGCCAATGAGGTCATTAGAATAAGCTCTACCATTGGTAGAGCCCGCTCGGTAGGGAATTTAACAAGCCATCAGGCGATTGAGTTATACAGTAAAATAGCCAACTTACTCTAATAAATGTCAATCTAAATTAATAACTATAGTAAGCGGAAAGATTAAACGCATAAAGAGTAAAAATGCCTGTTAAGGAAGCATTTATTTGGTAGAGCTCAGGCTACTTGCTATTCTTCACTACGCCAGGCATGTTATCTAATTGAGACATTAAATATGAACTGGTTGAGTTCATTTGTGAGACCATTAAGTCCATGGCGTTATATTGTGCTAATAATCTAGACTCTAGCGAGGCCATCTTCAGCTGGTGAGCTTCAAGATCATCACTTAATTTATCAATCTGAGTGTTTTTTCCATCAATACGTTGTTGCATGACTCCATCAGAATCAGTATAAAAACCAACAAAGGTTTTCATATCCTTCACAAAACCATTATCACCGTCAGCCCCGAGGAAAAAGGTTTGTACTGCATCAGGATCTTGCTCTAATAAATCATCCAGGTTGTCTTGCTCAAAACTTAATTTACCATCACGCTCTGTGCGGATGCCAAGTTGTGATAAAGCGAGCGTATTACCATTACCTGAATCAAATTGCTTATTAAACTGGCCGCGCATTTTACTCATTACACTACGAAGCATTGAGTCGCCAGCAAGTACACCGGCATTTTCAAGTTTTCCGTCGGAATTTTTACCTGATTTACCCAACTGATTACTTAAATCAACCAAGGCATTAAAGCTTTCGATAAACGTATTAATGCCTGTGGCAACATTTTTATTGTCTTCAGTTATTGATATCTTACTAATGTCATCATCAACACCTTGGATTTTTTTTGCGGTGATATCTATGCCGTCAATAACACCTTTAAATTCATTGGTACTACTGGTTGCGGTAATCGTGCCATCAATAATAATTTTGGCATCTGTTGCAGTGCCTGTTTGACTCATGTTTTCAACATTAGCTGTTGAGGTAAGGTTAACTGTAGCTAATTGAGATAAACCAGAGGCATTAGCATTATCCAGATCGTCATCGGCCACAGCAACTGTTATTGCATTGGAGCTACCATTTTCAGTACTATTTAGTACTAAATGATCACCACTGCCATCATTAACAATAGAAGCAATTACAGAATTATTATCCGTGCTGGCATTTATTTTATCGCGTATTTCCGTTAACGTATCAGTACCATTCACTGCTATATCAAATGAATTACTCGCTGAGGTAAGAGAAAGAGTACCACTACCAACAGCAGCAGCAGTAGCAATTCCTGCAGAAGTCAGTGTATTAGTACTACTATAGGCTAATCGAGACAGTCCATTGTTATCAGTATCATTAGTATCACTAACATCATCAACCGTCACTTTAATGGCATTTTCAAGACCGGTTTCTTTACTGTTTAAAACTAAGTGCTGTCCTGATGCATCGGTAATAATGGTTGCCGAAACACTCTTATTATCAGCACTGTCGTTAATAGCATCACGGATTTCACTTAAGGTAGCGGTCGCTGAAACATTGATATCAAAGTTATTACTGCCTGACTCAATAGTGAGTTTACCTTCACCTACCGCTTCAGTATCAGTCATTGCACCCGACATTAGTTTGTGAGCACTCGCTAGAGCTTCAACTTTAACTGAATAGTTACCAACCTCTGCATCTTTGTCCGAGGTAAGACCAACAAAATCATCACGCCCATTCACTGTTCTTTGTTGGTATTCATCAACGTCAGCTAAGCCATCAAAAGAAGCGGTTACCGCTTCTAAAGCCGATTTTAATGCACCTACGGCAGAAATATCAGTGGTAAAGGCCCCCTGTTGACGGGTGACACGAGACTCGTAAGGTACTTTTTCAGCATTAACGATTGCATCAACTATTTCGCTGACTTGTAAGCCAGAGCCAATACCTGTAAATGAAATACCTGCCATGTGAGTCCCCTTTATCTATAACCTGTAAACATACTAACTTAATTTTAACACATCTTATGAAATCTTAATTTTTCTGAGTAATATTAACTAAACTTTAGCATCAACAAAACCGCCCACCATATCTGACAATTTAGAGACTAGTGTCAGTACTTCTTCTGATGGGTACTGTTTGATTAAATCACCTGAGTCTTTATCAATAACTTTAATAACATCGCGACCAGAGTCTTTATCAACTAAAAACTCAATATTTCGATTTAAGTCGCCAACAAAATCCTGCAATTGTTGCGCCACCTTCTCTAACTGCTTTGGTGTTAATGGTTGACTGGTATCACTGGCTTCAGCTGACTTTTGGATAGCACTGATTTTATCTTGCTGTTTTTCAGCAACAACTTGCTGCTCACCTTTGTCAACAGCACCATTTTTTGCAACGGCATCAGTCGAGCGTTTAATCTCTGGCGTTAAAGCTGTTAACCCTATGTCAGCACCATTTTGGACTATATTCATGGCTTGCTCCTTGTTTAAAATACACCACGTATTTTTACAATAAATAAGCGGTGCAATTATCAGTATAAATTGTTGTGGTCCGTTTATCAAAACACAAAAAGGAAGGAGTATTGGCTCCTTCCTTTTTTACTTTTTACTTTAGGTCGAACCTGGGCCTAAACCTGAACCTTAAGTATACTAACCGATTAGGCTTAATGCAGCTTGTGGCAACTGGTTAGACTGAGCCAAGATTGACGTACCCGCTTGTTGCAAGATTTGGTTCTTAGTCATTTGCGCCGTTTCAGAAGCAAAGTCAGTATCTTGAATTCGGCTACGTGATGATGATACATTTTCAGATATATTAGCTAGGTTGCTAATGGTATGGCTAAAACGGTTTTGCACCGCACCTAAATCTGCACGTTGACTATCAATTTGCGCTAATGCTGCGTCGATAGTCTCAATTGCGTTCTGTGCATTAACATTGCTATTACCAGAGATGTCAAGTGATTCTACACTTGTTAAAGTGCCTGATCCACCAGTTGCACCAACATTTGCGCCATTTAATATATCATCAACATCCGTTCCTGAAATACCAATTTTATCCGCAGAAGAAAGCGTTAGGGTTGATGAAACACTGATATCATTATTAGTTGCACCACCAGCTACACCAGCACCACCAACAATATTATTAGCAATAGTTGCAGTACCAGTAGTACCCGTCATTTGAATGCCATCAACATCCTGCGCTTTTAATGTAAGTGCAGTGCCATCAACAACTGCATCATAACCGTCTGCTTGTAGATCTTCAGCTAATCGGTCAATATCACCACCATAAGTAGCTAGGTCATATGTGTCTACAGCTGCTCCCGATTTTCTTAAAGTGATAATACTATCATCAGCTGAAGTTAAAGCGTCAATAGTTACATCTAGCTTAGCTGTTGCATTAACACCTGTAGCTGCAGCATTGATTGCATCGGCAACATCAGCAGCTCCCTTAGCTGTAACATTCGCATCCAAAATAGCAGTACCATTAATATTTAAACTGGCTGTTGCCACCAAAGCAGTTGTAGTCGCTAAATCAGTTGTAGCTGTTGCAGCGGCACCTATAACCGTAGCTATCCCTTCAACCTCATAATTACCAATTGCATCCGCCGACATATCGCCTAAAGAAACGTTAATAGTTTCATTGGCGTTAGCACCGACTTGAAACTGTTTAGTGCCAAAATTCCCGTCAAGTAAACTGGTTGCACCAAATTTAGTGGTTTCAGCAATACGGGTTAATTCTTGTTGTAAAGCACCGACTTCTTTTTGTAGTGCGGCACGGTCATCGGCAGAGTTTGAACCGTTTGCCGATTGTAAAGACAAGTCGCGCATACGTTGTAGGATATTTGAAGACTCTTGCATCGCACCTTCAGCAGTTTGTGCCATTGAAATGCCGTCATTAGCATTTCGTTGTGCTACACCTAAACCATTGACTTGAGACGTTAAACGGTTAGCAATTTGCATACCAGCCGCATCATCTTTTGCACTGTTAATGCGCATACCCGACGATAAACGTTGCATTGAAGTTTGTAAGCCTTCACTTGATTTAGTTAAGTTACGTTGAGCGTTAAGTGACGCGGTGTTAGTAATTACTGATAAAGCCATGGTAAACTCCTGATTACAAGATGTAATTCTTTAGTTAGTTGTATTAACCAGAAGCCGATTATTATCCGATAAAGTTACTGGTAAGGTTACCAACAAATCAATCAAAGCAGCTCCGTTCTAAACACCTTAACGGCAGCTTGAAAATTAACTTTAATCTTTTTTAGAAAAAAGACTAAACAATGGCCTTGCTTTACCTTTTTAAATCCCAAGAAACGACCAAGCGCCAAATAAAGACCATTGAATTCAGCTAGTTACAACTTCGAACAAAGATTGAAATAGCGTTAAAAATAAATATCTTTCTTTTTTATCAACAAAAAAAGGCTAAACAATAACTGTTTAACCCCTTGTAAGTAATTTTTAACTTTTAACTTTCACCTTTAATAACTTAAACTAAAGATTAGCCACCTAACAAACTAATTGCCGCTTGCGGAATTTGGTTTGCTTGCGACAAGATACTTGTACCGGCTTGCTGCAATATTTGATTTTTAGTCATTTGTGCTGTTTCCATCGCAAAATCAGTATCTTGAATTCGACTACGTGATGCTGAGACATTTTCTTGTACATTAGCCAAGTTACTAATGGTATGGCTGAAACGGTTTTGCACCGCACCTAAGCCAGCTCGAGCTGAATCAATTTGTGATAAAGCAGCATCAATAACTTCAATCGCTGATTGTGAATTTGCCGAAGTAACCCCTGAAATATCGATAGCTTCCACGGAGTTTAGAGCACTCGCGCCACCGCTAGCAGCAATATTATTACCACTAAAACCCTGACCAAGTATTTCATCGACGGTATTACCCGAGATACCAATTTTTTCTGCCGATGACAATTGTAGCTCCGCGGAGTGAGATAATGGTCCAGCGGCTGAAGTAAGTAAACCACCTGGCGGGCCCATTTGTATGGTACCGGCTGCAGAAGCCGTTATCTCAAAGCCATCAACATCCGTTGCCACCACATCAATGCCACCAGCCCCCGAATTAAGGTTTTTATCAAAGACAGCATTATAACCCGCCGCTTGTAAATCTTCGGCTAAACGTTCCATATCTCCACCATAGGAGGATAATACAAAAGTATCTTCTACTGCACCTTCTTTATGGATGTTAAAGGTACCTGCATCTGCCGCTGATAACCCCTGAATACGTGTACTTAATACCGCTTGCGCATCAACACCTGTTGAGGCATCATTAATGTTTTTCGCTATGGTTGATGCACCATCACCGCCAAGAAAAGAGACATTGGTACCATTAATATTCCAGGTATCAGGGGTTGTACCCATGTTAGCAGATAAAAGCGTAGCTTCGACATCCCCTAGACTATTCGCTGCAGCTGCAGTACCTGCACCTCTTATTTGGTGAGCGCCTATAGCATTGGCAGCCATATTACCTAAAGTGACATTAATGGTTTCATTGGCATTAGCGCCCACTTGAAACTGCTTAGTACCAAAACTGCCATCAAGCAAACTAGTCGCACCAAATTTAGTCGTTTCAGAAATACGGGTTAACTCTTGTTGTAAGGCACCGACTTCTTTTTGTAATGCTTGTCGATCATCAGCTGAGTTTGAACCATTGGCTGATTGGAGGGCTAAGTCACGCATACGCTGAAGAATGTTTGACGATTCCTGCATGGCGCCTTCAGCCGTTTGTGCCATTGATATACCATCATTAGCATTCCGCTGAGCTACCGCTAACCCGTTTATTTGTGAGGTTAAGCGATTAGCTATTTGCATACCAGCAGCATCATCTTTTGCACTATTGATACGCAAACCAGATGATAAACGCTGCATTGAGGTTGCTAAGCCTTCACCGGACTTTGATAAGTTCCTCTGGGCATTAAGTGATGCTGTGTTAGTAACTACTGATAAAGCCATAATAATCTCCTAATAATTATCTTTAGAAGCTTATTTAACGATAAAGCCCCCTCTTACTCTTTTATACAATCAAAAAACAAGCCAACTTTTAAAAGTTCAATGTAAACATACACTTAATTGTTATCATAACATTCACATATAGCTGGTTACTTTTCAGTCAAACAATTGACATAGAAGTCGATTAAGAAAAATAGATATTTAATATCATGACATTATTAAATTTATAGAAATGAAAAAGGAAACCACAAAGGTTTCCTTTTATTAACTTTTTGGAGTATGAACAGGTTGCCAATACTTAAGATATCTCCATTTGCTTGTTAAGCTATCTCAGAAAACTAACCTAATAAGCTAACGGCTGCCTGAGGTATTTGGTTTGCTTGTGATAAGATTGAAGTACCTGCTTGTTGCAAGATTTGGTTCTTAGTCATATTCGCCGTTTCCGAGGCAAAGTCTGTATCTTGAATTCGACTACGCGATGCCGATACATTTTCAGCGACATTGGCTAAGTTACTAATAGTATGGCTAAAACGATTTTGTACCGCACCAAGCCCTGCTCGTGTTGAATCTATTTGTGCTAAAGCAGCATCTATCACGGTAAGTGCGTCTTGTGCGCCAGCTGAAGTGGTGCCGGAAATATCAATATCCTCAACTGTAGTTAAAGAGCCAGTACCGCCTGTCGCACCTATGCTAGTTCCCTCTGCTAATATATCATCGACATCAGTACCTGAAATACCAATTTTATTAGCTGATGATAGCGTTAAAGTAGAAGTAATACTGATATCGTTGTTTGTTACACCACCTGCGACAGCAGCACCACCGGTAGCATTGTTTGCTAAAGTAGCGGTACCTGTAGTACCTGTCATTTGTATACCGTCAACACCAACGGCCTTAATGGTTAATGAGCCATTATCAACTACAGCATCATAGCCGTCTGCTTGCATTTCTTCCGCTAATCTATCCATATCGCCACCAAAAGTAGCTAAGTTATAGGTATCAACAGCACCACCTGATTTTTCGAACGTCAGGACACTATTATCAGCAGAAGTTAAAGCCGCTAAAGTAACATCGAGCTTAGCAATCGCTTTAACGCCAGCAGAAGCATCGTTAATAGTATCAGCAACTTCAGCAGCACCTTTACCTGTAACACCCGCATCAGGAATTGCAGTACCATTAATGTTCAAACTAGCCGTGGCAACGGTTGCTATTGCAGTCGCTAACGTTGCAGTTTGAGTTGCAGGAAGACCAAGAACAGCAGATGAATCATTAACCTCATAAGCTCCAATCGCATCGGCAGACATATTACCTAAAGTAACATTAATGGTTTCATTGGCATTAGCGCCAACTTGAAACTGTTTAGTACCAAAAGAGCCATCAAGTAAACTGGTAGCACCAAATTTAGTGGTTTCAGCGATACGAGTTAGCTCTTGTTGCAAGGCACCCATTTCTTTTTGCAGTGCCGAACGATCTTCTGCGCCATTTGAGCCGTTAGCTGACTGTAAGGATAAATCACGCATACGCTGTAAAATGGCAGATGATTCTTGCATCGCGCCTTCTGCTGTTTGTGCCATTGAAATACCGTCATTAGCATTTCGTTGCGCTACACCTAAACCATTAATTTGTGATGTTAAACGGTTGGCTATCTGCATACCAGCAGCATCATCCTTAGCGCTGTTAATCCGCATACCCGATGAAAGACGTTGCATTGAAGTAGCCAAGCCCTCGCCTGATTTGCTTAAGTTACGTTGTGCGTTTAACGATGCTGTATTAGTTACTACTGATAAAGCCATGAGAAAACTCCTAATGTATTAATATTATTTATTAGAAGCTTGTTCAGCAAGCCTCTTTTCTTTTATTGATAAAAAATTACTGCCTGAACTTATACATCGACAATTATTTGTTATTTTGTGTCACTGATTATTAATGAAGCATAAATAGTGCCACTTTAGTAAATGGCAATAAACTTTTTATATATAGTTGAATAGTGTTAATCCTTGCACCTTACTAAACGCCTGTTGTGAGGCCTGTAAGGCTATTTTTGCTTGTTCAAATTCTGATATAGCTTTAGCAAAATCTAAATCTTCGATTTTACCTTTATTGGAACTAGTAGATAACTCCGCATCTAGGTGTCTATTTTTCTGATTATCAAGCACTTGTAAGCGAATTCCAGAATCTACCCGTCTTGAGGATATGTGGCTCATCGCCGAATTTATTTGCGTGAGTACCGTATTGTAATCAACCTGATGTTGCTCTTGGTCTACCGAGACTGTGCCTTGCTCCATCCAAGCGATAGCGCTGTTTACGGTCTCGAAAATGCTAATTTCTTCTTGCTTATTGATAACAAAAGTTTCACCCGGCAATGGATTGCCGCTCAAAGTAACATCAACGCCTTGAAAGGAAATCGTTTGCCCTGCTACATAAGGTGCTGGCAGTGCTGGCAATACCGGAAATACTAACGTAGGAGTGCTATCGGTAACCGTTAAATTGTTAGTTATTGGATCGGTAGCAAAAGTAAAAGGCCCTGAACTTACGTTGTAGACATTCCTATCAGTTACCGTTGCACTTTCAACAGAAATACCTGATGTATTCGCGGGAGTCGTTGGGTAGCTAACGCTAAAATCACCAATCCCATTAGCCACATTTAAAAAAGCGGCATCACCTGCCTGATTGGTAGGTATTTTAATATTTTTAGCGACTTGTATTTCATTGACCCCTGTATCACCACTGTAAGAAACGGTGCCATCAGTTTGTTGACTAAAAGGTTGTAACTCTGTTTGAAAACCAGAAAAAATGTAATCGCCATTTTCATTTTTGGTGTTGCCAATATCAAGTAATTGATCGAAGCTATTTCTAACTTGATCAGCTAATGTTTGTAAATCTTCAGTCGACATCCGACCGTTATTGGCAAGTAACATATCTTGTTTAATTTTATCTAAAATCATTTCAGCATCGGCAAAAACAACTTCTTGTAAGTTATTGTGACTTTCAGCTCGGTCAATATTGCGTTTATATTTTTCAATATTAGCTAAGTCATTTTTGTAGCCAGCCAAGGTGCCAAACGCAACAGCATCATCTTTAGCGGTTAAGACTCGCTTACCACTGGTTAGGTAAGCCATTCTTTCATTTACATCCGCACTTTTGCTGCTCATTTGTTGAGAGCTTTGTAAGTAGAATTGAGCTGTTGATACACGCATAAATATTCCTTATCTCACCGCTGCTAAGATGGTGTCAAAAATAGTATTGGCTGTAGATATTATTTGTGAAGCAGCCTGATAAGCTTGTTGATATTTCAACAAATTTGCCGCTTCTTCATCCAAATTAACACCTGATGTTGCTTGGTTTCTGTTATAAGCTTGGGTAAATAAAGCCTGTGCCGTGTCTGCAGTTAAATCGGCATTACTTGCTTTCGCACCGACTACGGATGTTGATACTGCGAGACTTTTATTAAAGGTTTCTTTACCACCATTGGTGACGCCAATTTCTTGGGTTTTTGCCATAACAACTGCATTACCACTATTACCCACGCCAAATGCATCACCAATGGTGAATGTTTCTCTCGCATTAGTACCTGAGCCAACAAGATCACCCTTTATTTCGATTTGAAAATCAGGCGTGCCTGTGGGAATATCAACTGAAACACTGCCTCCTGCAGGATAGGTACCCGCATCAATGGATGGAGCTGGTGGCGGTGTTGCGGTATCATATACACGATAGCTAAAGGTACCGGGAGCACTCTCATAAACATCAACCGTAATGTTATGCGCTCTGGCAGCAACGGGGTTGATTACATTAGTGATCTCAACCTGACCATCACTAATATTATTTGTTGAAGGTGTTACCCCCACAGCCGAACTTGCCGCAATGGCATTGCCATCAGTTAGGGTTGCTTGCATTAAAGCGGCACTATTCCTTGTTGGGACTATAGAGAATTTGTCACCCGCTGTTGGTGTGCCAGTTTCTACAAAAGAGAAGCCATAATCTGGAGACGACGGTGTATGTGTACCTGCAGGTGTGCCACTACCAGGCGCTCCAAGGTTTTCACTGGCACCTGAAGTTAAGTTATATAAAGTATATGTTCCTGCATCAAAACGAATTTCAAATTCATCGGTAGGTAGTTTTGATACATCATTAATAGTAACCTGAGCTTGTGTAGTACTTGCCGCTGCATTTGTTGAATGTGGTAATACTCTGCCTTGTTGTAATTGGCTGGTATTGATATCGGTAAAAATATTAGCACCTTGCTGTTGATTAAGGTCTAGACCATTAGCTTGGCTGTCATTCAAAGTTGACGAAATAGCCATAGCCAAACGATCTATTTCAGTGCGGGTTTGCGCTAAGTGCTCATCTCTAAATTCAAAACTTGCCGCTAATGAGCCACCTAGTTTGGTTCCATTTATACCCACGCTACTGTTACCACTGACAAGTCTTAATTCTGTTTGTTGCGCATCTGGGTCACCCGCACTGACTTGGAGTGTCAAAGGGGTTATACCAGCAACCAGTGTGGTACCTTCACCGATCATAACCGTCATCAAATTATTAGAATCCGTTACTGTGCTTACTCGGGTAAACTGCCCTAACTCAGCAAGGAGTTGATCACGCTTATCAAGTAGGTCATTAGGTTGCCCTGTTTGTAGAGAGCTATTAGAATGCATAATGGTTTCATTGATTTTGGCAAGTTCATGTGATATTTCTGAAATATTACTCGCAACTTGCTGTATTTCACCATTAACAGCCTTAGTCATATTGTCAAAATTATTAGTTAGCTCATTAAAATCATTACTTAAAATACTTGCTTGATTTAATACAATACTACGTAAACCTGAATCATTCGGGTTATCAGCAACACCGTTTACCGCTTGATAAAAGTTATCTAATGCTCCAACAACTGCATTACCGGAAGTAGACATAACTTGGTCAAGTTGACTCAATCGCGCTTGTAATGAATCTGCATTACCTAAATTACTTTGATTAAGTAATTGCTCTTTATGGGAAAACTGATCGTACAAACGAGTGATATCTTGAATGTAGGTACCTGAGCCAATGTAGTTACTGCCATTATTAAGCCCTACAGAAGCATTTTGATCCGCGCGCTGACGGTTATAACCGTCAGTATTAACATTCGCAATATTATGACCGGTTGTTGCCAGTTGTTGTTGAGCAGCTAATAAGCCACTTACACCTGATTGGTACAAACTTACTGTCATAATACTTTCTCCTATAATAAAACATATTGAAGTGAGTATTAGCCCAACTTGCAGAGGTATGTTTTGTTATAAATAATGTTTGATGAAAGACTTTTAGCAAAAAAATGTTTCTGCTTGCCTTACGGCATGGTCTTTCTTTAATGTGCTTAGTTTATTTAGCTAAAAGGCTTGTA
This sequence comes from uncultured Colwellia sp., assembly GCA_913063325.1. Taxonomy (GTDB): domain Bacteria; phylum Pseudomonadota; class Gammaproteobacteria; order Enterobacterales; family Alteromonadaceae; genus Colwellia. The sequence goes on along the minus strand of CAJXYE010000002.1, from coordinate 36,800 downwards.
ACAGTTTTCAAAGTGCCAAGGATCTTGTCAGCATATTGAGGATCTGTTGCATAACCTGCTTTCTGTAAACCTTGCAGGAAGTGTTCCACATTGCCGGAGTCTTGCAATGCTTCTTGGTAGCGTTCGCTAGTAGAGAGGAAGTTTATATAGTCATCAACACTATCGGTAAGCGATTGATAAGTTCTAAAAGGCTCTGATTTTTTAATCATAGCGCCTTGTTCAAATTCTAATGTATCTTTAGTTATTTTATCGCCAGCCCAACGAGAATCTGCTTTAATATTAAATAAATTATTAGAGCTCTCTCCATTAGTACCTTTGATTATTTTTTGTCCCCAACCTGTTTCAAGTGCGGCTTGGGCGATAACCACTGCAAAAGGAACACCTAACTCTTGCTGTACTTTTTGTGCAGGCTCCATCAAAGCGGTAACAAAGTCTTTCGGTTCATCAAATGTTGGAGAATCTGGAGAAGTTGAAATTTTGACGCTTTCTAACGAGCTATTAGCTTTATTTGGTTTTTTATCTAATTCTCGTAAAGTAAATTGACTTAAGACACTGCCTTGCTGATTATTGCTAAGACTTTGTGCTTGATAGCTACCCGCAAAAGGAACATCAATATCAGGCTTAATCTGGTTATTATCAGACAACATTTTTTCGACTAATGAATTATGCTGTTTGTCTTTATTCGCTTCACTTTGTTCATTCGTTTTATCATCAACAGTGCTGCTTTTCACGGTCAAATTACCGTCACTTCTCAAAACAGAGCTTGGTTTAAAGCTGCCATCATCACCACCAAGTTGCCTAACAATTAAATCTGTTAAGCCAAGAGAGCCATTAGAAGATAATTCAACGGCCATTTGTTGATCATGCATATCACGATAAAACTTAGTTGATTCAGAATTAAAAGGGCTGTCTGATTCGAGTACATCTTGTGCTTTACGCATACTCGACAATAACATTTTCATAAAAATAGCTTCAAACTGTTGAGCGGCTTCTTGTAAAGCCTCTTTTTTAGCTTCGCCATCAGTTGAACGAGATTGCTGACGAATATCATTCAAGCCATTAAGATCAAGTGCATTACGCGCTTGATCAAAATTCTGTTTTAAGCTTGCATTGATATCCATAATTTATCTACCTAAGAAAATGATTAATATGTTTTCAGTTATTTTTTCGGTTGTGTTTATAACTTGCATTAACGTTTTATCTTTAAGTTGTATGGTTCAATTAAAAGGAAATAGCACGGAGTTGACGTTAGTCAATGAGTACTTTTGACGCCTTAATTGAGCCCTACAGCGACAAGATAAACCGTTAATCCTAGATAATGACTAACTCGCCACGTATCGCTCCCGCTTGATCTAGTGCTTCTAAGATTGCCATGACATCACCTGGACCAGCACCCACTTCATTAATTGCACGAACCAAGGTCTCTAGTGTTACACCGGGTTTGAATACAAACATACGTGCATCTGAATTACTGACATTAATTGCCGACTGATTAGTGACTACGGTTTCGCCTTCTGCAAATGCATTGGGCTGAGAGACATCTTGAATTTCATTAATAGTGACTGTTATACCGCCATGGGTAATAGCTGCGGCAAGCAAAGTAACTTCGGAGCCAATAACAATGGTACCCGTACGCGAATTAACAATGATTTTTGCTGCTGGAGATGCCGGTTCAAACTCAAGGTTTTCAAGTACCGACAAAAAACTGACTCGGTCACTAATATCACGCGGTGCATTAACTCTTACAGAAGTCGCATCAATTGCTTTAGCTGAGCCTTCAATGAGTTCATTAATCGTGTCAGACAAACGTTTGGCAGTAGTAAAGTCAGAATGACGTAAATTAAAAGTAATATGATCACCCGAAGCAAAAGGCGACTTCACTTCACGTTCAACAATACCACCATTGGCGATACGGCCAACCGTTGGAATATTTACTAATACTTGTGAGCCATCTAAACCTTGAGCACCTAAACCACTAACCACCAAAGAGCCTTGTGCAACTGCATATGCATTGCCATCAATGCCCATTAAAATAGTTTGTACTAAAGTACCACCTCGTAAACTTTGTGCACTGCCCATGCTAGAAACCGTCACATCAATAGTTTGACCTGGTTTGGTAAAAGCACCTAACTCTGCATGTACCGCTACTGCGGCAACGTTCTTAATTTTAGGTTTTAAATTCTCTGGCATGGTGATACCAAAGTTACTTAACATCGTTTTAAAACTTTGCTCAGTAAAAGGACTTTGCTCACCGGTACCGGGTAAACCTACCACTAAGCCATAGCCAATTAGTTGGTTAGATCGAACGCCCGCAACATCAGCCAAATCTTTAATACGTTGTGCATTTACTGGCAGTGATGCGAGTAATGACAGAAGGATAATTGTTTTTATTACTGCTTTCATGAGGTTATACCTTAAAACTAAAACCTTGAACGATAATCTGGATCTGATTTTCTGACCATAAAGCTCATCGTTAATTATTATGAGCTTTATGAGCTATTAACTGACTAAAATGGCCACCAGCTACTATTGAAAAACTTAACCGCCCATCCTTGTTCATTGGTATCGGCGAAACTACCAGTACCCGCGTATTGGATTCGTGCGTTAGCAACTTTGTTGGATAATATAGTGTTATTAGAATTAATATCTTTTGAGCGAATAACACCCGTTAAACGGATATACTCATCACCGTTGTTTAATGTTAGCCATTTTTCACCACGGATCATTAAATTGCCATTGGGTAATACTTTCAGAACATGTACTGAAATATTACCGCTTAAGCTGTTACCTTGATCAGCCTTTGAGTCACCTTTAAATTGAGAGTTCTGACTTATCCCAAACTGTAATGACTGACCACCAACGGTTACGGGTAGTCCACCAAGGCCAGTGACTGGATCTAATGTAGTTTCATTCTCTTTTTTCAATTCTGTTTTAGCATTTTTTTTCGCTTGAGTTTTTTCACTCAAGATAACAGAAATAATATCGCCAACACGATGTGCCTTTGAGTCTGAATAAATATTATTGACGTAATTAGGCTTAAATAATGAGCCTGATGGCACAATACGCTCTTGCTCTTCTTCAGGCATTATCGGTGCAAAATCGGGGTCATTTGGCAGCGCTTTACTTAACTCAACGGTATTACTACAAGCACTAGTGACAGAAATAAGTAAGCTAATGGTAAGTAGCTTCATGACATGTAATTTGGCTACGCTTAATGAAAGTCTGTTTAACCTATATTTATTGCTCATTTCTGACTCCTACTTATTCTCTAAAATTTTAATTAAGCGATACTAATTATTTGCTAAAGTTGCTGATTGATATAACTCAGCATTTCATCTACCGCTGAAATTACTTTGGAATTCATTTCATAAACACGCTGACTTTCGATTAGATTGACCAGTTCTTCTGTGGTATTCACATTTGAGGTTTCAAGTGCACCTTGAACCAACATGCCATACCCTTCAAGTCCTGGAACCCCTTCTTGTGGCGCACCACTAACGGCAGTTTCGGTATAAAGGTTTTGCCCTATCGGCTGAAGGCCTGTTGGGTTAACAAAATTCATTAAGTTGATTTGACCAACAACGGCGGGATCAGGCTGACCTTGCAATGTCACTGATACTTCACCATCTTGTGAAACAATAATACTTAACGCGTCTTCTGGAATAGTGACTTGTGGCTGAATCATATAACCTGCACCGGGGGTAACCATGTTGCCTTCATCATCCATGGTAAATTGACCATTACGACTGTAAGCTGAGCTACCATCTGGCATTAAGATTTCAAAAAAACCTTCGCCTTGAATCATTAAATCAAGAGCATTATCTGTAGTAATCATGTCACCTTGGGTATGAATTTTTTGTGTTGCGACAACTTTTGTACCCGCGCCTAACATTAAACCTGATGGTGCTTCGGTATCTTGTGCTGTACGACCACCCGGCTGGTTAATATTTTGATATAGGAGATCTTCAAAAACAGCTCTGCTCTTTTTAAATCCAATGGTACTGGCGTTAGCTAAGTTATTAGATATTACCGCAATGTCTTTATTTTGCGCGTCTAAGCCGGTTTTACTTATCCATAATGCTGGGTTCATACATCACCTCTGATTGAGTAGTTACTGCTAATTTAAAAGAAAACAGTAACTAAAATATTGCTAATTCTTAGAAAGCACGTAATAAAGAAGAAGCGCTTGAGTCAATTTCTTCTGCGGTCTTCATCATTTTCAATTGCATTTCAAATTGACGCTGTAAAGCAATCATTTCTGTCATTTCATTAATTGGATTAACATTACTCGATTCGAGTGCGCCACCAAGCACATTGACATTAACATCGGCAATTAATTGCCCACCATTTTTAGCACGAAATAAACCATCATTACCTTTATCAACCAGACGTGTGTCTGGGTTGACCAACTTGATTCGACCAACCTCTTCTTGCACGCTACTAGGCGCGCCTTCTGGCTGTACCATAATGGTGCCATCGCGAGCAATTTGAATATTATTAACAGGTAACGGTAGGGTAATAGGCCCATCTTCACCAATAACGAGCTCACCATCATTAGTTTCTAATGCACCTGTTTCTGTTAAACGAAGGTGGCCACCTCGGGTATAAGCTTCTTGACCATCTTCGCCTTGAACAGCAAAAAAACCTTCACCTTCAATCGCTATATCGAGTGAACGACCCGTATGCAACATAGATCCAGAGTCAAAATTTTGGCTAGAGCGCTCTGTCATTGAAAAAACACGGGTAGGCATGCCTTCACCATAAGCCTGCATGCTTCTAGCTTGTGCTAAATCAGCTTTAAAGCCTGTGGTTTTAGCGTTCGCCAAGTTGTTAGCATTAATTGATAAGGCTTGCATGTTTTGTTTAGCGCCGCTCATAGCGACATAAAGCAACTTATCCATAATGATTTTCCAAAAAGTAAAAGGTTATACTGGGTAAATGCAAGTAGGGTGCCAGCTATCCTGAAATTATTCAGTGATAGATAAAAAAGACACGTTACCTAAAGGAGTGGAGCAATAAAAAAAGCTACCCTTTAAGTATGAAGTACTTAAGGAGTAGCTTGGATAGTGAAGGTTATTCGTTAGCTTTATTTTAGTAACAAATTCTGACTTATTTTACCATTTATCTAATTTGTAAGATGGTTTGGTTCAACTGGTTATCAACTTCTAATGCCCTTGAGTTAGCTTGGAAATTACGTTGCGCTGAAATCAAATCGATTAACTCTGTTGTTAAGTTCACATTAGATTGCTCTAATGCTGAGGAGTTAATTGAACCAAAAGTACCAGAGCCCGCTTCACCAGCAAGTGCCTCTCCAGAAACAATACTTTCTTTCCAGTTAGTACCACCTGTTTGAGTTAAGCCTTGTTCGTTAGCAAAGTTAACCAATGCAATTCGTGCTAATGGCTCTGAAGTACCGTTACTATAAGTAGCTTTCACTAAACCATCGTTACCAATATCAATACCTGTTAAACGACCTACCGCTAAACCATTTTGTTTTAAAGCCGTTACCTCAAAGTTAGAAGCAAACTGCGTCGGTTCATTTGGGTTGGGTCCACTAACATCCAAATTAAAATCAATAATTAATTGCTGCGTAGGATCTGCACCATTACTTAATATAACATTACCTAAGGGATCTGTTTGGATAGTACCAGGCACTTGGCCAGTATAATCCCCACTGGCACTAAAGGTCAAAACGGCACCTTGCACACCTGCCTGAGTAGGTTGTGTAGGAACTGGCAGTGGATGTCCAACTGATGCTGGAGCAGTGGGAATATTGACCATTACATCATCAACTGCGGTAAACATATTCCATTCATTCGCGGCTGTTTTGACAAAGTAATAAGTCATAATATGATCATCACCTAAAGAATCAAAAATAGTCACCGAAGTAGAGTTATTAAAAGTTAATGGATCCGTAGGATCAAAAACAGGGTTCGCTGGAGGCACATCTCCAGCAGGTAAGTTCATACGAATATCGACTTCACTTGATGACGTTGGCGCCCCTGATGATGTAGGTATACGAACAGGTACTGCAGTGCTTAAACTGACTGAAGAAGATGAGCCGTCTGTGTTAACGGGAAAGCCTAACAAATGCCCTCCCCCTGAGTTAACCACAAAGTTATCAGCATTTAATGAGAATTGACCAGCACGTGTATAAGAGGTTTCCAATGATCCTAATTCAGGAACTGTTGCAAAAAAACCATTTCCTGTTATAGCCAAATCTAGGGAGTTATTGGTGAATTGAATGCTACCTTGAGAAAATTGCTGAGCAACGTCTGCCGTTAAAACACCATCACCCACTTTAGTTTTCCCCGCGGATAGAAGTGATGCGGCGTATACGTCAACAAACTCTGCTCGCGATTCTTTAAAACCAACAGTATTCACGTTGGCAATATTATTTGATGTAACATCTAAATCTTTTTGTGCTGCGTTTAAACCGCTTAATGCAATATTAAATGACATAATTTAACCCTCTTAAAATTTGTTACTGTGCTTCAAATCTGAGCCTTCACGGTGGCTTCTCAGATAAAGCTATGTTTTCTACTTAATTACTTCGTCAAACTTAAGTATCGCCGTCGGATACCTCTACAACATCAGATAGTGCCATAGAGCTGCCGCCATTAAGGTTAAGCATAATATTACCGCCAGAACCAGCTAACGTAACACTATCTACTTTACGGTAAGTCTGCGCTTCTAATTCAGCTGCCTTACCATCGACTAAACCTACAATTCGGAAACGATATGCACCTGCAGCTGCTGGTTCTCCATTCGATCTTTGTCCATCCCAAGTAAAGGTAAAACCACCTGCTTCAGTCTTGCCTACAGGAACGGTTTGAACGACTTCACCAGCAATATTCTCGACATAAATATTAACGTTGCTTGCCGGTTTGTCTGAAACCAACTTACCTTTAACAGCTTCTCCCTCACTCATACCAAATACATTATCTTCAACCAAAACACTGCGGCCGACTAATGATGATGCTTGTAATGCTTGGCTAGACGTCATGGAAGTAGCAAAGCTATCAAATGAAGCATTTAACTTTTGCACACCATCTGTCGTAGAAAAGGCCGTCATTTGCGAGATCATTTCGTTATTATCAACGGGTTTGGTTGGATCTTGATTAGCTAACTCTTGAGTTAATAAAGCAAAAAAATCAGCCTGAGTTAACATGCCTTGCGAACCATCAGACTCTTTTATGTCTTGCTTCGCTAAGGTTTCTCTTGTTTTTGCTTGTTTTTCTTCTAAAGTTAAAAGCGTAGATGAACTCGTGCCACTTACTGATTGCATACCCTTCCCTCCCTTCTAATTTTTGTCGAGCAACAAGATTTTATTAAGCATGTTTCTGCTGATTCAGTTAATTTCATATTATCTTTGCCCTAACTGTAATGTTTTATTCAACATATTTTTAGCTGACTCTGCCAATTGAACATTGGTTTGATATGAACGTGATGCAGAGATCATATTGGTCATTTCTTCTATGACATTTACATTTGGCTTATAGATATAACCATCTTTATCTGCCATTGGGTGACTAGGCGCATACTCCACATTAAGCGGTTTATCACTTTCAACAATGCCTAAAACATCAACCCCAACACCACTGCCGTCATTTGCTCCCTGCCCTGCGGCAGCTTTTTGCATAGCAGCGGCAAAAACAGGATGTCTAGCACGGTAAGTTTGATCGGCACTACTACTAACACTATCAGCATTGGCAATATTACTTGCTGTGGTATTCAAGCGTACTGATTGTGCGCTCATACCACTAGCCGTGATATTAAATACGTTAAAAAGACTCATAATTATTGACCTCCGCTGATGACTTTCTTCATAGCTTTAATCTTGCCATTAAGAAATTGAACACTTGCTTGATACTCTAGTGAATTTTTTAGATACAAGTTCCGTTCCACTTGTACGTCAACTGTATTACCATCACCTGTATCAGGTTGATCCGGCACACGAAAATTGACAGCATTATTTAATTCAGTACGCACATCAAAGTGCTTATCATTAGTGCGAGACATACCCATTTGCTGTTTATTTGCCGCTTGGGTCATGGCTTGTTTAAAGTCTAATCCTTTAGCTTTGTAACCTGGGGTATCTGCATTGGCAATATTACTGGCAATAACTTCTGCACGCTGAGAGCGAATAAGCATGCCCTGAGTATGTAATTGAAAGCCTTTATCAAAACCTATAGCCATAATAGCCTCACTATGATTTACGTTATAGCTAATGACTATTCAATATTTATGCCAGTTAATGAGTCAATTGATGTAAAAAACGAAAGGAGGTTATGAAGTAGTGAGCTAACAGCAAGGAATAACGGCTGTTAGCTTAGGGTAGTGACTCGATTACTTTTTCTGATAAACAATACCAGGGTTACAGCGTAACATAGTAAAATCTTGGTTAATGCCTGATAAGGATTCTGAAGCCCCTAAAAACAAGTAACCATCGTTATTCAATACGCCATGAATTTGACTAATGATTTGTGCCTTTATTTCTGGTGAAAAATAAATCAGAACATTACGACAAAAGACAATATCAAACCGTCCCATTAAGCTGTAACTATTCAGTAAATTAAGCGGTCTAAAGCTAACCATTTTCTTCACTTGATCTTTTATCTTCAACATTCCATTGTCACCCGTTTCAAAGAATTTTTGCTTACGCTCCGCAGATAAACCACGAGCAAGCGCTAGATTATCATAATGACCATATTTACAGTGGTCTAACATAGTCGTTGATATATCAGTTCCTATAACTTGAACGCCACGTGGGAAAGCACCAGGATTTTTTTGTTGATACTCTAACACTGACATAGCGATGGAGTAAGGTTCTTGACCAGAAGAGCTTGCCGCAGACCAAATTTTTACCGGTGTTTTTCGATTGGCAAAATCTGGTAGCAACTTACTTTGAAGTAATTTAAAAGGATAGTCATCACGAAACCATAATGTTTCATTTGTCGTCATAGCATCGATGACAGCGGCACGCATTTGCCGCTCAACGGGAGTAAGAGTACGATTAACCAATTCACCCAATGAATCGAGTTTAAATTTAGCCATCAATGGAGCTAATCGGCTTTTAACTAAATATTGCTTATTTTCGCCGAGAACTATGCCACATTGCTGCTCTAAGAAGGTTCTAAATTGGTTGTAACTTTTTTCATCAAGTTCTCTTGCTGACACTATAGCTTCCTGTTTATTTGAGTGTTCTAAGTCCTCCAAAAGTGGAGGTTACCATTAATTGACTTTAATGGCTTTTATTTAAAGGAAAAACTAATCTTCGATCTTCAACCATTTCTTCACAGCTGTTGCCAGCTCATCTGGATGAAATTTAGGAATAAAGTCTTCAGCACCAACTTTCTCAACCATGGCATTATTAAAGACACCACTTAAAGAGGTGTGTAAAATAATTGGCATTTTTGACATACGATCATTACCTTTTACTTCTGCAGTTAAGGTATAACCGTCCATTTCTGGCATTTCTATATCAGAAATCATCAACGCCACTTTTTCAGTGATACTGTTTTCACAAGTAGCCTCGATGGCTAATAATTGCTCTAAAGCATCCCTACCATTTTTAGCTAAAACCATGTTAATACCTAATGGCTCTAATGCTCTTCTTACTTGATTTCTTGCAACCGTTGAATCATCAGCAATCATCACAAGTTTATCACCTAAACTTTCACCAACTGAGGTATCAATAATATCTTCACTAACATCAGTCGAAACAGGACTGATTTCATTTAAAATCTTCTCTACATCTAAAATAGACACCATCTGACCATCTATTTCGGTTACTGCTGTTAAATAACTAGATTTACCTGCGCCTTCTGGTGGTGGCATAACATCAGCCCAACTTAGCGTGACTATTCGCTCAACGCCTGCAACAAGAAAACCTTGAACACTACGATTATACTCAGCAATGATTATATAGCTATCCTCAGATTGCTCAATTGCCGGTCCGCCAGTCGATTTACTTAAATCTATAACTGATATAGTTTGCCCACGAATATGCGCGACCCCTTTTATAAAGGCATCTTGCTTTGGCAATAAAGTTAACCGAGGACATGGCATAACTTCGCGCACTTTAAAAACATTAATACCAAATCTTTGCCTTCCGACTAATTTGAAAAGCAATAGTTCTAACCTGTTCTCGCCAACAAGTTGTGTACGCTGATTTACTGAATCTAGTATGCCTGCCATAAAAACCTCTTATAGAACTGCGCCATTTACTGTGTTTAAATTACTCAGAGCTACACACAGGCACAATTCTTGAATTACATTAAATTATAGAGTAGAAAATCACACTAAGCGTCTGATAGTTGACGCATGATTAACCTCATTTCACACTGCTGACTTAGGTTAAGCATAGACGAAAAATTGTATTTACTTAAAGATAGATAACAAAATATATGCGCCATACCAAACTTTTTTTATATTTTTCATTATTATTGTTTATAAAGCAGTCAATCGCTGCGACTACCGAACTAGACAGTGCATATATCGAACACTTTGCAACCACCTACCTGACAGAGAAGTTTCCTTCAACCGACAGTGAAAGAGTACGTATTTCTGTATCAAAGTTAGACCCTCGCATTGTAATAAAACCATGCAAAATACCACTAAGAGCAAATATACCTGAAAAAAGCCGAGCTAGAAATCTAAATATTAAAATTAGTTGTGATGAATCAATACCCTGGAAAATATATTTATCGGCTAAAGTTGAAATAACTAAAGCGATTTTAGTGGCAATAAATACAATTAGCAAAGGTGACACTCTCGATGAGAGCAATGTAGCGTTAACTTATGTTGCAATTAATAGGATAAGAGGTAATAAATTAAACGATACAAGTATAGTTTTTGGGGCAAAAGCCAAAAAGCGCATTGCCCAAGGACGTGCTATTAGCAAAAGTAATATCTGCTTAATTTGCAAAGGTGACATGGTCACTATTATTGTTTCATCTGATAGTTTTAATATAAAAACGCAAGGCGTGGCATTGAGCTCTGGTAATATCAATGAACAAATACGAGTAAAAAACACTCGTTCCAATAAAGTCATTAACCCTCGAGTTAAAAATGCTAACCAAGTGATTATCAATTTATAACAACAATACAAATAGAACGTTGCTTATTTAAGGTTTTCTTACCCTACGATAAGGAGTAGACTTAACCGTACTATTATTTGTAATTAAATATCACTTTTAGCTAAAGTTACCTTAGCAATGGCCGATAACAAGATACTAGAACTCATTTAAAATATCATTTCATTGCTGAAGGATGAAATTATGACTATTAATATCAACAAGTTGAACACAAACAATCAAGTTCAACAAACGCAACAAAAACAAGTACAGCAGCAGTCGGCTCAAACAGCCTCAACAGGTGCGCAAGTAAAAAACTCAGGGCAAGACTCGGTTTCGATTACTCCACAAGCAAAGCAACTTAATGAATTACAAAAAAAAGCAGCTGATGCACCGGTAGTAAATCAAAAGAAAATTGATGAATTGAAAAAAGCGATCAGCTCTGGGGAATATAAAATCAACCCAGAAAAATTAGCTGCTAGCATTGCTAACTTTGAATTTAAGCTTATTTAGCGATAAACTGTAAAGTCTATTATTTAGTGTGAAATCAAAGGTAAACTTTATGTCCCTAGGACCAAATTCTCAAGAATTAACCTCCAATGACCTGTTAGTTCAGCAACACCAGCAATTAACCGAACTTGCCCAGATAATTGCTAATGAGAAAGAAATCTTACAGCAGCACGATCCTCAAGCGCTACTTACTGTCAGCCAAGAAAAAAATACACTTTTAATCGCAATTCAGCAGCTTGATCAAAAGATAGGTCAAAATCAGCGCTTCGCACAAGACAAAGCTGCAGGGAAACTAACTCAGCAGTTGGCTGAAATAACCGAACTATTAACTCATTGCCAAAAACAGAACTTAATTAATGGCCAGATTATCCAACAATCGCAACTCGCGGTAGAGCGTATGAAAACCAGTCTGTTAGAAAACCACAATAAGAATGCAATTACCTATGATAAGAAAGGTAAAAAAAGCGCAGGACTTTCTAGCTTGGGTTTAAAAGCTTAGCCTTATTTAGGATGGGTCAAAATTTCATAATAAAAAAGGCGCTAATCATTAAGATTCTCGCCTTTTTTAGTTCGTGGACTGTAAATTAATTACTGAGCTGCTTATCGGTCAAATCATTAAAAATGTGTCACTTCTTTAATTTCTTTTCTATTTTGATTAACCTGATAAATATTATAAACATCTTCAAAATCCAATTGTAATTCAGTGGTATAAATATCACCCACTGGGTAGCTTTTTACCACCTTTGCACCTCGAATGATACCTTGAACAGATGCTATTAATTGCTGATCCTCAATGAGTAAATCAGCCATAGTAACCTTGCCCGAAACTTGTTGACCATAGACTTGCTCAGCAAGCTCTGCATAAGCGGCAATTTTCGACGCTTTAATGGCCATTAACATTCGCTGAGTTTCATGGGGTGATTTTTGCATACTAATGGGGGCAAAACCTGTTGCATAAAGCACAGGCAATGTATCTGGCTTTACTGTTTGCCATTGCACATGTTTGTCGTAAATAAGAGAACATGCACTAGTTAACGTAAATGTACTTAGAATAAGGATAACTCGAACCAATGACTTACTCATAGATGCTCCTTTGATCGTGATCGTTATAAAATAATATAGTTTGAATACTTTTTAATAAAAGTATGAGTACTATTGTCATGAGGCTGCACTAGTTTTGTATAACCATAGTGCAGTCACTGTTATTCAACATAGTATTATCATACAGTCTTTCATTTTTACTTTTTCGCCATGCTCATTTCATCACCTAACACCCAGGTTAGAATAAACTATTGCGCAATGGCGACCACAACTTTAGATTGAATACCAATCATATGGTTATTTACTAAGTTCCCATCTTCCTGCTCAATCATAGTGCCAGAAGCTAGGTAGTCAATTATCTGACGTTCAGGCAATTCTGCCAATCTTTGCTAAAGAGATAATCACCTTTTTAGTTACTCGAATATGTAATGTGGTTTAATAATCAATTACCACAAGGCTGTAAGGCTGTAATTCATACTCAAAGCTTTCTGCAAGTTGATAACCAAGCCAATTAGTTGTTTAAAGATCTTTAAGATCGACAAAAGAAGCAATAACTATCGGCGGTTTGGCATTAACAAAACGACTATTTGTTAGCATTTGATAAGCTAGTCTCTTTATTACATCATTAATGGCATGCCATGATAGTTCACAACAATAAAGCAAACACATTCATATTAATAAACATAATAATGCACATTCTAAGCCAACAATCTATTTCAAAGTAAATCTAGCATCACGTGATAAGGCATGGAATATGCATCTTCCTTTTTACGGCGTATTATTAGGTAATAGTCCGTTATTGTTAAACAATAACGGCGACTAAAACCAAGTTAGGAAAATGAACAGTATTATGTATAAATTCATTACACCATTAGTTTTCATCATCAGTATTTCAACCTGTTTTTCTGCCAGTAGTCAATGGTATGAAACACAAGGCCATGCTCGTACTACTGATACAAGTATTGAGCTTGCCCGTACTAAAGCGATGGAAAATGCGCTAAAAAAAGCGTTACTTGTCTCTGGGGCAAGTGTATCGAGTGTTCAGCAAGTAGTTAACGGCTTATTAACACAAGACCAAATCAACATACGCGCAAGTGGTAGCGTTAACTCTATTGAATTAGTTGATGAAATACATAGTGACAACCTTATTACGGTAACAATTCGCGCAGATATATTTCCACAAGAGAAGAAGTGCTTTGCCATTAACTTTAAAAAATCTCTATTACTAACCCGCAGCCACCTTTTACACCGAGAGCAAGCGAATATAGGCGAGATTTACCTCATTGATAAAGCGGTTATGCGTAAACTTGGCAGACAGCTTGACCAGCAGAGTGCTTACACTAAGACTAGTAGTATACTTAATAATATCACTGAATTTTCTCGCCTTAATAACAGTTTAGCAAGCGATGAAATTGATCAATTAACCCAATCATTGAGTGAAAGCACTGATAGCCAATATGTAATGTTTAGTGAAATAACCAATATTTCATTCGATAAGCAAGCCACAAACAGTTGGTTATTCTGGCAACAAGGGGTATACCCCAGAAGCTTTGCCATTACCTTCTATTTATATAACGGTCTTAATGGCGAACTCGTTTGGCAACAAAGCTATCAAGACATTGCGCCATGGACATTCACAAGACGGAACAAGGTTGATGTCGATGGCAATGCTTTTTGGCGAAGTGAATACGGATTAATGTTAGAGAACATTCTAGATAAAGTGGTCAAAGATATTGATGAAAATATTATGTGTGAGCCTAGCCGCGGAAAAATAATTCAAGTACAAGGCAACAAAGTAACGATCAACTTAGGTAGGGATCACGGCTTAAAAATTGGTGACGAATTTAATTTACTACACTTGACTCACTTTACAAATAATTCAGGAAAATCTTATGCTGGTTTTAATGTAAGTCCTTACAAGGTTAAAGTCACTAAATTGACTAGACAAACCGCAACAGCATCAACGCAAGATGGTCGATTATTTGGTAATATTCAAGTAGATGATTTAGCGGTACGTTATGAGAATTAGCAGAAATTAAAGAAATTGTTCACTTGGTTAGAGCATAATAAAAACACCCAAACCAGGCGAATTGGTTTGGGTATCAGCATTACTTTATTACCCTAGGGCGTAGTAAAGTATATACCCAAGTAACATGAAGATGCCGGATTCAGCTGGAATTAAAAATGTATTTAGGCAAGGCTTTGATTGAAGAGGATGGTCGTTCCATTGTCGAAATCAATAACGCTGTATAAATCGTTTTTAAACCTACCCTGCGGGGATTTCTGAGCTAACCATGTACTTCTTTGTCTCCTTTTTTAAGGGAATAACCATTAATAAAAGTAGACGTCTTGATCATGATTAGCTCAGAGATCCTGAAACGAGCATCTTCAAGTTACTTGGGTATAAGTAATTAGATAAACTTTATTGCAGCTGAAATTGCGGCAACCTGTGCCATGATACAATTTTCACCATCAACTAAAGGGCTGTCAGGGTAAACTTCGGTAGTAGTTACATAGGGAGCATCCGTTAAACCCATACATAAACCTAGCTCTCTTCCTGCATAATTGATAACACCAAACTGAGCAAGATCAACACCTATCAACTTATCATTATCATCTGCGGGGGCAATATGAGTAACTTTTGCCACCGCTTCATTTATTGCACACTGAAAGTCTGCTTCAGGTTTCGTTGAATCCCCAACGAGATAGAAACCATCTGGAATATTCCAATTTTTCTGTTCGATTGCATCACGAGCAGAAAGAGCTGGCCTAAACTCACTATTATCCGTATCTGTGGTTTCATGCAAATCGATGTGCATTGCAATATCGAGATCAAGCTCATTAATAAAGGCCATTAATGCAGCCGACTCTTGGGCTGGACTATCAGGATAAAACGAACGGTTTGGATCAATAGCCTTGTTATTCCAACGATTAATGGTTTCATAACCCCAAGGACTCACACACGGAACTACAATAAGGTTAAACTCATCACTAAAGCCATTTGCACTAGTTTCTAAAAAACGAATTGCACCTTGAACGCCACTGGTTTCATAACCATGTACACCGCCCGTAACAAGTACAGTCTTATGATCAGTCTGCCAGTTTTTACTTTTTATGGCATACAACGGATAACGACTTTCATCAATTGATAAACTACCATATTGCACTGTATCAAATGAATCAGCTAATGGCTCAAGTTTTGCTAATACTTCATCTTGGTAAGAACGCTTTATGCTTTGTCCTTCAAACCATAAAGCTTTTTCTTTATCCGACCATGGTTGGCCTTGTACGCCAATAGAATAAATAGAATCACTCATAATTTAACCTTATTATTTAGAAACGACTAAATCGCTCTGAATTATGTATTTTAAGCCCTATATCAAGCATAAAAAATGCCCGGAAATACGGGCATTTTATGTTTTCTACTCGATGGCGACTAGGGTCTGTTGATCTTTCAGGGTTAAAATTTATTCAATTTAAAACGCCTTTAATCGCGGCGCGAGTTTTGTAGCATAGTTATTCTATGTAAAAAACGAGCAACAATGAATAAAGCTGTTTTAAATGAACCCAAAAGGCAGCGTTTGTTTGAAATGTATACTGCATTATCGCACATTCATGTAGCCAGCTACACTTCATATGCTCTGCCTTGCCTACATTTCAAATAAACTGCTGTAAAAGTAATCTCGAAAGTTCAACAGACCCTCTTGTATTAGTCGCAAAACGAAGTCTATTTATTTTGAGTCAGCTCGACCCATAAACTTACGCTCTTCGGTGTTTACTTTCACTTTATCACCCGTTGAAATATGCTCAGGTACTTGAATAGTTAACCCTGTAGATAAAATCGCAGGTTTTGTACGAGCACTTGCTGAGGCACCTTTAATAGAAGGGTCAGTTTCTGTAATCGCTAATTCAACACTGGGTGGAAGCGCAATACCTACAGGAGAATCATCAACTATGATGACAGATATGCCTTGAGTCTCTTCATCGATAAAAAGAACTTCATCAGCAATTGAGTCTTTATTCAAGTTATATGGTGTGTAATCTTCATTATCCATAAAGACATATTCATCACCATCAATATAAGAGAACATGGAAGGGCGACGACTTAAATCTGCAAAAGTAAGCATATCTTCAGCTTTAAAGGTTTCATCTACTTTCCCACCGGTAACGACATCATATAGACGCATTCTATATAGACTACCACCCGCTCTGCCTTGTGGCACTGAACGAGTAATATCTCTAACTATTAATACTTTACCGTTGTGCTCTATCGCTGCATTTTTCTTTATATCACTTGCCTTTGGCATAAGATGGTTTCCTCTAAATTTAGTGTAAATATTTTTGTTTAAACACAATGCAGGGAAAATAACATGAACCCATAGATATGCAAATAACTTATAGATGAAAACCGTCATTTTTTGCTGAAAAACTGGTTTCATGAAAGTAAATTAAAAAACTTCCACGAACAAGATCAAAAAAGGCAAATATATAAGCTATATTTGCCTTTTCAATTTATTGATATTTTTCGTCAATTTAATAACAATTAAAATAAAAATAGGTAGTGAATTATCTACTAAAAAAACTACTCGTAAGAACGTTCAAGCCAAGCGATTTGTAGTCTTAACTCTTCAATCTCATGGTTTGCATCGATTAATTGTTCCTGCGCTGATTTTTTTTCAGTATTACAATTATCTACACTAGCATCAGTACTTTTTGACATATTACGTCTTTCCTCATGGGCCATGGAAGCCTCCAAAAAATTGTTACCACACCTGTATTATTACACAAATACTTTCATATGTAATCTTTTGCCATAAAATTACTTTCTAAAATCATTAAATATACGGTAAATAAAGACACATAGCTGAGTATATTACATTGATAAAAGTTAGACGTACCGTGGCTACTATTTCAAAAAAACCTACTGTAGATTATCATCTATATTTTTTAGACTCCTCTTTTCAGCTACTCTAAAAGTATCAATTGCATGTGTTGAGAGCTACGTAAAACCTATTTCGAGCTATGATTAATAACACTGCTTCACGTAAATAGTCGACATTAAATAAATAGACCCGTTATGTAAATTAATTTAGCCAAGCTGTACTCTATATTGTTGAATGAGGAGGTATTTACTATGCTAAATATTAATAATTCAAAAATAATTTATTGTGCCCTTTTAGTATCCTCTACTCTGATGTCGCAATCGCAAGCAGGACAACTTAATATATTATTCGAAAATGATGGTTTCTCTGCCAGTGATGGAAACTATACCAACGGATTCTCATTCGCTTGGGAAAGTAAAGCACTCCTAAGTCACCAACAATATCTTCCTGCGACGATACCGGTATTTTTTCAATTACAGCAGCACTTCAGACTACCTATTTCTAAATCACATACTGCTTGGGGTATTAAGTTATCTCAACGCATGTGGACACCAAATGACATCAGTGTAATCGAAGCACAAAGTGATGACAGACCTTATGCTGGTTTTCTTCAAATAGAGAGCCACACAGCAGATTACGGCACAAAATTCTCCCAAAAAAATTGGTTAGCCCTCGGTATTATTGGACCTAAGTCGAAAGCAGAGCAGGTACAAACAAAAGCCCACTCATTGACAGACTCTACGCCACCTCAAGGCTGGCAGTATCAAGTACAAGATCAAGTTACCGTGCAGTTAGCCTATGAGATTGACGCTTTATTATTTAGATCGAGTAAATTTCGAGGCAAGATTTTTACCCATAACCAATGGGAAGTAAGTAGTTATAGCCACATAGCCTTGGGTAATTTTAATACTGAAGCATCATTAGGGTTATTATTTAGACTAGGCACAATACTCAATAAAACCTTTGGACGTTTAAGTAGTCATTTTGGCCACATTGGGAACACCACCGACGTTATCAGTTCCAATAACTTTACTGTCTATTCAAGACTACAACTAGGCTATCGTTTTAACGACTTAACGATTGAAGGTAAACTTCCTTATGAATCAAATGTTGCTATTGAGCACAATCAAGCCAAGGCAACGGTAGGGATCCATTGGACAATAAACAATTACGCTATCACTTGGAGCTTAAATAGCTATACTCGCTCTTATAGTAGCGATAAAAAATCCTGGCATAGCTACGGCTCTTTGACGTTAAGCTGCGCCATTTGATTGTATATAACACTAGGCTTGTTTACAGTTCCTCTTATAGTTCTCATAACACTACGTAGGATAAACATGTACGATCCCCTTCTTGA
Source organism: uncultured Colwellia sp. (assembly GCA_913063325.1). Classification (GTDB taxonomy): domain Bacteria; phylum Pseudomonadota; class Gammaproteobacteria; order Enterobacterales; family Alteromonadaceae; genus Colwellia. Next base: position 17,931 of record CAJXYE010000002.1, on the reverse strand, counting down.
TGAATCACTTGCTGGTAATGCCCCATACCCTAATAGTTACTGGGCTGATGTTACCGAGGCTAATACCACAGGAAAAGCGCCAGCTGATGATGGCCAACTAACTAAAGATATCACTGTTGATGTCGCTATTATAGGCGCAGGTTATACCGGCTTATCAACCGCCTTACACTTAGCTCGAGATCACGGCATTAAAGCAACCGTATTAGAAGCTAACCGTACCGCTTGGGGAGCAAGCGGTCGTAATGCTGGTTTTATTCTAAAGTCCTCTGGTAGACAATCTTACGCAAGCATGCAATCTCAATGGGGAGAAGAAGTGATGCGCGGTATTTACCAAGAAATGTGTGCTGGCGTCGACACGGTAAAAAGCTTAATTAGCGAAGGCATTGATTGTGACCCCCAAGACAACGGTTATATTCGTGTAGCCCACAAACCAAGCATGTTCAAAAGTTTACGCGAGACGGCGGCACTGCAAAAAAAAATGTTCGGCTATGACGTTCAAGAATTATCCCGTGAACAGTTACATCAAGATTACATGGCAGATCACAATGCTTATGGTGCGATACGTTATCAAGATGGATTTGGCATTAACCCACTAAAACTTGCGTGGGGTTATCAGAATATTGCTAGAAAAGCTGGGGTCACCATTCATTGTGATAGTCCTGTGGATAAATTTCAGCAGGAGTTAGTTCAAAAAACAGGTCAAAAAAGTCAAACCTTTCATACATTACACACACCAAGTGGCGTGGTAAAAGCTAAAAAGGTGGTGATTGCGACCAATGGTTATACCGCCAAAAATTTCCACCCATTAATCAAGAATAAAACCCTACCAGTACTGTCCCAAATTATTGTCACTGAGCCATTAACACCAGAGCAAATAGCCGCGTGTAATTTTTTAACCAGTAATGTCATTATGGATACTCGCGCATTAAAATATTACTACCGAAAATTACCCGACAATCGCATTTTGTTTGGCGGTCGCGGCGCTATAACAGGAAAGAATGCCACTGATCCTTATTATGCTAACCGATTGCTCGGTGTATTAAAGTCCAACTTCCCTGCCCTAGTTTCATTGAAATACGATTATGCTTGGTCTGGCTGGTTATGTATGTCCCTTGATGACATGCCGCATATTTACCAAAATGAACAAAACAATATTTTTTATGCCATGGGCTATTGCGGCAGTGGTGTGTCTTTTTCAGTGCAAGCAGGTAAACGTTTAGCGCAAAAGGTTGCCGGAATAACTGTGCCTAACTTACCCATTTATCAAACCCCGCTAGTAACATTTCCTTTTGCGCCATTAAGACGTGTTGGTCAATGGGGCTATTTTCAATATGGTAAAGTGAAAGATCGCTGGTTTTAATGTAAAACAAGATATCGAGTGTTATATGATCTAACATTAACACTTGTTTCAATGAGTTTATTGTATACAATATCCCAAAAGAGTTTTCAGCTCAGTGAACTACTGAGATGAAAAGTATTTATACATCCAACACAAAGTAAAATGTCCTGAAGGAAAATGATATGTCCATAGGTATTGGTGGCTCTACAGCTGAAATAGAATTAAGTAAATTAACTGATATGACAACTGATGTCACACCTATTGAATTAGGTGAATATCAACAACGTATAGCGCAAGCACAACAGTTAATGCGCGAGCAAAACATTAGCGCCTTATACCTTAATGCTGGCACTAATTTAACTTACTTTACCGGTACGACATGGTATGCATCTGAACGTTTAGTTGGCGCAATTTTACCTGCCGAAGGTGAGCTAGTTTACATTGCTCCATGGTTCGAAGTAAGTACACTATCGGGTTTCATGGTGATTAAGTCTGAGGTTGCTAGCTGGCACGAACATGAGTCTCCATATGAATTAGTGATTGCTACGTTGCAAAAAATGAATATTGGCCAAGGCACTATTGCTGTTGATGAATCAACTGCATTTTTTGCTGTTGACGGTATGATTAATGCGGCTAAAGCTCAAAATATGGCACTTAACTTCACTAGTAGCAAAGCGATCACCGCTGGTTGTCGAATGGTTAAATCTGCTAGCGAAATTGCTTTATTACAACGCGCTAAAGATATGACTATGGTAGTACATCGCGCTGTAGCCAAAATACTAACGGTTGGTATCACTACAGCAGAAGTTACTGCTTTTATAAACCAAGCCCATATCAAGCTTGGCGCCCCTAAAGGCTCATCTTTTTGTATCGTGCTATTTGGCCAAAATACCGCCTACCCACACGGCGTAAAAGAGCCAAAAACCTTAGAAACTAACGATATGGTGTTAATTGATACCGGTTGTTTAGTACAAGGTTATAACTCAGATATTACCCGTAGCTATGTTTTTGGCGAAGCTACAGAAAAACAACGTGCAGTCTGGTTACATGAAAAAAGAGCACAAGCGGCTGGCTTTGAAGCGGCTCAAATAGGCTTACCTTGTGAAGCAGCAGATATTGGCGCACGTAGCTACTTAGAAGCACAAGGTTACGGTCCTGGCTACCAAGTACCTGGCCTACCACATCGTACCGGCCATGGTGTTGGTTTAGACATTCATGAGTGGCCTTACTTAGTTAGAGGCGATAAAACCATTCTAGCTGCAGGCATGTGTTTCTCTAATGAGCCAATGTTATGTCTTTATGGTGAATTTGGTGTGCGTTTAGAAGATCATTTTTACATGACTGAATCTGGCCCTAAATGGTTTAGTGAACCGGCCCATTCAATTGATGATCCGTTTGGCTACGAAGCTTAAGTAAGCTGGTTCTAGATAAGCAGTACCTGCTCAATATTACTCTTTATGCGAATCTTACCGTTAACACGTTGAAATAGCATAAATTGTAATATTTACTGAGGACTTTATAGCTTCAATTTTATTGGCGTCTTAGCCTTAAACAGTAAACTACCAATTTTACTCAAATATAAACTCCCCAGTAGTATAATTCAGCTTAAATAACCCCAAATACCTGATAAAAACCAGAGAAGAGAGAGGATAGTACTTATGAAAAATAATAAAAAAACATTAGTCACAATTCTCAGTTGTACTTTTGCTGCTGCAGCTTACCTTATTGCTGACTCAGCAATGGCAGGGGAATTACCTAACCCAACGCCAACATAAGCAATAGGCAAAGTGGAGCAAAACATAGAATTGTCTCGCAAATGTGATTTGACTATCTACCAAGCACTAATGATATTACCTATGTCGAAATAGGAAGAACTTTCGGTCTCATTATTTAGTTATCCTGTGTGTAATTGGTGAGGGGAAATAAAATACCGCTAGGATAGTAAAATCGATATTATTTAAAAAATCGGCGCCTTAACTAATTGCATATTTTATCTATGTGGTTGATTTGGTAGCGTGTCAAATGGCACTAACCTTAATAACAAGAAACCAATCAAAAAGTAAAACATAATGACTATCAATGCATTATGCCTACCTACAGCATCAGATATAGGGCCAAAAATCATACCAAGCACAATAGCAAGTTTTCCGAATACTCCCCAAAGTCCATAGCTCAACGACGCATCTTCTTTTTTAGTTATTAAGCCAACAACCGCTCTACTTGCACTTTGCGTAGCACCTAAAGCTGAACCAGCAATAAAGGCAATAACAATAAACATTTGTTTAATTTCCATGGTAAAAAACAAACTAATATTCTCAAGATAATAAATACCTAACAAACCTAATAACCACCATAGAAGTGATGTTTGAAGTGTTAATTTAGCACCGACTTTATCTTGCATAAAACCAAAAGATACTGCACCAAGCATTGAGGATAACTGTAAAATTGCCCCAGTAATAATTAGAAAGGTTCCTGTTATTTTCAACTCTTCACTGGCATAAATTCCAAAAAACTTAACAATCACTGAAATGCCAGCAGAATACATGGTAAAAGGAATAAAAAAACGAAACAGGCTTGGATATTTTTTTACCAAAGCAAACATGTTACAGGCTTTTTTAGTGCTAACCTTCAATAAAGAGACTAAATTTTGTTTCTTGTTATCTGTGTCTGCTACATTCCTCTCTTTTAGAAAAATAAAAGTTGGAATGGCTGCCAATAAATAAAATAAAGCAACAGCAAACATAGCCACTTGGTTTTGATAAATATAAAGTTCAGGATTTTTATCCTTACTCACCGTTATAATCCCTATCATTAAAACTAATGATAGCAACCCGCCGATATAGCCTATGCCCCAGCCAATACCGGATATCTTTCCGATGTTTTTTGGGGTCGTTATATCAGGTAAAAAACTTGCAATGAAATTTTCTGAAAGCATCCATGCGGTGTTACTGCAAACAAGTAAGCTAATGCCTAACCAAACTTGCCCTTGTTCAACAAAAAATAAGCAGGCAGTAAAAATAACGCTTACTGATGTTAACCACAGTAGGTATTTCTTTTTCTTACCATTAATGTCGGCCATGGCACCCAATATAGGCGATAAAAGTACTGACAGTATAGTTGAAGCAGCAATAGCAATTGACCAATAGGTATCTTGCAATACAGAGTCTTGGGGTATAATTGTACTGATAAAGAATGCGCTGTAAATGTAGGTTATAACAACGGTGGTATAACTAGAGTTAGCAAAATCATACATTGCCCAGCCAAAGATTTCTCTTTTCTGAATAGGGGGATTATTGTTAATGTTAGCTACCATACTTAAGCCACTGACCTTAGGTTAAAGTTACAATATGTTCATTAAGTGATAAAGCTCACACAGATTTATCCCGTCAATTTGCACTGATTCGCTAGTTCAGCCTATTAGTTTTTAATCGGGTTTATTGTGCTCTGATAACTCTTCATCTAGCAACTCCATAGCTTTGAGTTGATCTGATAAAATATTTTGTTTTTGCTTTATCATCTGTAAGCGCAATGACAGACCAACTTGATTAGAATTATTTTCTGAGCTTTCAATTGCCATAAAAGCAGCTTGCTGAGCACTATTCGTCGCTCTTATTAAACGTAATTCTAGACGATAAGTTTGTATTTTTTTAGCCAATACAACTAAAACCTGTTGTAGATGTTGTTGACACTCTTGCAATGCAACATACTTTTTAGAAAGTGTATCTAGCGCACAATTTTTTACCGATATTGATTTAGCAATAACTTGAGCTAAGCTGTTTTGTTTTAATTGTAAGGCTGAAGCTAGAGTGTCTTCTTGGTGACTGATTGATTGTTCGAGAGAGAAACTACTTCGCTGTAAACAAGTAATTTCAGCTTTAATGTGAGAGTACTCATTGCTAACCTGTTGAAAATCAGCTTCACAATGAGCTATTTCTCGTTCAAACTTAGATAAGTTATTTTCTGCCAAGAGTCCTACTTTAATTTCATAAAGCATTGCTCTAGCGACAGTAAATACTTTGCAGAGTCGTTTCATTGCATTTTACTCAGTAAACTCATTAAGTATTTTATTAGTCTTAGCTTCGTTAATTTTACTGATCAACCTTTGGCTTTCATGTTCATCCCGCAAAGTTTTTGACAAGGTGATAGTTGAACTCACCAAAAAGAGTGCACAAATAGCAAAGTATCCTTGTACTAATATGCCACCAGGCATAAACATAATGCCCGTTGTCATTGAGATTAGTGCTATGGCAAAAGAAAGTTTAATGAAAAACATCCAACTGGCTGAATTACTTTGAATAGTAGTATTGTTCATTACAGTTCACCTCGTTCAAGTTAAATTAGTAAATACTAAAAGCAGCTTTAGTTTTGCGTTAAGTATTGAATTATTCAACTATTAAGGTAGATGTAGTGACTTATAATACGATAGGTATTAATTTTTGATACCTATCGAGGTAAGAGGTTATTGTTATCTGTTATTAGATTATTGAAAATGCAAGAGTCCAAGGTAATTAATGACTAAAGTTAGCTTGTTACATTCGGCGTAACTTACTGAAAATACTTGGTTCCCAAGAGCGCATTGCAATCACTAAGCTGGTGCCTACTCGCTCATTTAAGTCAACGGACTGATCTTCATAATTTAATTCATTAAACTCATTGGCGAGTCGTTGTATCTTTTTTATCAACGCATTAGTTGATGCAGCAGAGAACAATCCAGAAACAAAAAGGCGAACCTCACCAGGGGCCGTAAAAGATGAATTAAAAAATTCTGGCTGAATATTTCGCTGGTAAAAATATTGAATAGGCCCATTTTTTATCCATTGAAAATCTTTTGAAATGATCATTTTAACCTTGTTCCCTGGCAATAGTTCAATAACTTTCATTCTATCTAGCTTAGCTAACAGCTGAACTCCTTCTGTTTCAGAGATACTATATCGACTAATGATTTCTGAAAATAAAAGACCATAGATTAAAAAATGAGCCATTAGCAATAGCCGTATATCTGAAACTAACTCTTGTTCTTGGGCGAGTGAAAGCCTGCTAGTTAAACTAATATTTTTTTCCATCAACTTAACAAGGTCACAAAACTCCATTTGCAGTAATTCACAAACCCTATCTAGTCGGTCAAGACTAAATGACTCTTCACAAAATAACCTTTTAACACTTGCTTCTGAAAGGTCGAGCGCCTTGGCAACTTGTTTGTAGGTTTTATTTTGTTTTTTAAGTTCTTGTTTAAGAGTTGAAATTAAAAGTCTAGCTTGGTGCATGGTTTCGCCTTTTAATACCAAAGGTCACGTAATTTAATACATTCCCTTGATTGGTTGTATTTTTTAATACCTAAGTGCAAAGTTAGTACATGCATTGCTAATAGTCCACCCGCATATATTTAGTTAAACAAAGAGGAATAGCTGATGAATATGGCAGATAAAACAAATTTCAATCAAGATAAAAATAACCGTTGGAAAATTACTTTTTTGATAATGTTGTTATTTTCTTCATTAATTTTACTTTTAAATTTAGAGCCAATCATGCAATCAAGTAAATATCATCTATTTGCTGATTCTCGTCATTATACTTTCATACCAAATTTTTTTGATGTAGTTACTAATCTCCCATTTTTACTCATCGGAATTTATGGCTTTTGGTATTGTCGTCAGAGTACGCCAAAACCCACAGCCAATGCTTGGATAGTGATGTTTTTAGGTATTGCCTTGGTTAGTCTTGGCTCAGCTTACTATCATTGGCAACCTAGCTACGATACTTTATTTTGGGATCGTTTACCTATGACTGTTGCTTTTATGGCCTTATTTGTAGCCATTCTCAGTGAGTACATATCAGAGAAACTTGCTTCAGCATTATTACCTGCTGTCATTTTGGGCATGGCTTCAGTAATTTACTGGTATTTCAGTAATGATTTACGTCTGTATTTTTGGATTCAACTCGCTCCGTTATTGAGCATTTCAGCAGTGATGCTGTTATTTAAGAGTCGTTATTCTCATCAGTGGTTATTGTTAGCGGCGCTTACTTTCTACTTCCTAGCAAAAATTACAGAGTTCTACGATGAACAAGTGTTTCTTTGGACATATGAAATTTTAAGTGGTCATTCAATCAAGCACCTTTTGGCTTCAGCAAGCTGCTATTGCATTTTAGTCATGCTTAAACACAGAAAAGCTATCGGCATTAGTTGCTGACTTAGAAAGTGGCTAAGTTGCAATCTATAGAGATTTCAGTAGTAGTGGCATAGATGACTTAAGCAAGGCTTAAGTGTCGCGTATTCATTTAAGGACAAGAGTATTTTATTATGCATATAGAGAGAAGGCATAAGATATCGAGAGCAGAAGCGACTTTAGAAGAACTAACCATTGCCCAAGAAGTGGTTTTAGTTGAAGTGTTTCAGCTTGGCTTTTCGCTTAAATTCACTCGAAAATGGCGGGACGGGGTATTAGTATTTGCAAGTAAAGATAAGCACTTAATTACCATAACACCAAGTGGTGTGGCCACATACCAGCCAGAAATAGAAATACGCTAATTTTTTATTTTTTATTTTTTATTTTTTATTTTTTTCCAGAGTGACTAAATTTAAAACAAAAATTTCGCAACTTTTTATAAAGTTAGCGAATTTTTATTTGCAGTAATGACTGAGCAGTCATTACTTTTTTGAACTTAACTAAATTTAAGCGTCAATCTAAGCTTCAGCTTTCAACAGTTTCTCAACAACATGGTGTGCCCCCACCAAATCACTTATCGCGGTACCTACAGACTTAAATAACGTTATTTCTTGGGCTGATTGACGAAGCAATAATGGTGTTTTACACATATCAGCCAACTCACCGATAATATCTTCTTTGTTAAAAGCACCTTCAGCTATTGGTATGAGTAACTCTCCGGCTTCGTTTAGCGTATTTGTTAAACTATCTACAAATACTCTAGCGCGGGTTACTGTCGCTGTATCGCACTCGCGAGCATCTTTCATGTGATTACCTAAACAATCAATATGCGTACCAGCACTAACAAGGTTACCATCAAATAATGGCGCTTTAGCACCCGTTGCACAGCAAATAATATCTGCCTTAGCGACTTCTTCATTAACATCGACACAGGCATTAAAAACAACGTTTGGATACGCAGCACTGAGTTCAAAAATTAAATCATTCACTTTTGAGCGATTACGTCCCCACAAAGTCACTTGCTTAAGATTTCGCACACTTAAATGTGCTTTAACCAAATAACTAGCCAAGTTGCCCGTGCCAAATAACAGCATATGTTGACTATCTTCTTTGGAAAGTAGCTGACTGGCTAGTGCCGAGATAGCCGCAGTACGCCAATAAGTAACACTGGTACCATCAACTAGCGCTAGCGGCTCACCTGTTTTACGTGTAAATAACATAATTTTAGAAAATAGACCGGCTAAGTCATGGTTAGTCGCATTGTCCGGAAAATAGGTGAACATCTTATTGCCAATCACTTCTTCATTCCATGAAGGCAGTAAGGCAAAAGCATCATGATTATCACTTTGCTCTGGTGCAAGTGCATGAACTTGACGTTGCGGCATATGAAAAGGTTTACTAAAACTCTCTTTTAATAAGGGAATTAATTCTTCAAAGTTAAGATTCTGATGGACTTGCTCGGCACTAATAACTTTCATCTTTTTACTCTTATGTATACCCGTTACCATTCAAAGTGCGGGTTTTCAGTGGTAATTAAAAATGATTTAGGCAAGGCATTAAGTTTAGAGAATGGTTATTCCATTTTTAAATTTAATAACGCAGTATAAATCATTTTTAAACCCATCAAAGAAGCGCTTGAGCAACATGACTTCATCGTTGCTGCGACTTACAATGGAATAACCATTCTTTCATCACATCGCCTTGAATTAACATTGCTCACGCACTCTGAAACATGCATCTTGAACGGTGACGGGTATATTACGTATTTGTTAGGTGTATGACTTGGATGCTTGAAGCTCAATAAGCCCTTTAGGTGATTTAGTGAGGATTTTTAAGCCCTCGTCAGTCAACACGACATCGTCTTCAATACGAACCCCACCCCAGCCTGGAATGTAAATACCTGGCTCTATGGTAAAAACACAACCTTTTTCAATAGCGGTACCGCAGTCTGGACCAATAAATGGTTGTTCATGTAAAACTAACCCGACACCATGGCCTAAGCCTTCACCTGCATATTGTTTATACTCGCTATTAAGTAATATATTGGCAGACTGTTGATACAAGTGGCTACCTAAAACACCTTCCACTACTTCATCAATGGCTGCTTGTTGCGCTGAATGCACCAGTTGATAGACATGTTTTTGTTCTGCACTTGCTTGCCCAAAGACAAAAGTACGTGTCATATCAGAGCGATAACCATTCACCACTGCACCAAAATCAATTAAAATAATATCACCAAATTTTAATGTTCTATCTCCTGGAATACCATGAGGCAAAGCACTTCGCTCGCCAAATAATAAGATGGTAGCAAAAGATACTTCTTCAGAGCCAAGTAACGCCATTTGATAATCGAGTTCAACCGCCAGCTCTCTTTCCGTAACACCTGCTTTAACAGATTTGAGCATAATCGCTAATGCGGTATCAGCTATTTTCGCTGCTTGTTCCATTACTGTTATTTCAGCATCTGATTTGATAAGGCGTAAAGCTTCAACAGCGCCACCGACAGCTTCTATTTTGCTAAGCTTAGTTAAGTGACTAACTTGTTGCTGAATTTGTTGCCACTGCATCACGCTAATATGTTCGCCTTCATAGCTTAGATACTGACAATCATCTTGAAATAATAAATCTACAATAAGCGAAGCTAAACTTTGATTGGCTCTGTCGCGACAAATCACGGTAAAGTCAGTTGCTTGCTCTTTGGCTTGCTCAAAATAACGGTAATCAGTTAATAGATAATTTGCTTTGCTTGTTAATAATACTGTGGCTGCATGACCAGTAAAAGTCGACAGGTAACTGATGTTAATATCACTAAAAATAAGCATGGCACCATTAGGCTTGTTTAGTACTTTATTTCTTAATGTAGCTAAGTTCATAATACTCCTCAAAAATTTCTAATCGAAACTTTATTATTTATGCTAAGTTAAACAATCACTTGTTATCTTAATAAAAAACCATATTTTAATGGGTCATCGCTGTTAATCAGCCACTCACCTTTACCGCAAATATACGCATCACCTGTGACTTGAGGGATAACAGCATCAAAGCCAGAAAAGTTAAGCGTTTCTACAGCACTCACACTAAATGGACTGGCTAAAATACTCTCAATAGTTATCGCTTCGTTCAGGGCAACTTCCCCTTTAGCGTGATGTAAAGCAATACGACCGCTAACGCCGCTTCCTGTAGGACTTCGGTCAAGCTCACCATCAGCAAAAATACAAACGTTACGTGAATGAACATCTTTATTTGGCGAGTCATCAATAAAGATCACGCCATATAAAAAGCTTAATCCAGCGGTGGTTGGGTGCGTGATAGTCAACTCTGGCAAGGGGGAGTCTATGATGGCTTGCTTAATTTTCCGGCCATAATCAATGAGCTTTTCATGCTGCTCCGGCACTAATGATAAACCAAGAGATGAAGCTTGTACGTAAGCATAAAAAGCTCCGCCATAAGCGATATCAAACTCAACAGTGCCAAGTTCATCAACTTGAATTTGTTGCTCTTTAGCATATACAAATGATGGTACACACTTGAAACTGACCTGTTTTACCACGTCATTTTCACTGTATGCCAAGGCGTGAATTTGGCCACAAGGCACATCAATGACAACCTTAGTGACATCACCCGTTTGAGTCACCACACCTGACTCAACGGCACATTTTGTTAAGGCAATAACGGCATGGCCACACATGGTACTGTAACCTTCGTTATGAATAAAAATTGCGCCAAAGTGACTATCTACTCGCTCAGCACCGGTAATAATGGCGCCGTACATATCAGCATGACCACGTGGCTCAAACATTAATGCTCGACGTAGATCATCATAGTTTTGTTTACATTCTTCTACTTTTGCTAAGATGCCATCGCCTTTAAGAACAGGAAAACCACTGGTAATGATACGTAACGGCTCACCGCCGGTATGGCACTCAATTGTGTTAATAGTTAAAAAACACTCTTCTCTGCTTTTCGCTTGCCACTGCTCGAATTTTCCAGCAGCATTATCTATATTTATTGTCATGATTTTCTCTTTCATTACGAGTTACTTTACTAGCGGCTGCTAAATATCTAAACCCACAGCCTCTTATAGCTAATCCCTTAAGCTATTGATCTTGATGCTTCTGCTGATTGCGAGGCTAATTGGTCTTGTTGCGCTAACTGCTGCTTTTTAATGTCACCGATGAAATGCTTATTAAATAAATAAAAACCAATACAAGTAGCGAAGCCTAAACAAGCAATAATGGCCCACATGATCTCAGGGCGTGCTAGTTGTGTGGCAAAATAGTCATATAACCAACCAGATAATAATCCGGCAAATAAATTGCCTAATGCCATAGAGACAAAGTAGTAACCCATAAACATAGCGGCTTTATCTTTTGGCGCAAAACTTGCCACATATTCTTGACTTTTAGGGGCTGAAACCATTTCGCCAACAGCAAAGACAACCACGGCGCAACTCACCAATAAACCACCAAAGATGATGCCATGAGCGAAACCTTGCATTAACATAGATAACGATAAAATAGCGGTACCAACAATCAAGGCTGGTAACGCTTTAAACTTATCGATGAAGTGGCTGATACTAATTTGAAAAATAATGATCATTAAAAAATCAATACTTAAAATAGTAGCCGGATTCATTTGGCGGTATTGAGACGACCATTGCTGAGCAATGTCCTTAGTAAATACTTGCGCATTGGCTTCTGATAGCTGATTAAATTGAGCAAAATTATGGATAATATCTTGCTCAGGAATACGTAAATCAAGCGCTGACATAGTACGTATTACTTCTTTTAATGCTGCTGGCGTTTGACCGATATCGACATTACTATAATGCTCAGCTAATCGTGATATTTCAGCCGATAAGGTCTCAATATTCACCGACGTTAAAACATCATGTAACCATGGGCTTATTGAATGTAGCAATGAGACCAAATCTGAACTATCAACAAAGTCTCGTATGTATACCGGCAAAGTGACAAAAATTTGCATATATACGGTCCAAAATCCCGTTAAAATAAGTAAATAAATCATAAAGGGTTTATTGCCGATGCGCATTTTATCTAAATACCATGGCAAGCTCGATGCCGTTTCTTGAGCTGTTTTTGTGCTATATTTTGTAACCGATAAGTCCCAAAAAATCGAGCTTATGACGAGTACAGCTACACTAACTAAGGTGTTTTGTGCACCAATAAATCCGGCATAAAAAGCGACCAACAACACTAATAATGGCACCACTAATAAAGCGAGACGGAAATTACCCAGCACTTGCTGCATTTCATGAAATACTTGCGTAAGGGTTTTATTTTTCCCGTGACGTTCTGGCTCTTTATAAAAGAATAGCGCTGGAATAAAGTTTACTGATATCCAAATACAGGCAAAAATAAATACCCACTGCCAGCCATAATTTTTTTGAATAATGGGAGCCAATAATGGACCTAAAAAGCCGCCGATATTAACCATCATATAGAAAATACCAAAACCCAATCCGCGATTAGTATCATCTGTTGTTCGGCTAATTGTTGCAGTGACTACCGGTTTGAAAATTCCGGCACCAAGCGCTATCAGCATAAATATGCTCATAAAGCTGCCTAAGTCTTTGGCGTAACCTAAAAAGTAATAACTCGGCGCCATCAAGGTAAAAGACAGCAAGAACATTTTACGATAACCAAATCGATCAGCCAGTGCGCCAGAGACCACAGGAAAAAGGTAAAGGAAAAATGGCACCACTCCCATAATCAAACCACGTTCAGTATTACCTAAACCTAAACCACCTTGCGTAGTTGGCGTCATGATATAACTGGCGAGCAAGGTATACATACCGTACCAAGCAAGTCGGTCAAAAATCTCCATGGTATTAGCGACATAAAAGGCTTGCTGAAAAGGACTTCGTTTGGTTAGGCTCACTATCGTATCCACCATTTTTTATTATTTATTATTATAAATTTCTTTATTCTGGGTTGTGGTCCACTCACAACATTCCTTCTGTTGATTTACGTAACTCTAAGTTCTAAGTTCTAAATTCTAAATTCTAAATATTGCATAAATCAACAGAAGGAATGTTAAATAAATGAGAGTTAAAAAAAAACCAAGTACACAATGTGCACTTGGCTTTAAAGTTAACTCTAATTAATCTCTTAACAAGCTAGGCAGTAACTCTGCCGGCATATTTTGATAACAGATAGGACGTCTAAAGCGGATAATCGCTTCACTACCTACTGAGGTTGTCCTGATGTTAGTTGAGGCAGGAAATGGTCCGCCATGGTTCATTGAAGCACACACTTCAACACCGGTAGGCATCTGGTTATAAATCAAACGACCTACTTTATGAGCAAGGGTTAGGCTTAGTTCTTTAGATACAGCTAAATCACTGTCGAGACCGTGAATACTTGCTGTTAAGTTACCTTTAAGTAAGCTAACAAACTGCATCATTTCAGCAACATCTGCACAACGAACAACTAAGGCACTAAAACCAAAAACTTCTTCTTGTAATAATGGCGATTTAGCAAACGTAGCTAAATCAGTAGCAAATAGTGATGCTGAACATTCTTGCTCATTACCTGCTTGACCCGTAGCTAATAACGTAACACCGCTAAGTGTTTTGCGCTCTTCAACGGCAGCATTGTAACCAGCACACATTGCCGGAGTTAACATAACGCCAGCTCTTTGCTCCGTTAAGGCTTCACTAGCTGAAGTAATAAACGTTTGATAGTTTTCGCTTTTTCCATCACCAATAACTACCCATACGCCAGGGCTAGTACAAAATTGTCCTTGGCCCATCATTAATGAAGCAACTAAACCTTGAGCAATTTCTGCTCCGTTTTCGTTAACTTTATTTGGCATAATAAACTGCGGGTTAATACTGCCTAGCTCACCGTAAAAAGGGATAGGCTCAGCACGTTGATGTATTTGTTGTTGTAAAATCATACCAACACGTTCAGAGCCAGTAAAACCAACAGCTTTCACTAAAGGATGAGTAACAATCTGAGTCGAAATTGCGTAATTCTTACCTTGAATAAGAGAGAAAACGCCAGGGTCTAAATCACAGCTTTCAATTGCTTTTAATATAGCACGTGCTACTAATTCAGCCGTTGCTGGATGAGCAGCATGCGCTTTCATGACAACAGGACAACCTGCTGCTAATGCTGATGCTGTATCGCCGCCAGCAGTAGAGAAAGCTAATGGAAAGTTACTTGCAGCAAAAACGCCTACAACGCCTAAAGGTAAATAACCTAAACGCGTATCTGGTTTTGGTAGTGGTTGACGATCGTTATTTGCTTGCTCAACAACACCTTGGTATTCACCAGCTTCTAATAAATCAGCAAATAAACCTAATTGGCCAATAGTTCTGCCACGTTCGCCTTGAATACGCATAGCAGGCAAGCCAGTCTCACCACAAGCGGTTTCAACTAATTCATCACCTAAGGCAAGGATCTCCCTACCAATGGCACGTAAAAAAGCAGCTCTTTTTTCAGCGCTAAGTTGACCGTAAGACGTAAATGCCTCGTTTGCGCGTGTAATAGCGGTATTAACTTCTAGTTCAGTCGCGTCGCTAAATTCAATATCAATTGCGCGATGTGTTTGCGCGTTAAATGCAGTAAAGCCACCTTCAGTTTTGCCAGACCATTCGCCTGCAATTAAATTTTGTCCTGTTATCATCATCAATCTCACTTATATTTCAGTGTGCCTTTTAGACAAAGGCACTGGATAAATTCTGGGTTTTCTTTAGGTATTAATCCTAAGGTGGAGTATTAAGGTATTAATGCTTAACGATTACTTAGGTATTACTACACTATGACTTAATCTTTACTTAACGATGAAACCAAACGCATAAGGGTCATCATCATCGATAGTAATGCAATTTTTGCCAAAGACTTTAGCCCAACCCTGTATGCTCGGCATAATGGCAGGAACTTTTTCACCTTCCACCTCAATTTCAACAACGCCTTCAATCTTGCCGATAAACTGACTACCTATGTAGCTTTCATGAACAAAGCTATCACCCAAAGATAATTGACCTTTAGTAAATAACTGCGCCATTCTTGCGCTAGTGCCCGTACCACAAGGTGAGCGGTCAATGGCTTTATCACCATAAAATACAGCATTAGCAGCATCCGAGCCTTGGATTTGTGACTTCCCTGTCCACAAAACGTGACTGACTCCGTTAACACTCGGATCTTGTGGGTGAACACAGACAAGTGCTTTACTTGCTGCTTCACGGACAATTGGGCTCCATTTCAATATATCGCCAGCGCTCCATTGATCTATGCCAGAAAAATTTTCTTGCGGCTCAACGATGACATAAAAGTTGCCACCGTATGAAACATCAACTTTCAAAGTGCCTAAACCTGGAATATCAAGAATGACATCTCGATGTGCCAAATAAGCAGCAACATTGAATATTTTAACAGAAGAGACTTTGCCATTGGTTTGTTGATACTCAATAACAATTTGCCCTGCAGGTACATCAATAATGAGTCTGCCAGGAATTCTAGGCACGATTAAACCACTTTCTAAACCGGCAGTAATGGTGCCAATAGTGCCGTGGCCACACATGGGTAAACAACCTGATGTTTCTATAAATAGAATGGCCGCGTCAGCATTATCACTACAAGGGGGATACAAGAACGCGCCTGACATCATGTCATGACCACGAGGTTCAAACATTAATCCTTGACGAATCCAATCAAAACGCTCAAGAAAATCTAAACGTTTTTCACTCATGGTTTCACCCACTAAGTTTGGATGGCCACTAGTTACCAACCTTACAGGGTTTCCGCAAGTGTGTGCGTCGATACAAAAAAATGTTCCTTTTATCATACAATCCCCAATATTGATCTTCGTTACTTGACGTAATCTTATTTAGTAAATCTATTCAGTTAAAACTATTGCTAGTCAAGTTTAGGTATATTGTATACAATCCTTTTAGAATGGCAAGTAAAAATTATTTTTACCTAAAAGCCAATACCTATTCTGTAAATAGATACATTTTTAGTCCATCCTCATAAGGTGTTAGTTAATGAATAATGCTTCAAACGAAAAAATAGGTAATAAACAACAAACAGTTGCTGTCATTGGCGCAGGAATAATTGGTATAAACTGTGCGTTAGAATTACAAAGTTTGGGTTATCAAGTCACCTTAGTTGATAAAGGTGACATAGGTCAGGGGTGCTCCAAAGGTAACGCCGGACATTTTGCCACAGAGCAAGTATTTCCACTGGCTGAGTCTTCATTATTATGGAAAATGCCAAAACTTTTACTCGACCCACTTGGGCCTGTGTCTTTATCTGCCAAACATTTTATTAAAGCAATCCCTTGGTTCATGCAGTTTTTTAATAATATGCGACCAAGTTTACGTGACAAAAATACAGTGGCGATAAAAGCATTAAATAAAAACGCCATTAGTCACTATACGGCACTATTAAAAGAAGCAAATATAGAGCACCTCATTACCTTGCAAGGTTCGTTACTGGTTTTTGAAACCACTGATCGCAGTAAAGTTGATGCCATGTATCAGCATTATAAAAATGAAGGAGTTGCAGTAAAACTATTAGGTAGAGCAGAAACTATTAAGCTTGAGCCAAGCTTAAACGACAATATTAACTACTCATTATTTTTCACCGATGTGGCACATACTATCGACCCATTAGCATTAAGTGTTGCCCTTGCTGATTTTGCCAAAAGCAAAGGCATGACTTTCCAACAAGGCGAAGTTTCTCGAATAGCACAAAGCGACACTGGTATCACGGTAATGACAGATAAAGAAGTACTCGCTTTTAATCATTGTGTCGTTGCTTGTGGTGCTTGGTCAAAAGGTCTATTAAAAGGCTTGAACTATCATTTACCTATCGAAGCCGAACGCGGTTATAGCTTGAGCTTGCCTTTGCCCAATAACACAAACCCGACTCTTTCTCGACCAGTAGCTTCCGCTGAGCGTCGCTTCATCATAACTCCAATGGATAATACTTTAAGACTAGCGGGAACCGTGGAGTATGCTGGACTTAATGCGCCTGCAAACTATAAGCGCGCCGAGATGTTAAAAGATAATGCCGCCTTTATCTTAAAGACGCTTCCTGAACAGGAAACCGAACAAAAATCTGAGCAAGAAGCTTGGATGGGTTGTCGCCCATCATTACCAGATTCTCTACCTGTTATCTGCCAAGCACCAAATCATGACAAAGTATTCTTTGCACTAGGTCACCAACACTTGGGATTAACGCAAGGGGCGGTAACGGGCAAACTTATTGGTCAGCTAGTATCTAAACAGGCAACCGAAGTAGATGTTAGCGCTTTTTGTATTAGTCGCTTCAACTAGCTTATACCAATTGCACTAATTAAGTGATCATTTTCAAATGGTCTAAATATCCAATAACGTCGTTGCTTTCAATCCCAATAGCCAGCTATTGCTCAATCAAGCGCCTTGTTCTTGAAAAT
>CAJXYE010000001.1 GCA_913063325.1 uncultured Colwellia sp. | reverse complement strand
GAGCAATTAAAAAGTGACCTACCAGCATTCGCTCCAGGCGACACTGTTGTAGTTCAAGTAAAAGTTACTGAAGCTGACAAATCACGTCTTCAAGCATTTGAAGGTGTAGTTCTTGCAGTTAAAAACCGCGGCTTACATTCTGCTTTCACTGTTCGTAAAATTTCGAACGGCGTTGGTGTAGAGCGTGTATTCCAGACACATAGCCCAATTGTTGATTCAATTGAAGTGAAACGTCGTGGTGACGTACGTCAAGCTAAACTTTACTACTTGCGCGAGCTATCTGGCCGTAAAGCACGTATTAAAGAAAAATTGGCTAAGAAATAGAAATATTTCTAGTACAATTTTCTGTAAAGAAAGTTTGATAAAAAAGCCTGAACAATTCGTTGTTCAGGCTTTTTTGATCTACTTGTCTGAACTTATTTGTCTGCACTCATCCCTTATCTAGCTATACCATATTTTTGTTAATGAATAATCGTTCTCATAATGAAATGTTACTGAATAGTAAATTATCATTTAGTTAATAGAATTGGTTATTAGCTATTACTGTAAATATAAAACAATATATAGTTAAAATTCTGTAATATATTCGTAATTAGCTTTCGTTCTGCTGTTTTAGTTCGAAAAACAAGCAAAAAACCTTGACGATAAAATATTTCCCCCTATAATACGCCGCAAATAGAAACGGCAAGGTACTTTAAAGGGTGCTACGCAAAACTACCGGTCTAAGGGGCTATCACCTATGACAGCGGAGTTACCTCATTAATATATTCTCAATATATGCCTTTTAGTAGGTCTGAGTTAATATGTGATTTGTAACCGTTTCTTAATTTATTTTATTATTTATTAGGAATCAAAACATGACTAAATTATTAAGCGTTATTTCTTTACTTTTAGCTACTATTACTTCTGCACAAGCGTCAACTTCAAATATCAATTTTATTGCTAAGAATTCATCGATTGAAACTAACATATGTATTACTGCTGCTGAATATGGTTTTGCAAAGGCTAAGCTTGAAGCTAATAAATTAGGTGTTAAATCTCTCAATGTTAATACACTTACTTGTAATGGTGAAAGTGTAAAGTCTTTTGCTAAATCATTCCAAATATCACCAGTACAGCCTGCTAAGCAAGTTGTTTTAGTACCAGGAAATGACTCAAAAGATACGCAATTATGTGTACAAGCAGTCAGCAATGGCGTTCGTTCAATTGGGAAGGCAGCACAGCAACTAAGTTGTAACGGTAAACCTGTTTCTCGATTTGTTAAATCTACAAAAAACTCATAATTGACTCTTTCTTTCTGTAGATTTCTGTAAAGAAGTTTATAAAAACCTGAACAATTTATTGTTCAGGTTTTTTTTGATCTATTTGTCACAATACCAAATTTCATTTGAATACAGCCTCATATCAAAAAACCTATTGTTCTCTCTAGTTAAATATATGATGCTTAGCTAATACCAATCCTACTAACTATGTGAGCATTTATACCTGTTAAAATGACCAACTACTGCGTTATTTATTTAATAAATAGAGCAAATAGTTATTAAAGTAAATGCCTAGTGTTGTGCAATTTTTCTCCGTATAAAATAGCCCCTTAATGAATGGAACAGGAATACAAAAATTTGCATTTCATCACTACAACACCTTTACTGACAGAGTAATAACGAGTAAATAAATTATAATTATTGTAATTTTTTCATTGAAAACTATGTCATCTCATTAATAATACCAATCGATGTACTTGGCATAAATAAAATAACCACAGAAATTTTGCAAGAAACAAGGATTCACCATGATATCAATGAGCAAGCCTTATTTAATTCGAGCGTCACTGTTAGCTAGTTTTGCTATCTTTATGGGCTTGGCTTTATCATTTGTAGTTTATCAATCAACAGAAAGTGTAAAGCGTAATGCGATAGATTTAGTGAGTCACCGCATTCCTATTTTAACCGGTATTAATGAGTTAATAGCTGACTTGAGTGAGCAAGAACGAGTTATATATGAATATTATCGTTCACAAGACAATGATGTGTTTATTGAATCTTCAACGTCGGTTAAAAATACTTTTGATATGCACCTGTCGGTTATACTATCGCAAGCACGCTTTGCTAAAGAGGCTAGTTTAATCGTTGAAGGGCAAAAGGAAATTCAAGGGTTGTTCAGTGAGTTTTATCAGGCTATGCAACTTGATGAAGATAACTGGGATGAACTACGCGATATGTTAACTAAAGTATCAACAGTGAGACTTGAGTTATTACCGACGCTTAAATCTATTGAGCTACAAACAAAAAAAACGGTTGATGAAGGACATAAAGCAACATTGGAACAAATGGCTATATCACATTGGTTAGTCATTATTTATGGTGTGGCTATTGTACTTATTGCCGCGGTTATTTCTTGGTATATACGCCAATATATACTGACGCAAGCAAAAAACACCCGCTTAGCATTATTCTCACATCGAAATCCTAACCCTATTTTGAGTGTTAATAACTTGGGTGAAGTTGTTTTTGCAAACCCCGCGAGTGAAAAATTATTGCTTTGTGTCGGCTATGAAGCAAGTGACGTCAATTATTTACTACCGAGTAATTTTCTTTCTTTACGGCAACAGCTGAGCTCCGAAAAAGATCATAGTGTTGTTGTTGAGCAAGTGATTAACGATCATATTCTGCAGGTGAGTGTTTATTGGCATGAAGAAATAGACGCCTATGATGTCCATATTAAAGATGTTACTGAGGGGAAACTAGCGGAAGAGCAAGTGAATCACTTAGCGTTTTATAATCAAGAGACGAACCTACCTAATCAGTATAAATTTAATAAAGATATTGATAACGCTATTTTAGCCGGAGAAAAATTCTCCGTTGGTATCTTTGCTATTCGTGCTTTTGATGAAAAAGTCAGTACCTTAGGTTTAGAGGCAACTGAAGCCTTGGTTAAAGCATTAGCTAAAAATATATCCCAGGCATTACCATTAGGTGTTTATTTTTACCAAACCAATAATAATCAATTTGGTTTGTTATGCTCACAAAGCAATAGTTCATTAGCGTTGCAAAAATTAACTAAAGTCGTTAGTGATGTTGCAGACCAATCACTGATAACCCATTGTGGCGAGTTTTTTGTGGAACTTGATTTTGGTTACGGGTGTTATCCTTTACATGGTAAAGATCGTAATTTTTTAATCAAGAGTGCTCATAGCGCTCTAGCGGTTGCCAGTGAAGATGAACATAATAATTTTTGTTTATATGAACCGCTATTTTCAGAAAACAGGCAGCGTAATATCGAATTGATAAACAAGCTTCGTCACGCGGTTGCCAAGCAGGAATTATTTTTGGTCTTTCAACCACAACTTGATATTCAGAGTAATCGCATTACGGGCATTGAAACGTTAGTACGCTGGCAACATGGGAATAATATTATTTCACCCATAGACTTTATCCCGCTAGCTGAGCAATCAGGGTTGATTATCCCTATAGGTCAGTGGATATTGGAGCAAGCTTGTCGTTTTGCGAAGCAGTTAGTTGATCTAGGTTATATCGACATCGTTGTTGCCGTGAATGTATCACCCCGTCAATTTAGTCACCCACAATTTTGTCATACGGTACAAAGTGTTCTCAAAAATGTGAAGTTACCACCACAAAACCTTGAGCTAGAAATTACTGAAGGGGTATTTATGCACAATGAAGAGAATACCTTAGCAGTATTACAGCAACTTAAATCGACAGGTTTACATTTATCTATTGATGATTTTGGTACCGGCTACTCATCATTGTCTTATTTAAAACGCTTTCCGATTGATAAATTAAAAATTGATCAATCCTTTATCCGTGATTGTCATACAAATGATGAAGATAAAGCCATCATTCAAACTATTGTCTCTTTAGGGAAAAGCCTCAACTTATCATTAATTGCTGAAGGCGTTGAAGAAGAAAGTCACGTTGAGTTTTTGAGGGGACTAGGCTGTGATGAAATCCAAGGGTATTGGTTTAGTAAACCGGTATTGCCTGAGCAGTTAATAACGCTGTTGGTTGAAAAAGGTGGTGATATTCAAGTCGAGCCGTTAAGGACTATACCAACGGCATAAGTAGAGCTGACAGGATCACCACAGAGAGCACTGAGGCTGCGCTACACCGAGCCCTTTCTGTGGTAATTATCTGATTAGCCCTAACACTTGTGAGGCAAAGTTAATTTTAAGTACGATTAAGCTAATGTTCTATTAAATAACTCCACACACATACCATAAACTCTTAAAGCAAGCTGAGGGTCGTAACGTTCTCCCTCATCACGCATAAAGGCATGCGAGGCATTAAATTCATGCCATGAAAAAACATTTCCTGAAGCTAATAAGTTTTTATGGATAATCATGCGACCTTCGTCAGGAATATGAGGGTCTTGTTTTCCAAAAATCATTAACAACTCTGCTTTGATGTCTTTGGTTCGTGTCAGTGAATCATTATTGTCATTACTTGGTAAATCGCCCGAGTGAATGTCAGTCGCATACAAACAGGCGGCAGATAAAATGTTGTCATTTAATGCCGCGCGATAAGCAAGGTGTCCACCGATACAAACACCCATAGTACCTATGTTGCCAGAGCAGTAATCTTGTTGCTTGATAAATTCCACTAACGATTGAGTGTCACTATCGTGATGCTCCAAAGGTTTTGCCCACTTATCTTGATTACCCTTGTCTTTGCCTGCATCATCATAGCCTAGTACCGTACCAATAGGGTTCAGTTCATGAAATACTTCAGGCACTAATACCACAAAACCATGACCAGCCATTAATGCCGCAGTTCTTGCTATTGGTGCTGTCTGTTGGAATATTTCAGAATAAAAAATAATAGTGGGGAATTTACCCTGAGCCTGTGGGCGGTAAACATAGGTTCGCATAGTACCGGTAGGGGTTTGGATATCATGGCTGTGCTGTTGAATGATCATTATGACTAAAATGTCCTTGTATTTGATAAGAGAATAAAAGGGGAAGTTTGGATTGAGTTTACGCGTAGACTCACAAGAAAAATAGTATCTCCTGACTATTTAAGGTTTAAAGCGTATAATAAACCATCATTTCATCATCGTAATGATTTTAACGTAATAACTTTAGTGTTATAGATTAGATGTTTTAAAAGGAAAGGTCATGAGTAAACAGAAAAAACTAACAACAAAAGTGGGAAATAATGGAGCTGAGCTTGGACGAGGGCAAATTAAGAGTAACTTTTTAGCAGCACTAGTAACATCCAAAGTGTATAAAATGCAGGTAGTTAAAGCTAAAAAAGGCAAAGGTTCATATCAACGTAAAGCTAAGAACTCTCGAGGAGAGTCTTATTTAATAGCGGCTTAAGTAGTTTACCAAGTGCATTAGTTATCTAGCTTAATTAATCCAAGTGGTATCGTCAGCCCTTATTAAATAAGACTTTTTCTCTGTATCTTTACCAAGCGTTTAACTGCATTTTATTTCAATACGCTTAACCAATCTTTTGGAGTTAAGTAGTCAGCTAACTTAGCCTCGCTACTACCTTCTTCAGCTTGGAAATTATACTCCCAACGAGCAAGTGGTGGCATCGACATCAAAATAGACTCTGTTCTACCGCCAGACTGTAGACCAAATAAAGTGCCTCGATCAAAGACTAAATTAAATTCAACATAGCGGCCACGACGATAGAGTTGGAATTGACGTTCTTGTTCAGTATATTCAATATCTTTACCACGCTGCATAATTGGCACGTAAGCATCAGTGAAGCCTTGGCCAACCGCTTTGACATAATCAAAACAGGTATCAAAATCCCACTGATTTAAATCATCAAAAAATAAACCGCCAACGCCACGTGTTTCATCGCGATGTTTTAAATAAAAGTATTCATCACACCATCTTTTATGATCGTTATAAACGTTATCACCAAAAGGCTGACATAAATCAAAGGCCGTTTGATGCCAATGCTGCACATCTTCATCATTAGGGTAAAAAGGCGTTAAATCAAAACCACCACCAAACCACCATACTGGTTTTTCACCTTCTTTTTCTGCAATAAAAAAGCGTACATTAGCGTGTGATGTAGGAATGTGAGGGTTTTTAGGATGGATAACCAGTGAAACGCCACAAGCTTGCCAAGTTCTGCCAGCAAGTTCTGGACGATGAGCTGTGGCTGAGGGCGGTAACTTATCTCCAGATACCACAGAAAAATTAACACCACCTTGCTCAACAACACTGCCGTTAGTAATGACGCGAGTTCTACCGCCACCACCTTCTTTACGCTTCCAGTTATCTTCAATAAATTTTCCAGTGCCATCAGCTTCTTCTAATGCCTGACAAATTCTATCTTGTAGGCTTTTAAAAAATGTGATTACTTGAGTTATATTTATTTCTTCGGTGGCTATCGCTTTATTCGGCATTTTTTACTTCTTTATCAAGATAGGTGTTGTATGTGGTAATGTTGGATATTGTAGATAATGGTCGCCAAAGTGTCAAAAGGCTATAGCTCTTATTTGGTTAACAACAGCTGTAATGATTAGAAATAATTAAGGCTTATTCATTTTGAATGTTAATGGCGAGAAACTCTTCAAGATTCATTATTAACTTCGCAAAATCTTCACGTAATGTCATTGATAATGATTCCAGCTCAGTCGTTTTTTTATTGTTAATGGCAAGTTCTATATCCAGAGCACATTGAGCTAGTTTTTTTGCTTCAAGATTAGCACTCGAACCCTTTACTTTATGGGCTATTTCACCTATTAACTTATAATCCTTCGCTTCTATTGCTTTCGTTAATTTGTCTATTTCAATGGGCATATCTTGGCAATAAAGGGTAACTATACGCTCAGCTAAAAGCTGATTTTGTCCAACTCTTTTATAAAAAGCGTCTTTACCCCAGCAGATATCAACTTTATTCTCTATTTTTATTAATACGGGATCACTCTTACCATTGATAGAGTCTTTCTTTTCTTTTGGTGAATTATCCGAATTAACAAGTTCTGTAGCTGTAGGCGTATTCAACGCTTTTAGTAAGCTATTTTCTAAGGCTTCTACATCGATAGGCTTAGTTAAGTAATCATTCATGCCAGCATCCAGACATTTGTCTCGGTCGCCACTCATTGCATTAGCTGTCATAGCAATGATGTGAATATCTTTATAAGATTGCTGAGACTCTCGGATAACTTTAGTCGCAGAATAGCCGTCCATAACAGGCATTTGACAGTCCATTAAGACCACATCATAGTAATCGTCTTTTAAACGATCTAATGCTTCTTGACCATTATTTGCAATTTCTACCTGAGCTCCTAAATTGGTTAATAAGCTTTTAGCTACAATTTGGTTGATAGAATTATCTTCTACTAATAAAATGCGGGTAGACTTAGGTAAGGGTTTCACCGTTATTTTTTTGCTATTCGATTGAGTTGGCAATGATTTCTGTGATCTTTTTGTCGGAGCTTTATTAGAGACCAGTACAAGTGCTCTTGCTAAATCAGAGGTGATAACAGGTTTTGGTAAGCTAAAATCAAAACCTAAATCAGCAAAGTATTGGGCATCTCCGGGTCTTGCTAAAGAAGTAAGCATAATAAGTTTTAGGTGATCTAATTGCTCATTGGCCCTTATTTTTTGGCACAACTCAGCGCCATTTATTTCAGGCATTAACATATCTAGAATAGCAATATCAAAACAGTTACCTGCATTTTCTTCTATACTTTTAGCTAATAAAGATAAGGCTGAGGCGGCACTGTCTGCTTGGCTAACATCCGCGCCCCAAAGTGTCAGTTGGCTGTGTAGTACTTCTCTATTGGTTTTATTATCATCAACGATTAATATTCTGTATGCAGATAAGTCTAATTGTGGCAGCTCGGCTTTAATTGATTCACAAGGCTCTAATAGCAGCGTGAAATTAAAGCTACTGCCTTGTCCTTGTTTACTTGTTACAGAGATGTCGCCATTCATTAGTAGACACAATTTTTTTACGATTGCCAAACCTAAGCCGGTTCCACCATATTGACGAGTGGTTGAACTATCTTCTTGGGTGAAACGTTCAAACATAGAGCCTATTTTATGCTGGGCTATACCTATGCCAGTATCACTTACTGAACAGGAAAATAGCAGTTTATTATCAACGTGTTCTATTTTGGTATTTATGACGACTTCACCCTGAGTAGTAAACTTAATAGCATTGCTTAGCAGGTTTGTCAGGATTTGTTTTATTCTGTGGGGGTCCCCTTTGACAACAACATTTTTTAGTTGAGATACATCGACTATTAATTCTAAGCCTTTTTCATGGGCATTATGGGCCATCGTTGCACTAAGGCTGCCAATTAAATCTTCTAAATGAACATCTACTGATTCAATGGTTAACTTATCAGCTTCAATTTTTGAAAAATCAAGAATGTCATTAATGATATTTAATAAGGATAATGCACTGACGGTTGCTAGATGAGTGTAATTGTTTTGCTCATGAGTCATTCTGCTTTGCTTTAATAAATTGAGCATACCAATTACACCATTAAGTGGTGTTCGTATTTCATGGCTCATAGTGGCCATAAAATCAGATTTCACTTGGTTACTGCTAGCTAGCTCTGTTGCTTTATATTCTAATTGTTCAATAGCTAAAGCCATTTCATTATTGGCAAACTCTACCTGCTGCTGTTTTATTGTCATTTCAGTATTAGAATGGGTAAGTTTCTTTGCATCCTTTTTTATTCTACTGACAAAGATGAATAACACTAAAGTGACCAGCGCTATCATGGCAAATAAAACAATAAAGGTAGCTTGTAAAGATGATTGCGCAGTAAATTGGGCTTTGTTAATGGGTAAAATAACTTCCATCACACCGCGTACATCACCTAATTTCCAATCATTCTTGGGTGTTTGTTCATGATTATTATGACAATCGACGCAGCCTGAACGCATTACATCAGCAATCGCATAGCGAATGGACATCTGGCCATTAACTTCTTCAAAGCGAAAGAACGCTTGCTCAGGGTTTTTAGTTAAGCTTTGCCAAGCTTGTTGAGAGAAATCTTGAGTAAATATTGCTTTATTTTCTTGCTCTCTCCATGGGAATGGGTATCGACTGTATAAAAATGTTTGTGCGCCAGATTGGAATTTACCAATTTCTTTACCTAAAGCCATGCTTAATGTTGCAGGTAAAGGGATGGAGTTTTTAATGTTTTTGTAATCGTGACTGATGGTGATATTTTGTTTTTTTGCGGTATTAACTACTTCTTCGGTATAAAGGGTACGAAAAGCAGACAATGCTTCTAAATAGCGCTGAGCATTTATTTTTGATGTTTGGTTGGTTAATGTTTGCGTAGTGCTAGCTAGAAAAAAATAGGCGATAACAATGCCGGTGATCATAAGGAACACAGCTATCTGAACAGGAAACCGAATAAAGAATTCACCTATGTTAATTTTCCAAGTTACAATTCTTTTTAACATAGAATCTAAATCCATATAAATAATTCACCAAAAACTCACCAGCTAAGCCTTATGTATAGTTCACAATCATGTAATCTCATAATAAGTTTCAATCATTTATCTCTTTATTAGGTGAAAAACCTCCATGTTCAAGTTAGATAAACATTAAAAGTAAATAAATTTTTGATTGCACTCTATTGATACTTTGCGCACCTTGGTGGTGCGATCATTTGTTTTTTGTGTTTTGATTTGGTGCAGTCAGAGTTGTACTTGCCATTAGTGTACACTTAATTTATTGAAAAATAATGTAATTATAATTTGGCTTACTTTGTGCTTTGTTCAGTGCAGTTATTGAATTATTTATCATGGAAGTCATTATGAGCAAAGCGTTTATTGTCTGTTTAACCTTACTTAGCCTCTTTTTACCTACTATAGCGTGGGCAGAAGAGACGCAACTTAATGGTGCAAACACCAGTTGGATATTAACATCCACAGCATTAGTCTTATTGATGACTTTACCGGGCTTAGCGCTTTTTTATGGTGGTTTGGTCCGTAAGAAAAATGTACTTTCAATTTTAATGCAATGTTTTGCTATAGCGGCTATTTCCTCAATTTTATGGTTGTTGGTTGGCTACAGTTTAGCGTTTTCTGAAGGAAATGCCTTTATTGGTGATTTCAGTAAAATGATGATGCATGGCATTGCTAAAGATGCTTTATCAGGAGATATTCCTGAAAGCCTATTTATGCTTTTTCAAATGACGTTTGCCATTATTACCCCAGCGCTCATTATTGGTGGTTTTGCCGAACGAATGAAATTCTCGGCAGTATTACTCTTTAGTGGTATTTGGTTACTTGCCGTTTATGCGCCGGTTACCCATTGGGTATGGGGCGGTGGTTGGTTAGCACAAATGGGGGTTTATGATTTCGCTGGTGGTATTGTTGTACATATCACAGCCGGTACCGCGGCACTCGTTGCCGCAATAGTGGTTGGTCCACGTCGAGGTTTCCCTAAAACACCTATGTTGCCACATAACTTAACAATGACAGTTACCGGCGCGGGTATGCTCTGGGTTGGTTGGTTTGGTTTTAATGGTGGTAGTGCTTTAGCCGCTAATGGTGACGCATCTATGGCTATGTTGGTTACCCATATTTCAGCGGCAGCAGGTACATTAACGTGGGCAGCCATTGAGTGGAAAAAATTTGGTAAAGCCAGTGTTTTAGGTGCTGTTACAGGTATGGTCGCAGGTTTAGGTACCATTACTCCAGCCTCAGGTTTTGTTGGTCCAGGTGGCGCACTGGTTATTGGTATTAGCGCTGGTTTTGTTTGTTTTTATGCGACGGTTTATATTAAGCAAAAGTTAAAAATAGATGATTCGTTAGATGTTTTTCCTGTTCATGGCGTTGGCGGAATTTTAGGTACGCTACTAGTGGGTGTTTTTTCCGCAACCAGTTTAGGTGTCTTTAGTGGCTTTGGTTTTGCAGAGGGCATTGCTACTATGGCTGAGCAAGTTGGCGTTCAGCTTATCGGTATATTTTCGACCCTGATTTATACCGCAGTAGTGACTTATATTATCCTTAAGTTGGTTGGTTTGATGACCGGTGGCTTACGTGTTGATGAAGAGCAAGAGGTCAACGGTTTAGATCAATCTGCACATGAAGAATCAGGCTATCATTTGTAGGAAGTATAAATACTTGGTTGTCAGTATCTAATAACTTCTTAACACCCCTTAAATAGAGCGCTTCGGCGCTTTTTTTATGCCTCCTTTAAAATCAATGTCATCTTACTGAAATATTAGCGACATCAAATCGTCACACTTCTAAAACATTTCTGTCATTTATTCACCTTAGTATGTAGTCAAATTACTTTATGACAACAATTGATCACTCAATGGTACGCAACATTAATAAAAAGTTACGTTTATCGGGTGTAAATCAATCCTTCATTAATTGCTGCGGAGCAAATGAAATGCAAACTAAAAAAACTTTTAAATTCAGTATGGTAGCAACGGCTTTAGCATTAGGTTTAACAGCTTGTGGTGGTGATATCAACTTAACTTCTGATGTTGATAACTCAGTAGGCGATACTATTATTGAAAACCCAGCACCAGTAACACCAGGGCCTGGTGACGGAAAATCATTGCCTGGTAAAGCAAACACAGCATTGAGTGCAGAAGTATCAGCTAGTCTTGGTTTTGATGTACAAGTTCAGGTGCTTGACAGCATTGTTAGTGAAAATACCACTTTAGTGGCAAGTTTTGATGGTAAGCCTGTCATGTATGCAATTAGTGGCGCACTTGAGGTCGGTGGTGGAGCAGTACAAGCCTCACAGTCACGTAGTCTTAATGGTCAAACGACTAAAGTACGCAACCCTGATACAGATGTGGTGCTTACTATTGAGCCTGGCGCAGTATTGTTTGGTCAATCCGGTAATGACTACATTGTTGTTCACCGTGACGCAAAAATTATGGCCGAGGGCAGCAAAACTAAACCAATTATCATGACGTCTATTCAAGATGTTAAAGGTGAAGCAACAGCTGCTGGACAATGGGGTGGTTTAGTTATTTTAGGTAACGCGCCATCAAATAAATGTCCAACTGATGGCAGCGACTGTGCTTTACAAGTTGAAGGCGTAGCTGAAGGTGCGGTATTTGGCGGCACTGACTGGGAAGATAATTCAGGTGTTTTAAAGTATATAGTTGTTAAGTATGCCGGTTTTGAAATTGCACCAGACAACGAATTAAATGGCATTACTTTTGGTGGTGTTGGCTCAGGTACGACAGTAGATTACATCCAAGTTCACAGTAATGCCGATGATGGTGTTGAGTTCTTTGGTGGTGCAGTCAACGCGAAACATTTAGTGTTAACGGCTAACAAAGATGACAGTGTTGATTGGGACAATGGCTTTAAAGGTATGCTTCAACATGTTTATATTGAACATGCTAAAAACGCTGGCGAGGCAAACCGCGGTATTGAAGGTGATAATGACGGTTCAAGTCCAGATAAAGAGCCACAATCAAGCCCTACCATTGCCAACATGACAATCATTGGTAATAACTTTGATACAGCAGACAAAGACTCTGAAGGTATTTATTTACGTGAAGGTACAGCGGCTAAAATTTTCAATACATTAATAACCGGCCCAAGTGAAATGGGTGAATGTCTAGAGCTTGAAGGTGGCACAACCTCATCGGTAACCGTTGATAATGCTAACAACGGAAAAATTGTCATGCAAAATATGGTGATGGCTTGTAACAACGGTGAAAACTTTAAAGATGCCAAAGCCGAAGATAAATCAGTTTTACTTGATTTAGCCACTTGGTTTAACGCAGAAGAGTCAAATAGTGTAAGTACTTCTATCCTTATTGGCGAAACGGGCATACCAGATAGTGGTTCGCCATTAATTGCTGATGGCGCAGGCCAAGATGTTGCTACAACGCAAAATGCTTGGTTTGACAGTGTTGATTACATCGGTGCGTTTGATGGTGCTGATGTTTCAGGTAGCGATTGGCGCCAAGGTTGGGCATTTGGTTATGGCGGCGGCGTGGTAACAGCACCTGCAGAAACAGAAGGTTGTCCAACAGGTACTAGTGCCATTTCACCTGCGGATGGCGTGACCACGACATGTCAACTAAGTGGTGATATCACCACTGATTTAACACTAACGGCTAATAACTTATATGCCTTAAGTGGCCCTGTTTTTGTCGGGCAAGACAAAACCACTTCTGATACAGCTAAAAGTGCAACCTTAACCATTGAAGCGGGCACAACGATTTTTGGTCGTTCAGGTGGTGATTACTTAGTGGTAAGTCGTGATTCAAAAATTGAAGCAAATGGTAGCGCTAGTGCACCAATTACCTTTACCTCGAATGAAGATATTACCGGTGGAGAAACCACTGCTGGACAATGGGGCGGTATCGTACTCCTAGGTAACGCACAATCAAATAAATGTCCGACCGATGGTAGCGACTGTGCATTACAAGTTGAAGGTGTTCAAGAAGGCGCGGTATTTGGCGGTACTGATGATAGCGATAGTTCAGGCACATTACGTTATGTTGTTGTAAAACATGCGGGTTATGAAATTGCTCCAGATAACGAACTCAACGGCATAACTTTTGGTGGTGTTGGCTCAGGTACCAAGGTTGAATACATCCAAGTACATGAAAATGCTGATGATGGTATCGAGTTCTTTGGCGGAACGGTGAATGCTAAATATGTAGTATTAACGTCAAATCAAGATGACAGTGTTGATTGGGATAACGGTTATCGTGGCAACTTACAATACGTATTAGTTAAACATGCGCCTGATAATAGTGCCGCTAATCGTGGTATTGAAGGTGATAATGATGGCTCTACTCCAAACAAACTTCCACAATCTAATCCAACCATTGCCAATATGACTATTATAGGAAATGGTTTTGATACGGCAGATAAAGACTCTGAAGGTGTTTATTTACGTGAAGGTACCAGAGCGCAATTGCATAACTTTGTTGTAACTAATGCGGCAGGCGAGTGTTTTGAAATTGAAGGTGGCACAACGGCTTCGGTAACCGCTGAGCAAGCAATTGCTGGCGAAACGGTTATTTCAAACTCTGTTTTTGCTTGTGAAGAGAATTTCAAAAGTGCTAAAGCGGACGATAAGACGGTATTGCTTGATACCCAAGATTGGGTACTTAATCAAAACCCAAGCTTGAATATGAATAACACCATTGCTGCAGAGATGAATGCGGTATTGAACGGTATATTCACCATTGATACCACACCAGCAAAAGACTTTACTGGTCACGCGTTTTTTGAAAATGCGAAACATATTGGTGCAGTCTCAGCGGATAATAACTGGACTGAAAATTGGACTGTAGGTTTAGACGATTAATCGCTACTAAACCTAGGCTTAACCGCTACTAACAAGTGTTATGTGTTAGTAGCGCTATCTTGGCTAAAGCCATACAAATAATTACCCCAATACCAACTACCACATAATCCCGGTAAATCTCCTGTTAATGAGGTTAACAATGAATACAACGTTAAAACGCTTGAGTCTTGCTATTGCTGCAAGTTTATCTATCAACTGCGCCTATGCAGAAACACCAGCACAAGACATCTCCACTCAAGAAAATGCTGATGAAAACGCAATGGAAGAAGTCATTGTCAAAGCAAGTCGCTTGAAGGGTACTGCAAATGCAGTAATGCAAGAGCGTAAGAATCAAGCTTTTATAGCTGATATTCTCGGCGCTGAACAAATTGCACGTACGGGTGACTCTGACGCTGCTGCAGCATTACGACGCGTTACAGGCATCACCTTAGTTGATGGGAAATACATTTATGTGCGTGGTTTAGGTGAACGCTTTTCAAGTACGCAATTAAATGGCGCTGCAGTACCTAGCCCTGATCCTACGCGTACCGTGATCCCACTTGATTTGTTTCCTTCTTCAATCATTGAATCGCTGTCAGTACAAAAGTCTTATTCCGCGGCTATGCCAGCGCATTTTGCTGGGGGTAATGTTGATGTTCGTTTAAAATCAATCCCGTCGGATTTTGTCTTCACTATGCAAGGAAAGCTTGGCGGTAACAGCAATAACTTTGATGATGGTTTGTCTTATAATGTTGGCAATGATGATTGGTATGGTATGGATGATGGCACCCGTGCTGCGCCCCAAGCATTAACCGATTTATGGAAAAGTCATTCGTCATTAAATGACTTATCACAGCAAGATAATCGTGAAATAGCCGCACAGATGAATCGTGACTATGATCCAGAGAAAGCCAGTATCAATCCCAATACCGGTTTTGATGTCACCCTAGGTAATCGTTTTGATTTTGATGATTTTCGATTAGGTTTCCTCACCGCAGTTTCTTATGATAATAAATGGCAGGTGTCAGAAGAATATGAAGGCCAAGACTTTACCTATGAAGGGGACGAAGAGAGCGGCAAGTGGTATATGAAACGTGGTTTTGACGATATTAAGTCAACAGAACATACGGTGCGCTTTTCTGGCATGTTTAACGTCGGCCTAGAATTTCAACGAGACCACCGTATTGATTTCAGTTCGTTAATTTTACATGATACCCGTGATGAAATACGCGACAAACTCGGCAATGACAGCAATAACACAATTAGTGACGGCGTAAGAATACGTGATAGCGATGTTATTTATGAAGAAAGGGAAATGATCGCCAATCAAATTAGAGGCACGCATAATTTCTCTGGGCTTTGGAATATAGGCGCAGACTGGTTTTACTCTGATGCACGTTCAAATCGTTATGCGCCAGGTAATATATCAACTCGCTATATTATTGCCGATGGTTCAAATGGCCAAGCGGAAGATGGTATTTTTGACCCTATCAATGAAAGTTCTCTACGAAAGGCCAAAAAATCTTCTCGTTATAGCTTTCAAGATTTAGATGACAGTGTTGAAAATTATGGTTTTAATATTTCTTTGCCACTTAACTTTAGTAACGTTGAACTAGAGATAAAAGCAGGTGGTAATTTTATCGAAAAAACCCGTGATGCTATGGCGAGACGTATTGATGTTAATACACTTGCTTTTGACAATCTAGATTTAACTGGCCATCAAATGAATGTCATCTTAAATGATGATGTTATGTTAAACCATCCATTAACGGCTAATGACTTAATTCTCAACGATACTTCAATTGATGGTGACGATTATTATTCGGCTCAATTAGTTGATGCTTACTTTATTGATACTGACTTTTTCATCGCACAAAAGTGGCGAGTAAACATTGGCCTTCGTTATGAAGACTTCCGTCAGGTTGTTGCGCCACTTGACCCTGCAACAGGTCAATTTGATTTACCGGCACAGCCTACTGTTGATGACTTAGCGGCACTTGCCTTTAAAGAGGATGATATTTTTGGTGCGTTAGCGCTCACTTACTTACTTGATGATGAAGTGCAGTTTCGTGCTTCATACGCGCAAACAACCATTCGTCCCGATATTCGTGAAGTTGCTCCTGCGACCTATATTGACCCTCTGACTGGTTTCCCTATTGGTGGTACGCCTAGTGTAAGAAGTACCTTAATTGATAACTACGATTTACGATGGGAATGGTACTTACCTACAGGAGACAACCTTTCAATAGGGCTATTCTATAAGGATATGGACCAACCCATTGAAGCAGTACAATCACCTGCTCAAGATGGCCCACCGTTAATCAGAATTGCTAATGCCGATGATGGTTATGTTTATGGACTTGAATTTGAATTCTTAAAAGACTTTGCCTTTGTCGGTGACTTTGCTGGTATGAGTGGCGAAAACTTCTTTTTGTCTGGTAATTTTACAGTAAGTGAATCAGAGATAAACATTGATACCCAAAAAGTGGTTGAGCAAACGGGTGTTTCTACCACTATCACTAACCCAACGCGCGCCATGACAGGACACTCACCTTGGGTGGTTAATATGAACTTAGGTTGGGATGCAGCCAATGGAAATCACAGTGCAACCCTTGCCTATAACGTATTTGCTGAGCGTATCATCATACCGGGTATTGATGGCAAAGATGATGCTTATGAGCAACCATTTCATTCCCTTGACATGGTCTATACCTATTATCCTACTTACTCATCAACCTTGAAGTTTAAGGTGCAAAACATCTTAAATAATAAAAAAGAAATTGAGTTTGAAGATACCTTAATGCGCAGTGAAACCAAAGGCGTTGCTTTTGAAGTTGCATTGAAGTGGGACTTTTAAGGAAAGTTTTTGTTGTTAGTCATGAGCAATAAAGGAGAAGCTACTAGTGCCCCGAAACCACAACTTTAAAGAACAAGGAAATTTTTAAAAGCGTAAATGTCTTCTTGTTACTCCCTTTAGAAACAGGACTCTATGCTAAATGACCGTTAAGCTCATTAATTTTATTAATGAGCTTTTTTTATGGTTTGACACATAATAATCGTGATAACCGCTATTAAACTTTATTTTATCAGGAAAATATTGAATTTATTGGTTAAAAAATAACTGTCCATTTATTTTACAATAAAATAATTCCTATTGTGTTAGTAGATAGGTCTTCTTAAAAAAGTCCTTTAAAAACAACATCATAAATAGTTGGCCTGTATGTTGCATTGACTGATGTAGTTGTTACGAAATCATACATACTTATTTAAGTTTCGACTTACGTTAAGTATGTGATTCATTTAAATATTATTAAATATGGAAATATTATGTTAAAAAAATTATGTGCTGCAGTGTTATTGCTTGCAATCACGGCTACGGCTAACGCTAATCCAATATCACCGTTATCAGGCATCAATGGTATGTTTGATATAAGCCTAACAGGTGATTTATTAATTAATAACGATGGAACAATCGCAGAAATTGATTTCAACACTATGGAGGTTGGTTCTGCTCCCAATAACACTTTTTATGATGCGAGTACAACTCAATTTTTGAGTAATGATTTTTTTGGACCTCTTGAAGAAGATGACACTATCACGATTGGAGCTGGCACAT
Organism: uncultured Colwellia sp.; assembly: GCA_913063325.1. Lineage (GTDB taxonomy): Bacteria > Pseudomonadota > Gammaproteobacteria > Enterobacterales > Alteromonadaceae > Colwellia. The sequence goes on along the minus strand of CAJXYE010000001.1, from coordinate 165,457 downwards.
TAAATACTTCACTGTTTGTTACTGATACTTTATTGTGGAGTATTGCTGGTTATGAGTTTTACATCTCTGAAATTACCGATAATCATACGTCGAATAATATTACAGGTCTTACTATTATCGGTACCCTTAAAAAAAGTGGCTTTGATGATACAAGATCACAGTACTTTATTTCTGGACAAACACTACACGCTGGTATTGATAACACATCAAGATCTTTTTCTGCAACAGTAACATCTCCAGCGCCACCTGTAATATCAGAAGAGCCACCTGTTGAAGTTTCTGCACCAGGTACTTTAGCACTTTTCGGTTTAGCGCTAGTCGGTTTTGCAGCTAGCCGTCGCCAGAAAAAATCTGTTTAATAATATTTAATTTGTCTTGTCCTTAGCTGTTTAATTACAGGTAAAAACAAGCTAAAATATTAAAGAAGTACCTCACTTAACGTTAGGTGCTTTTTTTTTGTCTGCTCTTTAGTTATATTGAAATCAGTAACATTGAAACCCCAGCATTACTCTCCTTTAAGTAAACCTACGCCACTTAATTCTGTACGGCTTGTTTGATCTTATTAGCTGTCATTAAACTGAAATCTTAATGCAATGTAAGTGTCATATTTCTTCAACTTAATTGTCATATTTCCTCGGTACACTTTGTCACATTCTTGAACGTTAATAGCAATCACTGTTGTAAAGACAATCAGATTGCTATTTGCATTTACAATTTATGACGCTCTTAGCTTATTAATAGTAAAAGAGAGCAAATAGAAAGGGTACACCGATGAAGTTGTCTAAACTCGCCAAAGCAAGCTTATACCTTAGCCTCAGTGCAAGTAGTTTATTGCTTGCTACGTCAGCATCCGCTACAGACTCAATTAGTGATAACTCACTAAACAGCACCTCCTTAAATAAGGTGGTCGATGCCGGTCAACAAATTAATCATTCTGCTGCTAAATCACAACAAAAAGTAAACGGTTTGACTGATCAAGTACAAACTAAGTTGCAGCAATTTAATGTGGTAACAAAAGAAGTTGATGGCCTCAGTGTTTATAACCAACAAATGCAAGCTCAGCTTGATAGCCAAATGACAGAGCTAGCTCAGTTAGCAAAATCAATGGAAGAAGTCAGTGTTATTGAACGTCAAATATCACCTTTAATGGCACGTATGATCAGTACCTTAGATACCTTCGTAGATCTTGATGTGCCTTTTTTACCAAGCGAAAGAACTAAGCGTGTTGAAGATTTAAAAACAATGATGAATCGTGCCGATATTGCCGTTTCAGAGAAGTTTCGTCGTGTGCTTGAAGCGTATCAAATAGAAGTGGATTACGGTCGTACTATTGAAGCTTACAGTGGTGTTTTACCAATTGATGGTAAACAAATGGATGTTGATTTTTTACGTATTGGTCGTGTGAGCTTAGTTTATCAAACTCGTGACGGTAGTCGTTTAGGCCAATGGAAAAAATTATCAGCAGGAAGCGGTCAGTGGCAATCATTGTCACAAGATTATCGTTTAGGTATCAATAAAGCCCAACGTATTGCCCGTAAACAGTTAGCACCCGATTTGATCCTTGTACCTGTTTCAGGGGTACCGGTGTCTTTTAACGAAACATCGACACAAGCTGAGTAATAATGATGACTATTTTTTCTAATGTAATAAAAAGCGTAGTAACCAAAGCGTTAAGCGTATCGGCACTTTCATTGACACTCGCTTCTTTGACTACAGTGAGTTATGCGCAAGAGGCGTTAAGTCTAGATGATTTATTAAATCAACTAGAGCAAGGCAAGATAACGCAAACCAAGCAAAATAAAGCGCGAGAAACAGAATTTAAAGCCAAAGTTAATCAGCAACAAAATTTACTTAACGACATGGGCTACCAACGAGATAATGCCTTAGTACTAAGTGTACAGCTTGAGCAAAATTTCGCAGATAATGAAATTAATTTAGCGAATAAGGCTGAGGCCTTAGACAAGCGTTTAGGTGAATTAAAAGAGTTATTTGGTGTTTTACAGCAAGTCTCTGGTGATACGCGCAGTAAGTTTCAAACGTCCGTTATTTCGGCGCAAATACCAGGGCGCGGAAAATTTTTAGATGAATTCGCGCAAAGCATGGGCTCAAGCTCTAAGCTTGCATCTATTAGCGAAATTGAGCGTTTATGGTTTGAATTACAACGTGAAATGACCCAAAGCGGTAAAGTCGCAAAGTTTAACCGTGAAGTTGTTTTAGCTAATGGCGACCGAAAAATTGCTGAAGTGACGCGCGTAGGTGGCTTTAATTTAATCTCAGATGGTAAATATTTAGAATATATTGATGAAACAGGGACCGTTGCTGAGCTTATTAGACAACCTTCTAGTCGATACCTTGCGACTACTAGTGACTTAGTTAACAGCGGTGGCAATACCACAGCTTTTGCTTTAGATCCTACCGGCGGCTCAATATTAAGTTTATTAGTACAAGCGCCTGACTTGAAAGAACGTGTAGACCAAGGTGGCCCTGTGGGTTACATCATTTTAGCGATTGGCTTTGTTGGTTTACTCATAGCGCTAGAGCGTTTAATTAGTTTAGTGTTTATTGGCGCTAAAGTAGGACGTCAGCTTAAATCAACTATCGCATCGAGTGATAATCCTTTAGGTCGTGTTATGCAGGTTAAAGATAACAATCCCAATTTAGATACCGAAACCTTAGAGCTTAAATTATCTGAGTCAATTTTAAGAGAAGTGCCTAAATTATCAAAACGCTTAACCCTAATTAAAATCATCTCAGTGGTTGCCCCCTTAATCGGCTTATTGGGTACGGTAACAGGCATGATCAATACCTTCCAGGCAATTACTTTATTTGGTACCGGTGATCCCAAGCTTATGGCTGGCGGTATATCTCAAGCACTTGTCACTACTGTTTTAGGACTTGTTGTTGCTATCCCTATGGTATTTATTTTTGCTTATTTAAATGGTCGTAGCCGTAACATAGTTAATATTTTACAACAAGAAAGTACCGGGCTTATTGCCGAAAGGGCTGAGCGTACTGAAAGCGCTGAGCCAGTAGAAAGTAGTCAGCTTGCAGGCCAAGGAGCATAAATTGTGATTGCCTTAATGGAAATGTACGACGCCATTAATGAATTTATGGATACCGGTGGACAAGTATTAATCGTGATTGCCGCCGTTATTTTCATTATGTGGTTATTGATTTTTGAACGTTTTGTCTTTGTTTTTTATAGCTACCGCAGTGTAAAGAAACACATGATTAGTTTATGGCAAGGCCGTCAGGACCAAACATCTTGGAACAGCGAACAAATACGCAACGCGTTAATTTCTCGTGGTACAACTAAGTTAAATCGTAATTTAGCGCTTATACAATCTTTGGTTGTTCTGTGTCCGCTACTAGGTTTGTTGGGCACAGTAACAGGCATGATTGAAGTCTTTGATGTCATGGCAATATCAGGCAGTGGTAATGCACGGTCTATGGCGTCGGGTGTATCACGCGCCACTATTCCTACCATGGCAGGTATGGTTGGTTCGTTATCTGGTGTATTTACCGCAACCTGGTTACGCCGTAATGCGAAAAAAGAATCGGAATTGCTAGCTGACAGCTTAACCGTTAGTCACTAGCCGCTAGTCAAAATTTAGTAAATTAATAGTAGGTAGCTGTTTCGTATTAAGTGAAGCAGTTATCTAAAAATAAAATGGTAGGAGTTAGTTATGCGTCACTTAAACCAAATGTTACAAGATCAAGACGAAAAAGAAGAGATTGATATGACCCCCATGCTTGATGTTGTTTTTATCTTGTTGATTTTTTTCATCGTAACCGCCTCATTTGTTAAGGAAGCAGGTATTGATGTGAATCGCCCAGAAGCGGCTACAGCTGTTAAAAAAGAACGCGCAAATATCTTAGTGGCAATAAGTGACAAAGGTGATATTTGGATCAATAAACGTAAAGTTGATGTTCGCAGCGTACAAGCAAATATTGAGCGCTTAAAAGCTGAAAATCCACAGGGTACAGTTGTTATTCAAGCCGATAAAAAATCGACCACAGATACCTTAATCAAGGTGATGGACTCTGCGCGTGCTGCAGGTGTTTATGATGTATCGATTGCTGCGCAAGAAAGCTAAATAGAAGTTGGAGAGTTAATATGTCGCAACATTTGTCGAAAGGTATGTCGAAAGAAATACCGCAAGAAATTATTGTACGCAGTGGTGCACGATACGCTATTGCAGGAGTATTGGCGTTAAGCATGACCTTTATTTTACTTTGGGGCATGCAAAAGTTAATTGCTGGTGGCAATGACGTGATGACAGATCCAGCCAAGGGTAGTGTGCTTGATTTTATTCGTTTAAAGCAAGATGAAACGATTGTAAAAAAAGAGCGTAAACCACAAAAACCAGCTAAACCAAAAGAGCCACCACCACCAATGAATGCCCCTCAAATGCAACAATCTAATCCTAATGCGAATGCTATAAAGAGTTCTTTTGCAGCCGATATTCAAACAGATATGGGCTTGTCAGGTGGCTTGAGCTTAGAGACAGGGGATGGTGATTATTTACCGATAGTTAAGGTAGCAGCTATTTATCCTCGTCGGGCACAATCTCGTGGTATTGAAGGCTTCGTTATTGTTGAGTTTGTTGTAACAAAAACAGGATCAGTGAGCCATGCCAGAGTATTAGAAGCTAAACCTCAAGGCGTTTTTGATAGAGCAGCGCTAGATGCGGTTGCCAAGTTCAAATACAAACCACGTGTTGTTGATGGGGTAGCGATGGAAGTTGCCGGAGTACAAAACAAAATTAGCTTTAAAATTGATGGTTAAGCCGTTTGAGATAACCCTTCAAAAGACTCTAACTTTTACAAATCACCAATAAGTTACTAACTATTAATAACTTATTGGTAATTAAGGATCGAATGATGAAAAACAAAAATTCCTTACTACTGACAACCGTATTTACTTTACTTGCTGCTATACCGAGCACTACTGCCTTTGCTGCGCATGCAACAAAGGCAACCACGACCTCAAATGCAGATAAAGGTAGTGTCGATAAAAAGGTCAATAAAAAGAGTTATAGCGCTAGCAAAAAAGTGCCTGCAATGCGTAATAGAGTTTATTCACAATTAGCGCGGGCGCAAAAACTAGCTGATGGTGGTGACAAAATAGAGGGCTTTGCCGTATTAGATGAAGTTCAAGACAGACTTAGTAGCTTAAATAGTTATGAACGTGCCATGTTATTTAATTTTTACGGTTTTATGTATTACGGTAATGATGATTTAGCACTGGCAATTGATAGTTTTAATAAAGTCATTGCTGAAACAGCCATTCCAGATACCTTGATCATTTCGACTCTTTACTCCTTAGCTCAACTAAGTATGCAGCAGCAAAACTATAAAGAGGCTCTGGGTTACTTAAGCCAGTGGCGAAAGTTAAATAGCAAAGAGCTCACCTCAAACCAAGAGATGTTATTTGCACAAGTCTACTTTCAAGATAAAGATTTTGTTAATAGCTTAAAGCATACTGAAATAGCAATTAGCTTAGTTGAAAGTAAAAATAAACAGCCTAAAGAAAACTGGCTGACGTTACAACGTGCAACTTATTATGAGCTAAAACAGCCAAAGCAAGTCACTAAAGTAATGGAAAAATTAGTTCGCTTATATGATAAACCACAATACTGGTTACAACTTTCCAGCATGTACGGTGAAATTGGGCAAGAAGATAAACAAATGGCGGTAATGGAAGCGGCTTATCAAGCGGGCTATATTACCAAGAATAGTGATATTCTTACTTTGTCTCAACTCTATGCATTTCATGGTGCGCCGTACAAAAGTGCTGCTGTTTTGGATGATGCAATAAATCAAGGTAGTATTTTTGCTGATGAAGATAACTTGGCTCGGTTAGCTCGTGCTTATTTAACCGCTAAAGAAGAGGAAAAAGCGATTCAAGTTTTACTCCGAGTTAGCGATATTGCTCAATCAGGTGAACATGACGCTTTGTTGGCGCAAACCTATTTAAATACCCAGCAATGGCAATTGGCAATACATGCTTCAAATTTAGCTTTGTCTCGTTATGATGAACATAAGCAAGATAAAGACGAGGACGTAACGGTAAGTAATGTGAAGGACATCGCCAATATGTACTTAATTCTAGGTATGGCAAATTTTAACCTGAAAAAATTTGAACAATCTTTGACGTCATTTTCAAAGGCAACAAAATTTATCAGCACTAAAAAAACGGCCTTGCAATGGGGAAAATATGTAGAGCGAGAGCAGCAGCAACATAAAGTACAGTTAGCCATGTTAAATTAGGCTTTACCCTACTAAAGGTTGAGTTTAGTGAATTAAATAGCAAAAAATTAAAACGCCTCAGGGCGTTTTTTTATGGATAAAGTTAGTGTTGTAAAATGTTGGTATATCGAATTAATATAGACAAAACAAACTGGTGCTGTATTTACATACAGTTGTCGTGAGGTGTATAGTTACCGCCCATTGTAAAAACGTAGATTGAAACAATAAAGATGGCTGACCTTTTTAAAAACCTATATAACCAAGACTTTTATCTTACCTTATCCCAACATTTAAAAGGCTGTTTAGCCAATTATGATATCGACGCGTTTAATGAACAAGAGTTCATGACACTTATGCTACCCGATAACTTTGATGCCTTAGAATTAAAAGAGCGCATGAGCCATACCAATGCCGTTATGCATCAGTTTATGCCAACTGATTTTTCACAAGCTGCAGATGTTTTAGTGAAGTTAATTGCAAGCTTAACCAAGGCAGGTATTACCGAAGGTAGTGTTGAGTATATGTTTTTGCCTGAATATCTCGAAACTTATGGCATCAATAATTATCAAAAATCGGTTGAGGTGATGGAAGAAATAACGAAATTTACCAGTGGTGAATTTTCAGTGAGACCCTTCTTAATTAAATATGGCAATCAAATGGTGGAGCAAATGATTGCCTGGAGTAAACATGAACATCATATGGTTAGGCGCTTAGCCAGTGAAGGCAGCAGACCACGCCTACCTTGGGCCATCGCCTTGCAGGAATATAAGAAAAACCCTACTGATATCTTACCTATTTTACATCAATTAATTGATGACCCTACTGAAATTGTACGCCGTAGTGTTGCCAATAATTTAAATGATATTGCCAAAGATAATCCACAAGTTGTCATTGATTTTGTAAAAAAATATTTAGGTAAAAGTGAGCAGTTTGACAGAACGTTAAAACATGCGTGTAGGACCTTATTAAAACAAGCTTGCCCTGAAACATTGACATTATTTGGTTACGACAGCACCGATATTGAATTACTTGATTTTAAGGTAGTCACGCCAGAGGTTAATTTTGGTGATTATGCTCAGTTCAATTTCACATTAAAAAACACCTCAAGCCAAAGAAAAAAAATACGCTTGGAATATGGATTGTATTTTTTGAAAAAAAACGGTCAGTTGTCTAAAAAGGTTTTTAAAATTAGTGAGCGAATTCTTGCCGCCCATGAGGCACACCAAGTGCATCGTAAACAAAGTTTTAAAGCCATTAGTACTCGAGTGTATTATCCAGGTAAGCACCAAGTATCAATCATACTCAATGGTAAGGAGTTTTTGGCGAAAGACTTTGTATTGATAGAGTCAGTATGATTGACTAAGTGCTCTCATTCGCATTGAGAGCACTTGAGTAATTTATAAAGGTACTTATACCCAAGCCACCTCAAAATTCAGGATTCAGCTGGAATTATAAACGCCTTTAGGCAAGGCATTGATTGAAGATAATAGTTATTCTATTGTCGAAATCTATAACGCTGTATAAAGCGTTTATAAACCAGCCATTCTGGGACGTCTGAGCAAATCATGTTCATCGTTATCTAGTTCATTAAAGACGCTGCATGGATGCAACTTAATAGAGAATTCAGGGGCGTATTCTCCTGAATAACCATTAATGAAATACACGACTCGATCATGAATCGCTCTGGTGTCCTGAAACTAGCATTCTGAAGTGGCTTGGGTATATATCCGTTTATTGCACTGAATGTTTACCGCATTGTACAAGGCTCAAAGAGGGTTATTGATTATCAATTAAGTAACTCAAAATATGTGTTATATTTCAAAAAACGTAGACTAATTTATTGAATAATAAAAAGGGAAGTAAATGCTCAATGACATAGTAAGCTTTATCAATAATGTACTGTGGGGCCAAGGCCAAATATTAATTTACTTGTTACTTTTTGCTGGCTTTTGGTTCTCGTTTAAGCTTCGTTGGATACAGATACTTCAATTTAAGTATATGTTCACTGTTATGAGAGGTAGTAGCAAATCTGACAAGTCAGGGATTAGTTCTTTTCAAGCGTTATGTACAGGATTATCTGCCCGAGTTGGCACAGGTAATTTAGCTGGCGTTGCCATGGCTATTTCACTTGGCGGCAGTGGTGCTGTATTTTGGATGTGGGTTATTGCATTGTTAGGTATGGCAACAGGCTTTGCAGAAAGTGTGCTTGGTCAGTTATATAAGGTACGAGACGAGCATAAGGAATTTAGAGGGGGACCTGCTTATTATATTCGAGCCGGACTCAATAAACCTTGGCTTGCTATTACTTTTTCACTTTGTCTCTTTCTTGGCTATGGTTTGACGTTCAGTGCTATGCAAGCCAATACCATTGCAGATGCATTAAATAATACTTTTACTATTCCTAGTGAATACTCAGGTGCGATTATTGCGATACTTGCAGGCAGTATCGTAGTCGGAGGCATGCGTAGAATCGCTCGGTTTGCAGAATTAATTGTGCCTTTTATGGGATTAGCGTTTGTTGGTACTGCGATTATTATTACCTTAATGAATATTCAATTATTACCGTCAATGTTTATGGATATATTCTCTTCAGCTTTTGGCCTAAATGAGGCCGGTGCAGGCGCTTTAGGTGCAGCCATTAAAAATGGTATTCAGCGAGGTTTGTATTCAAATGAAGCAGGGGCAGGGAGTGTACCTCATGCCGCGGCAGGTGCAACACCTGTACCTAATCACCCTGTTGCTCAGGGGTATGTGCAAATGTTAGGGGTTTTCTTAGATACAATGGTGCTTTGTAGCTGTACCGCAGTGATAATTTTGTTATCTGATATCCACATTAGTGGTGAAATGGAAGGCATTAGAATGACCCAAGATGCCATGACTAGTCACTTTGGTACAGGAGGAAACTATTTTGTCGCCGCAGCAATCACCTTATTTGCTTTTACCTCGGTTGTTGCTAATTACGCTTATGCAGAAAGTAATCTACATTTATTCAAACTAGACAATAAAATTGGACGCTTATTATACACCAGTATTTATTTATTAATGGTGTTATGGGGAGCAAATGCCTCGTTGAAAGAAGTCTGGGGTTTAGCCGATATGGCATTAGGGTTAATGACCCTGGTTAATATTTACGCCATAATTTTACTTACCCCGACGGTGTTAAATTTAACAAAAGATTTTCAGCGAAAACTAAAAGCAAATGTTGAGCCCACTTTCTCAATAGGCGATGTGGAAATACAAGGGGAAACTGAACCGGGGATCTGGTCTAATAATAAATAAGCCATAGAATGACTATGCTTACATTATTGCCCTGCCTAAAGGCATTTAATTCCCACTGAAATCCTGCACTTTGATTGGTAACGTGTATAGTGTGGGGTATTAGTCGAAACAATGGGAAAAGTTATGGAAATGGATGAATCAATAAATGTTTTTGGTGAGGAATTAGTTGCCTGTGGTGGTGATCCTGTCACCGGATTTTTTCGCGATAATAAATGTAATACTTGTGAACAAGATACTGGCTCTCATACTATCTGTATTGAAGCTAGTCAGCAATTTCTAGAATTCTCACGCTTTAAAGGCAATGATCTCTCAACGCCAATACCCGAATTTAATTTTGAAGGCATAAAACCGGGGGATACTTGGTGTTTATGTGCAGAGCGTTGGTTAGAAGCTTATCAAGGTGATAGAGCGCCAAGGGTTCACTTAAGAAAAACCCATATTAAAGCTCTAGAAATAGTGCCTATTGAAATATTAAAGAAATTTGCACTAGATCTGAGCTGATTAAGCGAAATCTAAGCTTAACTGCAAATAAAATAAAATAAAGCCAAGTTGATTACGTTAAGCATTGTTATTAACCTAGTTGCAGGTGATACCTATTTAGAAAAATTAGCATAAAGAGAATAAATATAATGACCTCACTGAACGAGTTTTACCCTGAAATTTCCCCTTTTAATGATTTCTTACTCGATGTTGACGGTCAACATCAAGTTTATGTTGAGCAATGTGGTAATCCAGAAGGGCAGCCAGTACTTTTTATTCATGGCGGTCCTGGAGCAGGTTGTTCAACGAACGACAGACGTTTTTTCGATCCAGAGCAATACCATATAATTTTATTTGACCAACGTGGTTGTGGTCGTTCATTACCTCACGGTTGTTTAGATAATAATGACACCACTTTTTTAGTCGCTGATATAGAAAAGATTCGTCAAAAATTGTCTATAGAAAAATGGCATGTTTTTGGTGGCTCGTGGGGCTCTACTTTATCTTTAGTTTATGCACAAACTCATCCAACAAGTGTCAGTAGTTTAGTATTGCGCGGTATTTTCTTAGGTAGAGATGTTGACACTAATTGGACTTTTTCTGGTGGCGGCGCAACACGTATTTTCCCTGATTATTGGCAAGATTATTTAGATGTTTTACCACAAGGCAGTGCACAAGCTACCACTAAAGCGGCTTATGCCATGTTAGTGGGTGAAGATAAAGAACTCGCGCAAAAAATTGCTACTGCTTGGAGTCTGTGGGAAATTCGTTGTTGTACCTTAAAACCGGATCAAGCATTTGTTGATGCTGCTACGGGTGATGCTCATGCTTGGACACTCGCTCGTCACGAGGCGCACTTTATGGTCAATGATTGTTTTTTAACTGACAATCAAATTTTAGCCAATTGCGATAAAATAAAAGATATTCCAACAGCAATCGTTCATGGTCGTTACGACATCGTTTGTCCGGCAGATAATGCATGGTTATTACACCAAAATTTACCTAAGTCCACATTAGTACTAAGTGAAGCGTCGGGTCATGCTTCTGTTGAACCTAATACCAAACACCACCTTCTTGCGGCGACAAGAGCAATGTTATCGCTCTAACGTTAGTAGAGCATTTAGTGAGCTATTGAAAATTGTTACAGTAAAATAGTAATAATGGCAGCATTTGCATGTTTTTTACTTGTGTTGTCATCACTGCCTCGCTACTTAGCTAAAAGTAACGTAAAATACGCGGCATTGATCTATTAACATCTATACTCGCGTTTTAAAGGCGGGTAATTGTAGCCATTGACTAAGGGCAACCATGAAAAAAACATTTGAATTAACCCATGAGAAAGTAAAACTTGAACGACGTGTTGATGCGGTAAAACATGAAGTTAAGAAATACCTTAAAAGGGAACGTAATAAAAAATTACCTGCAGGCGTAGATTACTGGGACTTTGATTGCCAATTTGGTAATACCAAAGAAGAAGCAGAGCCAGTGCAATTGTCAGACATTAATAAACGTATTGACCAAACACAAGTTGATGGTTTAACGTCTTTCTACATTGAGATCGTTGCAAAAGAAGGTATCAGAACCTTCACACCAAGAGATGAAGCTGATATTGAGTTTGATGAAGAATAATTAATCATTCAATATTTAATAAAAACCGAGCCAAGCGCTCGGTTTTTTTATGCCTGTTAAAAATAGGGCGTTTTTAGTAGTGCATTAATGACAGCGTTGTCAATTGGCGGGTTCAATGTTAAGTTATGACTTAGTTGTTTTAATTACTTGAGCTTTTTATCGATATAGGTAAAAGTTAATGAGTAAAATAATAGAGTAAAAACTTAAATTAAGACTAAAGGCGTATATCAAAAGCCTTGTAAACATTTTAGCATGTTTAATAACAGTTAAATGTGCCCAAAAGTTGACCATAGAGTTGACTCACATAAATAAACATCAAGTTAAGTCCGAAGGAAGAGAAATGAAAGAATTAAAAACTTGTTATCCAGTTTCAGAGAAAGCCAAGGCTAATACTCATATTGATGCAGCGACATACGATGCTATGTATAAAAAATCAATTGAACAACCTGATGAATTTTGGGGCGAGCAAGCAAAAGAATTTATTGATTGGTACCAACCTTGGGACAGCGTATCTAAAGTTGATCTTAAAAACTCTGAGATCAATTGGTTCTCTGGCGCAAAACTTAACGTAAGTTATAACTGTATTGACCGTCATTTAGCGACTAAAGCAAATGATACGGCGATCATCTTTGAAGGTGACGATCCTAACGATGACTCAAAAGTTACTTATCAAGAATTACACGATCATGTTTGTCGTTTTGCTAACTTATTAAAAGAGCGCGGCGTTAAAAAAGGCGACCGTGTTTGTATCTACATGCCGATGATTCCTGAAGTTGGTTACGCTATGTTAGCGTGTGCCCGTATTGGTGCTATTCACTCGGTTGTATTTGGTGGTTTCTCTACTGAATCTATTAAAGCCCGTGTACTTGATGCTGATTGTAAAGTCGTTATCACGGCTGATGAATCGTTACGTGGTGGTAAGCGTATTCCGCTTAAATCTAATGTTGATGCTGCGGTTGCTGATTGTCCAAATGTTCACTCTGTCATTGTTGTTGCCCGTACCGGTGGTGATGTTGCTTGGAATGAAAAACTAGACATTAACTACGAAGAAGCAGTAGCGAAACAAGCAGCAGTATGTGAACCAGAAATCATGGATGCTGAAGATCCATTGTTTATTCTTTACACTTCTGGCTCAACAGGTACGCCAAAAGGCGTAGTACATACTTGTGGTGGTTATATTCTTTATGCTGCAATGACGCATAAATATGTATTCGATTATAAAGAAGGTGAGGTTTACTGGTGTACAGCTGATGCAGGTTGGATCACAGGTCACTCTTACATTTTCTACGGCCCGTTAGCAAACGGCGCAACGACGTTAGTATTTGAAGGTGTGCCAACTTACCCTGATGCAGGTCGTTTTTGGCAAGTATGTGAAAAACACAAAGTTAACGTATTCTACACAGCACCAACAGCTATTCGTGCATTAATGAGTATTGGTGATGATTTAGTTAATGCATCTGATTTATCGTCTTTACGCTTGTTAGGTACGGTAGGTGAGCCAATTAACCCTGAAGCATGGCATTGGTATTATGAAGTGGTTGGTAAGAGCAACTGTCCAGTGGTTGATACGTGGTGGCAAACAGAAACTGGTGGTATTTTAATTACTTCACTTCCTGGCGCTGTTGATATGAAACCAGGCTGTGCTGGTAAACCTTTCTTTGGTGTACAACCCGCTTTATTTGATAAAGAAGGTAATACATTAGAAGGTGAGAACGCAGGTCTGTTAGTAATGACGGCAAGTTGGCCAGGACAATTGCGTACGGTATATAACGATCATAATCGTTTTTATCAAACGTACTTAGGTCAATACCCAGGTAATTACTTTACTGGTGACGGCGCTAAACGTGACGAAGATGGTTTCTACTGGATAACAGGTCGTGTTGATGACGTATTAAACGTATCTGGTCACAGATTAGGTACTGCTGAAATTGAAAGTGCCTTAGTACTTCATCCAGCAGTTGCTGAAGCTGCGGTTGTTGGTTACCCACATGAAATTAAGGGCCAAGGCGTTTATTGTTACGTAACCTTAATGGGTAATGCGACTGAATCAGACGAGCTAAATGTTGAGCTTCGTGAGTTTGTTGCTAAAGAATTAGGTCGCTTTGCTAAGCCTGATTACATTCAATGGGCACCGGGCTTACCTAAAACACGCTCAGGTAAAATCATGCGTCGTATCTTACGTAAGATTGCTGAAAATGATGTTGATAGCTTAGGTGATACTTCAACATTGGCAGACCCAAGTGTTGTTGAAAACCTTATTGATAAACGTATTGTTCACGGTGCATAATTCTTAAAGAATTGTCATTTGTTCAATACTTAAAAGCGCCGAAAGGCGCTTTTTTTGTTTGGCTCTTATGAAAGCAGTCAGGTAAAAGCCTCTTATTCATCACCCTCATCATTTCTTAAATGTTCTGCGGTAATATTAATTTAAGCTTTTTGTAACATATGCATAACTATTTTGCTTGCGTGTATACAATATACATATATAGTGTTTGCCATATCTATAATTATAATTCCTATTTATAAGGTTAAGCATGAATTTCAAACCCACCTTGTTATCTCTGGTTGTTGCCAGCGCCATTTTATCTGGCTGTAATAACACTACAGAAACACCTTCTACTCTTTCAAACACAAGCTCGGCACAATTAATGATACCTCAAGGCTCATTAATCCCCGTATCAAAGACAATACCGCATCCATCACAAATGAGTGTCGATGTAACGGCGAGTGGGCGAGTATCAACGCTAAATAGCGTAGAAGTAGTCAAGGTGGGTAAAAATATTCCTTATACCTACAGTTCAGGCAGAGTAAACAATACTCCAGGTTTTGACTGGTATGTAAGTAAACACTTTGCCCTTAAAAGTAATAGGGCAGAAGATCAGGTTATTTTGTATATGGAGCTACTGGAAAGCTCATTTCCGCATTATATTGAACTCTTTGGTATGACACCGCCAGATTTAGAAAACAAACGTATGGCGGCAGTTTATGGTTCAAGTAAAAAGGGAACTAAAATATTTGTTACCGATGATAACTTAACACGTGGTATCAGTGCGGGCGGTGAAGCCATGTTCTATAACCTTGTTGGTTATAGTTTTCCCAGCGCACGTGAGCAGCATCAGCGATATATAGTGGTTCATGAACAAGGGCATGTATTTCAAATGTCGTTAATGGATTACCCTGGTTGGTTACCTACTTGGTTTACTGAAGGCACAGCGGATGCCTTGGCTCACCATTATTATGATCCTGAGAAAAAACAATTAAGAGTCATGGTATTTGACCGTGCATCGCCGATGGATTATATCCGTCGAGGTTTAAGAGAATATGAAGCGTTAAATAGTCCTAAGATTGAGGATATGACTAATAACCCTCGCCTTTATCGTGGCGTAAACTTTTTAATTGTTCACTTTATGTTGGACCACCCTGACAGATCTCATAAATTCAAAGCGTATCGTGATGAAATGGCGGCTATGCGAAAATCTGACTACGGTGATGGCAAAGCATTGTCTCATCAGTTGATGATGGATATTTTTGGTGACTGGGACAAGGTTGAAAGTGAGTTCACTGAATTTGTTGCTAGTGTCGATAAAACCTTTAATGCCGCTGCTGGCCCTTGGGAGCAAGACGGTAACAAATTATGGGTACGGGTATTAAACAATAGTTATGAACATGGCTCGCCTCGCATGGACGTTCGATTAAAACCAGGCAAGCAGCCTTTTTATAATCAGTTTAAATTTGATCAACCTTTGCCTGAAATGTCGTCATTAGTCACTAAGCCTACTCGTGGTGTTGATAATCCAACATTATCTTTAGAAATTGACTACTTAACTGATCATTTACATCGTGGTCATGCGGGTATTGGTTTAGGTTTAAAAATCACTGAAGAAAACCAAAAAAGACTGCAAGCAGACAAAAAAGTAGGCACATTCGAACAAAAATCTTATAAACCCGATGAAGATGAATTACTGCAAATAAGAGTCGTTAAGGGCAATACCCTTGTTGTTAATGCTAAGTCATTAGGCGGCAAAGATATTAGTTACTCTTTACCTGTCGCAATGATTGCTGATTTAGAGTCACAGAAAAAGCCTAAACTAGGTTTATCTGTGACTATTAATGATGATCATTTATTCATGGTGCTTAAATCTGAAAACAGCCAATATGAAGAGAAGTTCTCAATATCAACAGCGATAAAAACAAAACTACTTGATAGAGACATGGCTATATTAGCTGAAAATGCTGAACATAGACTGACTGCCTTTTTTGACGAAGGCCGAGATCTTAACCCTGTACCTAGAGATACAACAACTAACCTTGAGGTTAACCCATGGGCAAACCCTGCAGACCGCGAGATTAGCCGATTATTTAGAGCAATGTGGCGTTTAGGTGACAAGGTACCTAGTGAACTAACTACCATGTATGAATTTATGGTAGAAGCAACACCAAAAGATCGTGTTACTCAATTAGCTTCTTTAGATAAACTTAATAACGCTAGCGCACGTTTAGTTGCTGCTATTGTTAATTCTGGTGCAAGTAAAGACAAGATTACCCATGCCTTAAAAGAGCTTTCAGGTTTACACCTTCGTCTAGAGTGGCGACAAGAACAGGCAAATGGTGAGCAAGTTGTTTCTGCCGTTTTACGTAACCAAGGTGCTTCAGTTGCTAATGCAAAAATAACTGTTATTCAGCAGGGAAATAAAGCATTAAGCAAAGAGGTTAAGTTAGCAAGTGCTGAAAAAACCATGCAAGACTTAATAACGACTGCTGCAACACGTGCAAGTAAACAAGTCATCATTGCCAAAGCCTTGGTTGAATGGCAAGGACAAACAATTGAACTAATCCAAGAACAAGGTGCTCGAGTATACCCTTGGTCATCAATGGCGATTGTTGAAGCAGCAAAAGTTGTTGATAACGAAGTATCAATTACCAGTGAATTTAGAGGACCACACGCAGGCACAACTAAGGGTAAAATAATGGTCCAAGCCTATCCGTCAGATAGTTTTGAAACATCATATTTTGAAGAAGAAGTAGATATAGCGCCGTATGAAATACGTCAGTTTACTCATAAGTTTAAACTGAAGTCAGGCGCGGTAGCTAAACCAAGTGCGATTGATGTTACCTTTGAATTAGTGATTGATGGTGAGCCAGTGTTGATCAGTGAAAGATCAGAGATTAAATAAATACTAGCTAATACCTAAGTAATAGCTAGAAAGTAGTTATAAAAAAGTAGGGTCAGAATGCAGTTAACATTCTGACCCTTTTTTAGTTCTTATTTCTTTTTAAACTTCACCTGTATTCTTTGTTACTTGGCACAATATTCTTTCTGATTACTCACTCACTGTTTATTTGAAACCACCCACCTACATACTCACACTAAAACCAACCTTGTATTTTTAAACGCTGGATCTATACAATACTGTATTAGGCGTAAATCAATGAAGGGTTACTGAAAAATGTTTAGAATAGTATTGTTGTTACTTATCGTTATTAGCTTAACCAGTTGTAAAAGTACGCCAAACTTAGCCTCAATTCGTAATGTCGAAACCTTAGTTAAACAAATAAACTCTGACGATAAAGATCTTATTGCGATTACCGAACAAGCAGTTAAAACTAATGAGCATATTCAACGTGATTTCAAAAACATCAAGTATTTGATTGATGAGTTGAGTAAACATATTAGTGAGGTGTGGGGTGAAGATAAACCTCAAATCCCTAACAATAAAAAGCTGGTTAAATATACTAATAGTTACCAAGCGCGTGCCATTGTTGATTTTGAAAAAGGTACGATTTTAATCGAAACGTTAGCTCATAACTCTCAAGCCAAAACGCTGGAAAACTTACAGAATGCAATAGTGACTACCTTATTATCAACATCAGACCCTCGAAAAACTGATATATTCTCAAGTGATGCACCACAGCTATCAGGCAAACCTTATTTGTACCAACAGGTGGTTGATCGAGACAATAAACCTATTCAATATCAATGGCGTGCTAATCGTTTCTCTAAACACTTAATAGAATTTAGATTACAAAAATATAATAAAAATCAAAAACAAATTTATGCCGTTAGAATTAACATGGTTGAGAAACATCAACATTTACGCAAACAAAAATACAGCAGTCATGTACTTGCTGCGGCTAAACGTTACCAAATTTCTCCACAACTGATATACGGAATAATTGAAACCGAAAGTAGCTTTAATCCGTTTGCTGTCAGTAGCGCTAATGCTTACGGATTAATGCAAGTTGTGCCTAAAACAGCAGGGGCGGATGTATTTCAGCGTATTAAAAACAAAAAAGGTATACCCACCAAACAGCAACTATTTGACCCTGCCTTTAATATCGATATTGGCTCAGCCTATTTGCACATTCTTAATAACAACTATTTGAAGGACGTGACTAATTCAACTAGTCGTCATTATTCAATTATTTCGGCTTACAATGGCGGCGCTGGCAATGTATTAAAGACCTTTCATGGTAATCGCAAAACAGCGATGAAAATTCTCAATACTAAATCGTCTAAAGATGTTTATTACTTGCTCACTAAGAAACACCCTAAAGTAGAATCTCGTCATTATCTGGAGAAAGTAACTAAGGCTGAGAAAACGTACTTATAAGTCAATAGAAGTACTATTTTATAGCTGGCGTTATTCCCAAATGTTTTTAGTTACATAGCCTTGAATCTTTTCACTTTTAGCTAAGATAAATCGTGGAGATGCCTGAGTCTTTAGTTGTCGGTTATAGTCTTTTGTTACGGCGACAATCGTGGGGGTTAGTACTAAAATAACGCAGACATTGATAACGGTTAATAGTCCTAGTGATAAATCAGCTAGTGCCCATACGTCAGGTAAAGCGGCAGTAGAGCCCCAAAAAGTCATTGATAAAAAGACTAAAATAAAGCCCCAACGTCCGTAGGAATTATCAAGTTTAAATAAATGTAAGTTACTCTCAGCATAGACATAATTAGCAATAATAGAAGTGAAGCAGAACAAGCAAATAGCAAGGGAGATAAAATGATTGCCCCAATGGCCTACATGCTCAGTCATCGCGTACTGGGTAAGTCTAATGCCCGTTAAATCTGATGTCTCTGATCCTAACGCCAATAAAATAATGAGCGCGGTTGCTGTACACACTACAATGGTATCGATAAATACGCCGAGCATTTGTACGTAACCTTGAGCTGCAGGATGATGAGGATTAGGCGTTGCGCATGCCGCAGCATGAGGCACACTACCTGAACCAGCCTCATTAGAATAGAGCCCGCGCTTAACGCCGTTAATGATAGCGGCACCTAAGGCACCACTTCCTGCTTCTTGTAAACCAAAAGCTGAGCTGAAAATAGTCATAAATACGGCAGGTATTTGCTGAAAATTTATTAAACAAATATAGAGTGCTAACAACAAATACGCTAAGCCCATAATCGGCACTATAAGGCTCGCGGTGCGCGCTACGGCTCTGACGCCGCCGATAAAAATAACTCCAGCAAGCGCAACAATAACGATGCCTGAATAGCCAGTGTCTACTTGATAAGCATTGTGTAAAGCATCAGCGATGGTATTGGCTTGCACTGAACTAAAGACTAGACCGTACCCGATGAAAATACACAACGAAAAGGCAAAGGCTACCCAGGGTTTATTTAAGCCCATGGTTATATAATAAGCGGGGCCGCCACGAAACTCACCATCGCTATTACGTATTTTATAGAGTTGACCCAATAAGCTTTCAGCAAAGCCTGTTGCCATACCAATAAAAGCGATTACCCACATCCAGAAAATAGCGCCAGGGCCACCCAGAGTAATTGCAATAGCAACACCTGCTAAGTTTCCTGTGCCAACACGCGCAGCAAGGCTAGTCATTAAGGCCTGAAAAGATGATATTGCTGTTTTATCGTTATTGCTTGTTTTAAAAAGTATTTGAAACATGTGAGGAAAGTGGCGTACTTGCAATAAGGTTAATTTATAAGTGAACCAAATTCCAGCGCCAACTAACAAGTAAATTAGTACATTATTCCACAGTAAATTATTCGCAAAGTTGATCACGTCTCTCAAAGTATGTCCTTAATTTTGATAGCAGTAGCGCTATGGCGTGCACTACAGTGGTTATTTTAATCATTCAGTGATACCAGTATAAATGCCAATAGTTAATAGTTACAACGTCTTATACATTTTTTTATCTATGCTTTGGTCATTAAATTTTACTGTGCGATATATTTATAGAGTCTTTGCTTAATAGCTTTGGTAGTGAGAAATACTTATCTTCAAAATTTTTATTAAATTAGTACATGTTTTGACTATTTAATACTATACAGCATAAAAAAAACGTGTAAAAATAACCTTACAAATCGCGTAATTAAATCTTTACGATTCCTTGTTTTTGTTTTTGGTTGAGCTGTAGCCTTTATTGAGTCACTGTTTTCCTTTCTAAATATCAAGTTTTTATCTGTTTAGTTAACTAGCGTAAACCCTATTTTAAAACTTTTTACAGTAAATATTTAAAGCCTACTCAGCGGAAAATATTTAATTAAGGACCAATTATGACAACAGCCACCGAATTATCAGCAGTGCCAACCAGCTCAAATAACATTCATGTTAATGCCGAGCATGTATTAATTACTCCTGAGGCGCTACGTGCTGAATTACCACTTTCAGAAGAAGGTCGTGAGTTTGTTCAACAATCTCGTAAAACAATTAGTGACATAATTCACAAGCGTGATCCTCGTTTATTAGTTATTTCAGGCCCGTGTTCAGTTCATGATGTTGAAGCAGCGAAAGACTATGCTCGTCAACTAAAAACTCTACACAATAAACACCAAGGGTCTTTGTTTGTTGTTATGCGTGTTTACTTTGAAAAACCTCGTACTACCGTTGGTTGGAAAGGTTTGATTAATGACCCACATATGGATGGTTCGTTTGATGTTGAAACTGGCTTACGTAAAGCACGTGAATTAATTCTTTACTTAACAGAGCTTGGTTTACCATTAGCAACTGAAGCACTTGACCCTATTAGCCCACAATATTTAGCTGAAGCGTTTAGCTGGTCGGCCATTGGAGCGCGTACTACTGAGTCACAAACTCATCGTGAGATGGCGAGTGGTTTGTCTATGCCTATTGGTTTTAAAAATGGTACTAATGGTAGCTTAGGCGTTGCAGTAAATGCATTACAATCAGCTGCATCTCCACATCATTTCATGGGTATCAATCGCCAAGGGCAGGTTGCTTTAATTCAAACTAGCGGTAACCCTGATGGCCACGTTATTTTACGTGGTGGCAGCGCACCTAATTACGATGAAAAAAGTATTGCTGAATGCGAGCAAGTATTAGCTAAACAAGGTCTTGAACCTGGCATTATTGTTGATTGTAGCCACGGTAATTCAAGTAAAGATTACACGCGCCAGCCATTGGTTGCGCAAGACGTTGTTAAACAAATTTGTGCGGGTAATAAATCAATTATTGGTATAATGTTAGAAAGTAATATTAATGCCGGTAATCAAAGCAGTGACTTGGCTAAAGAAGAGCTAGCTTATGGTGTATCTGTTACCGATGCATGTATTGATTTTGCTGAAACAGAGCAATTATTAGCGGATGCTGACGCACAATTATCAGGTTGCTTAACTTCGCGTATCGCCTAAGGATTATCTACCTAAGATAATTAGGTGGGATTTTAATTATATCAATTAAAGAATTAATTGATATTAGACGCGACTTATGTCGCGTTTTCTATTTTAATGCTCTAATACCAATAGATTAAATTTTTTCAGATAAGATGTTTTCCATAAGAGAGTGTAATGACGAATTCAGATCCAGATTTTGATAAAAAACTCACCACTTTACGTGATGAAATTGATGACATTGATAGCGACTTAGTTAAGTTATTACACCGACGACTTGCTGTTACCAGCAAAGTGGGGCAGTTAAAAAGTAATGTGGGTAAACCGATTTACGATCCAGTACGTGAAGCCAGTTTATTTGCCAAAAGACGTTTACAAGCGAGTGATGCAGGTTTATCGCCAGACTTAATTGAAGATGTTTTACGCCGCTTAATGCGCGACTCTTATGTTAGCCAAGATGCCAGTGGTTATCGCTGCGTTAACCCAGAATGTAAAAAGATTGTTGTTGTTGGCGGTAAAGGGCAACTAGGCGCTATTTTTGTCGATTTATTTCAGCGTTCTGATTACCAAGTTGAAATACTTGAGCAAAATGATTGGCCCCAAAGTGACGTTATTTTAGCTGATGCGAGTCTGGTTATAGTCGCTGTACCTATTCGTCTGACAACTATGGTTATTCATCACCTTAATAATTTGCCTAAAGCGTGTGTTCTTGCTGATTTAACCAGTATTAAAGAATCGCCTTTATTTGAAATGAAAAAAGCCCACGCAGGACCCGTTGTTGGTTTACATCCTATGTTTGGGCCTGATGTCACAGGGTTAATTAAGCAAACTATTATTAGCTGTGAAGGTCGTCACCCAGAGCAATACCAGTGGTTAATTGAACAATTTGAAGTATGGGGCGCTAAGATTTATCCGGTAGAGGCTCATGAACATGATCAAGCCATGTCTATGGTGCAAGTTATGCGACATTTCTCTACCATTGCCTATGGTTATCATTTGATGAGTGAAGGGGCTGATATAGAAAAATTAGTCGCGATGAGCTCACCTATTTATCGATTAGAGTTGATTATGGTTGGCCGACTATTTGCCCAAGACCCTACGCTTTATGCAGATATTATTTTTTCTAATAAAGATAATATCGGCATGATGAAGCGTTTTGCCTACCGATTTTTAGAACTGCTTGAAGATGTTAGTCTTGATGATAAAGATGCTTTTGTTGATATGTTTAATCATGTTTCTGATTGGTTTGGCGATTACGCAGGTGATTTTCTTGAAGAAAGTAAATCGATGTTACTAAAAGCGAATGAACTGAAAAAACATTAAGTTTATTTGATTTAATACTTACCTCTCATTTCTGTTGACGCGAGTGCCCTCACTGGCGTCAAGTATTAGTTTTCTAGCTAAATGTACATTAATAATAATCATTAATTTATATACGTTTACCTAACTCTTAGGAATGTTTGTAACTGCTCACGTTGAGCATTGTCTATGTTTAAAAAACCAGTCAACAAACTTACTTTGTTTAGAGAGTTAATCGAACCTTGTGTTGTACAAAATAAATACAGATTATACTTAAGTTATACTTCATCGTGCCGATACTTTTATGTATGCTTTGATAAATAGAGGTAGATATTATGAGCTCATCAATTAACTCGAATGTTACATTTAACCAAGAAGTTCGAACATTAGCAAAAGCACCAGATAAAAAAGCAAACGAACCAATGGGGCAGCAAGTATCAGCTCTTGCCCATGAGAAAAAAACAGAAAAAGCACCTGAGTCAATTTATGTTTCTCAAAAGAAACAACTTAATGCGGCTATTATAGAATCTTCGCTGAAATACAACCAATCAATCGGTGATCAGCCATTATCATTAGTGCTAAAAACCGCCTTGCAAGGAATAAACGAATCATTAAAAGCTGGTGGTGTCGAGAGTAGTGTTGAAGATGCTTATGAGTCTGGTATAGATTTCAGTCCCGAAGCGACGGCCGAGCGCATTGTGGCTTTTAGTACCCAGTTTTTTGCGGCTTATCAAGAGCAAAATCCTAATATGGATGAAGAGGAATCGTTAGCATCTTTCGTTGAGATAATTCGTGGAGGTATCGAACAAGGTTTTGGCGAAGCTAAGGATATACTTGGTAGTCTAAAAGTTTTAGATGGAGATATTGCCGATAATGTCGATAAAACCTACGAATTAGTACAAGAAGGACTGCAGTCTTTTGTCGACTCCTTTAGTAACACCGAAGAAGATTAGTATCAGATTAATATCAATAAATAGGATGAATAAAGAATAATAATTCAGTTGGTAGGTGCAGCATTAATTTTATCATCTGCTGCATTTTAATTGAATTACATTGAATTACATTGAATGACTTATTTGGTCGGATTTTTTCTTGCTTTATTCCACATATATTAGCTCCTTTTGGAAGGTATTATTGCGAGAATTTCAGCTTTAAATTATACGGGCTCTTTGTTTATAGATGAGTTGTTCACAAGCAAATATAATGCCTAAAGTGACTAGATATTATTAGTGAGGCTCAGCCAGAAGTTGTCGAGAAAAGATGATGTAACGGTCGCTTGTGCGCAAAACGGAAGTCTATAATTATTAGCACAATGTAACCTATTGGCTCAAGAGTGGATGTTTGATTATTGCTTTTGGGTTTGCAGTAACGTAAAGTTTTGAGTCTTAAGGTATTGTAAGCTTATATATAAAAATATTATCGCCTTCTACTTCCATTGCAAAATGTTATTTGTTGATATAGCGTTATATCCAGAAAATTAATGGGTTATGGTATAGGATTAATTGAACGTTAAGGGTGTAACCGGAAAATAAGACCTAATGACTGAGTTAAAACAGACTGATAAACTTGAGTTACTCGAACGAGAAATCAGCCTTCTTAAAAAAACAAGAGAGCTTGAACAAGGTAGAAATGATGTTTTACGAATGGTTGCTCAGGGAGCTGATCTTGAACTTGTATTAGATAGGTTGTGCCATAATACCCAGCGATATAATGAAAAGATATTGTGTTCAGTTTTAAGGTTTGATGCGAAACATAATACCTTACATCCAATTGCTTCAGCGTCATTGCCAAAATACTATTGTGATGCGCTTGAAGGGGTTCATGTTGGGGCAGGTATGGGTTCATGCGGAACCGCAGCATATACTAAAAAGCGTGTTATTGTTGAAGACATTAATACTCATCCATACTGGATGCAATATAAAAAACTCCCTTTAGGTGCTGGCTTACAAGCTTGTTGGTCTGAGCCTATTATTGGAGGAAATAATCAATTATTTGGCACATTTGCTCTCTATTACTCTGTGCCTACGTCACCTACCAATGAGGATATTCAATTCATTGAAGTTTGTGCAAGTTTAGCTGCAGTAGTATTTGAAAATGCAGAAACGAGAAAAAGGTTACTTGATGCTAATTACTTACTTAATCAAACAGTTGACCAGCGCAATAATGAATTAGAGCAAACAAATCTTGAATTAGCTGCAACACTTGAACAGCAAAACGAACTTCATCAAAAGAACGTTAATTTAGAAAAGGTCTCGATAACCAAGAACTTAATTATCGGTTTTGCTCACGAAATAAATACGCCAATAGGGATCGCACTGACAGCAATAACCACAGCTGAACATCAATTTGAGCAGCTTAGTCTGTTACTCCGTCAAGGTAAAATTAGCCGAAATGCGGTTGAAGAATTGTCAAACTCTGTCACTGAAGCTCTCTCGCTTAATCAAATAAGTCTCACTCGAACTGCTCAGTTACTTTCAAAATTTAATGACATTAATTTTGAGCTTGATGTTGCCCATGGCACACCGTTTTATCTCAGAGAGTTTTTTAGCAAACTAAAAGTTAATTTTAGACAGCAATCTGGCGAATTTAAAATCGAAATTATTTGTGGAGAAATAAACGTTCCTCACTCCGAAAGCGCCTTGTGGAAAATCATGTGTCAGTTAATTGAAAATACATTTACTCATGGATTTAAAGAAAAACCAACAGGAATAATCTCGATTGTAGCAACATCAAATGAAAGATCGATTGTAATAACTTATCAAGACAACGGTTGTGGCATTTCCTCTATACATAAAGATATGGTATTTGAGCCATTTTACTCCACTAACAGAATTGGTGGACACCTTGGTTTAGGCCTTAATCTTGTTTCAAATATATTAACAACAACCTTTCAAGGAAAGATCCAGCTCTTACCAACCCCTATCGGGGTTAGGTATGAAATTAGTATTCCTATGGATATTACAAATTAATAGACTGAACAAAAGATTAGCTTACTTTTTGCTCATAGAAGACCATGAATTTACTGGTTGTTAGAGTAACTATGCTAAGTCTGCTTATGTTTCGATAGTAGACTTAATTTTAAGTTATTTCAGTTAATATATTTGGTTTTCTTTGTGGTAATAGTTAACCTTGTGAAAAATGCTCCTAATCTCACTTGGTCGTCATAAAAAGTTAGTTCAAAGCGGAATTAGCTTGCAACTGCTTAGCAAGTAAGTCGATAAAGCTTCTCACTTTAGCTGAAGAAAATTTATCTTCTCTGTGTACTATGTTTATTGGCTTAGCTGGGTGTTCAATGTCTTCTAATATAATTTTTAGCTGATTTTCTCTAAGCTCTTCTGCAACTTGATATGAAATAATTCGAGTGATACCTAGGCCATTTTTTGCAGCATTAATGGCGGCCTGATTAGTAGTAACCGTTAATCGAGGTTGTATTTTTATTGTTTGGTTTTGCTTATTGACTAGAAATTGCCAATCAGGATTAAGGCTACCGGTATTGGCGGCAATGAGGGTATGTTGTGTTAGTTCTTGGCAGTTTTGTGGAATACCATTTTTTGCTAAGTACTCTGGGGAAGCTACTAGTATTAGCCTAACGTGACCTACCTTTTTTGCACGCATACTTGAATCAAGTAATTCACCAATGCGAATACCTATGTCATGACCTTCTTCGAGTAAATTTACCACTCTATCTAAAAATACAGCATTAACTTGTGTCTGAGGAAAAAGAACTAAATAGTCGGTGATCGCTGGCAGCACGAACTGTTGACCAAACAAAACAGGTGCGGTAACACTAATCTTTCCTTGTGGCGTAGAGTTAATACCCAGCGCGGCTTCATTAGCAATATTCACATCCTGTAAAATTCGTTTGGCATCCTCTAAATAGCGTGAACCAGCCTCTGTCATGCGAACATAACGTGTGGTTCTATTGAGCAGCTTTACTTGCAAATTATCTTCTAAATGCGCAACGGCTCTGGTCACGGTAGGTGGAGACATATTTAGTCGTCTACTTGCCGCAGAGAAACCTTGCTCTTCAGCAACAGCAATATACACCTTCATTAAGTGAAATAGATCCATTTTGGGTTCTCGTTTAATTGTTTCATTAAATGGAATAATCAATTGTAAATCATGCCTATTCTTTATTAAACCGTTTTGTTTCACAATAGCTTCATCGCTTGCTTAGCCGTTTTAATCATTGATTAGATGAAAACCAGCAAGCGTGAAATTAGAAAGTAGCATAAACAACCAATTTCGTGCCTATGCACATGGTTCAGGGAGGTCATCCCCGTGGTGTATTAATCGGACGTGCCATGGATGGCACTTATTAGAGAATGCAGGACGCACATTCTCCTGGATCCAGTGTCTAAAAAGTGATGGATCTTCGATCAGAGACCTCGAAGATGACGTTTATAGCTAGCTCCTGAGTTAACTACATAGGCATGTTAAGTTATTGCCCATTTGTGCTGGTTAAAATCATCCAAGGCTGCGTTGCTTTCAATCACAATAGCTAGCTATTACTGTATTTCGATTACACTGTAGCGATTTTACTGAAAAAAAAAGCAGGTACTTATCGTACCTGCTTTTTTAGTGCCGAGCTTTTTATTCAGCTGATTTTTTAGTTGCCTTCTTGGCTGCAGGTTTCTTGGCTGCAGGTTTCTTTGCTGCTGGCTTTTTAGCTACTGCTTTCTTAACGGTTTTCTTTTTTGGCTTAGGAATATCTTCTACCCACTTGCCATCAATATATTTTGCAGTCCAACCGGTCGCTTTTGGTTTACCGTCTTCCGTTGCAATTTCAGTCATTACATATTGTTCTTTCGTTTTTCGACTGTAACGTACAACTGATAAACGTCCTTCGTTATCCTCTGCAGGTGCATCAGCTAAGTAATAGAATTTTTCTGAAATTCTATCTCTAAACCTTTTTAGCTCTGCAACTTTTGGTGCTCTAGTCTCTCTCGAACGAGGGAAAGTATTGGCTGCTAAAAAGATACCCGCAGCGCCATCACGCAGTACGAAGTGAGCTTCAGATTTTTCACACTCTAGCTCAGGCAATTGCACCGGATCTTCTTTTGGTGGCGCAGCTTCACCGCTTGCTAATAACTTACGGGTATTTTTACATTCTTCATTAGTACAATCAAAATACTTACCAAAACGGCCAGATTTCAACTCCATTGGTGCTTCGCAACGGTCACAATCTAAAATTGGTCCATCATAACCTTTAATTTTAAACTCGCCCTTTTCAACTTCAATACCATCACATACAGGGTTATTACCACAAACATGTAACTTACGTGTTTCATCAATAAGGTAGCTGTCCATCGCGGTGCCACATTTATCACAACGTCGCATTGCCATTAACGCTTCAGTTTCAGCATCTTCAGCTAAAACACTTTCAGCTTCTTCGCCAGCCGTTAAGTTCATGGTTTTTGTACAGCGTTCTTTTGGCGGTAAAGCATAACCAGAACAGCCTAAGAAAACGCCAGTCTGAGCAGTTCTAATACCCATTTTACGATTACAAGTAGGACAATCAATATCAGTCAATACCGGTTCGTTCGGCTGCATGCCACCATCTTCTGATGGTTGGTCAGCTTTAGATAGTTGCTTGGTAAAATTTTTATAAAATTCATCCAGAACAGCTTTCCAATCAGCAGTACCGCCCGCTATTTCATCAAGCTCTTGTTCCATGTTCGAGGTAAATTCGTAACTCATTAACTTTTCAAAGCTACCAGATAAACTGTTGGTAACAATTTCGCCCATTTTCTCAGCATAGAAACGCTTTTTATCTAAGCGAACATAACCACGATCTTGAATCGTTGAAATAATTGAGGCATACGTTGAAGGTCGACCAATAGAACGTTTTTCTAGCTCTTTAACTAATGATGCTTCACCAAAACGTGCTGGCGGTTTAGTAAAGTGCTGAGTTGGTTCAATATTATCTAAGGTTAATTTTTCACCAACTTTTAAATCAGGTAGGTGGGTATCATCACCCTTGCTTAGTTGTGGATGAACTTTAGTCCAACCATCAAACTGCATCACTCGCCCTTTTGCTTTCAAATCAAAAGTAGCTGCACTAATGGTTAATGTGCTTACTGTGTAACGAGCTGCTGTCATTTGACAAGCAACAAATTGGCGCCAAATCAGCTCATAAAGCTTCTTAGCATCAGGCTCGATTCCTTCAAGGAATGCCGCTTCAAGTTTAACATTGGATGGACGTATAGCCTCATGCGCCTCTTGAGCTCCGGCTTTAGAGCCATATGTTTTTGCATTTTCTGGTAAATAGTTATCACCAAAACTGTCGCTGATATACTTACGACACATTTCAACAGCATCTTTACTTAAGTTTGTTGAATCGGTACGCATATAAGTAATATGACCCGCTTCGTATAAACGTTGGGCTAAGCCCATGGTACGTTTAACGCCATAGCCAAGTTTAGTACTGGCGGCTTGCTGCAAGGTAGAGGTAATAAACGGTGCTGACGGTGTACTTTTAGACGGTCTATCTTCACGCTTACTAACAGCATAATCAGCTGGTTTTAATATAGCTAAAGCGGCATTAGTCTCTTTTTCAGTCGTTGGTTTAAAAGCTTTGCCATTTTCATGGGTAACATCAAGTGCTAATGCTTCACCATCTGATGAATGGGTATCAGCCGCTATTTCCCAAAATTCTTTAGGATCAAACGCTTTGATTTCACGCTCTTTTTCAACAACCAATTTTACTGCAACAGATTGAACACGACCGGCAGATAAACCACGAGCTACTTTTTTCCATAACAGTGGGCTGACCATAAAGCCAACCACACGGTCTAGAAAACGTCTTGCTTGTTGGGCATTTACACCCGGCATACTCAACTCACCTGGAGTAGAAAACGCTTGTTGAATTGAACTTTCTGTTATTTCGTTAAAAACAACACGGCGGAATTTTTCATCTTCGCCACCAATAATTTCTTTTAAATGCCAAGCAATCGCCTCACCCTCGCGATCCAAATCGGTTGCGAGATAGATGATGTCAGCTTTATCAGCTAATTTTTTAAGTTCAGCTACAACTTTTTCTTTACCCGGCAATATTTGGTAATTCGCCGCCCAGTTCTTCTCTGGGTCAATGCCCATTCGATTAACTAACGCTTGCTTGTCACGCTTGGCTTTATATTTAGCTTTAGCTGCTGGCTCCATCTTACGAACTTCAGCAGGAGACTTTGCAGCAACCTTTTTTCCGGTACTACTGTGCGGAAGATCACGAACATGACCAACACTAGACTTAACGATAAAGTCTTTGCCTAAATATTTATTTATTGTTTTCGCTTTGGCTGGCGACTCGACAATAACTAGTGATTTTGCCATAAAAATTTCTAATCCTTCGATAAAGACAATTTATTTTTTGCCTTTTTATTCAAGCGCTAATTTAATCAATAAAGTGCGAGCGTACTTGTTTTGACCTAGCTAGCGATAAAAAAAACATCATATTGTAAAATTATTCTTTGCATAACTATTTATATGTATATCTATAAATATGCAAACTGACAAGTAATTATTTTACTTCACAGGGAATGCTATTCACCCAGTTACTGGTTTTAGCTATAATAGGCAGTAATTGATAACGCTGTGCGCTTTGTCACAGTTTGCCTACGATTAGCGGCAATCATAATCGACTTTACGATAAAACATAAGAGCATAATGTTAAAAAAATTTAAAAAATAAAAGTATGCGGGTCATCTGTTTCATCAGTCAGCCCGAAAAAATAACCAAACAGAGAGTTAAAATGACAACGATATCATCAGATTTTTATAACAAACTCAGTAATTGTTTATGCCCTCCTGGAAATGGCGTATTTACCGTAAACACAGCTAAAGAGCGTAAAGAGCAATTACATCAAATTATTTTCGGACAAGCGGTCGGAGTTGAAGATTTATGGAAAGCATCATTAAATCAACTGTCAGAGGCATCTAAGGCGGTAATTTTAGGTATTGCATCAGATTGTGGTGGTGGAATTTTACGTGGTGCTAACTGGGGGCCATTATTTTTACGTTCGACATTATTAGAGTCATATCCTGAGTTAACCGCATTTGATTTAGGTGATGTACGTGTTATCCCACACTTATTATCTGATAAATATTTAAATGAAGCGACTATCGCTAACTGTAGAAAAGCCTTATATCAAGATGAAAACAGTCAATACCCAATTAGCCCGTTAACTATTACCGAAGATGTATTGCATGATTTTTACGCGGAATTTCCTGAGAAAGGTATTTTTGGTATTGGTGGCGATCACAGTGTTAGCTATCCATTAACTAAGGCCTATTTGCAAGCAAAAAAACAACAAGGAAAACGTGCGGCAATAATCCACTTTGATGCGCATACTGACTTGTTAGTAGAACGTTTAGGCATTGATTTATGTTTCGGCTCTTGGTGCACGCATATTTTAGATGACTTACCTGAAAAACATCATTTAATTCAAGTAGGTATTCGCTCTAGTGGTAGACCACAAAGTCACTGGGAAGATACCTTTGGTGTTAGACAACATTGGGCAAAAGATATAAAAGCCCAAGGCATCAAGCAAACAATCGATAACATTCTTAACCAGCTAAAAGATGAAAACATTGATGAGCTTTATGTAAGTTTTGATATAGACGCTATTGATGAAAGCTTCGCTTGTGCTACTGGTACGCCTGAGCCTGATGGTTTAATGCCAAGTGATGCTATGGATATTTTACGTGCATTAGCAGCTAAGTACCCTATTACCGGTGCTGATATGATGGAGATTGCTCCATTTACTGATAGTTGTGGTCAAGGGGTAGTAGGACAAGAGAAAACATTAAAAGTTGGTGCGGAAATTTCAGCATTTTTACTTAAAGAAATGGCTAAGTAGCTCACCCCACCCTAGTCATGCTGAACCAACGTCGTCATGCTGGACTTGTTTCAGCACCTCAAACAATAAATGTCACACTCATGAGATCTAGATCCTGAAATAAATTCAGGATGACGAGTTCGGGATGACGAATTCAGCATGACAAAACAAAAAAGGCTCCTAAGGAGCCTTTTTTATTTTAGTTAAAATTATTAATGGATGACTATAGAAATCGCTGAATAGAGTGTTGATAATTCACCTGGTGTTTTAACTTCAACGAGTAAACTACCTGCTTTAGGCTCTTTTTCCCCTTTAATAGAAACTCCCCAAGCTGTACCACCATTATGATTATCATTTGGCCAGACAAAACTACTCGGACCAACGACAGAACCAACAGTAGCGGTAAAAGTAACCGTTGTACCAGCCGGCATTGGTTGGTTATGTAAGTCAGCAATAATAACGGTTGCTGAACCAACATTTTCACCGGCAATATTAACAGTACTATCGTTATCATTTATGAAAGCATTATCAGTTGTTGCATCGATAGTCGAATCTATAACGAAATTAGCAGTGCTACCTGACATAACCAAAACTAGGCTTCCTCTGACATTAAGTGACATTTGCGAAGAGCAGCCATCATGCGCAGGTATAGAACATAATACACCATTATATTTACCATCATTTTGGTCAAAAGTACCGCTATTATCAAAATCTGCAAACTCTTCTAAGGTGCCGCTGCTTTGGAAGATTCCGCCTTCAGTAGGGTTATACAAACCGTCTTCATTATGATCCACAAAAGCTTCTTTTAAGTCATATTTATTGCCACTAATATTAGTGCTCAAAAATGCAGTCATTTCACTGGCATCAAAACGAGCATTACCATTTAAATCAGGAAAAGACTCTTCACCAATTGCCGTAGCAATAATAGTGGCACGGCCGCCAAGTTTTTGTCCCATAGTGTTATTAATTTCGGGTACATGGGACTGATTATTACTGTCACCTAATATATGCCCTTCAGGCCTAGGATATTGGCTATTCCAAGTAACAGTACAGGTACCATTAACCGTGGTACAGGATGGTTCAATTCGTCCACCTTCTGTAGTAAAGCTTATCGCTGTTCCGTCTGGTACAGGGTTATTAAAGGCATCAGCTAAACGTGCTGTAACCTCAACTTCAGTACCGTCTGTATCCCAACCTTCTGGATTTAGCGTACTTGCAGATAAACTGAAACTGTCTTGATCGGGAATACCGGTAGATACCACTAACAGACTTGACTGTGAAGATATTGCTGGCGAGCTATTTTCAATGGTTGCTTGTACTCTAACACTGGTAGCAACTGTGCCTGAATTAACAACCGTTTGTACTATACCTTCACTATTTGTTGTTGCACTAGCCGGTATCAATTGAACGTTACCAACATCCGTATTTAGAACAAAGTTGACTACTTGGTTATTTACAGGATTCGAATTAGTATCTAACACTCTAAATAGAACTACAGCGCTTTCTGAGCCTCCTACACTACCAGTACCTAAGATTGAAATATTTTCAGGTGTTGAAGAGATAAATTCAATACTGCCAACATCAGCAGGTAATACATTCACAACTGTTGTCGCTGATAAATTGATACCACCAGCATTAGCGGTAACGTTAATAGGATCATCACCTACACAACCTTTTGCTAGATAAGTACTCGTGGCAATACCATTAGACGTTGTTATAGGTGAACTTAATGTGGCTGTAGGTGTTCCTATACTAGAACAACTAGATGAGAAATTTACATCAACAGGCTCAGTAAATAAGTTTCCTTGATCATCAATTATGTTTACTGTTACAACGGTAGTGCCACCTGCAGAAATTTGGTCAAGACTGATATCGGCAACATTTTCAGCAAAAGGGTCGCCACTGCCCATAATCACAGATGAAGAACCTACTACTAAAAGTACTTCCCCAGTTTCTCCGCTGGCAATACTGGCCGTAATAGTCCCCGCACCTAAACTGCCGTTAGCTAAAATATCTACACTGGCTTGATGACTATCATTGGTGATAGCCGTTGGAATAGGAATATCACCGACTGTAGTGGTAAAAGTCACGATAACAGGAGAGCTAATCCCATTAATTTGAGCGATAACCTTACCTGATTTAGACGTTGTGATTGTTTCTGTTGGATTACCCTCACTATCCACTAAGGTAAGCAAAATATTGATGTCGCCAACAACACCGATATCATCGCCTTGCGTAGTAAAACCTATGCTTGCATCTTCGCCAGTTGACAAACTCGCTGTTATTTCACCTGCGCCACGAACACTACCAGCAGTAAAGGTAATTTGAGCGACCCCATTAGTATCTGTCAATGCAGTTCCTGCCGCTGGAGAGAATGCACCAAGTGTAGAGGAAAACGTAACAAGCTGCCCTGAAACTGTGGAGCTTCCGGATAATGTAGCACTAACTGTTATAGGCTCTTTACCTGTAACGTTTTGGTTTGATAGAGCTAGTACAATTGTTACAGTGTCTCCTGTACCTCCACCACCATCATCGCCACCGGTTAGGCTACCATCTCCATCACCACAGGCAACAAGTGTCATTAATGACATGAGTAATAGGGTAAAACTTAAACGTCGAAGTAACTGCATAAAGGGATCCCAAATTTCATTTTTTAAATATACTAATAACTCATATTAACTTATAAATAACAAAAAGGTACTTGTTATTAAAAAAAAATAACATTCAAATAAAAAGTAAAACACTTTTCCACTGCTTGTTGCCTATTCATAAGGATAATAAAGTAGTTTTTAATCCGGCAATTTATTGCTAGTCTTAACGGTTAAAGTTATCAGCGTAATAGATGTATAATTATAACAACTTAACTTTCAACCGACATTCACTCAGCTGAAGTAATAGAGACACTATGACAATAGAACAGACAAGCTCCCCTGACAGTAAAAAATCCAGTTTAACCAGCCGTATTGTTATCGGCATGGTGGCAGGTATTTTATTAGGCACCTTTTTACAGTGGATAATGCCCAATGGCTCTGACAAAGTTATCAACCTGTATTTATTCGAATTATCCCTTAAAGGCATACTCGTCGAGGGAGTATTAGAAGTAATAGGCCAAATTTTTATGGCTAGCTTGAAAATGCTAGTTGTGCCATTGGTTTTTGTATCCCTTGTTTGTGGGGTGTGCTCATTAAAAGATACCAGTAAACTAGGTCGTATCGGCGGCAAGGCTATTGCTTTATATTTAGCTACTACAGCCATAGCGATTAGCTTTGCTATTTTTGTAGCAATAATTATTGCGCCGGGCGAAGGTGTTAATATGGTTACCAACAGTAGCTTTAGCGCCAGAGAAGCACCTTCTTTAGCGCAAGTTATTATCCAAATGTTTCCAACCAACCCTTTTAGCTCTTTTGCTCAAGGAAATATGCTTCAGGTTATTGTTTTTGCTTTGCTTTTTGGCGTCTCTATCGCATTATCAGGAAAGGCCGGAGAACGTGTTGCTTCATTATTCGAAGACTTAAGTACTGTCATCATGCGTTTAGTCACTATTTTAATGAATCTCGCGCCTTATGGTGTTTTTGCGCTGTTAGCGACATTGTTCACTACAGTCTCACTCGATACTTTCGGTAATTTAATAAAGTACTTCTTCGTGGTATTCGGTGTACTCATCCTCCACGCCTTGGTTACTTACCCTATTATTTTAAAATTATTCACTGGTCTAAATCCGATAATATTTTTAAAGAAAATGCGTGACGCGGCTATCTTTGGTTTCTCAACTGCCAGCTCCAACGCGACAATTCCTGTGACCTTAGAGACGGCGACTAAAAAAATGGGCGTAAAAAACTCTATCGCTTCATTTACCGTTCCCCTTGGCGCTACCATTAATATGGATGGCACCGCAATTATGCAAGGTGTTGCCACAGTATTTATTGCACAAGTATTTACGCAAGATTTAACCTTAGCTGATTATTTAACTGTGGTATTAACGGCAACCCTCGCATCAATAGGCACAGCTGGTGTACCTGGTGTTGGTTTGATTATGCTAGCCATGGTATTAGACCAAGTAGGCTTACCCGTTGAAGGTATTGCTCTTATCATTGGTGTTGATAGGCTACTAGATATGACTCGTACTGCAGTAAACATTACTGGCGATAGCATGGTTAGTATCGTGGTTGCTAAGAGTGAAGGTCAATTTGATAATGAAATGTATTTAGACCCTCAGGCAGGTCATAACATTGAAGAAATAGACTTCCATCACTTAGATGAAGCTACAAATAAAGATTAACTAACTCCATATCAGTTAATCTTAATAAGTAAGCCTTATTTAAGACGCATCATACAATGAACATTAAAAAGCCTTGCAACAGAAATGTAGCAAGGCTTTTTTATAACTCGGTATCATCCTTAAAATAGGATGGCTTAGCGCTAAAGTGAAGCTTTTACCTCAAGCATTAACCTTATTCATCTTTAGAATACTAACCAGGAAAGATATTATTACGCTGCAAAAGCTTTCCTATTAAACCTTCCGCCGATAACGAAGCTGCTTTAGAAAACTTTTCAGCTAAACCTTTTTTCACTTCATATTTAATGGCAACAACTTTATGGCTCTTACTTTTACCTTGTAAGTAATCATCACTGGTTTGAATACTATCAACTAAGCCAAGTTCCAGCGCAGTTGTACCAAACCAATGTTCACCCGTTGCAACTTTTACAATATCTAAGCTCGGTCTACGCTCGCTAACAAAGTTTTTAAACAATACGTGAGTTTCTTCCAGCTCTTCAATAAATTTTTCTTTACCTTTTTCGGTATTCTCACCAAACATAGTAACCGTGCGCTTAAATTCACCGGCAGTAAATTGTTCAAACTCTATATCATGCTTTTTCAGTAACTTATTAAAGTTTGGTACTTGAGCAATAACACCAATTGAACCTAATATGGCAAAAGGTGCAGAAATTATATTGTTTGCTACACAAGCCATCATATAACCACCACTAGCAGCCACTTTATCAACAGACACTGTCAGTGGGATATTGTGTTGGCGAAGTCTGTCTAGTTGAGATGATGCTAAGCCATAACCATGCACCATACCACCACCACTTTCTAGACGAACAAAAACTTCATCTTCTGGTTTAGCTACCGATAATATGGCGGTGATCTCTTCACGTAGTGAACTAACTTCTTTAGCATCAATGCTGCCGTTAAAATCAACCACAAAAACATGCGCTTTGGCATCGGCTTTATCATCACCTGATTTAGCCGCTTTTTTATCTGCTTTCGCCTTTTCTTTGGCTTGTTTCTTATCAGCCTTTTCTTTTTCTTTCAACTCTTCTTTGCTCAATAGCGCATGAATAATATCTTCTTCAGTCTCTGCATACTGTTCAGATAAATCGGTGACATCTAACTCACCTTTTTTATGTTGCTGTTTTACTGCCGCGCCAGCAATGACAACAACAATGGCAGCAACAGCTAAAACAAAAGTAATAGCTTTTGCTAAAAACAAACCGTATTCGTATAAAAATTCCAAACGTACTCTCCAGAGAAAATCAATTAGCTAAATGCTAGATAAATAGTATATGGGGATAAAAAGGCAAAAAAAAACCCTCACTTTTGAGGGTTTTTGGATTCTAAATTTTACTTCAGTAAAATTTTATTGGGCAACAATATCTGTATCGGTAACTGAAATAACAGTACCATCAGAAGCAAAGAACGTTGCTACCTGTGTTTGCATTTCAACCGTCGCTCTACCGGCAAAAGCAGGACTAGCCGTTATGCCTTCATAATGAGCCGGACTAACAACCGAGCCGTGATGTCCATACAAAAATCTAACTGCACCAGAGACTTTATTTTCAAAATCCATAGTTGTTTCAGAAATAGCAGCTAAACCTAACAATGCAATTGTTGGCTCGGTTCCACCTAAAGGAGTATAAGGTGTCCTGTTAGTTACCACTTGGTCTGACATATTATCAACACCGTTACCTACAATTTCAATTAAATGCGTAGGTGTCTGTGTAGACGCTAACATACCAACATAACTAATAGGATCTCCTGAATCAGAAACAGTTTGCGCTGCAAAAGTAAATTGGGCAAATACACCTTGAAGCTCAATTTTTTGCTCTTGCGTTAACGCGGCGTAAAATTGATTGTACACAGCGGTTAACTCATCTGAACTAGCGGTTGAGTTTCCAGCTTCATCAAGTGGATACATCGAATCAACAAGCGCTTTAAATTCAACCGATGCCTGATATGTAAGGTTTGACTTAGCTAAACCTGCAAATGAAGGTGAATCCATACCAACATTAGCAAACATCAACCCTGGTGCTGCATACGATGCAGTTGATACTTTAAACTTGTCGTCAATAGCAGGATCAAGACTAGCATTAGCCATGGCGACAAAGTTGATGCCCATCATAGCGCCTAAAGAAACACCTGAAAAATGTACTTTTGAACTATCAAGCTCTAAATCAATCGGATTACCAACTGGGTCAACGCCACCCATAAAGTTTAAAGCAAACCTTAACCCCAACATATCAGCCGTTGATTGACGAAAGTTGTCTCTAAAAGTCGGCAAACTAGCAAGATTAGCATATTGAATTGCAGAGATTGACGCGCTGATGTCATCAACACCATCAAAGTTCAAATCGAAACCACGGCTACCATGTAAGGGTAAATCAATAGCAACTGTTGCTAACCCATTAATTGCTAGTGCACCAGTCAATGGTAACATATGCTCTTTTTGCGAAGTTATTCCATGCTGTAGAATAACAACGGGCCAACCATTTTCAGGCTTAGTCAGCGCCTCTAATCCCATTGCAGCACGTACCGCATTAACAACAGGTAAATCTGGCGTTGTTAATTGCACATCAATTTTACCAGGGTCACCTATCCAAGGCATATCACTTGGTGTGCTCGGCGCTGGGACAGGATTAAATTTAGTAATGTGTCGTTTAGTATCAAGTGGAAATAACGAACTTAAATCTCTTAAACCAGGATAAGGAAGGTTTTTAGCCTCAGAAATAGCCATACAAGTAGCATCTGATAGAGAGCCCGGAATTGCTTCTGCTGGAATAGCATCCGGATTCACTGCAGCTAACCCTGCTAACATAGCACCAGAATCACATAGCGCTCTAATACGTTCATTTACAGGTGCCTTAGGATTCGCCATGCTTGGAATGCCAAGGTAATAAGGTAAAGTAACACTACCTCGCATATAGTTTGCAGCAGAATACAACGGAACTGATTCTGGAGGAATGTTACCTGCCAAGATATCGGCAACAGAAGCCCCCGTATCTTGAATACCGATAGTAGGAACAACACCTAATTGAGCATTAGCTGCCATAAGGGATTTGACCGAAGATAATACATCAGTTGTTGATTGCGTAGTCATAGCCATAGTGTAAATAATAGATGATTTCTCAACACCAGTAGAACTAACAGCTGTTTCAAAACTATTAATAAGACCTTGTAAACCTAGTTGGTCTTCAGTCACTAATGGGTTCGTAGTAATATCTTGTTGAACAGCTTCATAAGTTAATGATGCAGCGATTGCAGTACCATTAGTATTTTTCAAGTTATTGGTTAGCGCTAAAACATAGGTCGTTTTAGCTTTAAGAGGCTTTAAAGGAACAATAACTATGTTATTTCCTGATGGTTGTGCAACAAAATCAACGCCAAACGTTAACTCTGCAACGACTTTACAAGCAGCTCCACGAGGAACTACTTCACAACCTGGATCACCACCCATTAACGTTTCAAATATTTTTACTGAGGCAGGATTTACAACAGAATTATCATCTAAAGATGTACCTGCAGGGAAATTAATAGCCAGTGAAAACGGTTGGGCTATAGACCAGCCATCATTAGATCCTAATGCAGTAGAAGGGTCCGCATAATTAGGTGATTCAATTTCATTACCTTCTTCGTCCTTTTCTCCTGATATTATATTGCCATCTTTATCTCTCGTTATTGGCATATGTAAAGTACCATCAGGAGTGTCCGAAAATAACAAATCATTAGGGACTGATAAAGCGCCATTAGAAGGGTCAAAAACTATGCGTGCTAACGGTTTAACCGCTGAGCCATTTTCTATCACTTCTTGTTGTACATCTTCGATTGTTTCGCTATCACAGGCACTTAAGCCAAGTGCACTAATAATCGCGAGACTGAGAGCTAGCTTTTTCATGTAATATTCCCCAATGACTTAATTTTTTATTATGTATATTTTTAAAGTTATTTTACTTTCAGTATTTAAACAAGAGTTCAAACTAACGTTTGAATAACTCGTTAGACCAGTCAAAGTTACCGTAAGATGTCACAAGGTGCTAGTATTTTTTTACTTTTTTGTATGATTTTGTACCTCTTTGTATTGTTTATCACTGTTTTGTGCTGTTAATAAACTTTTTACTCGTCAATGAAAATGCCAACGCGTAGAATAGACAGGCAATTCTCTCATTCACAGCTAAAAGAACTTATTATGTTTAATTACTCAACAAAAGAAGCTTGTTTAAACAACAAAACCATTCTAGTTACTGGTGCAGGTGCTGGTATTGGCCGTGCAGCAGCACTAACTTATGCCAAACTTGGCGCCACTGTTATCCTATTGGGTAAAACAGTAAGTAAACTAGAAGCTGTCTACGATGAGATTATGGCTCTAGAGCTTTGCGAGCCAGCAATTATCCCGCTGGATTTAAAAGGGGCAACGAAGCAAAACTATATTGATATGTCTTCGACCATTGCCAGTCAATTTGGCAAGCTTGACGGTGTATTACTTAATGCTTCAGTATTAGGTGAACTAACACCATTTACTCAAATGCATGAGCAAGTGTTTAATGACGTAATGAAAGTTAACGTAACCGCACAACTTTTATTGGCTCAAACCTTAATACCAACACTATTATTAGCACCAAACGCTTCCTTGGTATTTACCTCTTCAGGAGTAGGCAGCAAAGGTAGAGCTTATTGGGGTCAATACAGCATCTCAAAATTTGCTACTGAAAGTTTAATGCAAGTTATTGCTGATGAATATGAAGGAACAAACTTACGTACTAACGCAATAAACCCAGGCGCTACAAATACCAACATGCGCTCTTGTGCTTTCCCTGCTGAAGATAAAGACAAGCTTGCGAATCCAGAAGATATCATGCCTTTATACGTTTATTTGATGAGTGATGACAGTGTCGAAATTAATGGTCAAACGCTAAAAGCTCAGTAATCGCCACACTCAATAGATCCTGAAATAAATTCAGGATGACGAATTCAGGATGAAGAGTTGGGGATGACGAATATCCCTCCGTCATGCTGAACTCGTTTCAGCACCTCAAACAGCAAGAGACACACTTAATGAGATCCTGAAATAAATTCAGGATGACGAATCCAAGATAACGAATTCAGGATGACGATTACCTCTCGTCATCCTGAGTCCTCACCGTCATACTGAACTCGTTTCAGCACCTCAAACAGCAAGTAACACACTCATTAGATCTAGATCCTCAAACAGTAAATGTCACCCTCATTCGCTAAAGCACAATCAATTTAAACACCAAGCTAACTCTTCTACAATTTTCCTGTTAAATGAACAAAGGCTAAATAGTCTGCTGGCTCTATTAAATACACATTACTTTTATCAGCAAATAAGCGATTTACGGGCTAGCGTACATTGGGATTAAGATGCATTGGGTAAACAAATTTCATTTGAGGAGACTCTTCAGCTGAGTTATCAATCGCTTGGAAAATATGTTAAAAAACACCACCTCGAATTTTAGATTCTAATAGTTGTTACTGTGAAACTTTCAGATTAGATCAGGAATATCAATTACTATTTAATATTAATGCTGTAAAGTATCGTTCATCAACATTACAATGGAGTGTATTGCACCGATGCCTTTCACTAAATTTACAGCTTTTTTTATTTTCATCCTTTATACAAACCTAGTTACAGCCAATAATTTAACCGTCAATAAAGAATTTGAGTGGGGTAGCGCTCCTTTACATGACGTAGTCAAAATTAATAATCATATACTCGGTTATAGTCCTAGTTCTCGTGGCTTCTATGTTTTAGAAGAGAAAGAGTCCCAATGGCAGCTTAAAAGCACGATTAAAACAGAAATTGATTTTTGGGAAACTGATTCTATTGAAAGAATATCAGAGAACTCTGCCGCTTTTGTATCTCGCAAAGGTATGCTGGTTATTTTGTCGTTAACGGATGATGGCAAACTTAAAATTAAAGAAATTGAATTAGCAGCGCTTAGCTTTGAAGGAAATCTGCATTTCGCGAAAGCCAGTACATTTATAATAAAGGATGATATGTTAGCCCTGATTGGGAACTCTCCTTATACCTCTAGTCAACTTTATATGTACAACATTGAAGATATTGAAAGACCTCAACTCGTTTCTCAATGGGCAATGCCAGCTAACATATTGCAAATACATGACATTGATTTTAATAATAATAACGTATGGCTATCTGACTCTTATTCTTTATTGCATTTATCGATAGAAAATAACTTTGAACAATTGACCTTTCTATCACGAATAAAAATGCCCGCCACAAAGCGAATTCGCAATATCACCGTAACCGACAAATTAGTTATTGCAGCACCTTGGTCTGGATTTACCGACTCTGGCTATTATTATGTTGATATAATAAACGATGATTCAGTATTATTGGCTAATACTGACTTTGGAAAAACTGACAATAAATATCAACAAACAATAAAACAACTCTACGACCTTGGTAATAACAAATTTTTAATAACATATAATGAATCTCTGATGATCAGCGATTTCTCCACCCCTGAGTCACCAGTGATATTAGCGACAAAAAATGCTGGTGGCTATTACGGTAAAGCAGACATAAACAATGAAAACATTTATGTCGCTTCATCAAAAAAAGGTGCCTATACACTAGACAAATCGCAGCTCAATTTAATTAAAGACACACTATTACCCCCATCTCTTTTTAAGCTGAATATATTATCTGACCGTGTGTTATTTCCGGTTAATGATGGTGCACATCAAATTGACAATAATCAACTTGAACAATTGATCAATAATGAAATTTCTTCAGTTAATCCAGAGAAAATCGCTAATCACGGGAATGCACCTTATTGTTATGTAGATGATGAAGATTATATATATGGCTTTGGGCTTCGCCTCTGGAAAATGAGAAAAAGTGATGGTGCAACAGTTTACAATCAAGGAATAGGTTTGGCGTCAAATGTGTATGGTGGAATGAATTTTTCGCCATGTATTATCAATAATAACACTATTTTTATAGCGGGTAAGAATGGTCATCTATGGTATGTCAACATTGAGGATTTTACTAATCCTGCTGCGTACGAAATATTAGACTTTTCAACGTTAGTTAAAACGAATAATACGAGTGTTAATTATCTAACCAGTGATGGTGAAAATGTTTATGCTGTACTGGGAAATAATCTACTTGTTGCAATAACAAAAACTAATGAGAATAAATGGCAGAAAAGTGACTTTATTTATATTCATGAAACAGTTATTGAAACTATTTCAGATGAAAATGAAACTGCGAATGTATCTGACTTAGATGTATTTAACAATACTATTCTAGTGGCAGATAATAATACCGGCACATTTCTTCAGTTTAGTTTTATTGATGGCAGTTTTACCTTTATTAACATTAATGATGGTATTTTAGCTGCAGAATTAAATAACTTATTCTACTCACGTAACCTTTATAATTTAGTCAGTATTGAGACTTGGAAGAACTTTGTTATTGGCTGGGGGAGTGGCGTAAATGGCTCTACATTGGCAATTTATAATGAACTTGACGATGGTTCTATCGTTCACATACAAGATATTGTGATAGAAGAAGAGCTTTGGAAGATGCAAGTGTCTGGTGATATTCTTATTGGATTAGACTATTCCGGTAGTGTTTTTATCTATAGTTTACAAGAGCTTGAAGAGTTTCAAATATTGAACATTAAAGAAGATAATATAGCACAAACTCAATTAGTTGCTGATGTTCAATTTAACCAACTGAGTGTTACTAAAGGTGGTAGTAACGGTATCACCACCTTTGATGAACAAGCAATGACCTTTGAGCCTGCTAAAGAGTTCAGTGGCCAAGAGAAAATTTATATCACTGCTAAGAATGCGCAGAATGAAGTTAAAAATATGCTTGTGGTTATTGAGGTTGATGAAGTCAATGATCAGCCTATAGTAAATATTGTCGCTCCTTTACAAGTGGAGGAAGAAAAGGAAATTACAATCAGGGTCTCTGCTAGTGATGCTGAAAACGATTTATTAACTTATACATGGCTACAAACCTCTGGCAGCACTGCAATTGATTTATCAAATATTCAAACGTCTTTAATTTTCATTTCTCCACAGGTTGAAAAAAATGAAACGTACAGCTTTGAAGTAGATGTGAGCGATTCAGAACAAACGGTGACAGAATCGATATCAATAATCATTAAAAATACAGATACTCCAATCTCAACCTCTACTCCTAAGGCTGAAAAAGCAAGTGGTGGAGCATTAGCTTGGCTAGTACTTTATTGCTTTGTGCTATTTAGTATTAGACGAAAAGCTGCAGGTTAATTCTTGAATTAGATTTCCCTGTCTTTTCTTACCGTGGTCAATTAATTTTGACCACGAACTTGTATTAATATTATCGATGAAAAGCACTAATTACGCGAGTATATTAAAGAGTTACCAGGTTCAGAAAAATCAATAGTTACAGATAATTCATTTGAACGTAAATTAAATTTATCACCACCTATTGGAATTAACTGAGCATACTCTACTTTCATTGATTAATCTCTGTCAATGACCAATAGTTACTGCCTTCACTAGTATATGAGGTCACAGGAGCAGGTACTTCTAATGCATATTTGGGTGATACCCACCCTTGTCTATTTCCCTCTGCAGCACTTCCATAACCATTGTACTAATGTTTAGTTAATGACATGTTCGCGAGCCCCCTATTGACACTTCCTTTCCTGATTTATAGGTTACAGTGTCTTCTAGAGAGCTGTGTGACACCTCACTATTCGGTGGAAAATGATACAGCAATTCAGATTCATGACTTATTGAGCTTCTGACATAGTCAAATATATAAGTGACAGGCTCACCATCACGAGTACTGAGTAAAACTCTGATGTGGTTTAGGCCTTGTTGAGGTATCTCTCCTATTGCTTACAGCCTTCTAGCTTAATAACAGTATTATAGCTTAATAACAGTCTTCAAATCCGCACATAAATCATCGGTAAGTTTTAACATATCGCTCTTATTTATAGAATTCGATTCGGCTAACTTAGCTAAAATCAAAGTAATACTTTTATCTTCAAAAT
Source organism: uncultured Colwellia sp. (assembly GCA_913063325.1). GTDB lineage: Bacteria > Pseudomonadota > Gammaproteobacteria > Enterobacterales > Alteromonadaceae > Colwellia. The sequence continues at coordinate 120,764 of CAJXYE010000001.1, read as the reverse complement.
CAAAACACGAGAATGAGAGTAATTCTTTTTCTGATAATGATTTAACTTTGTGCTGCCAATTTAAAGCCACCACAAAACGTCCTGCAAGTAAGGAGGCTATAATTCCATGCATTCGTGCGGCGACAACATTGGCTGAACTCAATAATACAAAAAGCTCATCTACCGACTCTGGTGTAATTATTTTCAAATTAAGCTTTTGATTAATTTTCTCTGCAAAAATTTCATCTGTCTTATCCGTACACAACAAAAAAGGTTTCATTCCCTTACTAATCATTGCTGACATCAGGTTTACATGAAAATCCAAATACTCAGATTCAGATAGAGCTATAACACTCTCATTACAGGTCGCAGAATGATAGTTAACAGGAATAACCGCTACCTTATTACTTTCGTTCGTCTGACAGAAATATTTATCTTTAAACAAAAAAGCACAGTCATGGGATAAATGGACATTTCCTTTTGACAAGAAATTACTGTCTTCCATAACCGTTGGGAGAGCATTTAAACTATGCTCATCCCTAACACCGATATAGTCTGCTGCTAGTAATGCCTTTTTGTATAACCAGTTACGCCAAGTTTTACTTCCTTTTGACAGGCTAACACCAACACCAAAAGTAGAAAATTTAGTCTGGAAAATTTTAGACAATAAAAAATAAAAAAAGAAACATAAAGAAAACTTAGTATTATTGGGAATAATCAAATTTCCGCCAATAATAACAATATGGTCTGCTTTCATTGCTTGTTTTAAGCTAAATAAAAATCCTTTTACTAAATTAATAAAATTATATTTCCCAAATTTTGTATAGGGAACAAATGAGGCTGTCGTATAGTGAAATTCTTCACTGTTACTTAGCTCTAAAAGGTACTCCTCAGTTGCTTTAGAGATCAACTGATCGCCTAAATTACTGATCAGACCAAAGTGTCTAACAAAAAGAATTTTTTTTCTTTTCTGTAACTTCATTTAAACGAAACTCCGAGTTTTGTTACTTTAGGAAAAATGATAAGTGCACTTAAAAGACAGATTAGCGCAATAGCTATTCTGACGGAAAGAGGAAGATACTCAATAATATAAATAAAAGTAATTAATAGAGCGGCTCCTAGCCAATAACTAGGAACAAAAACTTTAAATTGAGTTACATACCTAAACAATAAATAAATTAAGGAATCAAAGACCACAATAACGCAAATAGCAGCATAAAAGCCATAATGTGTATAGCCAAAATAAATAGCTAAGACCTTAATAGGTAATAACATTGTGATAACTTTAACTTTAACCTTGTTCTTACCTGTTTGCCCTAAATAAAGAGAAACAGGATCGCGAGTAAATCTTGTAAAAACAAGTAACAACAGTAAACTCACATTAAACCCTTCTAAATCCTTTTGCATATTTACACCAAAGAATATCGACAGATAAACATCACATAGGGCAATAAGCGCAAACGTTAGAAAAAAGGCAAAGTAACTCACATAACGTTCATATTGAAAAAAGTATTTGTTATCTGCCAGTAGCATCTGAAATTTTGGTAATATAAACTGTTGAAATACCGTTGCAATAAAAAATGTGGCGGTAACCAACCTAAGTAGCGCCGAGATAAGTGCCACGTCTTCATCACCAGCATCAAGCCAACTAAAAATTAATATATCAATTTGCATAAATAAAGCGGCAACAAAGGCCGAAAATATAAAATATTTTCCCTCTATAACATAATTTAAATACTTACTCAGAACACTTGTCGTTGCACTATCAGCGATTTTATTTGATAAAAAACGATTCACTATAAAAAATGAAACCTTAACTAAAAAAACAAAGGTAAACATTGGAATAAGGTCTATAACAACACCCACTGAAAAATAGTTTAAGACGTAAACAGTTAATATAGCGGAAAGAGTTATCAGTCGTTCACCAAGATAAACTCGGGCTTCTATAGAATGATGACCAAATTCAAACATCTTAAACCGATAAGAGTTATTTAATGATTCAAATAAATAACCTAAGGCTATCAAACTTACCAATTGCCATGAATCTATAAAAAACAAGCTAGGCAGTAATAAAGCAAACAAAAACACTTTGAGTAGATTTAGTTTATCAGGAGATATACGTTCAAAGTTTGCATTAAAAAATGTATACAGCTGTTGTCCGCCAACTTCGACAATAGAGAAACAAATCAAAGCATAAGACATTGCAATAGCAAAATGCGCAAACGACTCAGCCCCTAAAGTAGTTGCAATCATTATCGACAAAAAGAAAATGTTAAGTTTTTCTAAAACCCTAGATAGTGCTGATAGCATTGAGCTCTCTCATATTAAAAATCACGCTATTTTTTTGCCTGTATTAACTTATCAACTGATAAATTTGAATGGTAAGAAGCAACAATCACCAACACCAGTATAAACGCTGGGTAAGTATTCATAAAAATTGGCGTTGTTACTCCGTAAGCAAACACGACTCCAAATAAGACAAAGCGGAATTCAGGCTCGGAATTAGTTTGCCGAGAATAGGCCATAGGAGCACGGATCACTTTATAAAACACAAATAAATATAACAACAAACCTAGAAAGCCAAACTCACCTAACAAGCTAGCGAAATTACTATCATAAATACCATCTTTCTCAATAAAATAACGGCTATTTTGCAAGCCTATTTCCGCATAAACATCACTATTATCAGACATAACAGTACCATAAGTTGCAGCACCTGTGCCTAATGGGAATCTATCAACTGCTAGCTCAAAAGCAAAGTAAATCATAATTCCTCTGATGTATGAAGAGGCAACGGGATCATCAACTGTTGCTTCAACATTATCAATTGTTATGGCTATAATTTCATCCATGTAATTACTCGATTGGATGACAAAAAAAGAACTAACTAGCAAAAGGAAAGCAATAACAAAAGATTTTACCGAATCCCTTAACCACCAAATGACAACAAGAGGCAATAATATTAATGCTGTTCTCGTACTTGCAATTAACACTAAAAAAGCCATAACTAATAATAATATTACTTTAATATTATTATTAGTATTGGTCGACTTTAAGCCAGAAATAATTAAACAACCAATCAAGGCAAAGGTGGTACCTAAACTCCCGGTATCAGCCTGTATCCCTATCGGCCTCACTCCCCCCGAACGCATATTAACTTTGGTATCAAACAGGACATTAAATAAATCGCCGGTAAGTAAATTAATAAACATGAAAAAAACAGTTGTGGCTAAAATTATTTTAACAAATTTAAAACTGTTGTCTGCACCTAATACTCCCCAGCAAAAAATGAAGAGCAACATATATTTTAAGTGAATGAATACCTGCAAAATAACAGATAAAAGCCCTCTAGTAGCAAACGCGTTAAAACTCATAAGAACGAATACAGCAAACAACATAAAATATAACATTAAAATATTTCGGACTATTTTATCTGTTCTACTTTTAATTACGCCATAAATCAGAATACCAAACAATATTAATTCATCGATATAACTCGCAAAAATAGATAATTTAACCAATATAGCTATTAAAAATAAACTGATGCAGACTCCAAAAACGAGCAATAACCAGTAAAAAGAAAATAGCTTTAATATTTTATTTACAATGATATTCATAAGGCAATAATCAAGAACGAAGTATTCTTATAGACCACCAAAGAAAGACACTGAAAAAAGATCCTAGCATGGTAATAGCAAGACAAATTATTGCCCTTTTAGGTCCGCTTTTTTTCACTGCTAACATAGGTGATTCAATATAACGCAACGCATATTCTTCACGCGTTTGAGCTAGCGCCAATTTTTTATATTGTTCTTCCATTATTTGCTGAATAGCAAGTTCAACTTCCTTAAACTTAGCGACAGCCAATTGCTCATTTAAATATTTGACGCTTAAAAGGGAGTCTGATACATCTTTATTTTTCATATAGTCATTAAAATGAAACACTAAATTTTCTAATGTTTGTTGGGAGAATGCTGGTGACATCGAGCTAAAAGACATAGTAATCAATTTAGTTTTCCTATCATATTGAACGCTAAATGATTGCTTAAATTTCTCGACAAGTTCAGCGCCACTTGGCTCCAAAGTTTGCGGGAATTTAAAGTCTCTAACCCATTCACCATTCACAGTACTGTAAATTTTTTCATCATAGCCAAACTGGTTTGTCGTGGGGTCAAAACTTTTGACGGCAATAATTTCTTTTTCTATATGATATTTTTTTATAAATGAAGCAAGAAAAGAAGATGAAGACAGCATTTCTTTTAATACTTCAGGTGAAAGCCCTCCTCCTCCAATAGATACACCAGCTAAAGAAGCCAAACCACCTAAACCTGAAAGTGCACCACTCATTCCCTTAGAGTCTGACAGGTTTGAAGAAACTTTAGCCTTGGATGAATAAACATTAGGTAAACTCAGCGCAAAGAAAATAGAAACGGTAGCAAAAAAGACAGAAATTATTAATATTTTCCATATATCTTTCAAAAACCAAGTTAAAATTAATCGGGGAGTAATGGTATGCATTTATGTAGAACCTTTTTATTTCTATTTTTAAAATCAAGACGTATTTTGAATGTTATTTACTAAAATATTAATTACTAAAAGTATTAATTAACCAATAAAATATAACAATAGAGAAAATAGCAACATCAAAACCAGCCACTCTTTTATCGTAAATATGGTGTTAAGAAGAGATAGAAAAAATTTAGAAAAACTTCCCGTTCTTAAATAAATCAGTCTAGTTTCTGACAAATGTTTGAAATATGTTGAAAAATATAATCGGCTCTTTAAGCCAAATAATCCATACCTCACCGATTTAACAAAATCTAAGAAGCTGAAAGAGCTACCTGAAATTTTTATTTTATAAAACATAAAATTTTCTTGATTTCTTTTTGACATCAAACCACCATGCTTTTGCTCGAATAGCGCAATAGCATCCAGTTTATTTTTAACCGATGAAATTCTTTCAAAAGAGCGATCGTCATTAACAATATAGGATGGTTTACCAAGACGAAAAGCAGAGCCAAACTTATTAATTAAACGTACCCATAAATCATGATCTTGCAGCGCGGGGATATTTTCATCAAACCCCGCAATATTTAACACCCGTTGCCTGTTAACTAAAATTTGATTTGAGCATTGGTTCAAGTCAAAGGCGTCTGATAAAGAAATCTCTCTATCTTTAGTAAATAACGCTTTTTTATAAGCGCCATAATCCCAAAAATAACCACTACAGACAAAAGAATATTTTTCATTATAAACACTTAACAAGTCAGCAAGGCGATCCGGTAAAAAAACATCATCGTCGTCTAAACCTGTAACAAGTTCGGTATCGAGACTCGCAATTGCAGCATTGCGTGAGTGACATGCCCCCATAGGCTTTTTATGTTCAATAAAACTAATTCGGGGGTCAGTTAAAGACTCAAGGAATATTTGAGTACCGTCTATAGAACCATCATTAACAACAACTAGCTTAAAATTTTGATAGCTTTGAGTCTGCACTGATTCGATAGCTTTTTTTAATAACTCAACTCTATTATGAGTTGGCATATATATACCAACTGGTTTAGTGTACATAGCTAACTTCAAACCTAATATTGAGTATCACAGTGGATGTTATTTTATAAATCATGGTTCAAAACTTAAATTAAATTTTATTAAATAAATATAAATAAATAAACTTAAATAACCTAAGTTGCCTAAAGATTCTTTTTGGCTCAGATATTAACCGGTAAAACCATTCTAGATTTAAATTAATCCAAAATTGAGGCGCTCGAGTAACGTTACCTACATAGACATCAAAACTACCACCAACGCCCATATAAAAAGCCTTAGGGTGCTTTTCTTTACATCTTTGAATAAATAATTCTTGCTTCGGTGAGCCTAGCGCAACAATAACAATATTTGCTCCACTATGATGAATATCATTAATTAATTTATCTTGATCATTAAAGTAACCATCACATAATCCCGCGATAACCACGTTAGTTTCTGCTCTTAGTTTTTCAGCGCATTGTGAAAGAACCTCAGGCTTACTACCTAATAAAAATACCGAGTTACTATGTAAAGCGGCTTTTTTTATAACGGCTAACCATAAATCAGCACCCGCAATTCGAGAAAGTTTACTACCAGATTTCTTTTCTACGGCCTTTACCACACCAATACCGTCTGCAAAAGGGATTGTTGCATCTAACAAAATGCTCTTCACTTGTTCAGACTCAAGGCTTTGCAATATTTTTTCAGGATTTATAGCAATAGCAACACCTGGAATAATATCATTGTTATCATCAAAAATGACCTCAAGAACATGGTCAATTGATTTAAATGGTTTTACTGGAATATCCGCGATTTTTACAGCGGTCAAATTATGCTCGGTCACTTACTTGCTACCTCGGTATAAATATCTTTAATTTCTTTAGCAACGTAGGGTAAGGTAAATTTTTCACTGCCTTGCTGTGCATTTTCTGATAGCTCTTTATATGCACTTTCCGTAGTGTCCGCTAACAAAGTGACTATATAGCTTATTAACTGCTCATTCTGAGCGACTATAAAACCATTTACTCCATCAAGAACTTGACTTGATGAACCATCGGTTTCAGTCGCTAATACAGGCAAACCACAGGCTAATGCTTCAGTGATAACAAGGCCAAAGGATTCATTGTAACTTAAATTAACTAACCACTTTGTTTGATGGTATAAATCAACCAACTGCTGCGCGGTGCAAAAATGAAAGTAATCAATGTGCTTTGTTTTTGCCAAGGCTTTAAATTCCGCTTCATACGTGCCTGCACCTACAACGGCAACAGCACATGAGTCAGGTATTGCTGCTAATAGTTCTTTTAAACGCAGTGCACCTTTATTTTTATCGAGTGACCCAACAAAAATGAAGTCGTACTTTTTAACTATGTCTTTAGGTTTGCTGTTAGAAAAAATAGGTAGCATGCCAGCACATAAAATGGTGTGAGGTAACTCTTGTTTAAAGAAATGTTCTTTAAGCTTCTTTGTGACAAAAACACTGTGGTCAACAAATGAAAAACACCAACGATACCACCAAGTAAATTTTTTATAATAATAGATATCATTACCATGAAAAGTAGTGACTATTTTTACTTTAGGGTTTCTAAATACCTTATAGACAATAGCGAGAACAATAGTAGGGAAAAAAAAGTGTACATGTAAAACCGTGTATGTCTTTTTGGAGAAAACATGCTGCTTAACAAAGGCAGATAAAAAGCCCAAATAGCGCTTTAAAGGAGAATTGGCGGTAATTGACTTGGCTGGCATTTCGAAATAAGTTAGCGCTAATTCATCACCAGAAATATCTTGTATAGCTGACATTTGGCGTCTGATAAATCCCCCCGAGTCAGGTGCGCTCTCAGATCGTCCCATATTAGTTAGTAATAAGATATTCAAGTAAATTTAAAACCAAGGTAAGGCGCTACTCTATCATTCAAGGCGCTAAGTTTATAAAGAGCGACATTCTAACTTAAAGCAACAAAACTAGAAACCTATTAATAGTGATAAACTTAATAGTGATAAACTTAATAGTGAATGATACATACAGATGACAACAGTGTCATGATGAACCACTACCGTCTTGCTGAACTTGTTTCAGCACCTCAAACAACAAGTGCCACACTAATTAACTAAAAAAGTGTTTAACAAACTTACTTTGTTTCATTTTAAGTTCCCGGGCAAATGATGGGCTGTATGCTTGCACAAACTTTTGGTATACCTCTCCGTACCACTTATCATCAGCCTTGTTTACAGAAATAATCTCGACTTCTTTACCAAGAAAATCACTTAAAACATCAACATTGCCTGATAGTTTATCGGTACGAAGACACAATACTTCGACCTTACGTTCTTTAATCAAACCATAACCTTGGTCAGTATCAAATGGGTGCTTATACACATCGACCCCTGTCATAGGGAGGAACTCAATATCAAACCAGTTTAACGCATAATTATGATCAAACTCACAGTCAAAAACATCCAACAAAATACTGTTACTTTGCAATCGTGTTGGCAAAGGTGCATTACGACTATTCAAACAATTGGTATGAGCAGCAAACAAATAAGCATCAAGATCATGAAAAAACATCGAGATATTTCGGCGCATGGGCTGTCGAACTAAAGTAATAACTTTGATGTGTTTACGTTGTTTAAACGCTCTGCGTAGCAGGTAATCAACGATCTCCTGCTCTGCCCGATAAATAAAGTGCTTTAGACCAAATTTAGCTAAACCTTGCAACCTTACGGGGCAGCTATGGTTTTTACTATAAAAAGCATGAACATGAACCGCATTTGGCAAAGACTTTTCCAACGTAGTTGAACCCACTTTTCCCATTTGGTAAATAAAAACAGTCTCAGGTGAGCTGTATTTCGCAATTAATAGCTTATGTCTATTTAGACGCCTATTAATGCCTTGTAAAAATTTAGTCAACACCCGATATTTACCTTATGCATTGGTTAAAAAAGAGAAATTTTCAACGTCTTAAAAACTTTAAATAACCCTAAAAGATTGTTTGTCGATATCGCAATAAAAGCGGCAATAGCCGCCCCTAATGCACCATACAAAGGAATTAAAGCCACGGATACAATGGTCAATAAAAATACACTGATGGCAAGGTTATGTTTTTGGCTTCGTTCTGCGCCTGACATAATAAGTAACTGACCGACAGAGCCTACAACGACTTTAACAAATTGAGCCGCTATCAATATCCTTAAAATAGTACTCGATTGCTGATATTGCTCACCGAAAAGAAGCAGAATGCTAGGTGCAAAAATAAAACTAATAATTAAAAGTGGGCTGGTAATAACCAACATCACTTTGGTTGATGAACGGTAAATTTTTTGTAAGCGCTGGTTATCATTCTCAGCAGCAATCTCGGCAAACTTAGGAGACAAAATACCATTAACCGCCAATAGAACGAATGACATTAACATTGCGACGCGATTGGCGACCGCAAAATGAGCAACGTCTTCTACACTAGCAAACACGCCTAATAAAACCTGCGCCCCCTGCCCCATTAATATGGCTAAGCACGCAATTGCCCACAGCGAATGACAACTTTTAAAAAAGTCAGTTTGAAAATCATTTAAAATAACGTCTTCGCTAGTTTCTTGCTGATCCAACACTTTTGAATCATGCTGTACTACATTAATGCATCTATACCAAAACAGTGAAGCCAAAAGTAGTGCCAGTAAAGACGCAACAAAGTAAGAGGCGTATACAGCATTTGAGACCAACTTTTCTGTCGTCAAAATAATTATTACAAGAATAAATAGATTGATAGGCCGCACCACAGCATTGAACAAAGCAAAAAGTTTAACCTTTTTTAAACCTTGAAAGCTCTGAGAATAGACCACGGAGCAACTAATTAATGGCACAATATAAACAGTCCATTGCAAGGGCAATAAATAACCATCATCCTCAAAAACAAACGAGTAAGCAAATTTACAGAAAAGCCATAAAACCACCGATGTAAAAAGAGAGCCAGCTAAAGCCACCTTTAAACTTAAGGCATTAATTGCTTTTATCTTTTTAAAATCTTGCTGACTATTTGCCACAGCAGTAAAGCGAACAATGGCATTATCCACGCCTAATCGGCTAACGGACGATAATAAGGCAACCATAGCCAACATAAAAAAATAATAACCGGCATCAGCTACGCTCAAAAAACGGGTTATAACAATGCTAATAACAAAACCAATCAAAGCAAAAAAAACTTTGAGCATAAAAATGATTGCCGAAGACTGAACAACTTCTTTATTATCATTATCACCAGCAAAAGCTCTTATTTTATTTCTTATTTTATTGATAGTTAACATCACCTTCTATTTTTAGTTGCTTTCAAAACTATAGCCAAACAGCTCAATATCTTTTTGATAAAGTTCTCGAACAAAGGCTACCGACTCGGCATCATAATAATGACTATAATGTGCTTTACTGTTATCAATGGTTAACCATTGCTTTAGCTTTTGCTGCAGTTTTTTCTTAATTCCCGTCGTGAGTGTTTTATTCTTATGGGGCAATGTTATAGGCGCAAGCGCTAATTGCTGGCAAACAGTATCAAAATCGTTTTGCAACGATTCAAACTTACCAATAAAGTCGACTAGCTGCTTGCCTTGTTCATCAAACAGAAACTGCCACTGAGGCATAACATGGCGAAAATAATCTTGTCCACAAGTGTAATCATCACACTGTGCCGTTGGAAAACACTGAAAAAGAAAGGTCTTAAAGTCACACTGATAGCCTTTATCGCCTAAGCCTCGTCGGTAATTATACTCAGAGACTAACCTCGCCCACGGATTTCTCACGAAACTAAACTTAAAGTATTGAGAAAATTCATCTGCCGATAGATAACCTAAATCAACATATTCACTCGCAGTTAAGTGCGCCAACCGAGGAGGGCCAAGTTTTGGCTGTTTGTTAGGGCGTAACAATAACAACTCACGCGTTTGCCAAGTGAGTCCTGCCCGTTCAACAAAAACACTTTCAACACTTTGTCCCGCAGCTTTAGGGATATGAACAAACAAACATTTATCTTGATGAGAAATCATTAAAGAGACACTAGCAGCAATTGATGCGCTATAGGATAAAGCTTTTACTTATTTGAGTCTAGATTCAACGATTGAAACTGCTAAAACTATTGAAGTAATTGTTATTTAGTAAAGCTAACTACGCGACTAAATATAGCTGAGAGCTTATGAACAAAACGAAGCGGCCAAACGTGAGGTCGGTATAGTGACTGTCGATTACACTGACGGCATATCTCAAGTTTGGCACTTTGCGTTAATACTACTAACTGTTCGCGCTTAGCGGTATTCCAAAGATTGTCATCTGTTATACTGCCCATATCAATCGTTTTTAAAAATTCACAGGCAAATATTTTACCATCCGCTCTAACACCAATTCGTTGGGTTGGCTTAGTGCAAGGTGTATAGACCAACATGGCCTGTAATTCTTCATAGAGATAAACTAATTGGCTGGTTATAAAATAAAGTAGCCTAATACCAGCACGTTTATATTTAGCCCGTATTTTTTGCAACTGATAACGAAACACCATTTTTTGCCATAGGTTCAACATTTTTGGTTCATCAATATTTGGCCCTAAATACTCAGCTTTTTGACCATTCCAGTAACTATTATTCAAATGAGAACGCATCGAGTGCACAGCAAAAAACTCTAACTTTACATCCAAGCCATGAAATAGATTTACCACCGCTTGCAAGTTGGTATAATTAGCAGGCGTTATAACATTAGTGACAGTTACGTTTAAAGATCGTGATAAAAGCTGCTTGGCTGACTCTATTGCTTGAACACCTTTAATGGTTCTTGTTGTTATTTTCTCTGCTGACACCCCCGTATAGTGCTCATTGGGTGAATGATAAGACACACATAAATCAGTCAAACCTGACGTCACCAACTGGTTAGCGACTTTATCAGTGATTAACGTGCCATTGGTTGTTAACCATGTTTTACCTATTTTCGACACCTCGCTAATAATTTCAAAAATATCAGGGTGCAAAAGTGGCTCAGCGCCCAAAAAGCGAAAGAAAGTCGCCCCTTCTTCCACATTAAGCCTTTTGGCGGTTTGAATTATCTGCTCTTTTGACAACGTTGAATTAAAACGGTCATCTTGCTGATACCATTTTGTTTGGCACATATTGCAAGCAAGGCTACATCGGTAAGTAACATCAAAGGTTACAACTTTTGGCTGGTCGAGTTTCAAAGGTCAATCCCTTTCCTTTATTTACTGTCTACTTGGAAGGCATACTTCTATTGTCAATATTGACTAGCGCTTATTGACCAAAGCGGTCAGCAGCTCAAGTAAACCTTGGTTTAGTTTGTCTACATCGGCTATTGCTTCAATTCGTAAACGCGCGTTTTGACGAAACTTAGTAGCCAAGTTTCCATCGTCTCGATAAAGGCAGCTAATATTATCAGCCAATGCTCGCGTATCTCTTTCCTTGGCTAATAAGCCATGTTCATTATGGGTTATCAATTCCGGTATACCACTATGGAATGTCGATATTACTGGCACACCAACAGCCATAGCTTCCATTATGGCCACAGGTACGCCTTCCATATCACCATTATCAGCCGTTATACTCGGCTGAATAAATACATCAGCGGTTTGCATATGATTCTTTACTTCGATCGACGTTAAAGGGCCTAAAAAGGTTACTTTATTCGTTAAATTTAACTCAATGACAAGTTGCTTTAAACTTTGCTCTAACTCGCCAAAACCACCAATAAAATAATGACAATTAACCTCTTCAGGTAAGTGCGTTAACGCGCGAATAGCATACTCAAGACCCTTTTTTTCTGAAAAACGTGCCACAGTAAATAAGGTTAAACATTTATTGTTAAAGGGTTGGGCTTCAAGATCCAGCAATTGAGGTTGAGTGAGAGATGCTTCAGGTTTCGGTTTCAGTTTCGGTTGATAAGCAAACTCAAAAAGCCCTAAATCAATACCCATCCTATGAACCGTTATTTTCTCTTGCTTACAGCCAAGGGTTATCAGTTTATTCTTCCATTTATCGCTTATCGGCAGCATCAACTCTGTTTGTGCAAACAATGCTTTATAATCAAGTTGATGTTTTGCTAAAGCCGATTTAGCTGAAATATCAAAACCGTGAAATATGGTGGTAACTTTACCTTCAAGTACACCGATTTCACGTAACTTATTGGCAACAACACCATTTTGACCAAAATGACATAAGATGACATCAAAAGATAATGGCGTTGAGAACTTACTGGCAATGGCCGCCAGTAGTAGGCTTTTAGCCTGATGACCAAACTTTTTTTGCAGCGCAGTAGTAACTCTTTTCCTGGTTTTTACCCTTAACAAACCAGACACAAGGCTCAAGACTCGTGATACCAACTTAGCGTAGGGGGAAGATATCTCAGACAATAAAAAAACAGTTCTTTGGCTTAAATTAGGATGTATGGCATCAAGCTCAGCTTTACTGTGCTGAGTTTCACTGGCTAAGGCTAACACAGTGACATCAGCACCTAATTGCAATAAACCAAGCACTTGATTAATGACAAAAGTTTGCGAGCGTACGGGGAATTTATCAACGAATACGGCAATTTTCATAAGGTAAACGATACTTATTTATTGTTATATAACCGTTTTATTTTACGCTAGCGCTGGGGTAATTCCTAGCAAAAAGCAGAAAAAACGTATGATTACTCATAATCAATTGGTTCTGCGTAATACTCATGTGAGTAACAAATAGCGTCATGCTGAACTCGTTTCAGCACCTCAGGCAAAAGTGCCACACGCATTAGATCCTGAAATAAATTCAGGATGACGAGTTCAGTAACTTAGTCAGCTAGATCAGTAAAAATCACAAATTACCACTCAAGCAGCGAAGATTAAGCCAGTAATTTTTCACAGCACCATAAGTTTTGTCACCGTTTTAACTTATGGTATTGGCAATAATAAGTTAAAGCTGTTTCATGTCCAACTGCTCCATGAAATAGTTTTCTTAATCCTTTACTTAACGTCAGCCAATTTTTCGAACCAATATTTAATCGCGTTAATAGCGATGTCTGTATCGCATCAATATAACCAGTCTTATCCACACAAATACAACGGTCAGTAAGTTGAATTAATTCTAGGTAATCTTTTAACTCAAAAGGTAGTCCTTTTGGCATATCTCGTCGGGGATTACCAATCAAGGACAATAGGTTACTTGCTTGTTGTGCCTTTTTTGCTTACGCCACCCGTTGTTTTACACTGGTATAGTCTGATCCTTCAGGGGTTTTGGCTATATTTGCTCTCACGGGATTTAAATCAACATAGGCCATACAAGCGGCAAGTGCAGCTTCATCAAGCTACGCTTGTGACTTAAAGCGTCCTTCCCAGAATCATCCCGTACGTGATCTTCTTTAATAGCCTTTATAGCGATATTTTCATTAAATAAGCGCATAAACCATCTTATATCCATCAGCCGACTGCTATATTGTTCCACAGTGTCATTTAATGACAGCATTCATTAAGCCGCTATGGGTTCACCAGTCCAATATTATTGACTGAGTAAAGTTCCTTTGAATAAAGCGTGCCTGCGCTGAAGAACTTCCACTATTGACCAATCGCGTGCCGATGTTTCATCTATAAATAACACCATATATGCATGATTACTCATAATCGCATAGACGCAGCGTAACGCTCAGGGGAGTAAAAATAACGTCATACTGAAGTTGTTTCAGTATCTCAAGCGACAAGTGCCACACACATTAGAGCTAGATCCTGAAATATATTCAGGCTTACGAGTTCAGGAGGCCGAGTTCAACAAGACAGTCAAAGCAGCTCTATTCATCAAGGATAGTTACTTTAGTAGAGAGATTGAGATATTCAAATAACTATGGGTGACCTAGTTATTTTTCAACGTGAAATACAGTGGAAATAAGAGGGTTCAGCTAAACAGATCAATTGCTTTCTTGCTGTAGTCATGACAATTACTCGTCATTAAGAAGTTACTTAACTTTATTTGACTTTATTTGACTGTAGTAGGGAGATGGGAGTTTTCAAACAACTATAGGTGTCCTAGATATTTATTTAATATAAAAAAAGCGAGCCGAGGCTCGCTTTTTATTAATCATATAACTAATGAGTCATTAGATTAGAAGTTACCTACGAAACCACGGTCCATTTCTGAAACAACTTTGTATGCAGCATAGAAGTTAACGTTAGCAGAAGGAGCGTTAACTGTAATATCTAAAGCTAATTTACCTTTAGTTAAACCAGAATCAGATTTAATTGCAGCTAGAATAACATCAGCAATGTTATTAACACCAGGAGTAACAGTACCAACTACACCAAGATCTTTCCATGTAGTTTGTGAACCTTCTTCCATGTAACGAACACTTAAGTCACCTGTTTGAGTGCTTGTATTTGTCGCACGTAAGATGATTTGAGTATTATCGCCGAAAGGCATATATGGTACTTGTGCATTTTTACCATTTAATGAGAATGTTGTTACCGTACCGAAATCGATAGTTTCACCAACAAATGCTGCGTTAGCTGCTGTAAGATCAAGTACTGAACTTACAGAAACTGTACGTGTATTTTGAGCATCATCGTTATTGATTTCTAAAACTAAGCCAGAATCAAAAGCAGTTGTTCCAGCTACAGCAGGTACAGTCGCTTTAGTTAGATCCGTTGTGTTTTGAACAAGATCTACGCCATCAAGTTGTGATGTAGCAGCATTCGTTAAGCCAGTAGTAACTGTAGTTGAATGGTTAATGCCAGCAAAACTACCTGTATCAGTTACTGTTGGAGCAACAGTTACAGAAGCCGCAGCAACAGCAACATCTAATGTAGCAACATTATCTGTAATATCCATAGTAAGGTTAGTTGTAGTATTTAAATCACCACCCGTTGTATCAGCAGCATCTGTAGTATCAAAATCTTTACGTAATTGAGCTACATCAACAACCGCGTTATCGGCAGCAAAAGCAGTTGCTTTAACAAATTGCTTTTCGAATTGTAAAAGCTTGATAGCAGGTGCAGCTGCTGAAGACAAGTTGCCTAAATTATCACGAGCAGTTGCACTTATTGCAACAGTACCGCCAGCAGCAGTGCCATTTTTAAGTTCAATTGATATAGTATCAATAGCTACAGATTCATCAGCTGCAGCGGCAGCGCCGGCACCATTTGAAAGGTTATAAGTAGTACCACCAGCTAATTGAACACCAATTGTCAATTCAATTGCAGTAACATTATCATCGGCATCTTTAATCACATTGGCTAAAGAAGCCACTACAGTAGCAGCATTAGTAGCAAGAACTAAATCATAGTTTGCATCAGCAAAATAACCGTCAGCCAAGGTAAAGGTAAGACGTGCACCTACTGGAACAGTTGACGCTGGATCATATTGAATCAAAGTACCTGCACCATCGGTATTATGATAGTTAACACCATCATTAAAATCAAAAGGAACTGGAGTTGATTGACCCGCTTCCGCAAGAATAGCTGTTTCAGAGGCAACACAGATTGTACCTACTGTACCAGTAGAAGCGCCATCACAAGTAGATACAGTAGCGATTACAGAACTTGTACCTGTAGAGTTAGTAAGTGCAATTACACCAGCATTTGCAGTAGCAGCAGTTGTTAAAGCTAATGCTAATAGAGTTTTTTTAAACATTTTTAAATATCCTTTATTTCATGAAATATGAGAGCTGAATTTTTTCAACTTTCATGGTTTTTTATTACGTTATATAACACTTAGGCCGTCGCCAAAGCGACTTCTAACGTCCAATAGTTTACCCAGTGATTCCCACTTGTCAAGCCCCAATATAAATAAAAAACAAATACTTGGGTGTTTTTTGTGCAAAACCACTTTTACAACTAAATGACCGATAAAAATTTACCCTAGATTTAAAGCCAATTCAACCATTAATTTAGTTCTAAAATAAGTTGTTATTATTGAATAAATTTATCCAATTGAGAAATCGCTATTACTCTATACTCAAAGAGTCGAATTGAGCGGTAAACTTTGCTTTAACCTCTTCCCATTCATCTGAGGACTCGATGATTCTTGGCGTAACTAAAACCACCAATTCAGTTTTATTTTTGGTATCATCTTCGGCGTTAAATAAATTACCTAAGAAAGGGATACTGGAAAAGAACGGTACACTGCGCTTATTTTTCGTTCTATTCTCACTAATTAAACCACCCAATACGATGGTTTGGCCGCTTTCAGCCACCACTTCGGTTGAAATTCCGCGTTCAAAAATAATAGGAGAGCCGGCAACCGATTCATCACCCGCCGTTTGATTACTAATTTTTTGCTCAATTTCCATAATCACCACACCACGGGCATTAATGGTGGGCGTTACACTTAGCTCCACTCCCGTTTTACGGTAAACTACCGAGGTTTGACTGCCATTTACTGGGTCGGTAATAATTTCACCTACGGTTGGAATATCATCACCGACGGTAATACTTGCGGTTACCCCATCTCTAACCAATAGCGTTGGTCGAGATAATACATTCACATTGGTATTCGATTGTAATAAATTAAAAGTCAATGAGCCTTGGCTACCGGATAACAAATAGGTTAGTCCACCACTACCGCTGCTTAAGTTAAAGCCACCTATTTGTGCAGCCCCCCCTTGATTAGTCAATACAAAATCAACGCCCTGTTTAAAGGAATCCGTTAAGGTTACCTCAGCTATCATCATTTCAAGAATCACTTGCTTGGGCATTACATCTAAACGTTTAATCAATGGCAATAAATCACGATATTCGTCACCTGTAGTATGGAAAATTAAAGCATTGGCTCGTACATCAACCACCAAGCTCATATTGTCATTAGATACCGCAAAAGCTTTATTGCGGCTATTACTTTTAGTGGCCGAAGAGGATTTATTATTCTGAGACGCGGCAGAAGTTGTTGACGATGGTATTGAACTAGCACTGCCACCAATAAGTAAATTTAAGCTTTCGCCAAGATCTGTGGCCCGAGAATATTGAGGGTTATAAATAAAGTATTGTAACTGAGTACCACTAGGAGGCTGATCTAATTGCAACAACCAAAAATTAACTCTTTCGAGTACACTTTTGCTATTGGCAAAAAATACAATGGTACCTGTTCTGTCTAAGGTAACTAAAGAAACCGCTTTATTGGCTTGTAGTTCAGCCGAGACTGACAACCCCTCTTGAAGCAGTAATTTTGGCAGTTTATCTTTAACTTCATCGGTTGATATATAGGTTGTTTTAAATACGCCTATTTGTCTATCTCGTAGAGCAGGCGTATCCATCAAAGCAATAAAATCGAGGGCTTTAATAACTTCTCGCTGTTTGCCTTTGATAATAAACAAACTACGAGCTATGTCCGCCGTCACCTTAACCGAAGCCAATGCTGTAATAGAACGCTGCAACTGCCCTTGATAACCATAAACAAAAGGAACGAATTGAATAATATTTAAAGAGGTATTAGGAACATTCTCAACTTTATTACCATAACCGTAAGCCACTTCGCCTTTAGCGCCGGTTCCCTCCGCTTGGTGAATATAATAAATACCGTCATCTAAACGAATGACATAACCACGCTCAGCTAATAAACCTTCACTGACGGTGAATAATTTACGCTGACTAATATCTTGTTGCAGGTTCAAGGTAACCGCTTTATTGTCCGCCTGTACTTTCTCCCCCAAGATATAGCTCAAGCCAAGTAAGTCGCCCATGACGTAATGCAGATAGTCTTTTAATGGTAAGTTATCTGCAGTTAACTGCACTAACTTACTATCACTAAATTTTTCAGTCAGGTTTACCGTTTTTTTAGTATTACTTGTTTGGCTCGCTAACGGACTTAGGTAGGTCATACCTAACGACTCTTCACTTTGTTGCGTTGTGGTCAAAGAGTCAGCGTTAATAATGCTTAGCTTGTTAACTTTTGACTCACCTTGTTCCGCCGTTGGTTGTTGCAAATAGGATTTATTCGGGGTAAATTTATCTTCCGAGTTGCTGGCGCAAGCACTTAAGGTTATTGCGATAATAAAGCCGAGGCTGAAGTTTTTTATTTGAGTCATTGGAGTTATTTTTTTCATTTAGTTATTTTTAATAGTTAGCGCTGTAAGTTTTAGATCAGGTAAACGTTTTACCACTTTCCCCTACTGCCTGACACTTTTATTTTCGCTTTTACTTTTCAAAAAGCTGTCTTTAATACATAGTCAATATTATTTTTTGTAACCCTTGTGGCTGTTGCTTAGTTAATATCACTTGAGTATTGTTTTTTATAACTAAGAGATAACCGTATACTTGGCTGTTATTATTAAACTTTTCAATTTGTTGCTCACCAGATTTAATCTTACTAGTTAATATTAAAGCTTTGGTATCGGCATCATTCTGGTTTATGCCTTTGTTTACAATAATGGCTTTAAGTTCTAATTTATTATCATCGATAAAAACAGAAGTTAATTCACCTTGCTGTTTAGCTTGCTCTGCTGCTGACAAACCTGTTTGCGAGTCTAAGAGGGGGTCTTTATCAACGTTATATTGTTGGTACGCTGAATTTAATTGCTCAACTAGATTAGTCGTTAATTGAGGAAACACTAGCGGAGTTATCTCAGTTAGCTCATCACTTTGCTTATGAACTATATTTTGTGAGGTTAAACGAGTTGTACCATCTGCAATTAACCAAAATAAAGTTAATGCCATAACAGCAATACTCAACTTATTGCTTAATAGTCTTTTAAATTCCGTTACCATTATGATGATTCCCCACTTACCGTACTTTCTTGAGAAATATTCATTGCTGCTTCATTAACAAAAAAATGTAAAGTCAACCGACCATTGATATTACCTAAGCGTTGTTCTGATTGCCTTTTTAGTGACAAATTAAAATCGTTAATTTCTATAAGTTCATTTTTAGCTTCTAGTGCCACCATAAAATCAATGACATCTTTGGTTTTACCCGTGAAGCGTAATTGTATTGGGTAACGTATCACTGCCAGCTCTTTAAAGTTTGTTGCTGTTTGCCAGCCTATATGTTGCGATCTTATATCATATTTAGCCAATAGAACTTCTAACATTTTCTGTTGGGTTAATTTAAAACTGGTTTCTGTTTTAAACGGAAAGAACAAGCCTTCTGCCTGTTTTAATGCCGCCATTAACCCACTATTTGCACTAGTAGTATTATTTTTCTGTCCTAATACTTTCGTTATTTTACTTTGTTGTTTTTCTAATAAAGTTATTTCAGCCAATATTTCGGCTTGCCAGTCAAATACCGGGACAACAATAAATTTAGCAATAATCAATATTGCGACTAGGGACAATAACCAAGCATGTTGTTTAAGTTCAGCCATTATTACGTTCCTTGTTCTGTATTACATTGTTTGTCTTACTGTTTGCCTTGTTAGACATTAGCCCATTTGCCAACTTTATCGCTTCGCTTTCATCTTGTAACGGTAATAAGTTAAAACTAATAACGAATACTTCTTGATTCCGGCTATTTCTGGTAGGAAAGTCAAATTTTGCATCGATTACTTGCGGCATGTTACTCAGTAGTTCAAGCAAGTCAGTCGCTTTTTCGGTAGAACCTCTAATAACAAAACGGTTAGCCGCAATACGAATATTGGTAAATTTTGCTTGGGGGAATAAATCGGCCATCACGAACCATAAGGGCGAACTAGCTTGCTGACTACTTAAAAACGTTTGTAGTTGTGAATACCGTGTCAGTTGCTGATCAAAAGCTTGCTGTCGCTCTAACGCAACTGAAACTTCACTGCTTTGACTCGCTAAACTTTGCTGTAAGTTCTGTTGTTTGTACGTTAAAAAAACACTGCTTGCAGAAAAATAAAGACCCAGAACGATAAAAAATGGCAAGGCGATGTTTTTTAATAGTTGTAGTCTACTTTCGACTTTAGGCTTTTGAATAAAAGCGCTAATAATTGGCAAAGACAATTGCTTTATGCCACTCGCTAGTTGTTCAGCGTTATCATTTACTGCAACAATACGGTCTTGTGGCGTTTTTCCAATACCTATCGACATGGCAAACAGCTGACTTGAGTTGATCACTGAGTTTTTTATTATCGAATAAATTAAATCACCAGAGCGGCCGACGAATAGTGACTGTTTTTTATGCTCGCTATTATTTATTTCAATAACTTGGTTTTCTTTGGCGGTTAATGCGAGTAGTAATGTCTCTGGCAATTTCAACAACGCTGAGGGTACTTGTAGATTATATTGCCAAATATTGACTTGGCTCGTACCTTCTTTATATCCCCACAAGTGATAATAGGTATTTTCGTTGTCAGAAAATTCTAACGCCAATAGCTTTTTAAGCTCAGTTTTATTTTCAATCGGATAAGTTTTGGCTTGCTCGTGATAAAATTGACGAGCCACAATAACGATTAGCGCCGAAAAATCATTTTGCTTTACCAGCTGTAAGGTTAATTTTTGCTCGGCATCTAAAGAAAAACGGTACATTTGACCGTTATAATAACCGCCAAAGGTAGATAATAATTGTTTGAAGCTTTTAGGCAAAGTATTAGTGAGTAAACTTTGTTGTATTTCAGCGGCATCGTTTGATAATAAAGATTCTGTTTTCACAATTTAACCACGATTAGAAAAAAAATTAATAGGTGACTGATCAGCCTTTGCATAAGGTATTACTTGTATTGTCATTTCTTTTTGTACTTTCGACTCACCAACTTTACTGGTTAATTTTATTGATAAGAAGTTAGATGGATAAAAAAAAGTATCATCATCTTCAACGATACCCGTTAACTGGCTAAAATTTGTTTTTGTTAATTGGCCATTCTCTCTTAACAATATGACCTGCTTTGCTACATTTTCGTTAGTGAGTGCATACAAAAGCTCAGTTGGTACATTGGTTGGGTTAAACGGACCTTGCCGATAGATAGTGGTGGTTTTTAGTAATAACTCAAGCAGCTCAGGCGTTATTTTTTTAATAAAACTAAAATCATGTACATCTGGTATAGCACCATTACGAATTAACCCCGCATAAGCTGACGTCTCTGCACCATTAGCTCGGGAGATACTATCAAGATCCTGCCAATCTAACAAGTTATCAATAAGTTCATTCACCTCTACCATACCCAGCCCTTGCTCAACAAACAGTTTATCCAAAACATCTCGGTCAGGATATTGCGCATGTACCAGTCCAGCCTGATCTTGAATAGCTACCATTACTTGCTCAGATAGATAAAATGGCTTGGCGAAAAAATTCCAGCGCTGAGTTATGCTCTCTACACTACTCCCTAAAATATCCCCTACTGCGTTACTTTTACCATTAGCGTTATTTTGTGATGTGACTATTTTTCGTTGTGTTAACAAACTAAAAATCAATCGTGCTTCAGCACTATGTAAATTGACTAATGCCTGTGATTTATCATTAGTCCATTGTGCTATTTTCACTTGTTCTTTTGCTGTGTTAGTTAAATAAACCGCCAAAATCGATAATATTGCAGTTATCAATAGGACTTGAATTAAGGCAATACCTTGCTGTTTTTGAGGTAGATAAGAGTATTGGCTCAACAATGACATTAGTTATCCCCCATATAAGGTGATAACCAGCGTTCAGAGTTTGTATCTAAAGGTATAGAGAAGCTCAGTTCTTGTCCAGAATTGACTAATGTAAGATTAAACACTTCCGGCATAATTTGATTATCAATACCTGAAAACCGTTCAAACCATTGTTTGTGTTTTTTTTCGTCACTTTCTAAATTTTTATCAATAAAACTGGACCAGCCAAAATAGTTAAAACTCACGCGATCTAAATCTGAAAAAAGTATTAGTTGTTTGGTAAATTCGATGTTTTGATTTGTACCCGTAAGTAAAAAATTTTGAGTAGATAATGATTGATAAAACAAATCAACTTTACCGTTTTCTTTTTCTATTGTAGTTAAACGAAATATTTCAGGATAATCGTCACTAAAAAGCCCTGATCGACTAACGGCAAGTAGGCTATTTTTATCACCTATAAAGAAAAAAGAAGGCTTTTGCTCTTCATCAACCACAACGAACGTTTGCACACCCTCAAGCATTCGTTGTAACACCAATAAATGTTTACCATTTTGTGCTGATTTAGCAAACTGACCTAATTCTTTATTCCACCGCTCAGACATTAAACTGTAGGTATAAGAGCCAGTAAAAAGCAATAAGCTCAATATAGAGATTGAAATCATCAACTCTATAAGGGTAAAACCGCTATGATGAATTGATTTTGTCAGCATTCTTGAGTGATTTGTCTTCAACTTATTCATCGGTCCAACTTAGTTCATTAAACTGGTATTGTTTAGTTACACCATTTCGTTCAAGTATTAATACCACTTGCCATAATTTATATTTTGCTGGAGGTGTGACAAGTTTTCCCGAATCAACATCAAACTTTTCTGGTGCTGATTTTTGTTCTATTAAATCTGCTTGCCAATGGTAATTAACTTGCCAAGTTGAAGATTGTTGCTTAAGTTGAGAAATATTAACGTTTCCTTGCGAGCGAATATCTTGCCGGATTGTGGCAAGTACAGATGGTAAAACCGCAGAAAGATTAATATGATTATTGGCTTTTTCGCTACTAATAAAAGCACCGCTATATATCATCGAAACAGTAGCAATAACTGAAAATAGAATCACTGAAGCAACCATGACCTCAATTAAGGTGAACCCTGAGTTCCTACCAGTTGAAACGCGTGATGATGTAGCGAGTTTTTTCATGGTGTTATTGTTCTCATAATTTCAACTACTGGTGTTGCTCCATTTACCCAGGCATTCAAATCTAATTGCAATTTCTTATCACGATAAGTACCTTCAACAAAGGTTGGGCTAACAAAACCTTTAGCGCTATAAGTGAGTATTTGCGGTTGAAAAAATAATGTTTCAAAATTATGAGTAATTAATGCTGAGTTTGGTCGTTCATCTTCTCGAATGTTATTATTTAACGTAAGAAAAAGCTCTGCTTTCTTGCCGGCTAATTTTAATTGATAGCTATTACCGGTAGTAAAAGCACGATAGCTAATTTTTCTTAACCAATTTTTCATGGTTAACATTTCTTGTTTCGCATTCGCTTTGTCAACCGCATTAATTGCTAATGGCCCGACCATCGTCATTAGCAATGCCACGATTGACATCACCACCATTAACTCAATTAAGGTGAAACCACTATCTTTAACCTGATGTATATTCATTAGGTATTACGCTTATAATTATTCAGCACCAGATATCCTCATGGTGTTTTCATTGACGGTCTAGCTATTAATTGACATAGATTCCCGACATGACACTTCGGGAATGACATAATTAGCATCGGGGTTACATCCCTATCTCATTAATAGAGACCATACTAAGCAGCATTACTACAACCACTCCTCCAACGAAACCGCCCATAAATAAAATCATTAAAGGTTCAAGTAAGGTGGTCATGCGCTCAGTCCAACTTTCAAATTCTTGGCGTGAACGGTTGGCTATTTCATCAAAAACGCGCTCTAAATTACCTGACTCTTCACCTACCTCTAATAAGGAAATAAAGAAATCTGGGTAGATTGAGGTTTGTTTTAACGCAGGTGTTAACGCACTACCAGCTTTTACTTTATTTTTAGCAATGTCCATTTCGCGTCTTAAAGTGTGATTTTTAATATTACCTGCAGATAAACCAAGTGCTTTGTCAATTGGCACGCCAGCTTTTACCATCATAGCTAGACCGCTATTAAAGCGAATACGCTCAACAGTTTTAACCGCATGGCCAATGACAGGGAGTTTTAAGCTGGTATTTTGCCACCATTGCACAAAAGCTGGTTGCTTACTGGCCTTAATTAAACCAATGATTGAGAGGATAATGCCTATGATTAAGAAACCTTGGTAATTTATCATCCATTCACTTGTGGTCAACATGGCGCTTGTATACCAAGGTAGTGCTTCTACGTCAGTAAACATTGCCGACATTTTTGGAATAATAAAATTAAAAATGAAGAATATACTTAAAATACAAACAAAAAATATCACTAAAGGATAAGCCAATGAGCTAATTATTTTACGTTGCAGTTCACGTTTAAATTTTAAATCTTTAGCTAAATCAGCAAAAATTTCACTTAAGTTACCTGAGGCTTCACCTAACTCGATTAAGTTACAATAAAGGTTGTCAAAAACATCATCGTGCTCACGAAAGGCCTCCGATAAACTTTGACCTTTTTTTATACCATTGCTGATATCAGTCAGTAATTTAGCTAAAGCCGGTTTTGCTTTAGTGCGTTTGATTATATCGATGCCTTTATCGATGCGGACACCCGATTCAAGCAATAAGCTAAGTTCTGCTGTTAAAAACTCGAGTTCGCTTAGTGATACTTTTTGATTAAAGCTGAAAGCGCTATTACCTGCGACTTTAAACTCTTTAATTTCGCTGGGCAATAAACCTTGTTTTTTAAGCTCGGCTAAAGCGATGACCTGATCATTGGCTTCTATTTGCCCATCAGTTTTAGCGCCCGATTTATCATAAGCTTTATAAAGGTAAGTTGCCATTAACCTGCTATCCGAACCACTTCGTCAATGGTTGTTAAACCTAAAATTGCTTTATAAAAACCATCTTCCAGTAAAGTACGTCGATTTAACTCTTTATTATGCAGTTTGGCTTTAGGAATAAAATCAGAATCTTTTGGCATCGCTTTGATAGCATCATCACAGTTTAAATATTCAATTACTGCCATACGGCCTTTGTAGCCTGAATTGCCGCACTTATCACAACCGGTACCTTTGCTCAGCTTAATTTCAGCTAAATCAAATTTATCAGCTAGGTCTTGTAGTTGATACTTTTCAATAAGTTGCTCTGCATCTGCTGCAGGCACTGAACAATGCTGACAAATTTTACGCGCTAAACGTTGTGCGACAATAGAAACCAAAGCGGCGTTAAGCAAAAACTCTTCTACGCCTAAATCAAGCAAACGCGTATAAGCACTGGCTGCATCATTAGTATGCACGGTTGAGAAAACTAAATGACCTGTTAGTGCTGACTGTAATGCAATTTGAGCGGTTTCTTTATCTCGAATTTCACCTAACATGATAATGTCAGGATCTTGTCGAACAATTGAACGTAAACCAGCAGAGAAATCAAAACCTATATCACTGTTAACTTGCACCTGATTGATACCGGGTAATTGATATTCAACGGGATCTTCCAGGGTAATGATTTTTACATCATCATCATTTAATGCATTTAAAAAAGTATAAAGTGTGGTGGTTTTACCCGAGCCAGTTGGGCCTGTTAGTAAAACAACGCCTGAGGTAGTTTTAATATCTTCTCGGATCAAGGCTTCAATATCACTGGATAATCCCAATACCGACATATCGTATTGCACGTTATCTTTACGTAAAAAACGCATCACCATGGATTCGCCATCATTAAGCGGCAGTGCCGACACTCGAATATCAAGTTCTTGGTTGGCAATTTTCATTTCTATTTTGCCATCTTGTGGACGACGTTTTTCAGCAATATCCATGCCGGACAAGATCTTAAGGCGAGTAACAATGGGTAACTGCATGCGCGGTGATAACATTTCAGCTTCATGCAAAACACCATCAACACGAAATCGCGCGCGATAGCGACCTTGATAAGGTTCAAGATGCATATCGGATGCCCCTTGACGTAGCGCTCGTGTAATTAAAGAATTAAGCAGGTTAACCGTTGGCGCTTCACTAGCTAGTTCACGTAAGCGCTCTTCTTCATCACCAACAAGTTCATGTTCTTCTTCATTGGTATTATTTTGTTCGAACTTTGCCGTTAACGCTTGAATATCTGATTCATTGGCAAGGAAAACTGTTGGCTGTATATCTTGTTGAGATAACCATTCATTAACAGTTAAATCAAGTGGGAAGCGGCAAGCAAATTGCCAATTATTTCCGTCTACGACTAAAGGAACCCACTGATTAGTTAATAAAAGTGCTAATGCTTCATCATCAATTTGAGGTAATTCAATATCGAGAAACTGCTCTAACTGCAACAGCGGTAACTGTAAATAGTCACTGTAAAGTTGAGCGATTTGATCATCAGGCAAGCTGCCCATGTTGACAAGAATTTGCTCTAAACGGCCACCAAAACGTTTTTGGTAACTTTCAGCTTTTGATAAATCTTGAGCAGTTATTTGAAACTGCTCAACTAATAATTCGCTTAATTGCATAGATTGCTTATTTGCTTAATTTGTTTAACTTGCTTACTTAGCTTACTCACGTTTTTCTGGCCGCCATTATTCAGAGATTATTTATGAATAATGTCTTCATTATTATCAGTGCCGCCTTGTTTACCATCAGCGCCATACGATTGAATTTTGTAAGGGTTTCCCTCTTCACCTGGGGTGGTGTAGATATAAGGATTTCCCCAAGGGTCCATCGGAATAGCTTTAGGGAGGTAAGGACCGTCCCAGCGAGGTTGGTCACCGCTGCGAAGTTGCTCTAACTTTTCTGGATAGCTGCCCATATCTAATCGGTAAGTATCAAGCGCAGTTTCAAAAGCATTCATTTGTGCTGACGCAATGCCTCGCTCGGCAGTGCTTAGTTGTGAGAAAAACTTAGGAGCAACTAATGAAGCTAACAAACCTAAAATAACAATAACGATGAGTAATTCGATCATCGTAAAACCATGATTTTTGCGCATAAGATTTTGCAGTATTGTGAATAAAATAATTGCTCGGGATGTTAGCAAGATAAGCTATTGCTGTCGATAACAAAAGATAACTGAAATTGTAAAACTTTCCCTCAGGCTGAACCAGTACTGTTATGTTGAATCATCTGCACCATGCTGAACTTGTTTCAGCAACTCAAGCAGCAAGTGCCACACGTATGAGATCCCGAAATAAATTCAGGATGACGTGTTCAGGGTGGGAGTTTGGGATGACGATAATGTCATGCTGAACTACAACGTCATGCTGAACTCGTTTCAGCACCTCAAGCAGGAAGTGCCACAGTCATGGGATCCTGAAATAAATTCAGGATGACGTGTTCAGGGTGGGAGTTTGGGATGACGATAATGTCATGCTGAACTCGTTTCAGCACCTCAAGCAGCAGGTGCCGCACTCATGAGATCCTGAAATGAATTCAGGATGACGGATTCGGGATGCCACATTCATAAACAATCACTTAAATCTTGCCACTGGGGATTAAACTCAGTGATCAAGTTCACTTTCCATTGTCTATGCCAATTTTTTAGCTGTTTCTCGCGATAGATTGCATCATCCATACAATCAAATTGCTCATAATAAACAAGCTGCTTCAGGTTATATTTATGGCTAAAGCCTTTGAATGTGCCTTGTTGATGTTGCGCTATTCTTTGAATTAAATTACTTGATACACCAATATACAGTGTTCCCAATGGTTTATTGGTGAGGATATAGATACACGGCTCTTTCATTACAAAATCCTTTTGTAAGTTTAAAAAACACCACACTCATGAGATCCCGAAACGAGTTCGGGATGACGATGGTGTCATGCTGAACTTGTTTCAGCACCTCAGGCAGTAAGTGCCACACTCAAGAGATCTAGATCCTGAAATAAATTCAGGATGACGATGGTGTCATGCTGAACTTGTTTCAGCACCTCAAGCAGTATGTGCCACACGCATGAGATCCTGAAATAAATTCAGGGTGACGGATAGCACCTCAAGCAGTAAGTGCCTCACTCATGGGATCCTGAAATAAATTCAGGATGACGACTTAGGGATGACGAAGTCCCTGTCAGGATGACGAGTAAAACACTAAAGTAATAAGGACTTAATTGCTTTACCAAAATGCTGAAAATCAACTAGGTGGTTTTCAACAACAAATTTAACAATATCAAGATTGAGCTCTTGGTAGTCATGTACTGCAATATTTCTCAAACCTACCATTTTTTTCAAGTTATCACTGATCTCTAGTGGTAACAAACCGGCTCTTTGCAACAGTTCAAAACTGTCTCTGCTACTTTGTGGTATACCCAGTTTTTTTAATTTATTAATATAATTGGCTAAATCAATTGCCGCTTCACAGGCTCTTTGTAAGTTTAATATAATCGAGTCTTGGCGAGTATAATCAGACATAAATTGATCACCAGCCTGTTGGTATACCTCTTTAATTCGCACCAAACATCGCTCAATTGTCGCCAATTTATTAATAACAACATCATCCATAATTTACTAACCCTTTATAAATTGAGCTAAAATGTCAGCTCGTTCATCATTCAAATGTTGATACATTGACATTATTTGCATTTCAAAAAGAGCCGCTGAATTCTCAGTTTCATAAAGACAAAGGCCATGGTGAATTATTTGGTTTTGCATGACAGTTGACGCACAAAGTAAATCAACTAAATCAACATCGAAACCGAGTGCATCTGCAAGTTCAGATTGTATTTTCCATCTTGCTAATGATGGGGTTTTTTTATTACCAAGCACAGCGATATCAATATCGCTTTCGCTAGTCGCGGTACCCGAAGCATAAGAGCCAAATAAGTAAACTATTTTAGTACTAATACCAACATCAGCCAGTTTAGCTGTAAGCAAACTTACAATGGTTTGTTTTAATCGACTTTGCAGTGAACTGACCATAGTTAACAACTTACTTTAAATCATCTGGAATTAAATTAAGTTTATCATATTCGCTAAACTTGACGAGCATATTCTGGAGATGAAGTACGTGATGCTGAACCACTACCGTCATTAGAAGCCACACGCATGAGATCCTGAAATAAATTCAGGATGACGGAGTTCTGGATGACGGATGTCCTCGTCATGCTGAACTCGTTTCAGCACCTCAAGCAGTATGAGCCATACTCATGAGATCTAGATCCTGAAATAAATTCAGGATGACAGTGTTAGGGATGACGAATGTCCCCCGTTATGCTGAAGTTGTTCAGTACCTCAAGCAGTAAGTGCCTCACTCACAAGATCTAGATCCTGATCCTGAAATAAATTCAGGATGACGGGTTAGGGATGACGGTGTACCTCAAACGGTAGAAGCCGCACTCATGAGATCCCGAAACGAGTTCGGGATGACGGTTTCGGAATGTTCAGGATGACGATCAAATTACCTCAATTCACGTCTTAAGATTTTTCCCACATTGGTTTTAGGTAATTCATTACGAAATTCAACTATTTTTGGCACTTTATAATTAGTTAAGTTTTCGCGACAATGCTTTATCAAAGACTCTTCATCTAAATCATCTGATTTTTTCACTACAAAGATTTTGACTATTTCACCTGAAACCTCATGAGGAACACCAATAGCTGCAGATTCTAAAACGCCGTCATGCATGGCAAGTACTTCTTCAATTTCATTCGGATAAACATTAAAGCCAGAGACGATAATCATGTCTTTTTTACGATCAACAATAGTAAAGAAACCTTGGTCGTTCATCATGGCGATATCACCGGTAGCAAACCAGCCATCTTTTAATACTTCAGCGGTTGCTTCTGGACAATTATAGTAGCCTTTCATTACCTGAGGCCCTTTTACACACATCTCACCAGACTCACCAATATCTGCAGTACTGCCATCTTCACGCATGATTTTAACATCAGTTGAAGATGCTGGAAGACCAATAGTACCGTCATAGGCAACCTGATTGTGAGGGCTTAATGTCACTAAAGGTGCACATTCAGTCAAACCATAACCTTCTAACAAGCGAGTACCTGTCACTTGTTGCCAACGCTCTGCAACTGGACGTTGAACTGCCATACCGCCGCCAAGAGACATTTTTAAGGTACTAAAATTAAGGTCATTAAAACCTGGTGTATTCAATAAACCATTAAATAAGGTATTTACGC
This sequence comes from uncultured Colwellia sp., assembly GCA_913063325.1. Taxonomy (GTDB): domain Bacteria; phylum Pseudomonadota; class Gammaproteobacteria; order Enterobacterales; family Alteromonadaceae; genus Colwellia. The sequence goes on along the minus strand of CAJXYE010000001.1, from coordinate 90,527 downwards.
CGGTTATTGCGGTAAATGGATACTTTGATAACTCTTTGACAAAGTTTGGCATATCTCTTGGGTTGGTGATTAATAAATTAGTACCACCCATGGTGTAGAAGGTTAAGCAATTCGCTGTTAAGGCAAAGATATGATAAAGCGGTAAAGCGGTTACCACCAACTCTCCGCCTTCTTCAAGTAAAGGACAAATAGCCGCTTTAGCTTGTTGTAAGTTTGCAACCATATTACGGTGGGTTAACATAGCACCTTTTGATAAACCAGTTGTGCCACCGGTATATTGTAAGAAAGCAAGATCATCACCGCACAGCGTTACTGGCGACAATTTAAGTCCTAAGCCTCGCGATAATGCCGTGTTAAAACGTACTGCATGGGGCAAATTAAAAGCAGGTACCATTTTTTTAACGTATTTAACGACACAATTTACCACGGTACCTTTCACTAAGCCTAAGCGATCACCTAGCGATGTCATAATGACATGTTTTACTGCTGTTTTATCAATCACTTTCTCAAGGGTTTGAGCAAAGTTTTCAATAATTAACATTGCTTTAGTATCTGAATCTTTTAACTGGTGCTCTAACTCACGCGCAGTGTAAAGTGGGTTAACGTTAACCACTGTAAGGCCCGCTAATAGTGCACCGAATAATGCGATAGGATACTGTAAGCAGTTTGGCACCATAATCGCGAATTTATCGCCTTTTACTAAACCTAAGTCTTGCTGCAAGTAAGCAGCAAAAGCGGTTGCTTGAACATTTAGCTCTTCATAAGTAATTGAAGCGCCCATATTAATGAAAGCTGTTTTATCACTAAATTTTGTAGAATACTTTGTGAACATAGCCACAATAGATGGATATTTATCTGCATCTATTTCAAACGGCACATCACTAGGATAACTTTTCTCTAACCAAATTTTTTCCACAACGACTTTCCTCAATAGGTGATTATGTTGCTATATTTTTTAATAATGACTTTATTTTCAGCAACGCTTATTTCAATCATACTGTTTTATCAAATTTTGGGGCAATGCGCCACAAATTTAAACGCTTGTTTGAATTTTACTGAAAAAATGTCTCAGTAAAGATGAACATTCTTCCGTTTGCTCCATATGAACATGGTGACCACCGGCAAGTTTTGTCATTGTCAGGTTATCAACAGTGGCAGAGAAGTCTTCCAGTCCTGTTGTTACCATTTCCATACCTTTATCACCATAGATCAATTGTAAGGGGCATTTTATATCGCTAAACAACTGTTGTGCTTGTACTAAGGTTAGGCGATAAAGTGAAAGTGTTCGTAAACTCGGATCGGAACGCCAACGGTATGAAGCGCTATCGTTATTCTCTGCTTCTGCACTGTTTAGTTTAGTTGTAACTTCAATTAATGATCTCTTTACAATTAGCTGTGCATGTTCCTCAGTTAAGTCAGAAACATGCAGTCGTGCTTTTACCGCCATTTCTTCAGTAAAAGTTCGACTAGACTTAACCGTTTTCACCCGACTCAATATGCCTTTTCGAAGCTGATTAGTCGCTTGCTCTGCTGGAGCACAAATGAAACCAAAGGAGTCAATTAACGTTAGTGACTTTACTTTTTCTGGAAAAGCGGCAGCGAATGCACTAGCAATCATTGCTCCCATAGAGTGAGCTACGATGTCGATTGACTGCCAATTATTGTGCGAGAATAAATCAAACAAATCACTCACGTAGTCAAAGAAATGGTAGTGAGAGCCAACACTTCGGTGATCTGAGTGACCGTGGCCTGGCCAATCTAACGCGATAATTCGCCTATTAGACAGTGATTGATTTTCTTTCTCTATTTGTTGCATTAAAGGTACAAAGCTTGCTGCATTATCCAAGTAACCATGTAAACATAACACTGGTTGATGGTTTTTATCCCCACAAGCTAATGCTGTAAGTGTTAAGTCATCTAATTGATAGCTAAGCTCTTCAATTTCTTTGTTATCGGTCATAGCATTCTACCTTTTAGATTGCAGCTTCGAAGTCACAAACTCACGTTAAATTATATTTATACCCAAGCCACTTCAAAATGCAGGATTCAGCTGGAAATAGAAACGCCTTTAGGCAAAGCATTGATTGAAGATAATAGTTATTCTATTGTCGAAATCAATAACGATGTATAAAGCGTTTCTAAACCAGCCACTCTGGGACGTCTGAGCAAATCAGGTTCATCGTTATGTAGTTCATTAAGGGAATAACCATTAATAAAATACACGCCTTGATCCTGAATAGCTCATACGTCCTGAAACGAGCATTTTGAAGTCGCTTAGGTATAAGAGTGAAGACTCTTATTACTCTTAATCAATGAGTACAAGACAACAATCGCCAATACGCACCATAATAATACCCAAACTAACTCAGGCACCATGGTCATTGATGCTAAAGCGGCACCATCACCTAAATCACGACCATCAAATAAGTAGGTTGGACTAAACAAACTATTTAATAAAATACTTAAACCAAAGAACTTCAACAACAGTTGTAGATAATATAATTTACGCATTTTTACCGTGAATACAAACATCACCGCTAAGCTTGCGATAATAATCATAGTAAGTAGATCTCGTGCCCACAAGACGATTGAAGTAAGCAGTAAAACGATCATCACGCCAGAAAAAATCTGTGCTGTACGTTGGTGACTATTCGCCAACTTGAATATTAACCAGCCCCACAGCGTTGCACCAGCATAACCAAAGAAGGTAATAAAGAAACTTATGCCACCTTGAGTAGTACATAGACCGGCGCCCGTAGCAAACAGTTGAATATTGATGATTTCACCACCGGTAAGCAATGCAGCAATACCATGGCTAATTTCATGAAAATAGGTCTCAAGCCACTTAAGTGGAATTGAAACGATGGGGATCTGTCTGATAATAACGGCAGCAACCAGAAGAAAATATAACTGATATTTCTGCCAAAAGCTGGCTGGCTTACCTTTTAAAGAGTTTTCCATAATATTCTGCCCTTATTTCCCTGGAAGCTTTTTCCAAGAAACTGTATCTCGAACGTATACTGGTTGAGCATGTTCTGCCGATACACCCTGCCCTTGGGCTAATTTTACCTTGCCAATGGCCAACATAGCTTCGGCGGTAGGGAACAATATCTCTGGACTTGCTGCATTACTTCTCAATGCTAATAATTGCTCACCTGAGTTTTCACTTAGCTTTTCACTTAGCTTTTCACTTAGCTTTTCAGGGTACGCATCCCAACCTGTACCAACAGCATAAAAAGCCTCAGTAACTACTGGTGAAAGGTGAGCTGCCAAATGCTCTGGCGGTGTTACGGCTTCAGGTTGTTGTGCTTGCATAATTCCATTTTCATCAAGCTCGAAATAGCCATTGTAAACTTCAGCCATACGCGCATCTATTGCGGCAATAACGTTCTTTTCGTCGTGTTTGATATAAGCCTGTTGCGCCATAGCCTGTAAGCTAGAAACACCTACCACTGGTAAATTAGCCGAAAAAGCCAAACCTTGAGCTACACCAACACCAATGCGAACACCGGTAAAACTGCCCGGTCCTTGACCAAAAATAAGGCCATCAAGCTCGGCTAGTTTTATACCTGCTTCACAAAGTACTGCATCTATCATCGGCAGTAAGTGTAAACTGTGCGATTGAGGGCAAAGTTCATAACGGGAGTACACTTTTCCGTTAGCTTGTAACGCTACTGAACATGCTTCTGTTGAAGCATCAAGAGCCAAATAATTCACTATAGTTACCTTTTACTTATCTTTTAATTATCTTTAATGACCTTCTGATTAAGGTCTACTGAACATTAATTTTCACGCCTATGCACTTGCCTCAGGATCGTCATCCAGTGTATAAAGATCAATGGATCTTCGATCAGAGACTTCGAAGATGACGTTTACAAATAGTTCTGAGTAAACTACATAGGCATGTTAATATTGATAGTTTAAATAATATCTACAAGATCAATCACAAACGTTACTGTTTGACCTGCTAACGGATGATTAAAATCAATAGTCACTGAATCACCATTAATTTCTTTAATCATACCGGGTAAATCACCACCTGGTTGAGTAAAAGTAATGATATTACCGACCTTTGCAGGTACTTCAGCCGAAAACTTATCAAGTCCCATATAATGGATATTGTCTGGATTTGATTCGCCAAATGAATCTTTAGCTTCTAAGGTAAACTCTCTTGAATCACCTTTAGCCATACCAATAAGCTCGGCTTCAAAAGCAGGAGAAATACTGTTATCGCCCATGATGATTTTAGCTGGTTTGTTGTTAACCTTAGTACTGTCAGCAGCAGAGCCGTCACTTAACTTCATGGTAATATGAACAAGAATACTTGAGTCACTTTGAATCTGCGTTTGTGTTGAATCAGTCATTATTCACTCTCTACCTTATTTGTTTTATTTTTTTGTTTATCATTCTGATCTTCTTGATTAGCCTCTTTATCACCTTCTTTATTCGTGAAGGATTCAAAAATCATTAATGCAGCGCCAATAAAAATAACCGAATCGGCAATATTAAATGCGGCAAAGTGATAGCCAGCCCAGTGAAAATCGAGAAAGTCGATAACATAACCAAATAATGCTCTATCTATTAAGTTACCTACCGCGCCACTTAAGATTAATGCAAAAGCAATACTTAATAATCGCTGCTGTTTAGGTGTTTTTGCCATCCAAACGAGAAAAACGATACTGGCGATACTGGCAATGGCAGTGAAAAACCAGCGTTGCCAGCCACCTTGGTCAGCTAAAAAACTAAAAGCTGCTCCCGTATTATGCACATAGGTGAGATTGAAGAAGGGTAATACAGCAAGACTTTCACGGTAATCAAACGTACCGGCAACCCAGTGCTTAGTGACTTGATCAATGATTAAACATAACAAGGTTAACCATAACCAACTCAAGCCTGTTTCGCTAAATAATTTTTTCACTTATGACAATTCCCATTTACAATAAATTAAGCGACTAGACATAAATATGTGTAGTCGCTTAAGGAGTTTAACTTTAGAGAACTTAACTGAATTTACTTAAGTTAACTTAAGCAAATTGTCTCGTTTCACCAGCACCATCAATATTAGTGATACAACGACCACATAATGTTGGATGTACTTCGCTTGTGCCAATGTCTGTAGTTACATGCCAACAACGCTCACATTTTTCGCCTTCAGCTGGAGCAACCGTTAACCATAAACCTTCAATCTCAGTTTCAAGCGCATTTTCTGGTGCCATTGTTACTGTTTCAATGGTCGCTTTAGAGGTAATTAAAACAAAACGAAGTTCATCGCCCAATTTAGCTAATTTAGCGGCTAAATCGCTAGTTGCGAATAAAGTAACCTGTGCTTCTAGTGCTTTACCAACAGACTTATCCTTTCTTGCTTGCTCTAACGCTTTGTTTACTTCACCACGAACAGTCAGTAGTTCAGTCCAGTATTCATTGCCAAGCTCTTCTACTGAATCAGTGCTTTCTTCTTGCTTAGCTTCTTGTTTAGTGAGGCCATCAAACCAAACACCAGTGAAAACAAACTCATCACGTTCGCCATTTGCAGGAGCAGGTAGCGCTTGCCAAATTTCTTGTGCAGTAAATGATAAGATTGGTGCCATCCATGCTGTCATTGCTTCAGCAATTAAGTACATGGCTGTTTGACATGAACGGCGTGCATTTGAATCGCTCTTCGCTGTGTATTGTCTATCTTTGATGATATCTAAGTAGAAGCCACCAAGCTCGTTAGTACAGAAGTTCATTAATTTATGAACAACTACATGGAACTCATACTCATCATAAGCAGCAATAATTTCTTCTTGTAGACGTGCTGCTTTATCGATAACCCAGCGGTCAAGGGCAACCATATCTTCAACCGCTACCATGTGATTAGCTGGCTCAAAACCGGTTAAGTTAGATAATAAGAAACGTGATGTATTACGAATACGACGATATGCATCGGCTTGACGTTTGAAAATTTCATCACCCGCAGTTATTTCTTGCGTGTAGTTAACTGATGCTGTCCACAAACGTAAAATATCAGCACCTAAGTTGTTAGTAATTTCTTTTGGCGTAATCACATTACCTAACGACTTAGACATTTTGTGACCTTTAGCGTCAACCACAAAACCGTGAGTAAGTACTTGTTTATATGGCGCTTCACCATTCATTGCTACTGATGAAATCATTGATGACATAAACCAACCACGATGTTGATCTGAGCCTTCAAGATATAAGTCAGCAATGCCGTCAAATTCTTCACGCGCTTTGACAACTGATTCATGGGTAGTACCTGAATCAAACCATACATCTAAGGTATCTGGTACTTTAATGTATTCGTTAGCGTCATCACCAATCAATTCACTTGGCTCTAAATCGAACCATGCTTGGATACCTTCTTTTTCAACGCGCAGGGCTACTTCTTCAATAAGCTCAATGCTACGAGGATGTAATGCACCCGAATCTTGATGAATGAATAATGCCATAGGCACGCCCCACGTACGTTGACGTGAAATACACCAATCTGGACGACCTTCAACCATAGATTCAATACGACGTTGACCCCAATCAGGGATCCACTGCGTTTTTTCGATTTCGTTTAATGAATCTTGACGTAAACCTTTTTTATCCATGCTGATAAACCACTGCGGCGTAGCACGGAAAATCAATGGTGTTTTATGTCTCCAACAATGCGGGTAAGAATGGTCTAACGCATGATGATGTACTAAAGCACCGTTTTCTTTTAACAAGTCAACCACACTAGCATTGGCTTTAAATACATGTTGGCCGGCAAGTAATGGCGTATCTTCAAGGTATACGCCGTTAGCGCCAACAGGGTTAGCTACTTCTAAGTCATATAATTTACCAACAACAAAATCTTCTACACCATGACCTGGCGCAGTATGCACACAACCAGTACCAGATTCAGTCGTAACATGTTCACCTAAAACAACAGGAACAGTAAAGTCATAGAATGGATGTTGACACTGTACTAGCTCTAAATCCTGACCCTTACAGAAACCTAATGCATGGTATTTATCAAAGCCGAAACGATCCATACAGGTAGTAACTAAATCAGAAGCAATAATTAAACGTTGTTTTTTACCTTCCTGCTCACATTGAACTAAGGTGTATTCAACATCAGCATTTACTGCTATTGCACGGTTAGCAGGAAGTGTCCAAGGTGTTGTTGTCCAAATAACAGCGCCGATTTCACCTTCGCCTTTATGGCCTTCAGGGTGAGAAAATTTATCTGCTACGGATTCGTCGCTAATAACAAATTTCACATCAATTGCTGGTGATTGTTTATCTTTATATTCAACTTCAGCTTCAGCCAAAGACGAACCACAATCAGTACACCAATGCACAGGTTTAAAACCTTGATGTAAATGTCCATTTTCAGCAATTTTACCTAACGAACGGATAATATTGGCTTCAGTACCAAAATCCATAGTTAAGTAAGGTTTTTCCCAATCCGCGAAAATACCTAAACGTTTAAAATCTTCACGTTGACCATTAACTTGCTTAGCCGCATATTCACGACATTTTTGACGGAAATCGCTAGCGCTGATCTTATGACCTGGTTTGCCGACTTTTTTCTCAACCATTAATTCAATCGGTAAACCGTGACAATCCCAACCTGGGACGAAAGGCGAGTTGAAATCAGATAAGTTTTTTGATTTAACAATAATATCTTTTAAGATTTTATTAACCGCATGGCCTAAGTGAATATTACCGTTGGCATAAGGAGGGCCATCATGCAGAATAAATGACTTTTTACCTTTCTTGGCTTCACGAATTTTGCCATAAAGATCTTTAGCAGCCCAATCTTTGAGCATGTTAGGTTCACGGTTAGCCATATTACCTTTCATAGCGAAAGAGGTGGCAGGTAAGTTCAAGGTCTGTTTGTAATCACTCATTTAAATCATTATCCGTTTATGTTGGCTGATACATTTAACAAAACGCTATAAATATCAACCCGATTTATAACTGTTTATTTGATTGGTTTATTTTTCTTTATCTCAAGTAGAGCGGGTATAAAGTCTTACGTTTAAAACCTTATGCTAATACTTGTTTTGCTTGTTCACTATCTTGATGAATTTGCGCAGTTAGCGCTTCAAGGCTGTCGAACTTGATCACTGGGCGAAGTTTTTTCTTCACTATCACTTCAATGCATTGTCCGTACAAGCTTTCATCAAAATCAAAAATATGTACTTCGAGTTGCTGCCTAACGCCATTAATGGTCGGCCTAGCACCAATATTAGCAACACCTTTAAATTGGCCCATGTTGGTATTTACCATCACGGCAAAAACACCACTTAGCGGTGACACACGCCTTTTAAGCAATACATTGGCGGTTGGAAAACCCAATTGGCGACCACGTTTATCACCATGAAATACCCGACCAATTATCGAGTATTCTCGACCTAACATCTGTTTCACTGTCACGAGATCGTCTTGCTCTAATGCTTGACGAATAACGGTGGAACTAATGCGGCAATCGGCCATTTTATAACTTGTGGTATCCGAAACGTCGAAACCATACTTCTCTCCGGCTTGACATAACATGGAGAAGTTACCAGTACGATTTTTACCAAAATGAAAATCATCACCGACAATAAGGTGCTTTATTCCTAATTTATTAACCAATAAATGTTCTATAAAATGCTGAGCACTTTGATTAGCAAACTTTACGGAAAAGTTGACACAAATTAGTCGCTGTACGCCTAGTTGTGCTAATAAATTATATTTATCACGTAAACGGCATAATCGAGCAGGCGCAGTTTCAGGCGAAAAAAGCTCTTGTGGTTGTGGTTCAAAAACTAAAACGGCTGCAACACTATTTAATGCTTTAGCTTTACTTACTAAGGCCTTAATTACTTGCTGGTGCCCTAAATGCACACCATCAAAATTACCAATCGTTAATACACAACCATGATCTTTTAATTGAATATTATGTATACCGCGAACTAACTGCATCAGCTACTATTCTGCCCTTCACTATCACACTAAATGACTCAAAAAAGCCATTAACTAAGCCACAACGAATATCAACTTTGACATTCGCATAAAATAAATCGGGAAATTATATACCAGCGGGCGCGAATAATCAGCAGGGTAAACACTTTATTTACGCTTATTTTTCACCCTTAATTACTTTAAAGTCATTTAATCGTACGCCTAACAAAATAATCATGACCAGATAGCTAGCAACACCCGCAATAATACATAGAGTTAGTTGCTGTACTTGTTCAAAGAAACTCATCGTTAACCAAACATCAAAGTCACTGGATAACTGATAAACGACTAAAGCCATAACACCTGCACTAAGCACTAATTTACCAATAAAAGTGAGTGTTTTAACTGATAACTCATAAACACCTTGAGCTTTTAAACCACGGTATAATAACCAAGCATTCAATGTGGCTGAAAGTGTCGTTGCCAATGCAAGACCTACATAACCTAAAAAGGGTGCCAGCATTAAATTGAAAACCATATTAGCCACCATGGCTTTAATGCCAATTTTCACCGGTGTTTTTGTGTCTTGACGAGCATAATACCCTGGCGCTAATATTTTTATAAACATGAAGCTGAGTAAGCCTGATAAATAAGCGAAAAGTGCCATAGATACTTGCATTACATCATCTTGACTAAATTCACCTCGCATAAATAGCACCATAATAATGGGTTGTGCTAGTACCATTAAACCCGCAAGTGCTGGCCAACCAAATAGACTGATGACCCTAATTCCCCAATCAAGAGTCGCGCTAAACTCAGCAGGATTATTTTTACTGTGCAGTTTTGCCAAACTCGGCAATACCACTGTAGCGATGCCAATACCAAATAAACCCAAAGGAAATTCAAGTAACCTGTCAGCATAATAAAGCCAACTGATTGACCCTGTAATTAAGAAACTCGCGATTAACGTATCAAGTAATAAATTAATTTGAGTCACTGATACGCCAAATAATGCTGGCACAATCAATTTACGGATTTTACTAACACCTTCACTATGCCAAGCCCATGTTGGTTTAACTAACATGCCTGCTTTGTACAAAAAAGGGATTTGAAAGATAAATTGGATCAGACCACCTAAAAACACCCCCCAAGCTAAGGAATGAGCCGGACTTTCCGTATAAGGAGCCCCGTAAATCGCCATGCTGATAATAGCAATATTGAGCAATACAGGCGTGAAAGCGGCGACGGCAAAGCGTCCCATGGTATTAAGAATTGCTCCTGAAAGTGCAGCAAAACTGATAAACCATAAATAAGGAAAAGTGATACTGAGAAGGTTACTTGCCAAGGTGAACTTCTCTCCACCTGGGGCATCATTAAACCAATCAACAAACCAACCAAAACCAAAAAGCATCACAAATAGCGGTGACGCCAACATACCAAATAAGGTTACTCCGGTAATAATTACGCCTAGGGTGCCGGATACTTGTGCGATTAATAAACGCGTTTGGTCGTGATTATTTTTCTCTGACTTTTCTTGTGCATCATGCTCATCTTTAACTTGAAATTCACTTAACACTGGTACAAATGCTTGTGCAAATGCTCCTTCTGCAAACAGTCTTCTTAAAAAATTAGGGATTTTATTGGCGAATAAAAATACATCAGCCATCACACCTGTTCCCATGACATTTGCAATAACAACATCACGCACTAAACCTAATACCCGAGAAATCAGTGTCATAACGCTAACAATCAGCCCTGATTTAATTAACTTTTTGCTCAAAAAAAATCTCCATACCTAGTGTGTTTTGGCTGTATAACCAAAGTTACTTGCATACGAAAGTAACCTAAAAATAAATAATATGTATTATGTGATGATTTTAGTTATTTAAACAATGTATACTTAGCTCTGTTCACAACATGATTTGTTCTATCGACTGATCTTTAGTCGTAAACATCAACCATATTCTTTTTTAATTGCTTTTTTATCCTTAAGATAAAATTAAACAGTTAAAACATTTGACAACCAGCGAAAAAAAAGGCATATTTCGTCGCCTTAAATTTAAGCTTATAATCAATCTTTTAGGAGATCACCTTGGCTAACTCAAAGCAAGCTAAGAAGCGCGCAGGACAATCTGAAAAGCGCCGTCAACACAATGCAAGTCGTCGTTCAATGATGCGTACTTTACTTAAAAAAGTATTAGCAGCAATTGAATCTGGTGACAAAGAAGTAGCAACAAAAGAATTTGCTGCTGCTACACCAATTTTAGATCGTTACGCAAGTAAAGGTCTTATTCATAAAAACAAAGCAGCTCGTTCTAAGAGCCGTTTGAATGCAGCAATCAAAGCACTTTAATTTTTGCTTTCACTGTATTCTTTTATGAAATGATCTTCATGTAGTTTTCTATGTGAATCATTTAAAAACCGACTTTTGTCGGTTTTTTTATGCCCATTTTTTATAGCCATATTCCACTATTTATCACTTGCTTAGAACAAATTATTTTCTTTACAGTACTCATCAACTTTTCTTACTACCTGCTATTGCACTTGAGCATGTTTTTTCTTAGTCTCTAGGCAACTTATCTATAGAGATACCCTATGAAAGCATTAAAACTAACAAAAATAGCCGCGGTAGTGTTACTTGCGAGTGCCACATTAACAGCGTGTAACAATACCTCAGAAAATAGCTCTGTAAGCAAAGATAGTGAAAAACATCTACAAGCAAGCCAACCCGAACTACTCGCTGGTTTTGAAAGCCGTTTAAATATATACAAAGAAGTGACGCTTACCGCTGATTTAAGTCATTTATCAGCTAATCAAAAACAGATGTTAGTCCTGCTCATTGACGCCTCTAAAATTATGGACGATTTGTTTTGGCTGCAAGCTTACTCGCAAGATAAAGAAAGCTTTTTAGCCAGTATTAGTGATGAGAATGTAAGACGTTTTGCTGAAATAAACTATGGTCCTTGGGACCGTCTTGATGGTGATAAGATATTTTTAACGCAAACTAAAGCAAAAGCTCATGGTGCTGAGTTTTATCCAGCAGATATGACTAAAGCTGAATTTGAGCAAAGTGACTTTAGCGATAAAAAGGGTCTTTACTCTGTTGTTCGTCGTGATAATGAAGGCAAGTTAATGAGCGTGTCTTACTCTGAAATTTATCATGACAAAATGAACCGCGCAGCGGCAATTCTTGATGAAGCATCAAAATTTGCCGATGATAAAGAATTTTCTAATTATTTAACGATGCGCGCACAAGCATTGCGTACGGATGAATACCAAGCATCAGACTTTGTTTGGATGGATATGAAGAATAACCCTATTGATGTGGTTATTGGTCCTATAGAGAGCTATGAAGACCAACTCTATGGCTATCGTGCAGCTTTTGAATCTTATGTATTAATTAAGGATCAAAGTTGGAGTGAAAAGTTGGCTAAATACGCACAATTTTTACCTGAGTTACAAAAAGGCCTACCGGTAGCCAAGAAATATAAAGCTGAAGTACCAGGATCTGATGCTGACCTAAATGCCTATGACGTTATTTATTATGCCGGTCACTCAAATGCGGGTAGTAAAACGATTGCAATTAACTTACCCAATGATGAGGAAGTACAGCTTAAAAAAGGCACTAGACGCTTACAGTTGAAAAATGCCATGCGTGCAAAGTTTGATGCCATTATGTTACCTATTGCTGATACGCTAATTGTGCCTGAACAACGTAAAAACGTAACCTTCACTGGTTTCTTCGCTAATACTATGTTTCATGAAGTTGCTCATGGCCTAGGCATTAAAAACACCCTTAATGGTCTAGGTCCCGTTCGCCAAGCATTAAAAGAGCATGCCTCTGCACTAGAAGAAGGCAAAGCTGATATTCTTGGTTTATATATGATTCGCCAGTTACTTGATAAAGGCGCAATCACTGACGGTACCTTAGAAGATTATTACACCACCTTTATGGCTGGAATTTTCCGCTCAATTCGTTTTGGCGCAAGTTCAGCACACGGTAAAGCCAACATGGTACGTTTTAATTACTTCCAAGAAAACGGTGCATTCACACGTAATGAGCAAGGTTTATATAGCATTAATGTTGATAAAATGACCGCTTCAATAGACTCATTATCTAAACTGATCCTAACATTACAAGGTAATGGTGATTATCAAGGTGTTGATAGTTTAGTGAAAGAGAGTGGCGTTATTGGTGAAACACTTGCTGCTGATTTAGCCCGCTTAGAAGCGGCTAGTATTCCTGTAGATATAGTGTTCAAGCAAGGTAAACAAGTATTAGGTCTTTAATGGTCTAAATACATTTTAAACAAGATTGTATAAACAAAAAGGCGCTTATCGAATTATTCGATAAGCGCCTTTATATTAATTAGACAGCGAAAACTAATCAGACTTAATACTTAGGAAGAAAGTACTTAGAAAGAAAAATCGTCAGCATCAAGTGCCATCATTGATTCACCACCATTTTCAACACAAGCGGCATGCCCTTTCGCTCTAGGTAATATACGTTGAAAGTAAAAACGTGCTGTTTTAATCTTCGCTTGATAAAAGGCTTCTTCATCAGTGCCCTGGCTAAGTTTATCTTGTGCAACTTTCGCCATTTTTGCCCAGAAATACGCCAGCGTTAAATAACCTGAGTACATCAAATAATCAACCGAGGCTGCACCAATCTCGTCTGGATTTTGCATCGCCTTTTCACCGACTTTTTCTGTCATTTTTTGCCAATCGCCACCAAAGCTCATAATTGGTTGGATGAACTCTTGCATAGCGTCGTCTTCAGCATTCTCTAAACAAAACTTGGTTACTTCACTACCAAACGCTTTAAGGATTTTACCTTTAGAGCCTAATATTTTTCGAGCCAATAAATCTAAGGCTTGAATACCCGTAGTGCCTTCATATAAACAACTAATTTTAGTATCGCGCATTAGCTGTTCCATGCCCCACTCTTTAATGAAGCCGTGACCACCAAAAACTTGTACGCCATGGCTAGTACACTCTAAACCTAATTCAGTAAGGAAAGCTTTGGCAATAGGTGTTAATAAAGCGAGTTTTGTTTCTGCTGCAGCTTTTTCTTCTTCACAGGTACTAGCATGACCGATATCAACTAACTGCGCTAAATAGGCAATGAGTGCTCGACCACCTTCTGCAATAGATTTTTGTGTTAACAGCATACGACGAACATCTGGGTGCACTATGATTGCATCTGCTGGGCCGTCAGGGTTCTTTACGCCTGATAAAGAGCGCATCTGTAGTCTATCTTTTGCATAAGCTAATGCGCCTTGAAAAGATGCTTCTGCTGCTGCAACGCCTTCAGTAGCCACACCTAAACGGGCAACATTCATAAAGGTAAACATGCAATTTAAACCGCGGTTTATTTCACCAATTAAATAGCCTTTAGCGCCATCAAAATTGATCACACACGTTGCATTAGCATTGATACCCATCTTATGTTCAATTGAACCACAAGAAACGGCATTACGATCACTAATAGCACCATCATCGGTAATATTAAATTTAGGCACTATGAATAGCGAAATACCTTTGCTGCCTTGTGGAGAGCCTGGGATCCTTGCGATAACAATATGGACAATATTGTCGGATAAATCATGTTCACCTGCAGAAATAAATATTTTTGAGCCTGTTAACGAGTAACTACCGTCATCATTTAACTCGGCTTTAGTGCGCAACATGCCTAAATCTGTACCACAATGTGCTTCAGTTAAGCACATTGTGCCAGTCCAACTACCTTCAACTAACTTAGGTATAAACTGATTTTTTTGTTGCTCACTGCCATGAGCTTCAATGGTCGCTAACGCGCCATGACTTAAACCTGGGTACATAGCAAAGCTATGATTAGCACTAGAGAAAAGCTCTGTAATTGCGGTATTGAGTGAATGTGGTAAACCTTGTCCACCAAAGTCTACATTTTGCGCTAATGTTGGCCAGCCGCCTTCAACATATTGCTGATAAGCTTCTTTAAAGCCGTCAGGTGTTGTAACCTCACCATCATTCCAAGTACAGCCTTGTTCATCGCCACTTTGATTGATAGGGGCAATAACTTGCTCAGTGAATTTTGCCGCCTCGTTGATAATTGCATCAACCATATCTAAACTAGCGTCTTCATAACCTAATTTTTGATAATGATTATCGCAATCAAACAACTCTTGCATAACAAACTTAATATCTCTGATCGGTGCTTTGTACTCTGGCATGACATTCTCCAATGGTTAATTTTTTGGTTTGATAAGACAAACTGGTCTGACGTCTACACTTTCAAACAAGTGTTTGATTAAATCATGTTATGAACAGTTTTTAAATAGCAGAAATAAAAAAAGGAACGAATTTCGTTCCTTTTGAAGTAACTAATGGCTTAAGACAATTAGTTGCTCATCTCCATACAGTTACACGTAGCCCATTGTTTTATACTATCAACCTTAGGAAAGCCTAGCTCTATCATAGATAAAGTAGTTACCTGCTAATAACTAAATGTATCGTTATTAGCTATGTATATAATAAAAAAAGCTTAGTGACTTTAATCACTAAGCTTTTATATTCAACATATTTTTATCAGTACTCACTTTGAAAGTGAGTTACTTCAAGTGTAAACGAATTACAGCTCGATAATATTTAATCAGCTTGATTATTATTTTCAGTTGGTACTCTATAAGCATTATTTTGAGACTCTAAATAAGCAAATACAGTGGTAAACGCTTCTTCTTGATATTGCTTTAAACCAGTATCACGAAAATCTATATCAATTTGACTTTTTGATAGTTCTTTCTTAATAAAACTACCTGACAATATTTCAACGTCTAAATCGCTGATCAATTGAATTGCTGCTTCAATTTTAAAACCAATAGGTCCGCCGGAAAATTTCCCTTTTAAAGCTCGACCTTTAATTTGTACATGAGTAACTTGGTAATCTTCCATCAACTTGGCAAAAGTAAATTGAAACTTTTTGACTTCTTCTGCATCGCCAGCGTTATCAAGACTAATTTTTTGTACACGGGTATGCGGGATGTCATACAAGTTGTTTTCTTTTGACATGATACAAATTATTGCATCATTACTTTTAATTTCTACGCCACAAGCTTTCATGGATAAACCTCATTAATCTAATTGCCAATATTATATACTCATTATCATTCAAACTATACAAAGAAGTCATTGGAGCGAATCATAATGAAGCTGAACTTTATGGAAGTTAACTAAGCTTACAGGTATCATTTATTATAATTACGTTAATTGGGTAAATTAAATGAAAAAAGTGTGTGTGATCACTGGTGGTAGCTCAGGTATTGGCTTAAGCATTGTAAAATTATTTGTCGATAATAATTACCTAGTCTTTAATTTAGATTTATCTCCTTCTATAGTTGGTGACTTTCGCCAATGTGATGTGACTAACGTTAGCCAAGTTACCGAGATAATTAATGAGATAGCTAAACAACATACCATAGATGTTTTAGTTTCAAATGCTGGTATCCATTTCTCGGCCAATATTGAAAATACCAGTGAAGCCGATTTAGATAAAGTATTTAACATTAATGTTAAGGGGGCCTATGCTGCTATAAAAGCCGTATTACCCTCAATGAAAGCGAATAATAATGGCGCAATTTTATTGATGGCTTCTGATCAAGCGTTGATTGCCAAGCATAATTCCTTTGCCTATAACTTAAGTAAAAGTGCCTTAGCTTCTATAGCAAAAACAACTGCACTTGATTATGCCGCTTTTAATATTCGTGCTAATGCCGTTTGCCCTGGCACTATTGAAACCCCTTTGTATCATCAAGCAATTGATAACTATTGCCAAAAATCAGGTGCTGATTTAAATGAAGTACATCAAGATGAAGCTAAATTACAGCCGTTGCAACGCTTAGGTCAGCCTGAAGAAGTCGCTGAGTTAGTACTGTTTCTAGCTTCCGATAAAGCCAAGTTTATCACGGGTAGTTTACAAGTGATTGATGGCGGTTATACCGCGCAGTAATCTTCTTTGTTAAAGGACTAAATATATAAGAGTTAAGCGCTATGACCGTTAATATTATTGACCCACATCTACATTTATTTAATCGTTCACGTGGCGATTATCATTGGCTTAAAACACAAAACCCGCCTTTTTGGTCAGATAAGTCGATTATCCAACAGGACTTTTCTATTGATGAAATAAATAATTCCTTGCTGGTTAATAATAAAATTAATTTATCCGGCTTTATTCATATTGAAGCAGGTTTTGATAACACTCAACCTTGGCGCGAACTTGAATATATCGAAAGTTTGGATTGTCAAAGTAATAGAACGATAGCCAGTATAGATTTATTAGCAATACCTGAGTACTTCCAAGCAAGCTTAAAAAGGTTACAGCTGTGTCAAAGTTTGATTGGCGCTCGCCATATTTTTGATGAGCAAGCTTATACTATTTTAGCCAATCAAAATTCACAGCAAAATTTCGCTAGCCTAAATGAAGTGACCGACTTTATTTTTGAGCTGCAGTTACCATTGGCTGATGAAAGTGCGATTAACGTTATGCCGTTATTAATACAAACCATCGCTAATAATAGTCAACTTCGTTTTATCATCAATCATGCTGGTTTCCCTCCTAAAGCATCCTCTAAAGACATTAACCGTGATGCTTGGAGTTTATGGCAGCAGCATATAACTGAAATTGCCAAGTATCCGAATGTATTCATTAAATGTTCAGGATGGGAGATGCAAGACCGACAATATAAAATGTCGTGGTTTTCGAAAATAACAAGCTTTTGCCTTAAAACTTTTTCAGTTGAGCGAGTGATGCTAGCCAGTAACTTTCCGTTGTGTTTACTAGGTAAAAAATTAGGTAATAAGCCAGGGAGTAAAGTAGAGACTAAGGTCAGTAGTAATATCGAGAATGAGTTAAGCAATAAAGACTATGAAAACTATTGGCTGGATATTCTTGGATCTGAGGTAATAAAGCAGTGTAATGAAAATGAAAAAAACGCATTGCTTTATCACAATGCGCTTCGTATTTATCAACTGTCTAACGCTATACGTTAGTAGATAAAGCTGGCTACTTAACTTTTTATTTAACTATCTATTTGACAGTAACGTGTGGTGATTTTTTCACAATCGCATCGTTAAGTTCAATGCCGATACCCGGCACTTCTGTCACTTGAAAGATACCATCAACTGGCTGTGGGTCTTGTAAACACAACTCTCTGTTCCAGTCTTTAGTAGCATAGGTATGATGCTCATGAATTAAGAAATTCGGAATAGCTGTTTCTAAGTGCAATGATGCTGCCGTGGCAACAGGACCGCCACATACGTGTGCCTGTATACGAATATCGTAAACATCAGCATAATCACAGACCTTTTTCGACTCAGTGAAACCACCACATAAGCCAACATCAGGTTGTAAAACATCAATGCTTTGATCTTCAAAGTAAGGTCTTACATCCCACCTATGATACAAACGCTCACCACCAGCAATAGGTACATTAACGTTATCAGATACTTTCTTATGCACTGCTGGGTTTAAATAGTTAACCGGCTCTTCGTACATCATACAGCCAACTTCTTCAACAATTCTGCCCATTTGTATTGCTGAGGCTGCGCCCATTAATGAATGAGATTCAAAAATAATATCAACATCTTCACCTACCGCATCACGAATAGCACGTAATCTATTGCCAAATAAACGCATTTGCGGTTTAGTAAATAATTTAGTGCGATCAAAAGAAGAGCTGCCATCTGCATTATATACAATAGGATCAACCTTAACGGCATCATAACCTTCAGCTACAGCTTTTAATGCCGCTTCAGCATATTGCTCTGGCTCAATGAGTTTTTTGATTTCAGTGTCCCAATCAAACTGTAATTGGCTAGCATAGGTACGTAACTTATCATTTACTTTACCGCCAAGTAATTGGTAAACCGGCACACCTAAAGCTTTACCTTTAATATCCCACAGCGCGGTATCAATAGCGCTCATCGCAGAATATAAAACAGGTCCGCCGCCTAAGCCCCAAAAGCTTTCACGTAACATGCGCGACCATAACAACTCAGTATTAAAAGGGTTAAAACCAATCAATACCGCTTCACTAATTTCTTTAACCATGGCTGCTGCTGCGCTATGACCCCAGTCATAAGCTAAACCCGCTTCACCGACACCAGTAATGCCTTCATCAGTATGTATACGGACAAAAACAGGGTTCCAACCAGCTCGCTTTGGACATTCAATATCAAAAATTTCAACGTGAGTAATCTTCATATTTTTCTCGACTAATTAATTCTTTATTAAGTTAACTATCTGTTTAGCTAACTCTCGATTTCATATTTTTGTTAAATCTTATAATTATGCACAAAAGAGTAGTCACCTTTCTTGACTATGTATCGCTCAAGTTAAAGGAAAAAGCACGGAGTTGACGTTAGTCAATGAGTACATTTGACGAATAAATTTAGCGATACAGCAAAAAGAACGTGACTACTGATCGAAGTTGGGATACTTGCGGTGGACTCTACGTAGCATCGCTGGCCATGCTTTTTGGCCGCCAGTTTCACCATCATGCACAATATTAGCTTGCGCTTTAATGCCATCAATAATACTTTGCGGGGCATAAATAGGTTTCATACCTGTAGCCATAACTTGTAGCTGTATTTCACAGGCTCGTGTTAAATCATACATATGCATAAAAGCATCACCTATGGTTTTGCCCATGGTTAAGGCACCATGATTTCGTAATAACATAAAGTTTGCCTCGCCTAAGTCACTTTGCAACCTAAGCTTTTCTTCGTCATTCACAGCCAAGCCTTCATAACCATGATAACTCATTGATGCTAAGGCAAACATTGAGTACTGGCTTAAGGGTAACAAGCCCTCCTCAACGCTGGCTACGGCAATTGTTTCATTGGTGTGAATATGTAATGCACAGATATCATCATGGCGTACTTCATGTACTGCACTATGGATAGTAAAACCAGCGGGGTTTATTTCAAACGGGCTATTTTTATCAATGATATTACCGTCGATATCAATTTTAACTAAATTTGATGCGGTTATCTCTTCAAAAGCTAAACCAAATGCATTGATCAAAATATGTTCAGTACCTGGAATACGCGCAGAGATATGGGTGTGAATAAGATCATCCCAGCCGTGCATTTGCAACAACCGATAACATGCCGCTAAGTCAACGCGAATTTGCCACTCTTGGGCTGATACTTGGTCTTTTAAATTGAGTTTAGGCAGTTGCTGCATTTGGGCTCTCTTTGTCGATGAAATTAACTTTAATACCTAGATTTTACCTGATGATTAATAGGCAATAAAGTCGTTTGATGCTGTTTAAAGGATTGTTTTGATAATTGCACCGACTATTGCGATAAATACTAAAACGGTAATGACTTTACTATATTTCCCTTGCTGTTCATCCGTCATGGGTTTACCAAATTTCGCCCCTAAAGTTACCATTAAAAAAACGGCTAAAAAAACACAGATTAAAATAATTATTAATGTCATTTTTTTTCTCTTTTATTTATTTTTTAAGTAATTTTTTATACCCAGTTTTGGCAAAATCGATTAACATAGCAAACAGTGCAACTTACCATTTTACATAGCAATGCAACAAACCGATAATTTCTACCAAAAACGTCGCTTTATCATAAAATTAGGCAAAGCTTTACATAAGTTAGGCTCTACTGCTTATCGCCTAGAAGACAACCTCTTATCTATTGCTAAATTTCTCGATATTCGTGCTTCATTTATCATAACACCTACCGCATTAACTTTTATTTTATCTGATGATGAAGATGATCAGCAATATAATCATTTAGTACGGGTAACTCCTGGTGATATTGATCTCGGCTCTTTAGCACGTATAGATGAACTTGTTGATGAACTGATTAATGGCCAACGTACTCTTGATGAAGCCATTGAGCGTTTAGCTGAAGTAAAAAATAAACCAGCTCCTTACGGCACATTTTTATCCTTTTTAGCTTTTGGCGCATCTAGCGGTGCTTTTGCTATGTTAATGCATACCAGTTGGCACGATGTATTTTGGTCGGCCATTTTGGGCTGGGTTACCTTTATGTTTGTATTATGGGCAGAAAAATCTCGACGTATGTCCGATTTACTAGAGCCTATATCAGCAATATCAGCCTCATTACTCGCCTCAGCAATATCTATGTTTGATCCCAGTATTAATATCCCCATGGTTATTCTCTCGAGCATCATTGTTTTTATTCCTGGCTTATCATTAACTGTGGGTTTATCAGAACTTGCGGCACGACATTTAATGTCAGGAACTGCACGTATCATGGACGGTATAATGGTTCTGTTTAAACTCTATTTTGGTGCGGTATTAGGCATGACACTTGGTAACCTATTATGGGGGCAAGCTGTATTTGTTCCCCCTGATACCATGCCGGTATGGACCTCATGGCTTGCCGTTACAACCTTATCAGCAAGCCTAGTTATTCTGTTCAAAGTCAGATTAAAGGATGCACCTTGGGGTATGATTGCGGGTTATCTTGCTTTTGGCGTGAGTATTTGGGCAAGTAATTACTTAGGCGTGGCTTTGGGTGCCTTTGTCGGTGCATTTGCACTGGGCTTATACAGTAATTTATTCTCCCGTTTGATGAACTTACCCTCAAGTATTGTAAGATTGCTTGGTTTAGTTGTGCTTGTACCTGGGTCAAAAGTCTATATTGGTTTAAATAGTGCTATATCTGGGCAGAATATGTTGAACGTACCTGATTTAGGCTCACAAACATTCTTAATCTTTATGTCCCTGGTCGCCGGTATTATTTTCTCTAATGCAGTATTGCCCCATGGTAAAACCTTATAACTTACTGAGCCTGCTTAGTAAGTTACCAGCGCCCCATTAATTGTTAATACCTTGTTAACCCAGTAAGTTCAAGGTATTGGCTATACTCATCATTAATTAATGTTTTTGGCTCACATTTCAAATTGAAACAAAAATGTAAACAGATGTTTCACGTGCTAGAAATCCTTCGAAATACCCCGTAGAATCGAGCAATCGTGCGTAATAGCATGCTTAAAAATATAAAATTATTTATACTTCAAATTCTTCAATGCTCACTCGGTGAGTTATTGACAAGGAAACTTCATGAAAGCAATTATTACTAGTGCAATATGTTCATCTTTATTGCTAATGACTGGTTGTACAACTCAAGCGGATAGCAGCAATAACGCACCATTAGTGACTCAAAAAACGGTGCTAGCTTCAGGTATTGAAAAAGCAAATTTAGACAACAGCATTCGCCCACAAGATAACTTCTATCGTTATGTAAATGGTAACTGGTTAAAAAGCCACGATATCCCAGGCGATAAAACCGCTATTGGTTCATTTTATGATTTACGTGACAAAGCCGATGATGACGTAAAAGCTATTATAGAAGAGCTTGCTGCAACTAAAAACCTAAAAAATGGTACTGATGAGCAAAAAGTAGCAGATATCTTTCGCTCATATATGGATACTGAAAAACGTAATAATTTAGGTACTCAACCTATCCAGCCAATTTTTGATGCGATTAACAAGCTTGATAATAAGTCAGAATTAGCCGCCTTTTTTGGTAAATATCAAGCCGTAGGTGTTGGTAGTCCTTTAGCGTTTTACATAAGCGTTGATGCAAAAGACTCTAGCAGTTATGCAACGCATATTTGGCAAAGTGGTTTAGGCTTACCTGACAAAGATTATTACTTCAATGAAACAGAGCGTTATAGTAAATTACGCGCTGGTTACACTGCCCATATTGAAAAAATGTTTGATTTAGCTGGCCTTAAAAATGGTAAACAAGCTGCACAAACAATTATGGATATAGAAACACAGTTGGCGAAATTTCACTGGACAAAAGTACAAAGCCGAGACAGTGTAAAACGTTACAATAAATTTGCTGTTAATCAATTAAATGAATTAACAAGTGCTTTTGATTGGTCAGCGTATCTTGCCGCTCAAGGTGTTGCCTCACAAAAAGACATCATAATTAATCAACCTGATTTTGTTACTGGTTTTGGTGATATATTTGCAAAAACGTCATTAACTGATTGGCAAACTTATCTAACATTTCATAGTTTAAGTCATTTTTCAGGTTACTTAACTACTGATATAGATAATGAAAACTTTGACTTTTATTCAAAACAATTAAGCGGTCGTAAAGAACAACGTCCACAATGGAAACGTGGCGTAGGTGTGGTTAATAGTAATTTAGGTGAAGTCATTGGCAAGGTATATGTTAGTCGCCACTTTACCCCACAAGCTAAATCACGCATGAGTCAGTTAGTTGAAAACCTACGTTCATCTTATGGCAATAGCATTGACGATCTTGAATGGATGTCTGCAGATACCAAAAAAGCAGCACATGTTAAGTTAGCC
Organism: uncultured Colwellia sp.; assembly: GCA_913063325.1. Taxonomy (GTDB): domain Bacteria; phylum Pseudomonadota; class Gammaproteobacteria; order Enterobacterales; family Alteromonadaceae; genus Colwellia. The sequence goes on along the minus strand of CAJXYE010000001.1, from coordinate 67,245 downwards.
GCTTTTACTCCTAAGATTGGTTACCCTGATAGATGGGAAGATTACTCGGGACTTAGTATTGATGCGAGTGATTTAGTCGGTAACATTCTACGTTCTTCACGCCTGTCTCATGATAAAGAAGTTTCAAAGCTTGGTGGTCCAATTAAAAACTGGGAATGGGGCATGACACCACAAACGGTTAATGCTTATTATAACCCTACGGTTAATGAAATTGTTTTCCCTGCTGCAATTTTACAAGCTCCTTTCTTTAATATGAAAGCAGATGATGCGGTTAACTACGGTGGCATTGGTGCAGTAATTGGTCATGAAATGGGCCATGGCTTTGATGATCAAGGCAGTAAATATGATGCTAAAGGTAACTTACGTAACTGGTGGACTGAGCAAGATTTAGCTGAGTTTTCAAGCCGAACTAAAGCATTAGTCGAACAATATGATGAATATCACGTTTTTGAGGACTTAACAGTAAATGGTAAATTAACCTTAGGTGAGAACATAGGTGATTTATCAGGTGTGACTATTGCGTATAAAGCCTATAGAGCTTCTTTAAATGGTAAAGATGCACCCGTTATTGATGGCTTAACTGGCGATCAACGATTCTTTATGGGTTACGCACAAATTTGGCGTGCTAAGATTGTTGAAAAGTCGATGCGTAATCGAGTTGCAACAGACCCACACTCCCCTGCGGAATTCCGTGCACTGGGCTCACTTTCAAACATGAATGAATTCTACGATGCATTTGATGTTAAAGAAGGCGATGCTATGTATATAGCACCAGAAAATCGCGTTAAGATTTGGTAGTTATACCAATTTGATTAAATTTCTTCCCAACTCAGAGCTATGCTCGATGTTCAATAACAAGGCAAATTTGTTTCGGTCTAGTCATTCTAAATCAAATAAATGTAACGACGTTAGTGGGCATCGAGCAAGCTCCCAAAGGGCGAGTTTAAAAGGCTTACATGCTTCGTTATTGATTTTGATAAGGGAATAACCATTCTCTTCAATCAATGCCTTGCCTCTAAGCCTTTTAATTCTCGCTGAGTGGGAAAGAACTTAATCAACTTGGTATTAATACCTTAAGTATACGATGACAAAAAGGAGCTTAGGCTCCTTTTTTATTACACCTAAAAGAAACAGCTACTATACTTAATCGAACAAACTTAGATTAGGCGCCTCTATGCGTAGCTGTTTATATCTTTTTATTAGCTACATCCTCCCTACATGTCTTGTATGGTCTTCTCCGGCTAAAATACCTATCACTGTAGAAACAGATGTTTACCATCACGCACTAGAGCTAATTGGCGAGCAAAAAATAGTAAATATTGAAAACTTCTCCGGGCCGAACTCACACAGAGACGTAGTAGAGTTTATCTTAGTACAAAAAGCACTTGCCTTAGGTGGATCAACGCTTGAATTTACCTTTACCCTAGGTAATTATGACGCAAGAAATATAAAACTTTTACAGTCAGGTTTATTACTGATTACTTTTGATTCTTTATGGCTTTCTCATATCAGTAAAATAGCTAACGATGTCTATGTATCAGATGCCATTATCAGAAAGGGAGAGTATTGGGCTGGTATGTATACTTCAATAAAAAACGACAAAGCCTTAGCAACTAAAAACTTAAGCGATTTAAAGAAACTTTCTATTATTTCTAATAAAAATTGGCATGTTGACTGGCAGACTGTTTCTCAATTATCCCCTAAAACGTTAGCCCACGAAGAAGAGTGGCTTTCAATGGCAAAACTGGTCAGTTTGCAATGGGTTGATATTATGTTGGCTCCCTTTACCTCAGCTCAACCTTTTACCTATAAAGGCAATGGATACGAGATAACCGCTATTAAAGGAGTTAAAGTCGCATTGAACGATAGTAGACATTTTGTTGTTTCTAAAAAACACCCAAAAGGAAAAGAGACCTTCATTGCTTTACAAAAAGGTCTGACAATACTCAGGCAACGCGGCACTATAACTAAAGCTTTTCAAGACTCCGGATTTTTTAACCAGCAGGTAAAAAATTGGCCTATCATTAACAAAGCTTTTATCACCGAAAGTAAAACCAATAACACAAAATAACCTTCTAAAAGGCTCTCTTCCAGAAGTAGAAAAAGTGAAAATAAAGTAAGTCCCTAATTTCATTAGAAAACAATACTATTGATAATCGTTATCATTAAGGTTATTATAAGCATCATTAATTTGAAGTTATTTTTCAACTAAAGAGCTGCTTGTATGTACGTTTGTATTTGCCATGGTGTGACCGATACACAAATAGAATCTGCTATAGATAATGGCGCAGAGACGATGAAAGAACTTACTAAAACACTTAGTGTAGGATCACAATGCGGTAAGTGCTGCCAGTGTACTAAACGCGTTCTCAACAGAAAATTACTACAAATCGCTGAAGCACAGCCGCAAGTAGCTTAGGCTTTAACCTTATATTGTCGGTGTAAAAGCCAGGCTACTCTATATCAGCTCAATAAGTAAAATCAACTCATCATAGACTGTAGGTAATTTTCAATGCCTGCGTGGTCAATTATATATTGTTGAGACTCAATCCAGTCAATTTGCTCTTCTACATTCTCTAGTAAGTCTTCCGCTAAATCTCTGCTGATGTAATCTTGTAACTTCTCACTCTCAACAATAAGTGTTTGCAAAGCCTTACGAGAAACATGTTCTAAATCCATATTCGATTGCAACATTTCTACTGTATGCTCACCTATGTGTAAACGTCCTAAATCTTGTAAATTGGGAAGTCCTTCTAAAAACAAAATACGTTCAATTAAGTCATCCGCTTGTTTCATTTTTTCAATAGACATTTTATAATCGGCTTTATTTAGCTTATCCAAGCCCCAATTTTTATGCATGCGAGCATGTAAAAAATATTGATTAATGGCGATTAACTCAATTGCCAAGACACTATTGAGTAATGTAATAACTTGTTTGTTACCTTTCATTTTAACTCCCCTTATCCTGGCAGGTGTTGGCCCATATGTGATTGTATATAGTTTTGAAGTCCTATTTTATCAATAAGTCCTAGCTGTTTTTCCAGCCAATAAACATGATCTTCTTCCGTATCTTCTAGAAGTTTCTCTAATATTTCTCGACTTTGAAAGTCCCCTTCACTTTCACATAAGGTGATAGTTTCTTTTAGTGCCGCAACCACTTCCATTTCAAGAATGAGATCATTCTTGAGCATGCTTGGCACATCGTTACCAATGAGAAGGTCACGTCGATCAGATAAATTAGGGGTTCCTTCAAGAAATAATATACGCTTTATTAACGCATCAGCATGTGTGATCTCTTCTTGCATTTCATGATCTAGTTGATCAAATAATTTATCTAACCCCCAGTCTTGATACATTCTAGAATGAGTGAAATATTGATCTACAGCTGCTAACTCATTGTGTAATAAGCCATTTAGGCTTGCTATAACCTTTGCATTACCTTTCATCTTACACCCCAACATAATCGATTAATAAAAACTGATATTCAGTTGCCTTAAAGACTAGTAGAAGGATAAAGATTTATCGAATTATTATGAAAACTTACTGTTACTAAGTATTTCTTTTTTAAGTGAAAATCATTGTCATTTACATTATTTATTTTAACTCTATTTTTGACTAAATCATTCATTTTATGATGAGTTCATAATTATAGCTATTAACTCAAAGCACTAAAGTACAATAGAAGAAAAGCACAACAAATAGCCATCTAAACATCTAAAGTTTGCTAATATTATTGAATCAATATAGAATCTCCCTCTTAAAGGTTTCTTTGTGTTAATGAAGATGGTGTAAATCCATCACTGTACCCGCAACTGTAAATGAAGTGATATTTATTTTTACATCAAATATTATTTCAAAGTCAGATAGCTAACCAAGAAACTATCTTTTATATTTATTAATCACCGTGCGGGAAAACACGAGTCTATTTATGTCGACACTTATCACTATCTCTCAGCTTCGCTGGCAGGTTCAAAATAAAATCATCTTACAAGACATTAACTTCAATGTTCGCAAGGGTGAAGTGATCGGCATTATTGGTCCAAACGGCGCTGGTAAAACTAGCCTGCTGCGTTGTTTAACTAATCAAGCGAATATCCTCAATAATTCTCAAATTACCGGTAACATACAGTTAAAAAATCGTGCTATTACACAATTTAGCGCCAAAGAAATTGCTCAGCACTTTGCTGTGGTAATGCAAAAGAGCGACAGTATTTTTGCCTTATCAGTGCAAGATGTTATGAAGATGGGCTTACTGCCGCACAAAACACTCTTTTCACTAGACAGCGATCACGACAAAGCTCAAATTAGTTTAGCACTTAAAAAAGTGGGCTTAGACCATGCTCTACATGATCACTTTAACCAGTTATCTGGCGGCGAACAACAACGGGTATTAATTGCCAGAGCGCTAGTACAGGCTAGTCAAATTTTGATCTTAGATGAGCCAACCAATCATTTAGATGTTTATTATCAACATCAAGTTTTGCAATTAGTGAACAAACTAAATATCACTGTCATTATGACCGTTCATGATCTTAATTTGGCCAGTTTATACTGCCAACGACTACTATTATTAAATCAAGGACAGCTCATTTGTGATGGCAGCCCCGAAGAAGTACTGACACCTAAGCAATTGAGCCAAGTATTTGGTTTACCGTGTCAGCAAAGCATTGATGCGATAACTGGCGCTATTCAAGTATCTTTCTATTTGAAAGATGACACTGAACAAAATAGTCATGTTTCGGAGTCGTTTGATGAATAAAGTTTCTACCATTTTGTTAGCATTAACCGCTTTAGTCATTTTATCTGCAATGGTGGCCATAACCTTTGGCCCTGCTGATATCGACTCATCAGAATTACTAACCTGCCTTGTAAGTACTTGCCAAAATCCGATAGCAAATGTGGTTATATGGCAAGTACGTATTCCAAGAGTATTAGTCGCACTAGTCGCGGGAATGGGCTTAGCAATTGCCGGTGCTATTTTACAAAACACTACACGTAACCCACTTGCCGATCCATATTTGTTTGGTATTGTTTCCGGCGCAGGTTTAGGCGCTACAATCGCCAATATAACTCTGGCTGATAATCTTACTATTGCCTTACCTTTAGCTGCATTTCTAGGGGCTTTGTTTTCAGTCATCATAGTAGTTTTTATTGCTAAAGTACTACAACGCATGGAACAGCTTTTACTCGCTGGGGTAGCCGTATCGTTTATGCTCGCCTCAATTACTCAGTTCATACTGTATTTCGGTGAACCTTTTGCTACCAACCGCGTTATATTTTGGCTAATGGGTAGTTTAGCCCGCGTTGAGATGAGTAACTTCTATGTAATAGCGAGTGTGCTTGTGGTAGCCATAGTCACTGTTATTGCACTACACCGGCAAATAGATGCGTTATTACTCGGTGACGAGAGTGCAGCCAGTTTAGGGGTTGATGTTGATAAATTACGTTTACTAATGTTAGGCATTTGTGCTGCCCTCACAGCAACGATTGTTGCCTATTGTGGTGGTATCGGTTTTGTCGGTTTGATGATACCTCATATTGTTAGACAGCTGATTGGCGTAACCACCCTCAAGTTAATCATAGGCAGTGCGCTAGTCGGTGCCATATTCCTTATTTGGGTCGATGTGGTTGCCCGCTCATCACTGCCTCACGCCGAAATCCCCGTAGGTATAATAACCTCGGCACTAGGCAGTATCTTTTTCTTATTTATTATGTATCGCACACGTGCAATAACTTAATAAATCAATGTTTAAAAAAGCAATTTTTAATAAACTAATACTTCATAAACTAATACTTAATAAACTAATACTTAATAAACTGATACTTAATAAACTGATACTTAACAAAACTACCACAGCAGAGGTAATCCTATGACTGATGAAAAAATGACTGACAGCAAGATGTCTGATAAACACAAACAACGAATGCAGAAGCTTAAAGATAAAGTAGACTCACGTATTGATAATGCAACCGAAGAGCGTGGCTTACTTATTGTTATAACAGGCAATGGTAAAGGCAAAAGTACTTCTGGTTTTGGCACAGTCGCACGTGCTGTCGGCCATGGTCTTAATGCCGCCGTTGCGCAGTTTATTAAAGGTACATGGGCTTGTGGTGAGCGACAATTACTTGAAAATGCCGGTGTTAAATTTAGCGTTATGGGTACCGGTTTTACTTGGAATACTCAAGATAAAGAAAAAGACATAACCGCAGCAAAACAAGTTTGGCTCAAGTGTAAAAAATTGCTCAGCGACACTAACCTTGACTTGGTCTTACTTGATGAAATGACTTATATGTTGTCGTATAAATACCTTGATTTAGATGAGGTTATTGAGGCTTTAAACAATCGTCCTAAACATCAACACGTCATCATAACTGGCCGTGCTTGTCATCGCGCTATTATTGATTTGGCCGATACAGTCAGTGAAGTTCAATCAATAAAACATGCTTTTGACAGTGGTATTAAAGCGCAAAAAGGCATTGATTGGTAAAGCCCGTAATCATTAGACAATACTCAGAGTTAACATTTAGACGTTAGCTCAATAACTTATTAACACATAGAATTGACACATAGAATTAACACGATGAAATTACCCTATCTAGTTTATTTTTTACTCTTAATTTCAAGTTCTGCTTATGCTGAATTAGTTAAAGAACGAAGTAAACCTACTATTATCGCTCTTGCCCCACATATCGTTGAAATGCTTTATGATGTTGGCGCCGGCGAGCAGATTATTGGTACGACAGCCTTTGCCGACTTCCCTGAACAGGCAAAGAAAATACCGAGAATAGGTAATTATGTTCGTTTACAACTAGAGCGAGTTATCGAACTTCAGCCTGATTTAATTATTGCTTGGAAAAGTGGTAACCCCAGTGATGATTTAGCCCGACTAGAGCAATTGGGATTTAATATTGTTTATTCTCAACCTAACACCTTCGAGGACATCGCTAAAGAGGTGCGTTATTTTGCGAAATTAACGGGTCATACTCAGCAAGGGGAGCAAGTTGCCAGAAAATTTGAGAATGAACTAGCTCAAATAAAGAAAACTTATCAAAATAAGAGCAAAATAACAGGGTTTTATGAGCTTTGGTCTAGACCTTTAACCACAGTGGCAAAAGGCAGTTGGCCCCAGCAGTTCCTCAATGTTTGCCAAGTTAACAACCCATTTAAACCGGTGATAACGCCCTACCCTCAAATTAGCATTGAGCAAGTACTTCCCGCCGATGTGCAACTGATTATTCAGCCACTGTCGGAAAATCAAAAAGAACGAGAAGGATTTAACTGGCAAGACTGGACAATAATTCCTGCCGTCGCCAATAAACAAATAATACAGCCTGATGCAGATGCCATGCACCGTATGTCGATTCGTAGCTTAACGGCACTAAAAGATTTGTGTAAAGCCATTGATAAGACCCGGACTCATTTACTTGCTAAAAAAACTGTAGCCAAAACCTAGATGAAAATCACTCCAGAAAAAGCAATGACGAAAGTAAAGTTAGTCACTTTCATGGTTTGCTCTGAATTATTATTTTCTAAGCACGTTTTAGCAAATTCAACAGAGCAAGCGGCAGATGTAGAAGTGATTGAAGTAGTCAGTAACCATGAGTTTTCCAGTAGTAATTATCAAGTGCTTCGCCGTGAAGACTTTATCGACTCATCGCAAAGCTTGTCTGATATTTTAGGACAAGTTAACGGTATTCAAATAAGACAAATCAGTGGTGTTGGCAACCCTGTTTCAATTTCTATTCGTGGCTCTAGTGCTAAACAGGTACAATTTTTTATCGACGGCCAGTTAGTCAACGATAGTCAGTTTGGTAGTTTTGATCTTAATCAGATCCCAACCGAGCAAATAGAAAGCATAGAAATCAGTAAAAACCAGGCCATTGGTACAGGCTCAACACCTATTGGCGGCGTGATAAGAATAAACACTTATAACCCCAGTGATGATACCAATAAAGTCAGTGTTGCCTTCGGCTCTTTTGGTTACCAAGAGCTGAATGTACTTAAAAATACTGCTTTTAAACATCACAGCTTAGCTTTTGGTGGCAATTATTTAGCTAGCGATAATAATTATGATTACTTAGTGCCACAAAGTTTTGAAAACCCTTCACAATCAATTACTGAGCCATTAAGAAATAATGCCTTTGAAAAAATCTCGCTCTTCGTCAACGATAGTGCGCAAATAGATCAACACCAGCTACGACTTAACCTGACCTACAACAAGCAAGATAAAGGCTTAGCAAATTACCAAAATAATTCACCAGAGAATAGCTCCAACATTTCAATGGACAGCCTAAGATATGGTTTGCAATACAATTGGTTAAGTAACATTGAATACCTTGATAGCATTGAAGTGGAATATTATAACGACACCAAAGATGAGCTTTACCTTGATAGTCAAAATGAGTCACAGCAAAATACCAACGACTATCAGACTAATAAGCAACATCTAGGCTTGAAACCAAGCTTTACTGTTAGCAATTTTACTTTTAGCCCTTTTGCCAATGCAACCAAGAATATATTTACCTCCTTTAGTAGCCATAATGGTAAACCCAATGAATGTAATGGCATCAGTGCTTGTGATATAGAAGCAAAACAACAACAAATTAATGTCGGCGCTCGCTTTTCTTGGCAAAGTAAATCTTTGCCATTGTCTAGTTACTTTTTGGCTAATCAGTTATTTGAGGACAATAGTAATGTTGCTTTAAACCAAGTTTCACCGTCAAAGGAGCAATCAAAAAAACAATACAACACCCAAGAACTTGGCTTTAACTATGGTGATAAAAAATTAAAGACGTCTATTAATTGGAGCCAAGGTGTTAGAACACCTACCTTGTATGAACTCTTTGGTGATAGAGGTGCTTTTAAAGGCAATGATAACTTGTTGCCAGAAGAAGCTGAAACTTACGCTTTATCGGTAAAGTATCATGACACTATCGCTTTAATGTCCTTCGATGTTTCTTCATCTGTTTACCAACAATCCATAGAGAATTCTATTGTCGCCATCTTTAACTCAAGCGGCACCGGTAGTTATACCAATGTTAGTAATGCTGAGCTTTTGGGTTTAGAGCTGCAAATGGGCAGTAAAATCACCTCAGAACTCTCTGTTTCTTTACAAGCGCATTGGATTGATAGTGACACCCAATCTGAATACGTTGCTTTTAACAATAAAAAATTACCCGGAATTTATCACCAACAATATAGTGCTGCGCTGAGTTATCAGCTAAGCGACGCCTTAGCCATCAAAGTAAACACCAATATTGATAAAGAACTATATTTCAACCGCAGTAATCAGTTTGAAACGAATGATGAACAAAATAAAACCGGTAACCCTGCCAATCGAATTGTTACCGACTTGTCATTACATTGGCGTATTGAAAACTACAGCATCAATTTCACCTGCGCCAACCTATTTGATGAACACTATCAAGATCTCGCTAACCGCCCAGCACAAGGGCGAAGCATACAATTAAAATTTTCTATAGAGGATATATAAATGTTACCTAAGTTCAAAAACAAGCTGTTGCCACTAAGTTTAGCAATCAGTGCAACACTTCTTACCGGTTGTGGCTCTGATGATAAAAACACTGCCCCAGAATTAACCGGTGATTTAATGCCAGTTGTCGCTGAAAACACCTTAGCTGTTGGTCAGTACACAGCAACAGATGTTAACAATGACAATATTACCTTAAGCTTAAATGATGCAGCGAATGCTTTATTCACCCTTGAACAATCTGGAGCTTTAAGCTTTAAAGTAGCGCCAGATTTTGACAATGGTGATACCGGTCCATTTAACGTAACTATTACAGCAACTGATGACGGCAAAGGTGCCCTTAGCACTGCACTAGCAATAAGTATCACTGTTGGAGATGTTAAAGACACACCATCTGTTGCCGTAGTTCAAACAATCGCTCCTGATTATTCTAACTCAGAAGTTGCCTACCTTGATGCGAAAAGCCAGCAAGTTGCTTCTGGTTATTATAGAAAAGACGCTTCTGACTACACTTTAAGTAGTTACAAAGGTGATGTATTTCATATTGGCCGTTTCTTTATTGACGAAATAACAAAATATAATGCAAATGATGTAGCAAGTCGTGATACTGCTATTTGGTCTTATTCAACAAATGATGCTGGAGATACGAGCCGTAACCCTTATGCACTGGTATCGTTAAGTGAAACTAAAGCCTATTTATTGCGTTATGGCTCAAGTAAAGTCTGGATTGTGAATCCACAAGTAGGACGCGAAGATGAAGCAAACTTTAAAATTGGCGAATTAGACTTAACAAGTTACGTACATGCAGATAACAGTAGTGGCACACCAAACCCAGCCGCAGCAGTAATTACTGATGGTAAGTTATATATTGCCATGCAAAGACAAAATGACTCCTATACCGCTGGCACTGCCTATGTTGCCGTATTTGATACCGCAACGGATACTGAAATTGAAACTAATGCCAATGCTAATGATAATGTTAAAGGAATTCCATTAGAAGGTGTTAACCCGCTTGAACACAGCTTAGTTGCTAATGAAGATAAAGTTTTTATTACTACGCGAAGTCGCTACAGTTCATCTGAGTTATCATTGAGCCGTATTGAAGAGATTAACACTGGTGATTACAAAGTAAGCCAAGTACTTAACGCTAGTGACATTGATGATAATACTGCCAGCTTTATTAAAGCCAGTGTTGTGGTATCACCAGAAAAAGGATATTTCTATGCTAGCCAAGCAATATTTACTCCTAGCTATCACGAAGTAAGTTCTCTTTATGAATTTAACCCAACTACAGGTGCTATTGTCACTACTGGTGTTGCTGACACAGGTACAGAGAATATTAGCTTTATTGGTTTAGATGCAGCTAACTTCTTATGGGTAAGTATTGCAAACCCAAGTTTGCCAGGTGTTGATGTTATTGATACGACAACCAATACCAAGCGAATTAACCGTTTAGCGACCTTGCTAAATCCTGGCACTATTCGTTTTATTGAAGAGTAATTAATTTTCTTGAATATGGGTCATTTACCCTAATAAAAAGCCTGCAATTGCAGGCTTTTTTCATTCCATATTTCTGAAAAGTTTAATGTAGCTTAATGTTAATCTCTACTTCATCGAGCTTTTTAACAAACTCATTACTCATATCTGTTGAATCATTGCTCTGATAATACTTAATATAATCTTGATAATTATTAGTGATCATACTTTTAATTAATCGCACATCAGTGGATTTTTTGTCAGTATTAATATCAATGAACTCTTCATAACCTGTCAGAGGTGCACTAATGGCTAACAATCCTTTTTCTGGACCATAGAAAGTCCACTTAGCTGGCATTAGTAATTTAGTCGTTGGCTCATAAGTCGTGAAGGTAAAAATAATTTTTGCCATTGGGTAACCCTTAACGGCACTGTAATCATAACGACCATCAGCTTGGATTTCTGAAAAATTTCTATCATCTATGGCCGGCTTTTTCTCACTGGCTTTTACTGCAAAAGATTCTTCCGCTTCAGTTGAAATTATTTGCTGATGAGTTTTAATTACTGAACTACCAAAAATTGAACTACTTTCCTCAAAGGTAATACTCGCTTGTGATTGATAATAAGCTCTACCAACATGCATATGGGCATTAAAAATAGATAAGCTTTCATCCTCTTCAATAACGTCAGTATAGAAATGCTTGCTGTTATCAATAATTTGACTGGTAGTAAATGCCTGGTGTGGCATAACTAAGTCAACAATATCAGCTACTTCATCAGCAGTTAATAGCCATACCCCATCAATATTTTCACTAAAATCATCTTTAAATCCACCTGCTACAATAGATTTTTGGTTTATATCTGTACCTGAAACAGTAAATGAATGTAGCGGCCAATTTCCATCAATAGCCTTACATACCTTTATCCCTTCAAGTAAAGTAGTCTTACTATCTATAGGTGTCCAGCTAACATCACCTAAGGAGCTAGTAACAGACGTTTGTGCATCAAAAGTTCGATGTGATAATTCAATATTTTGAGTTACACACTCACAACTCGTATTATCAAGAGATTCATCAAACTGTGCTTGGTAATGTGATGGTGTGGCACTATTGGCTTGAAAAAAACTCACCACATTCAGGCCTTGTGCCTCATTACCCTGCTGGTTTTTAGCGACCAAAGTATAGTTGATAAATTCACTGTCAGTGACAAAACTTATGACACCATTTTCATCTGGTTTATAGCTATTTAGCGTTTGCCAAGTATCATCTTGCAGTAAAAGTTCAACATCAGTAAATGCGCTTTTTATACCGCAATTATTAGTCAATTGTGCTGTTAATAAGAAGGTGTATTCTTGTGGTTCTACCGGCTCTGTTGGTATATCTGAAGAGCTGCCGCCACACCCTTGAAGGAGCAAGGCAAGTAATAGAAGTGATAATAAGTATTTATTCAAGTGAAGAACCTCAATGTGTTATTCCAAAAACAACACATTTTAAAGTGAAAATCTGAAATTAATTTGACGTAGACAGAAGATGTCTCGCAGAATTATACTCAATTAAAGTATCAATTAACTAATTTTATTTATTGATATTTTATCGCTCACTAAAACTTAAAAACTCAAAAAAATTTAATCACAAAAGTTAGTTCGCACAGCAACTTACCTTTCTTGTTTTATTCAATTTCATTGCCTACGCTAATCTATAACACAACTATTTCGTTATAATTTTTAATTATTTCGTTATAATATTTAATGGCTATTTCCATTAAGTGATATGAAGTAATACGCAGTCATTTTAGGAGTAACAATGCTAGCTGATATGCAAAAAAAACTGAATGTTAGTTTTATCATTCTGACAACCTCTGTATTACTTGCCCTGCTTGATACCGGATTAAGTATGCTTATAGCAATTGCCCTTGGTGTAGCAGTTATTGCAGCCTGTTATGCTTGTTTCTTTTTTCAAAGAAAAATCAACTTAACGTATCAGCAACAACTAATACAAGCTGAGCAGTCATCTACCAACCAAAACCAAGATAATATTCACTTAGAGCAATACCTAAATTTGGCGCATCAAATCATTGAAGTTTGGGCTGGTCAGACCGATTTAGCTAGGGGGCAAGGCGATAATAATATCAACCAATTAGCGACAAACTTTGCACAAATCAAAGACCAATTAGCCGAAGCAATTCAAACATCACAAGAAACTTCTGGCGATATGAGTGGTGAAAGTGGTTTAACACATATTATCAGTCAGTCTGAAAAATCACTTAATGCCATAATCCAATCGCTACATGACGCAATGGTGGGTCGTGATCAAATATTAAGTGAGATAAATAATTTATCGACCATTGCTGAAGAGCTTTCAAAAATGGGCGATGAAGTAGCCGGCATAGCGTCACAAACCAATTTACTAGCTCTTAACGCTGCTATTGAAGCAGCACGTGCAGGGGAAGCGGGCCGAGGGTTTGCTGTTGTTGCCGATGAAGTTAGAACCTTATCTACTCGCTCTGGAGAAACAGGCGCCCGTATTACTAAAACAATTATACAAGTAAATGAGACCCTGCAAAACACATTAGAGAAAACCCAAGACTTTACCAAACAAGATGCCTTGATCATTAATGAAGCCGAAGAAACGATAAAAAAAGTCATTGAGAACTACAGCAATGCTGGGGAAAAAATAATACTCAGCGCCAATCAACTTGAACAAGAAAACACCACGGTTCAATTAGCAATAGATGACGTTCTGGTCTCTTTACAATTTCAAGATAGAGTGAGTCAAATACTAGGTCATGTTTGTGACGATATGAATAAACTGGCGCCTAATTACCAACAATGTCAGTACAACTTCAGCCAAGGAGAAGCGATTATTCCGGTAGATATTGACCAATGGCTTAATAATATTAAACAGACTTATACCACATTAGAGCAAGTTGCCGTTCATGATGGTAGTGACCAAGTTAAAGATAATAAAAATGATGAAATAACCTTTTTCTAAAAGATTATTTACTTCGCGCTTAATAAAATAAATGGTAGGTAAATAATGAGTAAAACAATTTTAATTGTTGATGATTCAGCCAGTATCAGACAAGTCGTATCGATTACTTTAAAAGGCGCTGGTTATGAGGTCATTGAAGCTGTTGATGGCAAAGATGGCTTAACTAAACTCGACGGTAAAAAAATTCATTTAATCATCTCTGATGTAAATATGCCAAATATGGGCGGCATAGATATGGTTAAAGCGATTAAACAAATGGCCGCTTATAAGTTTACTCCGATAATTATGCTTACGACTGAAGCCTCAGATGATATGAAACAGCAAGGTAAAGCGATAGGAGCTAAGGCTTGGATGGTGAAGCCTTTTAAACCCGAACAAATGTTGCAAGCAGTGACTATGCTTACTTAACCGCCTGTGCAGATAGCGTATCAATACACAGCCAAGGTGGCGCAAGATAACAAAAGTTGAGAAATAATGGCTGATATAAAGATTACCCAAAAGCGCGATAACAGTACAGAGATCATCATTAGTGGTGAACTCACCATTTATTGCGTGATGGAAGTCTACCAAGAGTACTTTCAGCAATTGAAAGTGAAAGAAATAACACTACTCCAACTTGGAAGTATCACCGAAATTGATACCGCAGGTGTACAACTACTTATTATGCTGATGAAGATAATCAGTGAGCAAAATAGCAACTACCAAATAACAAGCTTAGGAGAGGCTGTCACTGACTACAGTAACTTATTTCAACTTAATCGCTACTTTATCGACTTTGAAATGATCTCAATTGAAAGAGAGGATCAGCAATGAGCTTAGATGCCGTATTACAAACTTTCTATGTCGAGGCTCAAGAACATCTAGAGTCAATGGAGAATGTACTGCTAAAAATGGATGAGGGCGAATGTGATGATGAAATGCTTAATGAAATATTTCGCTCTGCACACACCATTAAAGGCTCTGCGGGTATTTTTGGCTTGGACCATATAGTTAACTTTACCCATGTAGTCGAAAATGTACTCGATCGTGCTAGGGACAATGAAATAACAGTAGAAAAAGCTTTAATTGATATTATTTTTAAGTGCCGCGATCATATTCAAAGTCTAGTTGGCGTTACTTTAGATGAATTTAATGCACAAACTGACCTACAAAAAACTGACAGTGATTTACTAGAGGCATTAATGCCTTGGGCAAGTGAAAGCAGTAATCAAACAATTACAGAAAAAGACCCTATAGCTGAAATCACAACGGATAATGCACAAGCAAATGAAGAAGCGAGTGATAAGTTTTGGCATATATCACTTCGCTTATCTACGGATTGCCTTAAAAATGGCATGGATCCCCTATCATTTATTAAATTTCTGAGCAGCCTCGGCGAAATTAAACATATAGAAACAATTATCGATAACTTTCCTACGGCAAGTGACTATGATGCCGAGACCCTTTATTTTGCCTATGAGATTTCACTGCAATCAGATGCAAACCTAGAAGCAATAGAAAATACTTTTATGTTTGTACAAGATGACTCCGACATCAGCATTTTGCCACCAAGCGCTAAAGTTGACGATTACCTAGCATTAATAGATAAATTACCAGAGGAAAATCAGAGGCTTGGTGATATATTAGTTAACTGTGGCTCACTAACTAAACATTCTCTTGAGCTAGCTCTCATATCACAAAGTAAAGAAACTAGCGGCTCTGGAGAAGAAGGTGTTAATCATAAACTCGGCGAGTTATTAACTGAACAGCATAAAGTGCCTGAAACAGTAGTTAATGCCGCCTTAAACAAGCAACAGCAAAATAAAAGCCAGAGTCAAGAAGGTAAACAAATTAGAATTGACTCAAACCGATTAGATCATCTAATTAACCTTATTGGTGAATTAGTGATCAATCAGCAACGCATTGATTTGCTTTCAAAAAATAGTAAAAATCCACCATTAATAGAAGCCGTTGATGACTTTGAAAACTTTACTAACCAAATTCGTGATGCAGCTTTAAGCTTAAGAATGGTACCTATTGGCGGTACTTTCCAACGTTTCAAACGGCTTGTTAGAGATACTGCTCAAGAGCTAGGTAAAGAAGTAGAGTTAACTATTGATGGCGCTGAAACAGAGCTTGATCGTTTGATGGTGGAAAAATTAGGAGATCCACTTACTCATATAGTTAGAAATGCTATGGACCATGGTTTGGAATCTATTGAGGAACGAAGAGCAGTAGGAAAAAGTGTTAAAGGGCAACTTAAGCTTTCTGCCTATCATGAAGCTAGTCACATAGTTATCGCCATTAGTGATGATGGTAATGGCATTGACAAAGAGCGTGTTCGAGAAAAAGCTATCGAAAAAGGCATTATTAATGCCGACTCTCAATTAACTGATAACGAACTTTTCCACCTTATATTTCATCCAGGGTTCTCAACCGCAGCAGCAGTGACAAATCTTTCGGGCCGTGGTGTCGGTATGGATGTGGTTAAACGAAATGTTGAGGCGCTACAAGGCAGCATTGATATTAGCTCACAAACGGGGGTCGGCTCTGAATTCAAAATACGATTACCGTTAACACTGGCAATAATTGATGGCTTTCACGTAGAAGCTAAAGGCACACATTTCATTATCCCACAAGCCACTATCATTGAATGTATTGATCTGGCGAACCATCTAGACATTAAGGGAAGACACTGTATTAACTTACGTGGTGAGATGATCCCATACTTGAATATGGCTGAAATATTTAATCTCACATCAGGTGATGAGCACTCATTAAAAGACACTATGCTTCAGCATCCCCCCAAGCGAGAACTCGTTATAGTTCAGTTTGGCAGTGATGTTGCTGGTATTGCTGTAGACACCTTAAACGGCGAAATTCAAACCGTTGTAAAACCATTAGGGCCAATATTTAAAGCGCTAAAAGGCATCGGTGGCTCTAGTTTATTAGGTAATGGAGACATAGCCTTTATTTTAGATGTGCCACAATTAATTGAATTAGCAATAAGCAATGAGATAACAAACAAGATTACCAGCGATGAAAGGATAAGTTAGCAATGACTCTTTATTGCGTAATGCTTACTGAACAAGTAAATATGTGAGTAATAGAGCTAAGAATGATATGCCAACCAACACAAAATAAAATGATAACTCGGAGAATACAATGGTGGAAAAATCCAGCCAGTTCTTAACCTTTACTATTGCCGATGAGCATTTTGGTATGGACTTGCATCAAACAAGAGAGATTATTGAATATGCCGGCATAACTCAGGTGCCCTTAATGCCACAATTTATATCAGGTGTCATAAATTTGCGTGGGGAAGTTGTACCTGTAATTGATTTAAGTGTTCGCTTAGGTCGCCAGCCGATCACTATTCACAAAAGAACCTGTGTCATTGTCATTGAGTTACACACAAGTGAGCAACATTGTGTTCTTGGGCTCCTTGCCGACGCTGTTAATGAAGTAATCGACATTTCATCTAGTAACATTGAAGATGCTCCAGCATTTGGCGCAAAAATAAGGGCTGAGTTTATTCAAGGCATTGCAAAAAAAGATGATGAATTTATTGTGCTATTGGACGCTGAAAAAACACTATCCCCCAGAGAATTAGCCCACTTAGTCGAAGCTGAACTACAATAAAAACAGCTACTAAATAAAATTTAAGAGCAGAGGAAAACAACATGTTAGAGAAAATAAGCTTAAAAGCCAAAGTTCTATTCTTAGGGTTTCTGGTCGCATTATCGCTGGTACTATTAAGCTGGGAAGCAGTTAATGAACTATCAACGTTCCATGAATCAACTAAGAAAAGCTTTACCTTAGTTGAACAAAAAGTGGAAATATTAACTGATATTACCAATGCTCACGTAATATTCAAGACCCAAGTACAAGAATGGAAGAATATTCTCATTCGGGGTAATGACAAAAAGCAGTTTGATAAGTACAGTACTCGTTTTCAAGCCAGCTCTGATAAAGTACAAAGCTTATTATCTAATGCAATTAGTAATTCCAAGAAGTTATCAATTGATCCTCAAGCGATAGTCGATGTAAAGAAAGCTCATGCAGAACTTAAGAATGCATATTTAAATGCCTTGAAAGAATTTAATAGTAAAGATCCTTTAACAGGTAAAAAAATAGATAAAAATGTCAGCGGCGTTGATAGAGCGGCGAGTAAAGGTATGACGACGTTAGCTGAAAATGCAGATAAAAACTTTAAAGAAGTTATTTCTAACAACCAAATATCGATGGAAGAAGAGTTTAAAAAAGATAAATCCGCCCTTATTATGTTTTCACTCATTGAAGGAGTCATCATAATAGGATTAATGCTTTTCATCTTCTATGACTTATTTAAAACTTTAGGTGGTGATCCTCGCTACGCTGCACAAGTTTGTAATCAAGTAGCTAAAGGTGATTTAAGCATTGAAATTGATCTAAAGCATAATGATAAAGGTTCATTGCTCTTTAGTATTACCAATATGAAAAATCAATTAGCGACTATAATCCATGATGTTAGGTCTTCTTCAGAGGCATTATCCTCAGCGTCAACAGAAGTTAACTCCACCGCACAGACCATTGCCAAAGGCGCATCGGTTCAAGCAGCTAGCGTTGAAGAAACCTCCGCCTCAATGGAGCAAATGTCGGCCTCTATCTCACAAAACAACGAAAATGCAGGCATTACTAATGGTATGGCGCAACAAGCCTCAAAAGAAGCATCAGTTGGAGGGGAAGCTGTTTCTGAAACCGTCGAAGCCATGCAAAAAATAGCAGAAAAAATTAGCGTTATTGATGATATTGCCTACCAAACCAATTTATTGGCACTAAACGCGGCTATAGAAGCAGGACGTGCAGGAGATCACGGTAAAGGTTTTGCTGTGGTCGCCTCTGAAGTAAGAAAGCTTGCTGAGCGTAGTCAAGTAGCTGCCCAAGAAATAGGTGAACTTGCAAAAGATAGCGTAAAACGTGCTGATTTGGCCGGTCAATCGCTCAAAGAAATGGTGCCTTCAATCAATAAAACAGCTGATTTAGTACAAGAAATTGCTGCTGCATCTTCCGAGCAAGCATCGGGGGTTCATCAAATTAATGAAGCTATCGCGCAAGTTAACCAAACCATGCAGCATAATGCCGCAGCTTCAGAAGAGCTAAGTGCAACGTCAGAAGAGATGAACGTGCAAGCATTACAATTGCAAGAATCGGTGAATTATTTTACCTTAGAAAGTTCGCCGCTAACAAGAGCTATACAATCAAGCAATAACCCAACTAATAATGGCGCAGGTTCCAGCTCAAAATCAAAAAAATCATCTAGTCGCTTGATTGAAGATGGCAGCAATCGAGATGAAGATGATGATAAATTTGTCAGCTATTAATTTATAAAAAAATATAATCGTTCCCCCGCTCTTCATAGGGGCCTAGTGTCGATAATTAAGGTTTGATAATGCAGAGTTGCCCGTAATGAGTAAATTGGAAACATTGCCTTCAGAAGAGGTCTTTACCCTTTTTCAAAAATTAGTTTACGATAAACTAGGCATCCACTTAGCCAAACAAAAACGCATGATGTTAGGTCATCGCTTATTGAAGCGCGTAAAACATATTCAAGCCAATGGTTTTTCTGATTATTTTAGATTTATTACTAATCCCAAAAACAGTGTTGAGTTAGAAGTAGCTTTAGAGTTAATGACCACTAACGAGACTTTTTTCTTTCGAGAAGAAAAACATTTTGAATACATGGCCCAAAATATCCTTCCAAAAATCAATCCCAACCGAGAGTATAAAGTTTGGAGCGCGGCTAGCTCTTCTGGTGAAGAGCCTTATAGTATTGCGATGCTGCTTAATGAACATTGCTGTGCTCCATGGTCTGTTGTTGCTTCTGATGTCAATAAATCCGTATTAGCACACGCCCGTAAAGGTATATATATTGATGATAGAACTAAATTGCTCCCCAAAAAATATCGAGAAACTTATTGCGTTAAAGGTACCGGTGAATTTGAAGGCTATATGAGAGTAAAACCAGAGTTAAGAAAACGGGTGAATTTCTTTGCTTTCAATTTACTCGATAATATATCAAATCTAGGGCATTTTGATCTCATATTTATTCGAAATGTCATGATTTATTTTGATGATAAAACGCGACAAAAGATTATTAGTGACCTACAACAATGCTTAAATGAAGAGGGTCACCTATTTATAAGTCACTCAGAAACATTACATGGTTTAGAGCATTCATTTGAATTAATAAAGCCAGCAATTTATAGACTCGTACGTTAAGGAAAACCAATAAAAGTACAGTAATTTATTGGAGAGCTGTCAATGCCCTTAGGTGAAGCACATATTAACTTGCAACCTGGTGAAGTGTATTTTTCACCATCGCAGGGTAATGATACAACAAAAGAATTAAAAACAATTTTGGGCTCTTGTGTTGCAGTAACAATTTGGCATTCAAAGAGTAAAGTCGCCGGCATGTGCCATTATTTATTGGCGCATGAAGCAAAGAACTCAAGAGCTACGCACGTAATACAAAAATATCGTTACGGTGAAGAAGCACTCGATTATTTATTAATGAAAATGGCGCTACTCCACCCATTAGATGAGTATGAGTTAGCCTTATACGGTGGCAGTAACATGTACCCAAGTTTAACGACCCCCTCTATTGGCGAAGTAAATGTTAAATTCGCTCATGATTGGGCGAATAAAAATAAGTTGGTGTTTAATAAACAAGATATTTTGGGTAATAACGGACGCAGCGTAACATTAGATTTAAATACAGGTAGTGTTCGACTAATCAAATATGAACAGACTTAAGGAGCTTTGAGTGACTATTAAAGTAATGATAGTTGATGACTCGGCTGTGGTAAGGCAAGTTATATCACAGATATTAAACGACTCAACAGATATTGAAGTTTATGCTGTAGCCAATGATCCCATATTTGCCTATAGTAAAATGCAAAAACAATGGCCTGAGGTTATCGTGCTTGATATTGAAATGCCACGTATGGATGGTATCTCCTTTTTAAAAAAAATAATGGCTGAACGACCAACCCCGGTAGTTATTTGCTCTTCCCTTGCTGAGAAAGGTGCTGAACTGTCTCTTAATGCACTAGCTGCAGGAGCTGTTGATATTATTACCAAACCTCAAATGGGCTTAAAAAACTTTCTAGAAGAAGCAGCAAGTAATATCAAAACAGTTGTCCGCGCTGCTGCAAAGGCAAGGTTACAGAAACCAATAACAAAAAAGGTCATTACTAAAACGTCAGTTTCTTCACCTGAAGATAAAAATGATTATACTAAATCGATTATTGAGTCTGTTTTAAGTAAAAGTAGTGAAAGTGATGATATTGATTTAGTTTCTATGAGCTACACCACAGATAGAGTCATCGCGATAGGCTCTTCTACTGGCGGTACTATAGCACTAGAAAAAGTACTTACTGCACTTCCACCAACTTGTCCTGGAATAGTGATAGTTCAACATATGCCGGAAAAATTTACCAAAGCGTTTGCTGATAGACTAAACTCATTATGTGAGTTAGAAGTTTTAGAGGCCTGTTCTGGCGATAGAATTATCCCTGGTAGAGCACTTATTGCTCCTGGTGGAAAACACTTACAAGTAAAACGCTCTGGAGCACAATATATAGCTATTGTATCTGAAGGTCCTGCTGTTAATAGGCATTGCCCTTCTGTTGATGTATTGTTTAAATCCTTAGCCAAAAGTGCCCAAAAAAATGCTACAGGGATTATTTTGACAGGAATGGGAAGTGATGGAGCACAAGGTTTACTGAGTATGAAAGAGGTTGGCTGCATGACTATGGCTCAAAATGAAAGTTCTAGCGTAGTATTTGGTATGCCAAAGGAAGCGATAAAACTCGGTGCGGCGCAAAAAATTGTTGATTTAAGTGAGATAGCAGGGCTAATTAAGCATTAAAAATAAGAATCAAGCTTGATAGCAAAATTAAACTTATGAGTAATTCTATGAATAAATTAAATGTATTAGTTGTTGATGATAGTAACGTGCAACGAAACCATGTAATGAATATGTGTTTAGAGCAGGGGGTCGGTAACGTAATCGGCGCTATTAATGGCGTAGATGCCATTGATAAATTACTCGAAGATAAATTTGACCTAGTATTCATTGATTTAGAAATGCCTATAATGGATGGTGTTGAGTTATCACGTAAGATTGCTAAAAATAAATTAGCAAATTCTGTAATCATTCTAAGCTCAAAAGACCCTTCTCTCATCTCAAGTATCGGCACTATGGCTGAATCAGATGGCTTGACTGTCTTGGGAACATTTAAAAAACCTATGCAAATTAGTGATCTAGAAAATAGCTTGAATAGACTCACAACCCATAAAAACACCAATGAAAGCCATAAAATATACAACCGTTTAGAAGCCGATGATTTAATTAAAGGCATTAAAGAAAAACAAATCACCTTATTTTATCAACCGAAACTGACCTGCAAAGGCTTATTACTCAAAGGGGTTGAAGCTTTAGCTCGCTGGGATCACCCAACACTCGGTTTTGTTTCTCCTGTCGAGTTTATTACCGCAGCTGAAGAGTTTGGGGTAATCTCTGAATTAACACATTATTTATTTGATATAGCGCTCAAACAAAAAGTCCAATGGCGAGACCATGGCATAAACTTTCATCTCGCTTTTAATTTATCCCCATTATCTTTAGCTGATGACAACCTTGCTAATAACATATCAACTCAAGTAGAACGTCACAAGATTGAACCAAAAGAAATTGTCTTAGAAGTAACTGAGAACGCGATATGCGGGGAGATATCAACCGCAATTGAGACTTTAGCAAAGTTAAGGTTAAAAGGGTTTAAACTTGCTATTGATGATTATGGAACTGGTTTTGCTAACGCTCAACAGTTATCTAGAGTACCTGCCACCGAATTAAAGCTTGATCGTATTCTTGTTGATAATGTAGCGACTAGACCCCAACAATTGGCGATCCTAAGAAGCACAGTAAACCTTGCTAAAGACTTAGGCTTAACAACGGTAGCTGAAGGGGTAGAAAATTTTGATGATTTTAAGTTACTTCTTAAGCTAAATGTCGATTTAGTACAAGGCTATTATTTTGCCAAACCTATGGATGCTAAAAAACTTGTTCATTGGTTGCAAGTTGACTTGGCTAAAATACGGCACGACTTACATGAGAAACAATCTCAGGAAAGTGATAATTAATAGCTAATCATAAAGCGCAGTAAAGATCAGTGAGCTAGCTATCACATTAATTTTACCCGGGACTTATTTAAACATGCTTATCTTCAAGACATAGGACTTTAGACATTGTTCAAAATAATGAATAATAATATTAAGCGACATTAATATTATTGCGTATCCAATTAATCTGTTTCTTCAATGTATTTAAATTAAAAGGTTTTACCATAAAACCTGTCACATCCCCTTCAATCAGCTGCATTATTTTAACTTTATCGTCTTCACTTGATACCATAAGAACAGGTAGATTATGAAGTTTTTTATCACCTCGAACTTTTCTTAATAGTTGCTCACCATCTAAATTTGGCATGTGCAAATCTGTAATTAACAGCTCATAATTATCAAGGCGTAACATCTTCAATGCTTGCAAGCCAGAACTAGCCTCATCCGTTTGGTTATAACCTAAATTAATAAGCATATGTACCATCACATTGCGCATTGAAGACATGTCATCGACCACTAATATTTTCATCTTATTAAATCCTTTTATATAACATTGAAGAACAAATAGAAGGTTCAACTAAAAATTATAGTGCGTTATTTTTCTTTTTCCAGCCCATACTAAAAGACTAACAAACCAATCTTTTTGTAAAGTAAGCTTGACTTGTATTGATAAAAGCCTAAACTAAAGTCAAATTAACTTTACATTTAATCAAAGAGAGTTTACTTATGTCTAAACAAGAATGTGAGAAAAACAACTATCAAACAAAAAATAATACTAATACGGTGAAATTACGAAACTGGACTATTGCTTGGGTTATTACCATGGCTATAGCCACTTTTGCGCCAAAATTTATTTGGGACTTCAACACAGCGTTAACTATTACCGCGGTATTAGTAAACCTTGCTGTCGGATTTAAAATGTTGATTGCCAATAGAGATTATTTACGTGGTCTAGATGAAATGCAACGGACAATATTGCTTGAAGCAATGGCATTAGCACTAGGTGTTGGTTTAGTGGTTGGCTTAAATTATACAATGTTAGAAAATATACAGCTAATTACTTATAAACCAGAAATACCTCATATCGTTTTCATAATGGTAATAACCTATGGATTGGCTGTAGTATCAGGTCATAGGAAGTACCAATGAAAAATCGCTTAAAGGTCTTACGTGCAGAGCGTGACTGGACACAGGCTCAACTAGCCAGTGCGCTAGAAGTATCAAGACAAACTATTAATGCTATTGAAAAAGGTAAATTTGATCCAAGTTTGCCATTAGCATTTAAAGCAGCACGATTATTTAAGTTATCTATTGAAGATATCTTTCAAGATGAAGTTGAGACTGAAATTGTCTAATACCCACTATGTTAAATAGGTATCTGATTAATCATATTAATAAGATACCTATTTAGGCTTTATTCTATTAGGTATTAATTAGGGTCTGTTGATCTTTCGAGATTACTTTTACAGCAACTTGTTTGGTATTTAGACAAGGCAGAGTTTGTGACGTGTAGCTGGCTACTCGAATAAACGATAACGTAGACTAAATTTCAAACAAGTGCTGCCCTTTAGGCTTCATTTAAAACAAATTTACTCATTGTTGTTCGCTTTTTTAATAGAATGACTATGATACAAAGCTCTCGTCGCGATTAAATCCGTTTTAAATTGAATAAATTTTAACCCTGAAAGATCAACAGCCCCTAGTATATTCAATGTACAGGCGAGTCACATTGACTTGATTTACTGCGAACATGTCCCCATCTCAAGCACAATAAATTATTAATCAGTACCCTACTATGCGCCTACTCAAATCGACAACTCACACTGATATCAACGAACTATCCGCCAAAAGTTTTACCCGTAAAGCGACTAGAGCGATAGTGTTAAATGGTGAAAACATCTTATTACTTTATACCAAGCGCTATCACGACTATAGCTTACCTGGTGGTGGTGTAGATGAAGGTGAGAGCATAATCAATGGCTTAATCCGTGAGTTAAAAGAAGAAACCGGAGCGCATAATGTTAAAGATATTAAGCCGTTTGGACTCTATGAAGAGTTCAGGCCATGGCATAAAGCTGGCTTTGATATTATGCATATGCAGTCTTATTGTTATACCTGCACAATTGATGATGAATTACTCGATCCTGAACTAGAAGCCCATGAATTAAGTAACGGTATGCACCCAGTATGGATGAATATCCATCAAGCCATTGCTCACAACGAAGAAACTATCGCTAAAAGTGATAAAAAAGGCCTATCGATAGAACGAGAGACCTTTTTGCTAAAACTCATTGTCAGTGAATTATTAAATGAGTCTGAGCAGGTATTACGTTAATTCCCGCCAAATAAAACATCTTGTCGATCATCTACCCATAGAGGGTGTTTTGCCATCACTTTAGTAAAAGTAGGACTCTGCAAGTAACGGTTTAGCCATTGGCGTACCATTGGGTAAGCTGATTGCAAATACCACTGCCGTTCGATTCGCGCAAATTGTCGAATAAAAGGAATTAAAGCAATGTCAGCTAGACTTTCTTTATCTGACATTAAAAAAGTATGCTCTGTTAAACGCTGTTCTAATGATTGTATGTACTGCTCGCAAACAACGCGACACTGAATAAGATTATCTTCTTGATAACGTTTCGCACATTTGTATTCTTCTAAACAAGTCTTAAAATCAGTATCAAACAAATTAATGAGTGAAAGCATCGTTGATAAAACACTCTCTTTTTGACCGTGCAGAAGATCATTGGGATCTGTTTCACGTAAAGCCCACAGCATAATATCTAAACTTTCTTCGATGACAGTTTCATCTGCTAACACCAATACCGGCACAGTAGCTTTAGGTGAAACGGCGATCATTTCTGCTGGTTTATTGCTTAACACTAAATCTCTTAATAATACTGTCTGATTAGCTTTAAAAATTGCTAACCTTGCTCGCATAGCATAAGGACAATTTCTTAATGAATATAAAATGGGTAACACTTTTATTTCGTTAGTCTTTTCGTCATTTTTTTCATCATCACTCTTATTCATTGTCATCCCAATTCAACCGTCTAGCTAACAATAACTGCTTACCAACTACTTTAACTGTATTCATTAGCTAAATATATCGGTAAAATCCCCCCTTTAAAATTTACTGCCTAGATAACAGGCCAAAGTTGTATAAATGAGTCCTAAAATTGAATTATTAGCCCCTGGTGGTGACATCGACGCGATAAAAGCAGCAATAATTGCTGGCGCAGATGCTGTGTACTGCGGTTTAGATACTTTTAATGCGAGAAATCGTGCTGCTAATATTTCTTTTGATGAACTCGTCGGCATTATTAGACTCGCTCACGAATATGAATGCCAAATATTCTTAACACTTAATATCATTATTCTAGAACGTGAATTTAAAACACTAGCTAAGTTATTGAGTAAATTAGCGAACACCACACTTGATGGTGTCATAGTACAAGATTTGGGTATGCTGTATATCCTTAAGAAGCACTTCCCTACCCTTGATATTCATGCGTCAACACAATTAACTACCCATAACATTGGTCAAATTCCTTTCTTGAAAAAACTCGGTGCCTCACGTGTTAATTTGTCTCGAGAATTAAACTTAAAAGAAATCAGCGCCATTACAAAAGTATCACATGAAGAAAATGTGCTTACCGAAGTATTTGTGCATGGTTCATTGTGTGTCGCTTTTTCTGGCTTATGTTATTCCACCTCAGCCAGTGTTGGTAACTCTGGTAATCGAGGCCGATGTAGCCAAGCGTGTCGTGAAGAATATAAACCGACAGAATCAGGCAATAAATTCCCATTAAATATTAAAGACAACTCGGCATTTTTTGATTTACCGGCTCTCATCGACGCGGGTGTGCACTCATTTAAAGTGGAAGGTCGAATTAAGGGTGCAAGTTATGTGCACACTGTTATTGATAGCTTTCGTAAACAAATAGATGGCTTTGTAGAAACAGGTGAATTACTTGAAGATGGAGAACGCTTATACAAGGTTTTCAATCGTGATTTTTCTAATGCCTTTTTACGTGGCGATTTAAACCAATCAATGTTCATTGAAAACCCACGTGATAACTCTAAATATCACGCCATTGATAAAAGTAACGCTATTTCTGTGGTACAAATTCACGACGTTGAACAAAGCTTGAATGACGAAAAAGAAGAAATTCACGCAGATGTATTTGATAAAATAAAACATCTAAGCATTGATAAGCGAAATCTCTCACTCGTATTTTCGGGAGAAGTAGACAAACCGTTAACCGTAACCATCAAAATTAGCGAAGCAGCTGGTCAAACAGTCAGTCCAGCATTCTCTGTGGGCTCTTCAGAAGAGCAAACACATGTTATGCACTCTGAACGTGTACTTATCGCCAGTGAAAAGAACTGTATTGATAATAGTGCTATAGAGAAGCGCTTTAAAAGCTTTAATAACGCAGAATTTAACCTAAGTGAGTTATGTACTGCCGATATGCCTGAAAGTGTAACCATACCTTTTAAAGAGCTTACTACGCTTAAAAATAAGATAGCGGCTTTGCTTAATGACGGTAAAAAAGTATTGGCTGAGGTAGAGTTACCTAAATTAGTACGACACGCCAAACAAACCGATACTGCCAAATTATCACTATTAATATGTGATGAAAGCGACATTAGTCTTGGCGATATAACGGATGCTGATATTTATTTTAAATTGCCTGATGCATATAAGCGCGGTTGTACTAAATACGTTAGCTTTTTCAAAGAAAACCCACGACTTATCCCTTGGTTTCCATCAGTCTTAATTGGTAAAGATTACGATGTAGCAGTAAATATTTTAGAACAAGTAAAACCTAAGTTAATCGTGACCAATAACACTGGTATAGCCAATAGAGCTTTTGAACTGGGCATTGAATGGATTGCCGGACCGTTTTTGAATACGACCAACTCCTATGCTTTATTAGCGATGAAAGAATCGTTCAATTGTAGCGGCGCATTTATTTCAAATGAAATAAATCGTCAGCAAATGAAAACTATCGCACGTCCTGAAAATTTCAAAATGCTCTACAGCGTTTATCATCCTATTTTATTAATGACCAGCAGACAGTGTTTCTTTCAACAAAGTGTTGGCTGTGAAAAGCCACGTATTGATAATGGCTGTATGCTGTCATGCGACAAATCGACCAGTATTACTAACCTTAAAGGTGTTTCTTTTGCTATTGATAAGCAAAAAGCGGGTTACCCAAGTATTTATAACAAAGATCAATTTTTAAATACCGAAATCATGCAAGATTTAACACAGTTATTTGATGGTTTTATGATTGATTTAACTAACATTGGTGCAGGTGATAAAGAGTCACCGGATAAAACCATGCTAATTAAACAATTTGAACAGTTACTTAACCATGATAAAAGCGTATCCGTAGGTTACTCTAACGAATTGTCGATTGAGCAAGTTGACGCACAAAACAAACTTAATGACTTAGTGCCCGACTCGACCAATGTTCAATACCACAATGGTCTGTAAAGGCGCTAAATATTAAAGATCGTTCGTGCTCCTTAGATTAATTATAAGTTGCACAGAACTCTGCTTTTAGACAACAAAAAGGCCATTAACATTCTCATGTTAATGGCCTTTTTAATACTATCGCCAAGATCCGCTAATAGCTGTGACTAGTAGAAAAACTCTGTTTAGCTAAAAATAATGATAAAACTTCGACGCATGTGACCAAAGTATTTATTGAGATTTACCAGCCTGAAAATCTTCAGTTTCAAAATATAAAGGCTTCATCGTGCCACAATTTAGAAACTTATATTGAAGTTCAGTTTCTTTGGGTACTGCCGATGAGGTACTAAAACGCCCCAAACAACCGGCTTCTAAATCAACTCCCAATAAATGGTCAAAGCTAGGTGCCTGCTGAATTCTATGAATATAAATTCTATAGTTTTTTCTTAACGTCACAACGTCATACTCTTGTTTTTTACTTGAAGGCTTAATATCATCAAAAGTACGAACATACATTTGCTTATCAAATGATAGTGAAATATTCTCATAAACTAACATGCCACCACGCTCAAAATGCCCTGCATATAAATCAGCCTGTATGATCATTTTATCTCCACGCATTAAGCGTTGCAAATTAAATGGCTTTGGCTTAATGGTAATAAGTTGACTATCTCGCACTGTCTGTAATACGGCCAAGTCATTATTATCTAATTTATAGAGCAGTTGAACATTATGAGGCTTTTTATAACGCGGTAAATGTGACGCATAGATACTAGAGCCCTGAGTAACTAAAGCCATACCATGAACCCCCATATAGGCAGGGTCTAATGGCGGTAACTTTTTCACTTCATCTTCAGCAAAACTCACTTGACTTAATAAAAATAACACACCAAATAACACTTTTTTCATAAACGAATTCTCATTATCTACAGGTTGAAATGATTTCAAGTAACCAAAAATCTAGAGTCGACTTTACATTATAATTGTTTCTATCAAGTAAAAATTCCTATTGAAATAGATTGAAACTTTATTTCGATATTCACTCCGAAATTACATAATACCTTCTTTATGAACATTATAGATTCAAAAAGTATGAATACTTTAATAAATGTTCTAATGTAGTTATGGTAGTTTAGCCCTATTTGAAAGAGATAAACTTTAATTTCCCATAAAAATTTAGTGATTTTAAATCTCGACTATACTCAATGACAAATAGATTCACCTGATCATTCTATTTTCTTGATTAATTTAGACATTACTTTGTTAAATAGCAAAATAACACACTGTATTATCCAAGTTTATTTAAGTACTATGACGACCAAACTTTTATAATTCACGCTTAGTAAAGCCACTTACCCGAGTAGTAGCGTGCAAGAAAAAGGATTGTAATTAAATGGGTAAAAGAACTATAGAAAAATTTAAACCTTCAATTTTAATTGTAGATGACGTTTCAGCAAATAGGTTTGCATTAAGGCAATTACTCAAATCAATCGATGCTGATCTTATCGAAGCATCTTCCGGCGAAGAAGCGTTAGTAAAAGCCATTGGATTAAATAATTTAGCTCTAATTTTACTCGATGTACAAATGCCGATAATGGACGGCTACGAAACAGCTGAATTACTAAGAGAAGAAGAGCAAACTCTTCATATTCCCATCATTTTTGTCACTGCAGTTCATAGAGATGAACAGCATATATTAAAAGGCTACTCTTCCGGTGCCATTGATTATATTACAAAGCCAATTCAACCCAGTATATTAGCCGCAAAAATATCACTTTTCATGGAGTTATGGCGGTTAAGATTCGGGTTAGAGCGAGAAATTTTTAATCGGAATAAACTTGAGGATAAAAATAAATTTCTCGCCGATCATGACATGTTAACAAGTTTACCAAATAGACGAAGACTATTTCTTGAAATAGAACGAGCAGCTTCACGTTCAGATAGAGACAAAAGTGAATTTGCCTTGTTATTTATAGATTTAGACGGATTTAAATCAGTTAACGATACACTCGGTCATAAGATAGGTGACGCAGTACTTATTGAAATAGCAAATAGGTTTAGTGAACTAGTAAGAAAAACAGATACCGTTGCTAGATTTGGTGGTGATGAATTTGTAATTTTATTAACCGATATCAGCGATTCTCAATTCCTTATCAGTCGAATAACAGAGATATTAGACATAGCCAGAAAACCAATTTTTATTGAAAATGAAGAGATTTCCCTTAGTGTAAGTGTTGGTGTTTGTATTTATCCAGATCAAATAGACGATGCTGATAAGTTGGTTGATTATGCAGATATTGCTATGTATAAATCAAAAGAATTAGGGAAAAATACTTTTAGTTTTTTCTCTAATGACATGGATCAAGCAGCTCATCGACGATTATCCGTAGAAAAGCAATTACGCCATGCAAGGAAAAAGAACGAATTTTCCGTTCATTATCAGCCGGTTGTTAATTGCAACACCGGACAACCTATTGGGGTTGAAGCCCTTTTACGCTGGACAAATAGCGAGTTAGGTAGCATTCCTCCTGATTATTTTATCCCTATTGCCGAGTCTAGCGGATTAATACATGAGCTTGGTGCTTGGGTGTTCGAACAATCGATTGAAACGATTACAGAAATCAACAAAAGATTACCTATGACGCTAAAAGTCGCAGTAAATGCGTCAACATTACAATTCAAAAATTCACTTTGGTTTAAAACCATAGAAAAGGCGATAAAAACCAAAAAAATAGCACCTGAAGATATTGAAATTGAGATTACAGAAGGTTTATTGCTAGAAGATTCGTCTGAAATTAATAATCAATTATCAGCAATCAGAGCATTAGGCATTAGCTTGTCTGTAGATGATTTTGGTACCGGTTATTCAGCATTGAGTTACTTAAAACGTTGCCCAATAAATACCGTAAAAATTGATAGAAGTTTTGTTAAAGGTATTCCCGAAGACAGAGAAGATATGGTGTTAATCCATGCAATAATTGCAATGGCGCATGGCTTAGGGTTAGTTGTTATCGCTGAAGGAATTGAGACACAAGAGCAATGGGATTTTCTTAAATCTGAAGATTGTGACTTCGCGCAAGGTTATTTTTTTAGTAAACCTTTACCCGCACAAGAGCTTGAAACTTGGCTGGATAAAAGTTTGGTGGCAAGTGGCTAAGTTTTTTAAAAAGCTCTAATTAATAAAATAATTAATTAGAGCGTGAGCCACTTAGAAAACATTAGTATTTTCTATATTAATGCCCGTTACTTGTTGGAGTTATTGATTTATGTCGATGAAAGATAATGTTAATTTTTTAGAAAGACTCAGTACACGATTATTTACCCCTCTTATCCTTATTTTTGTTTTCGTTATTATTATTCTAATAGTTTATGTTCCTTCTGTAACACAAGAACATACGATAAAGTCTGCCATATCAACAGCAGAAAACACGGTAAAGCAATACAAAAACATTCGAAGTTATTACACAAAAAATGTCATTAAAAAGGTACTTGGCACTTCTGATGTTACTGCGAACTATGATCATGAAGGGATAAATAAAGTTATCCCTTTACCTGCTACATTTATTCACGAAATAAGTGAAGAATTTACTAAGCAAGGTATTATCGCCTTAAAATTATATAGCCCTTACCCTTTCCCCAACAGAGAAAATAGGACGCTTGATAGCTTTGCCAATAACGCTTGGTCTGCATTAAAAGATAATGAAATTAAGACCTTTTCACAAGTCGATTTTATTGACGGAAAAGAAGTCGTCCGTGTAGCAATTGCCGACACTATGACTCAACAAGCATGTGTGGATTGCCATAACATTCACCCCCAAACACCTAAGGATGGTTGGCAACTCAACGATGTTAGAGGTGTATTAGAAGTTCAAATTCCTATTGAGGAGCGATTAATTAATGCTTCTTCACTTAATGACGAAATAACTTTTATTGTACTCATAGCAGTATCTTCGACTGTTATATTATTGTTTCTAATGTTCAAGAGATTAGTGTCTGCTCGTTTAGAAAATGTTCATGATGCGCTGCAATATATTGCCAGTAGCGATGGCGATTTAAGCCAGAGATTAATAGAAACCCGCAAAGATGAAATTGGCCAATTAGCACTAGGCTATAATCAGATGTTGCAAAGCATCAATGATAGTAGAAATACTGTCAAAGCCAGAGAATGGTTAGAAAGTGGCATTTCTGAGGTAAATAATATTATACGAAAGTCGCAAGATAAAACCCAAGTATCAAATCAGTTACTCTCATATTTAGTACGTTACCTACAATGCCATCTTGGCGCTTTGTATTGGTTAGATGAAAATGGATTAAAACCTTTCGCCACCTACGCTTTAGAGCAGCAACTACCAAAGTTAAAGATAATAGGGCTAGGTGAAGGACTTATTGGTCAAGCAGCCCTAAATAAAAAGCCATTACATATCACCACAGTTCCTAATAATTACTATGATATTAGTAGTAGCTTTGGTGAGGTAAAACCTCAATCACTCATCATTTACCCTATTATTTATAATGATAAAGTGATCGCTGTAATTGAATTAGCTTGGCTAACAGAAACACCAGATAAATCGTTAACCTTCTTAAAAATAGTAAGTGAAGTACTAGCCGTTTCTTTTATAAACATAAACCAAAATGAAAATGTTTTGACTATGTTAAAAGAAAGTCAAGTGCAATCAGAAGAATTGCAAACGCAACAAGAAGAGTTACGAGTCACCAATGAAGCTTTATCTGTTAAAACTGATGCAATAAAAAATCAGCAAGCGGCTTTAGAAAAAACCAATAGAGAAATGGAAGAAAAGGCAGTTGCACTTGAGGAATCGAGTAAATATAAAAGTGAATTTCTAGCAAATATGTCTCACGAATTACGTACTCCTCTCAATAGCTTACTTATTTTGTCGAGATCATTAGCACAAAACGACGATAACAACTTGTCTGATGACGAAGTAGAGTCTGCAGAAGTTATTCAAGAGAGCGGTCGTAGCTTGTTAGAACTGATTAATGAAATATTGGACTTATCTAAGGTTGAAGCTGGTCAGATGCAAGTGATCGATGATACTGTCAGCGTTGATGACTTTATTGGCGCAATTAAACGTAAATTCACACATATGGTCGAAGATAAAAAGTTGAGTTTCCACATAAACTTAGCAGATAACTTTCCAAACGACTTTATTGTTGATGGTGGTAAGCTTCATCAAATAATTACTAACTTGATAAGTAACGCACTAAAGTTTACTGAACAAGGTGAAATTAATCTAACACTTTCCTTTAAGGAACAAGAATCCCACGAATCAATGCCAGCACAGAAATTAATATTTTGTGTAACTGACACTGGCATAGGTGTCGCCAAAGAAAAGCACCAAGCAATATTTGAAGCCTTTCAACAAGCTGATGGTACAACAAGTAGAACATATGGCGGAACAGGACTAGGTCTATCAATAGCTTTAAGTTTCGCGAAGTTACTTGGCGGTGATATTAAGTTAGAGAGTGAAGTTGGCAAAGGCAGTCGCTTTTCATTGAGTTTACCTTATATCCCCCACAGACCCACTGAAGAAGCTGACAATGATGTCGATTCAACTATATTAGCAACTAATGTACGCGAACAAAATTTTGTTTGTTTACCCCCTCCTTTTGAAGATGATAGAAATAATTTGGAGCAATCTAAGAAATTAATTTTGATAATAGAAGATGATGTGCCATTTGCGCGTATTGTTTTTAATGCTTGTCACCGACAAGATTGTCAGGCGATAGTTGCTACTGATGGTGAAAGTGGCTTAGTTTTGGCCACACAGTATCCTATAGACGGTATTGTACTTGATTATATGCTTCCTAAACTAGACGGAGGCGAAGTTGCGAAAAATATACGATCAAACCAGAAATTAAAGCATATCCCAATTCACTTAGTCAGTGCTTTAGATAATATCGATACCATGAATATTGCCGGCATTAGTGATAAATCAACAAAACCTGTTGCTCATCAACGGTTAACTGAAATTATAGAGTCATTCGCTAAAGAACAAAGACACCTGAATATACTCATAGTAGAAAATGATAAAAATGCTTTATTTGCGATGAATACGCTATTGGCTAAAGAAAAAGTAACGACTTTCGGTGTTGATAACGCTCAAGAAGCATTAACCCTATTAAAAGAAAATTCCTATGATGCTATTATTCTAGATCTAGACTTACCTGAAATTTCAGGCTTTGAATTTCTTGAATTAGCCTCATCGGACTCTAACGTTAGTCTACCTACCGTATTTATTTACTCTGGTCGCGATATGTCTGAAGAGGATTTATCTCGTTTATCGCCCTATACCGGAAATGTTATTGTTAAATCAGCAAGATCACCCGAAAGATTGCTCGATGAAATTCATTTATTTGCTAACGAAGTTGCCAATATTCCTGATGATAAGCAAAATAATTATTCATCATTCAATCAAATAAATACACCAACAGAGCTTGATTCTACACACCAATCTGATGTCAACGTTGAAAACAGAACGATTCTGCTAGTTGATGACGACATGCGTAATACCTTTGCACTCGCGAAAGTACTTAGAAAAGAAAAATTAAAGGTTAGAATCGCATCGAGTGGCCAACAATCCATTGATATGCTTAATGAGCATCCAGATATTGAATTAGTACTGATGGATATTATGATGCCGGGAATGGATGGTTATCAAACAATGAAGAAGATCAGAGAAATAAATGCATTTAAAGAGCTAGCTATAATTGCAGTAACAGCTAATGCAATGCCCGGCGATAAAGATAAGTGTTTAACCGCCGGGGCCAATGATTATATGTCGAAGCCAGTAGATGTTGCTCAGTTATTAACTATGATGAAGTTATGGTTATAACTTTAGCCAAGGAAACACCTATTTTGGATGAACAGGATATTACAGAAGCGCTGCGAACTGAAAATATTGAAATTGATTTGCTTATTACAGCGATTAAGGAAAAGTTAGGCTACGATTTAAGTGGTTATGCAAGGGCATCTATTAAAAGGCGTATTAAGCAATTAGTCATTGATGAAAACGTAAAGAGTATTTCTGAGCTAATTCCAAAGCTGCTCTATTCAGCACAGTGCCAAGCTAATTTTATTAATCGCCTTACTGTCAATATATCAGAATTATTCAGGCATCCAACTTCTTTCTTGAGCCTTAGAGAGTCTGTTTTGCCTTATTTAGAAAGCTTTCCCCGCCGTGATATTTGGATTGCTGGCTGTGCCACAGGGGAGGAAGCTTATTCAATGGCAATATTGCTAGAGGAGGCTGGTTTGTTAAAGAATACACAAATTCACGCCACCGATATAAACACTGATGTACTCAAACAAGCCAAAACAGGTGTATTAACTAAAGCACTTAATAAAGAAGACGCTACGCGTTATCAAGCTAGTGGGGGCACATCAAGTTTAAGTAATTACTTCTCAACAGCATATAATAAGCACAAACTCTCTCAACACCTGCTGGACCACATTAGTTTCAGCCACCATAACATTTTACAAGATAAGGTTTTTTGTTCAGCCCAGTTGGTTATGTGCCGAAACGTGATGATCTATTTTGATTTAAACACACAAAATAATGCTTTGACTTTATTTCATAACTCACTAGTACAAAATGGTTATTTGGTTATCGGCGAAAAAGAAAGTCTACTAAACTCCCCACTGATTAATTTGCTTAAAACAATAGATGAACCAGCAAAGATATACCAACGAAAAAGTAGTGAGCATGTCTGACTTTAGAGTCTTTATAGGAGGCTCTGCGGGCTCAATTACACCAATAACAACCATATTATCAAGCTTGCCTGATGACTATAACTTGATCATTACACTAGTGATTCACTCAAGTGGCGGAACTAAGACCTCCATGAATGAAGCTATAGCGAGTAATTGTGCTTTAACTGTCATTGAAGTCAGTGATAAAGAAATAGCTAAAGCAAATACTATTTATGTTGCACCAGGTGGTTACCATTTATATGTAGAAAATAAACATAGTTACTCTCTCTCTTTGGATAAAAAAGAACATTACAGCCGACCTGCAATTGATCTACTCTTTACTTCGGCAGCGGAAGTGTTCGGTAAGTACTGTATTGCTATTTTATTGAGTGGGGCTAGTGAAGACGGTACAGAAGGTTTACTCAATATAAAACATCACGGAGGTCTCACTATCGTGCAATCACCAGAGTCATCTCAAGTAGACATCATGCCACAAAGCGCGATTGATAATGGAGCGGCAACCAAGGTTTTAACTCCATTAGAAATTAGTCGTTTACTCTTAGAATACCATAATCGAACTTAACTTCTATATGCATATAAAGCTTAAGGAAGGTAAGAGAATCACTGCGATTACCCTTTTAACAATTAGTGATTTACTGACACCTTATTAATGCAATGTTCTCTTTAGAAGAAAGTAAATTAGGCGTTTTTTAGCCGTTCTATATTTTCAGTAGCCGTTTCAGATAATGGGGGGAACTCGCTAGATTGACCAAAACGATTCAAGCCAAACCATAACAAAGTTGTGGTTGTGATAAGAACGATCCACCATGAAAGTCCAAAGCCTGCAGCCAACGTTCCTAGAAGTGCAGTGATGCCAACAACAAGTGCATATGGCATTTGTGTTCTAACATGTTCTATATGGTTACACTGAGAAGCCATAGACGCCAGAATAGTCGTGTCTGAAGTTGGAGAACAATGATCTCCCCAGACGGCACCAGCTAATACACAAGAAATAGAGGAGTATACAATATGCATGTCCACTGGGGCGACAAAACCACTGCTATTTGACACTAAACTCCAACTCACAGGTACAGCCAACGGCATTAATATTCCCATAGTGCCCCAACTCGTACCTGTTCCTAAAGAGATCATGCCCGCTAATACAAAAACAACAGCTGGAAATATAGCAGGGTAAATCCCATCACCTATTATTGTCGCTAAATAGCTCGCTGTATTTAGTTCTTTGGTTATTTCAGCCAGCGACCAACTTAAAACAAGTATTACGAGCGCAGAGGTAACTTTACTTAATCCATTTGTCCAAGCATTTATCGTATCTTCTATTGGCAGAATTTTTTGAGTAATAGTCATAACAATGGCAACAATAGAGCCTAAAAAACCGCCAATCAACAAGGCTAAAAGTGAATTAGCACTACCCAATATTTCAATAAAAGTACTGCCTCGACCCGTTAATAAAATACCAATAATAACAGTGATTATCAAAGTGAGAATGGGAAGGATTGCGTTTAATGAACTAGATAGTCGATTATCAACTGAAACTTCCAATGAAGTTGCCGCATTTAGCGTAGCCTCTCCTGAGATGGCTCTTTGTTCTGCGCTCAACATTGGGCCAAAATCCTTCCCGGTAAAGGCTATAAAAAAAACAAAAACAAGTGTCAATACAGGATAAAAACTATAGGCAATTGAGTGTAAGAAAATAGTATAAGGTTCATTTAAGACATCAATGCTATCAATAGCTGTTTCAATCAAGCCAACTTCATAACCGATCCAAATCGAAATTAGCGCTATAGATGCCAATGGTGCGGCTGTAGCATCCACCAAATAGGCCAATTTCTCTCGAGAAACCTTCATTTTATCGGTCAGTGTACGCATAGTATTACCGACAATTAATGTATTTGCATAGTCATCAAAGAAGATAATAAAACCCATAAAAACAGTACTTATCTGAACGTTTTTCCGGCTATCCGCCCAACGTTTAATATGTTCAATTAAGCCAATCAAACCACCATTAGTAGATATAACCCCCACCATACCACTGATAAACAAGGTGATTAGAATGATAGAGATATGATCAGTATCATTCATTACCTTTAAGGCATATTTTTGTGGTACATCCACTAAGCCTTTAAATAGAGCTATAAAGTCTTTGCCTGCGATTACCCATGAACCAAACCAAATACCTAAAAATAAGGCAATAATAACTTGTCTAAGAATAAATGCTGCTGAGATAGCAATAATTGGAGGTAAAACTGAAATGAAACTGGCTGACCTAATTGGTGAACCATCATTCGTTAAATAGGTAATAGCAAAAGAGGCAACAATCAGTACAGTTATTGATACCCAACGCTTAATATCCATCTTTACTCCTATTACACTGCCCTTTTAACCATGCACTATTGCTTGAAAGCAACAATATTTAAAGCCGTAAAGACTTATCAGCATATTGTTAAAAGTAAATGTAATATTTTGCAATGATGACATTGAGTGTAGATGAGGAAAATCGCAAATACCAATAACATACAAGTTTGTATTTGTATGAGTACTCCCTATGCTAAGAGTCTTCACGGGAAACAATGCCCGATTAAAAAAGGGTAGTAATATTTTCATATTACTACCCTTTTATTCAATAACTTTAAAATCAGCTAGTGATTTTCAGACACCATATTAATGGTATGTTCACTTGAAGACAAATAGCTTTAAGTCATATACTTAGCTTCCCCAAAAAGCGAACATATGATGACAAAACAGACAACCAAAAGATAATGAAGATTAAAAACACAAAATATCAAGCAATTAAAACGACTTCCGCCTAGATATTTGGATATCTAGGTACCCAATAGAACTATAAGCTAACTCGACTCGCTTAGCATGTTAATAGTTTTATCACTTGACACAGAAATTCAAATATAGAATAGAATGACGTTATAGATGTTTAATCATAAACATTTACCTTTTCATCTGTTTCTTGATTGTAAAGGCTAGGACAATATACAAAACCTATACAGTTAAATTTCAGCTTTAGTCAGTATAATTTCTTTATGAATGCCTTATATTAGTCTCGTTTAAATTCAACATAACTAACATTATCAAGTGATGTAGTAATTAACGTAATTGCTTCAGCAATGGGTACTGGCTTGCTAAAATAATAACCTTGGCCAATATGACATCCGTGCTGCTTTAACCACTCCAATTGTTCTTTGGTTTCAATACCTTCAGCTGTTACTGTTTTGCCAATATTGATGAGTAAATCAATTAAAGATGCAAGTAGTTTCTGACTGGTTTCATCATGTAATATTTCACTGACAAAGCTCCGATCAATTTTAATATTATTAGCAGGTAAGCGTCTCAAATAGTTCAGTGAGGAATAACCGACACCAAAGTCATCCATAGAAACTTTTATCCCTAGGTATTGAAGCTCTTTGATTCGAGCAATCGCTGCATCAATATTACTGATTAAAGTATCTTCTACTATTTCGATATAAATATTTTTAGGATCTACTTGATAAGTAATGAGCATAGCTGAAATTTTTTGAATTAATTTAGCCGACATAAATGTATCGGCACTTAAATTAATAGCGATTATTAATGGCCTTGCGCTTAATTCACATAATTGCTGACATCGCTTAATGCCCTCCTCCAAAATCCACTCTTCTAAAACGGGCATATATTCAGTATCTTTTAATATAGGTAAAAAATCATCTGGCGCCAGTAAACCTCGCTCACTGTGATGCCAACGAATTAAACACTCAAAGCCAAATAGATTGTTTTCTTTAATAGAATAAAAAGGTTGAAAATGAAGTTGTAGTTCTTTTTTAATGAGTGCTTCAGGAAAGTCATTCAACAGATTGAAATGATTAAAAATGATACTTTCCATCTCAGTTTTAAAAAAGGCATAACGTTGAGTTTTTGAAGCTTTAGCTGTGTACATGGCGATATCGGCTTTCTTAATAATATCTGTAATTGAGTCTTCCGGGTTGCTAACCGTAGTAATACCAATACTCAATTGTATATTGATCATTTTATTATCGATATTGGCAGGCTCTTCAAAGCTCTTTAATATCATTCTCACTATTTTCAAAATACTCTCTTTGTTATTGAGATTATCTAATAACACGGTGAACTCATCACCACCTAGTCGTGCAACAAGATCGCTTTTTCTAATACTATTTTGTAAACGCTTTGCCACAGTTGTTAATACTTTGTCGCCAACATCATGACCTAATGTGTCGTTAATTTGCTTAAATCGATCCAAA
This sequence comes from uncultured Colwellia sp., assembly GCA_913063325.1. Lineage (GTDB taxonomy): Bacteria > Pseudomonadota > Gammaproteobacteria > Enterobacterales > Alteromonadaceae > Colwellia. Next base: position 26,677 of record CAJXYE010000001.1, on the reverse strand, counting down.
TCAATAAAAAATATAGCAATGAAAGAGCCATCACTCTTTAGCTTAGTTACCTTTTGTTGTAGCGCAGCTAAAAAGTTATCTCGATTGGCAATACCCGTTATACTATCAAACATAGCTATTTTTTTTAGCTCTTCCTCCCTGTCATTTACCACATTATTTAACTGATTTAATCGCACAGCTAATTCATTAGAGCACTCTTCTAAAACATCAATTTCATCCCAAAACATGCTGTCATGTTCACCTGATGAAAATGGTTTAATATGTTTGCTCTTCGCTAAATTTGGTAGGTACTCTTCCAATTTTTTAATTCTAGAGATGGGCTTCCATAAAACAATTAAAATAACAAAGAACATGATAAAAATGGTGGCAACCGAAAACAAAATAAACGTTTGATTGAATTTTTTGTCCAAAGACAGTGTTTGGCTCACATCATTAAAAATAACAAAAAAACTCCTACCATTTTTAATAAAAGGGATCGGAAAAAGACTAATGAAATAGTGTTCACTTTCAAGCTCACTAATCACCCCTTTACTTAATAGCTCGTGTACTGTCACCTCTTCATTTACCATCTTCAATATCTGATAGTAGTACTTATTCGCTTCTATTTTTAGCATTTTGAAATGAGTATCAAGCCAGGCTAATTGATTCAACTCATCCCTTGCGTGCTCACCTAGATTAACAGGAGTAATCATAACTGCTTTTAAATTTAAAAACTGTTGAAATTGAGTGATAGGATTAAGCAAGCTAGTACTAATAACTAAAGTAACGTCACGCGTGTTAAATTCGAAAGGAATGATAATATTGAGCAAACAGGAGCTCTTACATGCAATATAGTGTTCAGGTAGACCGGACTGTTTACTTGATTGTATATACGGCTCGATACCGGTAAGTTCCAACTGGCCATATTCAAAAGCCTTCAGGTTATTTTGGTAATAGAGTGCGGTGCCCGTTGCTCCCCAATCAATAGATAGACCTGGCCACTCTTGTTTAAAATAGTCGACTAAAACTTGCTCAGAGCTATCTTGCACACTCACAAGTTTATAAATAGCATCTTCAATAGTTTGTACATGAAGACCAATAGCATTTTCCAGGTATACTTCTGATACTTCTCTAAAGTTAATTTTCTCCTGAATGAGTCTTCCATCCAACTCTTGCTTTGCCAAGTATGCATAAGACATCAACACTATCGATTGAAATAGAAATAAAAAGAACAATACTTTCCATATTAAGCTGATATTCTTATGTAAAACCTTCTTATGTTTCATAATTTATCCTAAAAACTATAAGAGACTTGCATAGACCACAATTGCCAATATTTTTCATCATTATCACTGTGATCTAATTTAATGGTAGGAGAAATAGCCGCGGTACCTTCAAAAAAATGCCCTTCAAGGTTTATTTGCCATTTAGGTGATATTTTCCACTTTAGCCCGGCACTTAAATCGAAACTATAACGACTAAAAGCAGGCATGCCTGTTTCTTGCTGGTATAGAGAGCCATCTTTGTCATCAATATCGGTAAAGTATCTGCCATAACGTATCATCAAGGTTAAATTATCTTTAAGGAAATAACGCCACTGGCCGTAAAAACCAGCATTAACTAAACTGTCTGTTGTTACTTCGGGGAACTCAGGCTGTTGAAGAAACGACGGTAAATAAGGTACAAATAAATCAAAACCTTTAATCTCTGTATCTTGATAAATAAACTCAAAGGTAAAATCCCACAATTCTGCAAAGTATTGATGCGAAAAAATATAACGGTCAAACTTTATATCCCCTGCTTCCATTGCGATAGGGTCACCAATGTCAAAAATAGGTTTTGCAAAAGCTTGCGGGTTTTCATAACCAAAGGAAATGGTCCAATTGCCAGAAATAGACTCCCATGTAGTATTAATCTGAGTATTGTTTTCTGTACTTATGTCACCACCAAGTTCTTTACCTAAAATACTTTCACTCAAATCACTTGATACTGGATAACGACCATAAGCCAATGTCCAATTAAGTCGGCCTAGCTCGAACACCTGATTTCCATATAAAGAAATCCCGTCATACGATGTCGTTGTATCACGCAAAGTATCTTGATAAACCGACTGAGGTAAAAAAATAGAAGGTCTGGCACTAGGGATGTCTCTAGTAGAGTTAAACACACCAAGATCACTCTTTATCCGTCCCAGACGAAAGCCTATATTGTAGTTTTGTTGATTGATAAATTGGTAGTCTGCCACCAAAAAATCTATCCGAGCACTTTCTATCTTCCCCCAGTTTCGATACATAACCTGACCAGAAAGTCTGATTTTGTCATTAAAAAGATAGTTTGCTTGCAAAGCTAATATAGTCATATTAAATGATGTACTGTCTTCTTCATCAAAAAACTGGTTATCTGAAGTATAAGAAATTCCTTGAGAGGCAAAACCCGCAAATGATAAATCCTTCTGCTCATTGGCAAAAGCAAAGCAGGGTAATAATAAGAATATTATCCACTTATTATTCATCAAACAACTCAACATAGCGGACACCTTTCATTGTAATTTTATTTTCAATATAACCAATTGCCCCGGGGGTATTGGCTACTACTTTAGCTAGCTCTTGTTCGGTAAAAGCTTCATTAGGTTTTGCTGCAAAACCACTGAAAACCAATTTTTGCCAACGACGATTAAACTGGTAGGGGTAAAGACCAAGAGTATTTTTAACGAATAACTGATGAGTTTGATGTGTTGACGGTAACTTATAAAGCTTAATTAAGTTGCCACTAGGCCAATGCGATTGTTGTCCTAGGTAAATAGATTTGAGTTGCTGATAAGATATCTTAGATAAGTTAACAGATTCATTGACTATTATTTCAATCGCATAGCTTTGCTGAGCTATCGAAATGGAGATTACAAAAGCAATTAATTGTGGGGCACATTGCTTAAGATTCATTATCTCGCCCCACATCCTTATTATGTTCAAGTTATAACTAGTATTATCGTTAATTAGTATAATTCAAGCTAATCAACTAAAAACAGTAACCAAACCTACCCTTTCCCTGCTTTAGTCATTCAAAACATATACTAATATAAAAGGGTAATAACATTTCTGTTATTACCCTTTTATAAATAACTAATAATCTATAGTCTAGTGATTTTCCGACACCATATTGATGGTATGTTCACTTTAGGACAAAATATTAAAGTTTCAGTTTTACCACAATGAACTAAACCGCTCGCGCAGTAATGGTATTCTTTGCTAACACTTAATATTCTCATGACATTTTCATTATTTCCACTCTAGGCCTAGCTTAATTCGATATTACCCCCTTTGACAAACTTGATACCCTTGCGGACAGATAGGGGCAATATAAGTATCAATTGTATTTTTAAACTCATCAATAGATAACACTCTTGGACTTGAGCCATTAACTAAGGTGCGCACATCTATGCCTAATCCTTTAATTTTATTGGCAAAGATTTTCATATTTTTAAAAGATCGTGGATTCCCCTTTTCATACAGGATTTCATAATGGTCTTCGGCGAAGAGAATCTTTTCTTTCTCTAGATATACAACAAGGTTGTGATCAGCATGTGCAGTAGCAATGTTTAAAATCTTTAGATTGCCACCTAAGAGTTCTTTAGACTCATTAACTAACATAAAGTTACTGTCATCTAGTTCTCGAGCCAGTTTTCTTTTTATCGCAGGGAGATTACTCGCAACCGTTACTATTTTTGCTTTCAATCCCAAAGCAGGCTCGAGCATATTGAGTTGGCTTCTATGATGATGAGTTAGCACGGCAAACTTTAGTGGTTTTTTGGTGCTTAAATGATTTTGCATGTGAGTGAAGTTTTCCTTTATAGCACCGTTACCGCCGACGGAAATAAAGTACTCCCCAGCATCAATAAACAAAGTACGCGAAAAGTTTTTTCCTACATAATAAACATGATTCTCAAGTTTATTATGTAGCATGTTAGCTACATCAATCGGTATTCCCCAGCTGGAAACTCCCAGTGGTAATGCAAATTTATCACTCAAATTTGGATTGAGCTCTATATTGCGATAAGTCGATATAGTACGCAGAGTGTCGCCAACTGAAAAATTCATATCTCGTGCAAAGGTGATATTGCCAACCTTGCTGTGATTTGAAAATAAATAGGTTAATGTACCTAAATTGGGGTGAGTTCGGGATACCTTATTAATCACCCCTGATAACTTGTTGATGTAGATATGTGACTCGCTTTGACCCGATATCTTAAATGCTATCTGATAATGTGGTTGACCTTGATATTGTACTTCATCAATAAATCTGAATGTCCTGGGTGCCGAGAGTAGTTTTTTAGCTATTAGCGTATCGCTACTACGCTCAACAGACCCACCCGTATTAGCAAAGTTATACCAATTATCATCGCTGTATTTACCATGTAATATGTCATAAACACGGCCAGATTTTTCATCAGCAATATACTTTTCCAAATCTTTGTTAGTGTTATTCACACGCCAAGATACCAACGCCTTCTTTTTATTTTCAAAGTCTATGGTGAGCTCTTCATTAAAGCGCCAAAGTTCAGGCGCGGCGGTTGGTGAGCTTTGCTTAGGAAATATATTTTTACGGTAGTCTACCAAGGTAATAGCGTTAATTTTTGTCAGTATTTTTGCATCATAAGCAGCTGAAATTTTGGCTATAACATCATCTTTTACTATTTCTGAAAATGCAGCAGGTGAGGTAATTAAGATAAGCAAGAAAACTAACTTGGTTATCGTTAACTTAATTGGTTCAAATACCATACTCATTTGCTTTTCAAGTTGAACTTTTATGCTTTTTAGGGGAGGTATATACATAACACTATTTCCTTAAATTGATATTGAGGAAATAGTGGCACAGCTTAATTCGGTAATATATTCAAATAAAGTAAGCGGCTATAAATTTACAGTAAACGGCAGCACAACCATTAGTTTTTTTCTAGCTGTTGTAAAATTTCATTATAACGCCGACTCATTTTTATTTGATGTCGATTACTCATTTCTAATATAGCATCACCAAAACGCCCCTTTTCTACCTTAGTAACATGGGTCGAGTTAGCTATATAGGATTTATGAGTACGAAAGAAGAATTTAGGGTCGAGCTCTAGTGATAAACGCTTAAAGGCGTCCCTAGCCAACAACGTTTTATCGCCATAGTGAAAGGCAAGATGACTACTAACAGACTCAATATAAATAATATCTTTTTGTTTAATACGGTATAAGCCATCACTTGTTTTAACACTTAGTTCTAACTGTGACTCTCGCTGTTTAATTTGATTGTAAAAATCCTCAACTGAACTTCGTTTTAACATTACTTCTTGCTCTTTAATACGCTGTCGTACTTTATTTGTCATGACATCAAAGCGAGTTTGTTCAATAGGTTTTAACAGGTAATCAAGTGCATTGTTATTAAATGCGGTAACTGCATACTGATTATAGGCAGTTATAAATACAATATTAGGCAAAGATTCAGGCCATAGTTTAAGTAATTCAAAGCCATTTTTACTCGGCATTTCGATATCTAGAAATACTACATCAGGCTTTATTAGCGGCTCAAGTAAGGTTTTATCAACACTATAGCCATGAAAAATCACTTCAAAATCGGTATGCTCTTCAAGGGCAATAATAATTCCTTTATGAGCGGCGGGTTCGTCGTCTATAATCCAACACTTGATTGTCACGCTGCCACCTCTAGTGGAATTAGCAATTCTACCGTAAAATAATTTGTGTGTTTTTTTATCGTAAGTACTGCTTCACCTCCATAAAGTAATTGTAATCGGCTTTTCACATTTTCAAGCCCTGTCTTTGTCCCCGCATTATTTAATAATTGCTTTTCATTGAATCGGTTACTGATCTGAATATTTAATTGTGAATTTTTAATGCTCGCAACTAAATCGATATGACAATCAATTTCTAGATGCCAACTAAATTTAATGGCATTTTCCATTAATGGTTGCAATATCAAAGGTGGTAGAAAGGCCACAAGCGCTTCAGGTTGAATCTGGTAGTTAAACCGAATATTCTGTTTAAAGCGTTGTTGCTCAATTTCAACAAAGTGATTAAGTAATTTTATCTCTTGTTTTAATTGTACTTTATTAGTGAATTTATGCTCTAGGGTACTGCGTAATAGTTGGCTCAGTCTTACCACCATTTGATGTGCAACTTCTGTTTCTTTTTCCAAAATTGCAACATCAATTGAGTTCAACACATTAAACAAGAAATGCGGATTAAGCTGAGTCATAAGTTGTTGCAACTGCGCTTCTTTCATTGCATTTTTTGCTTTAGATACTTCACGTTCTTGGACTTCTTTTTCTAAATACGTGTAGGCACTGGCGAATAGCCCTGCCCATGAAATAATTAATAATACACGGTACGAACTACCGGATAACCAGGCTGATAACGGCGCCTGTAGTAATTCATTTAATGTAACGTGTAAGTGTAAAACACTTGTCAAATTATGCCAAACAACTAGTACTAACAACCCGGTAAAAAGTAATAAAGGATATTTAAAAATAGCGGATTTGTTCTCTACAAACTTAAAGAGCAACGCAAGTAAAGCAGTAGATACCATTATAAAAAGTGATGCGAATAAACTCCCTTGCCAATGGTTTTCACCATAAATCAAGTGGCTAATGTGCTCAAAGGCGGCATAAATTGACCAAAATAGTATATGTGCGATCAGTAAAAATGAGTATTTATACAATAGGAGCTATTACCTAATAATAGTAAGAAAGTCTCACTGTAGTGCCTTTTTTTCGACTAAGGAAGTCCAAACAGAGGTTTCTGTTATTCAAAGGAAATATGCTATAACCAAGTAACTGACACTTAAGTGAATCAGTTTTTTGACCCAAAAAAAGGTAATAACACATTAATGTTATTACCCTTTTATAAATAACTAATAATCTATAGTCTATAGTCTATAGTCTAGTGATTTTCCGACACCATGTTTACAGTGTACTTAGGAATATCAACCACTAAATCTTCATCACCAACAATTGATTGACAGCTAAGGCGTGATTCAGGCTCTAGTCCCCACGCTTTATCAAGCATATCGTCTTCTAGTTCATCACCTTCTTCGATAGAGTCAAAACCTTCTCGAATGATAACGTGACAAGTAGTACAGGCACATACTTTTTCGCAAGCATGCTCAATACCTATGTCATTTCTCAAGGCAACATTTAATACGCTTTCGCCTTTTTCAGCTTCAACTACTGCGCCATCTGGGCATAATTCTTGATTGGGTAAAAATATAATTTTTGGCATTTTCTAATCTCTTTATAGGCGTGAACTTGTTCGCGCTATTATCTTATTAGTTTAAAGCGAGAATAAATTCTCACCTACAATTTATCTAAATTTTATCAACTGCTTGGCCAGCAAGTGCTTGGCTAATTGAGCTGTCCATACGACGCTCAGCAAATACATCTGTCCCAGCATTTATCTTATCAAGGGCATTTTCTATCGCTTTAACATCATCGCCTTGACTTACTTGAGCAAGTAATTTGATCATGTCCTCTATACCAGCTATTTCGTCACTATTAAGTAAACGGCTGTCGGCAACTAGAGCTGCTTGCACAGACTCAATAACACGTGAGGCTTCAACTTGTTGCTCTTTTAACATACGTGCTTGCATATCTTCTGCAGCATTAGTCATTGAGTCTTTAATCATCTGACTAATTTGGTTGTCATCAAGACCAAATGAAGGTTTAACTTCAATGCTCGACTCTACACCTGTTGATTTTTCCATTGCTGATACAGAGAGTAAACCGTCTGCATCAACTTTAAAGGTCACTCGAATATGAGCAGCCCCTGCTGTCATTGCTGGGATGCCACGTAATTCAAAACGAGCTAATGAACGACAGTCGTCTACTAATTCACGCTCACCTTGCAATACGTGAACTGCCATAGCCGTTTGACCGTCTTTAAAGGTGGTAAACTCTTGGGCTTTAGCAACAGGTATTGTGGTATTTCGTGGAATAACTTTCTCGACTAAACCACCCATAGTTTCTAAACCAAGAGATAACGGCGTAACATCAAGTAATAACATATCACTATCAGGTTTATTACCCACTAAAATATCCGCTTGAATCGCAGCACCAATAGCGACCACTTTATCAGGGTCAATTGAGGTTAATGGCTTCTTCTTAAAGTGTTTTTCAACTTCACTACGTACCAATGGCACGCGCGTTGAACCACCAACCATAACCACTTCGATGACTTCATCAATAGTAATTTCGGCATCTTTTAGGGTACGACGACAAGCTCGTAATGTTTTATTCACTAATGAACCGATAAGTTCATTCAATTGGTCTTTGCTTAAACTTGTTTTGAAATCACTATTGTCATCAAGAGAAATACTAATATCAACTTGTTCATTACTGGTTAGCTCTTCTTTAGCAAAACAAGCTTGTTGCATCAATTGACGCTCTAAAGAGGGTGACAAAGGTCTAACTAAGCCCGCTTTTTCAACAAGATAATCAACTAAAACCACATCAAAGTCATCACCACCCAGCGCAGAATCACCGCCAGTCGCTAATACTTCAAAAACACCTTTATTTAAACGTAAAATAGAGATATCAAAGGTACCGCCACCTAAGTCATAAACAGCAATAACACCTTCTTGTCCAGAATCTAACCCGTAAGCTACTGCTGCAGCTGTAGGTTCATTCAATAGACGCAGTACGCTAACACCGGCTAATTTTGCCGCATCCTTTGTACTTTGTCTTTGTGCGTCGTCAAAGTGTGCTGGCACAGTAATTACAACACCAGTTAGCTCCCCGCCTAAGGATTTTTGGGCTCTAAGGTTTAAGCTTTTCAATATTTCTGCTGATACTTGAACTGGGTTTACAGCACCTTGCCTTGTCATAATTTCAGGATGATTTTCATCTCCACAAAAGTCATAAGGCAAAGAAGGATATTTACTTTGAATATCAGCTAAAGAGCGGCCTATTAAGCGTTTTGCAGAAGTAATAGTATTTTGAGCATCTTCAATGCTAAGTGCTTGAGCCGCCTGACCAACTAAAACATTGTCTGTCTGATAACTAACAATGGATGGCAATATATCACGACCTTGATCATCGTTTAAGGTACTGGCGTTACCGCTTTGTACACTCGCTATTAAGGAATTAGTGGTACCAAGATCTATGCCTGCAGCTAATCTATGTTCATGAGGAACGGTACTTTGACCGGGTTCTGCAATTTGTAATAAAGCCATGATGTTATTTCAATGATTTAGTTTAAGGTTAATAATATATATTGAGGTGTTTACTCGTCTTCAAATAAGCTATCTTCAAGACGATCTACTTCAACATTTAGTTTTTGGTAGAACTTTAATTTGCGTAAATTATCGCATGCAGCGCTATTCGATGCTGCATTATTTTCGCTTATTTGTACTCTCATCTGTTGTGAAAGCGCTAAGTATTCTGTCGACAATACTCTTTGTACTTCAAGCAGTGCTGCTTCAACGTCACCAGAGTGTCTAACGTCTTCAAGCATTTCCCGTAATTCCATTTGACGCATTAAGAAGCTAGTATCTTGGAAAGAATGCTGTTCGTTAGGCATATCGACACCACGTTCCACCAACATATATGCAGCACGTTGTAATGGGTTTTTAAGGGTTTGATAAGCGTCATTTATCTGAGCAGATTTCTGTACAGCAATACGTTGGTCTTGCTCTGATGAATGAGCAAACTTGTCAGGGTGCACAGTTTTTTGCAAGGTTTGATAACTTGACGAAAGTAACTGTAAGTCAACATCGAAAGAAGCTTCTATGTTGAATAATTGAAAGTAATTCACTACTTATACCTAGAGGAAATGGTCTAAAAGCTTTCTATAATAAGCTAAATCTCAATAATGTTTTAAACTCGATGGAACTCGGTTCAAGTACAAGGCGAAAGCGCGGAGTTGACGCTAGTCAATGAGCACTTTCAACGCAGTAATTGAATCAAGTTGCAAAGAGTTTACACATTAAACGTTGAACGATTCACCACACCCACATTCACCTTTGGCGTTTGGATTGGTGAATTTAAAGCCTTCATTCAAGCCTTCTTTAACAAAATCAAGCTCAATGCCGTCAAGATAAACAAGACTCTTCTCGTCAATGATAATGTTGACATCTTCAATATTAAATAATTGATCATCTTCATTTAAATCATCAACAAATTCGAGCACATAGGCTAAACCTGAACAACCAGTGGTTTTAATACCTAAGCGAAGCCCAAGCCCTTTCCCACGGTTTTGCATGAACGATTGAACGCGTTCAGTTGCAGCAGGAGTCATGGTAACAGCCATTGCTATCTCCGTTATTTACTTTGCTTGGATTTATAATCTTCAATCGCTGCTTTAATAGCATCTTCAGCTAAAATAGAGCAATGAATTTTCACTGGTGGTAACGCTAACTCTTCAGCAATAGCGGTGTTTTTAATTTCACCTGCTTCTTCAATTGATTTACCTTTTACCCACTCAGTTACAAGTGAGCTTGAAGCAATCGCTGAACCACAACCGTAAGTTTTGAATTTTGCATCTTCAATGATACCTTCATCAGAAATTTTAAGTTGTAACTTCATTACGTCGCCACACGCTGGTGCGCCAACCATACCAGTTGCTACTGATGGATCGTTTTTATCCATTGAACCTACGTTGCGTGGGTTCTCATAGTGGTCTAATACTTTTTCGCTGTAAGCCATGTTACTCTCCTAGCTTGTGCCAAATATTGTCCAGATAATTACCTGATAACAACCTATTTGACACTAAATGTTATTTTAAATGATGAACTAATTTACTAAACTATTCCTATTAAGGAACGATTAGTGGCCAGCCCATTCAATTGAATCTAAATCGATACCGTCTTTGAACATTTCCCAAAGAGGCGACATGTCACGTAAATGACCAATTGCACCTTTAATAAGGTCAATTGCGTAATCAATTTCTTCTGTCGTAGTAAAACGACCAAAGCTAAAACGAATTGAGCTATGCGCCATTTCGTCATTTAGACCTAAAGCACGAAGTACATAAGATGGCTCTAAACTAGCTGAAGTACATGCACTACCCGAAGATACGGCTAAATCTTTTAATGCCATGATGAGTGACTCACCTTCAACAAAATTGAAACTAACATTTAAGTTACCTGGGTAACGTTTATCCGCATCGCCGTTAATAAAGACTTGTTCCATGCTGTTAACGCCAGCCCATAAACGGTCACGCATTGCAGTAACATGAGCAAGATCTTGAGCCATTTCTGCTTTAGCCAAACGACACGCTTCACCCATACCAACAATTTGATGAGTTGCTAAGGTACCAGAACGCATACCGCGTTCATGCCCGCCACCATGTGTTTGTGCTTCTAAGCGAATACGCGGCTTACGGCTTACGTATAACGCGCCAATGCCTTTAGGACCGTACATTTTATGTGCTGAAATTGACATTAAATCAACTTTCAATGCTTGCATGTCGATATTAATTTTACCGGCACTTTGTGCGGCATCAACATGAAATACTATTTTACGAGCTCGACACATTTCACCAATTTCATTGATGTCTTGAATAACACCAATTTCATTGTTCACTTGCATGATACTTACTATAATAGTGTCATCACGCATAGCGTCATTTAATTTATTTAAATCAATTAAACCATTCTCTTCTGGATCAAGATACGTCACTTCAAAGCCCTGACGCTCTAATTCACGACATGTATCTAATACGGCTTTATGCTCAGTTTTGCAGGTGATAATGTGCTTGCCTTTCTTATTATAGAAATTTGCAGCACCTTTAATAGCAAGGTTATTTGATTCAGTAGCACCCGACGTGAAAACAATTTCACGTGGATCCGCATTAATTAATTCAGCAATTTGATTACGAGCAACATCAACCGCTTCTTCAGCTTGCCAACCAAATTTATGTGAACGTGACGCTGGGTTACCAAAATGACCATCGTTGGTCATATATTGCATCATTTTTTCTGCAACACGTTTATCTACTGGTGTAGTAGCTGAGTAATCAAAATATATAGGAAGCTTCATTCGCTAACTCTCTCCAATGGTAAATCTTTAATACGACGCGACAGGTAACAATTACCAGTCGTGCATTACATTTTTTGTGGTTATTAATGTTTCTAACGCTATGCTTTTATGGGCATTGATATGTAATTTATCTTGGCGCTTAGAAACTTCTTGCACATCACGCTTAGCAACTAATTCTGATAAGGTAATATTTTGCAAAAATTCTTCGATTCGTTGACTTAACCCTTCCCAAAGAGAATGTGTTAAGCACTGTTCGCCATCCTGACAATTGCCTTTTCCTGAGCATTTGGTTGCATCTACGCTTTCATTAACTGCGCTAATAACATCCGCAATGGCTATTTGCGCTGAACATCTTCCCAAACGATAACCGCCACCAGGACCGCGTACACTTGTCACTAGCCCTTGTTTGCGTAATCGAGAAAAAAGTTGCTCTAAATAAGACAAGGATATACCTTGGCGTTCTGAAATATCAGCCAAAGATACAGGCCCAGAAACGGCATGAATAGTAACATCTAACATGGCAGTAACTGCGTAACGACCTTTAGAGGTAAGTTTCATAATCTGCTCTCAAACACTATATTGGTGTATTCAATAAATTAATTAAGTAGGACGACTACATTAAGCTATTTAACTAAATATCCCCTGAATAAAGGGCTACTTTATAAATGCAGCGCAATTTTACATAACCCTACAGATTAGTCAAATATATACCCTACTATTTTACTCAGGTATTGTACACCAAGAACAGTTATGCGAAAAGCAATAGTTGACTAAAACAGTCAACTATTGCTTTAGGTTGTTTTCTTAACGAGGTTAAATTTCAGGATCAAAGCTGACTACTTTGTTTTCTCGACGCTCTGCAGCCGCTTTTTCATCTTCAACAAACTCACCCACTCTTAATTCAGGTAAATTTTTATCACAGATATCGCCGCCGAGAATGTTTATCTCTTTACAAAGCGCACTAACTCGATCATCCATAAGGTGCACATGATCAAGTAAACGGCCAATAGCCTTAGCAACAGGATCAGGATTGTCGTGTGAAACTGCATAGGCATCAAAGCCATATTTTTTAGCCGCAGCTTCTCGTTGTTGACCTTCATTCTTGCTAGGCTTATCCGGAACAATTCTGCCAGGGATTCCTACCGCTGTAGCATTGGCAGGTAAGTCTTTAACAACAACAGAGTTCGAGCCTACTTTACCGCCCTTGCCTATTGTTATCGGACCAAGTACCTGAGCACCCGCGCCAATAACAACATTATCTTCGAGGGTTGGATGACGTTTACCAGCTTTCCAACTAGTTCCCCCTAAGGTAACACCATGATAAAGTGTAACATCATTGCCTATTTCGGCAGTTTCACCAATGACAATGCCCATGCCATGGTCAATAAAAACGCGACGACCTAATTTAGCACCTGGATGGATCTCAATTCCGGTTAACCAACGAGAGAAGGTTGATATTACCCGCGCTAAAAGCTTCCAATTTGCGCACCATAATCTATGACTTAATCGGTGAATCCAGATTGCATGCAAGCCGGGATAATTGAGAATAACTTCAAAGCTAGTACGAGCGGCTGGATCTCTATCAAAGACACTGTTGATATCTTCTTTGATACGGCTAAACATAAATTCTTCCTTCTCTTTCTTTTAATTGGGTATTAAGTCTTATCTTTACTAGACCTTTCCATTGAGGCAAAAATCCCACGCATCATCTTAATTTCTTTCACATCGGGTCTTGCGCGATTGAATAAACGTCTTAATTTAGTCATCACTAGCCCAGGGTGGTTTTCTACAATAAAGCCAGTTGCTTTAAGTGATTTTTCAAAGTGCTCATAAAAACGCTCTGTTTCTTCAATAACAGGATATAGTTCATCATCTTCATTTTTAGGTTTAGCAATTAAATTACCATTACCTGTGCTACGTTCTTGGTAGTTTTGATCATGCGCTAATAAATAACTAGTTCGTACTTCATAACTTAACGTTTGCACTGCCATCGCCAAATTTAGCGAACTGTAATCCGGATTTGCCGGTATTTGAACATGAAAATGACAAAGCTGTAGTTCTTCATTAGTTAAACCACTATTTTCACGGCCAAAGACTAAGGCAACAGGATACTCTTCTGCTTCAGCAATCATTTTTTCACCACAGCCTCTAGGCTCTAACATCGGCCAAGGTAATGTACGAGAGCGGGCACTTGTACCAACAACTAAGCCACAATCTTCAATCGCTTCAGCTAGCGTACTAACAACTTTAGCATTTGCTAAAACGTCGGTAGCTCCTGCAGCCATAGCTTGTGCTTGACCATTAGGCATTTCAATAGGGTCTACTAATATTAACTGACTTAATCCCATTGTTTTCATTGCACGTGCAGCACTACCAATATTTCGACAGTCGGAAGTATTGACTAAAACAATTTTAACGCGGTCTAATAGTGACCCTGTGATATTACTTTCTTGAGAACCTTGTTGTGAATCTGACATTGTTTACTCTTATTGTTTGCTTTATTGAGTTGATAGTCATTGAACTGACTTATAGTTCTGATATTAACAACCCATCTAGATGGCCAGCATTCTACCATAGAAGAGTACTGCTGTAGTTAACAAAAAGCACGCATATTACCGGTTTTTATCTATGGCAATTTGCTATTTAATAGTTTATTTCACTCTATAGGGGAGTGATCAATCAAATCGTACACATTTTAAACATATTTTAAATAAGTTTATCGCTAAATGATTTTTTATTTGCTATACTTTGCGCGCTCGATTTTCAAGACAATGTTTGCTTGGAAATGTATTGTTCTTTTAAAATTTATTTACAAATAGGTACTCTATATATGCATCCCATGCTAAATATTGCCGTGCGCGCAGCACGTACAGCAGGTAAAGTTATCGTTCGCTCTATGGAGCAACTTGATAAAGTTGAAATTGAATCAAAAGGCACTAACGATTTCGTCACCAGTGTTGATATTAGCTCTGAAGAAGCCATTATTGAGACTATTCGTAAATCATACCCAAATCACACCATCATTGGTGAAGAGTCTGGGCTTTTAAAAGGCAGTGATGATGATTATCAATGGATTATTGATCCACTTGATGGCACAGCCAACTTCATCAAAGGTATCCCACACTTTGCCGTTTCTATTGCTTTAAAAGTAAAAGGCAAGTTAGACCAAGCAGTTGTATTTGATCCTATTCGTGGCGAGTTGTTTTCTGCAAGCCGTGGTAAAGGTGCTCAATTAAACGGTTTCAGAATCCGTGTAACTAAAAACAAAGAAATCTCTGGCACTATCCTAGCGACTGGTTTCCCTGTTAAACACAAACAACATAGCCTTGCTTATATGGCAATGTTCTCATCATTATTTCAAACTACATCTGATATGCGTCGCAGCGGTTCAACAGCACTTGATCTTGCTTATGTAGCAGCAGGCCGTGTTGACGGTTTCTTTGAAATTGGTACTAAGCCATTTAATACTGCTGCTGGTGAGTTATTAATTATAGAAGCTGGCGGTTTAGTTACTGACTTTACTGGTGGTCACAACCATACGCAATCTGGCAATATTGTTGCAGCTAATACTCGTATATTAAAAGATGTTTTAAAAGAAATTCGCCCACATTTAGGTGATGCTCTTAGCAAGTAATTTTGCATTTATAGCCGCTACCTATCAATATGCATTTCCTAGAGCACTTTGAATAGTAACGGGTATACATTAAACGCTATACTTAAAGGCGCCACAGTTATCTTTTTTAAATAAAGGTAACGTGGCGCCTTTTTTGCTTTAGATTAACTAGGTAGTCATTAGAACAATAGATTAAGAGAGCTCATGGAACATATAAACACATCAAAACAAGCCTTTATTGCAGGAGAAGTTGCCCTCGTGGGTGCTGGTCCTGGCGATCCTGACTTACTTACTTTACAAGCCTACCGTTTTATAAAACAAGCAGAAGTTGTTATCTATGATCGATTAGTAAGTAAAGAAATAATGTCTTTACTACCCAGTACTTGTCAGCAAATATATGTAGGAAAAAAACAAGCAGATCATAGAGTTCCACAAGATGGTATCAATCAATTATTAGTTGATAACGCTTTATTGGGGAAAAAAGTTGTTCGTTTAAAAGGTGGTGATCCTTTTGTTTTTGGTCGAGGCTCTGAAGAAGCTCAGTTCCTATTAAGTAATGGTATCGCTTGTCACATAGTGCCAGGAATGACAGCAGCATCGGCATGTACAAGTTATGCGGGTATCCCGTTAACTCATCGAAAAGTTGCCCGAAGCTGCACCTTCATTACCGGTAATGTGCAAGATAATGGTGCATTAGACTTACCTTGGCAGGCATTAAACGATAAAGAACAAACCATTGTTTTTTATATGGGCATAAAAAGTTTACCGATAATTATCAATCAGCTTACCGCAGCAGGTCGTGATATAAATACGCCAGCAGCATTGATCCGAAAAGGTACTCATCAAGATCAACAAGTGATAAAAGGCACATTGGCTAATTTAAGCGAGCTAGTGACCTTACATAAAATTACACCACCCAGCTTAATTGTTATTGGTGATGTCGTTGGAATATTTGCCAGTGAGCGTTTGACTAACTTAGGCTATTTAACGCCTTAACAGCTTCATAACTCACAAGCTAAAAGCAATAAAAAAGGCTTATGATGAATATTTTACTATTCGTCATAAGCCTTTTTCTTTATTTATTACTAAGTTCTAATGAGCATTATACCAAGTCCATTAAGTTAGTTCCCACTCAGAGCTTGCCAGCGGTTTGAGAACAAATAGAATTTTTTTGCATATAGTTACTCTATATGAAAGAAATTCTGTGCAGTTATCGAATCGCTGGAAAGCTCCCAAAGGGCGAGTTTAAAAGGCTTACATGTTGCGTTATTGATTTTGATAAGGGAAAACCATTATCTACAATCAATGCCTTGGCTTTAAGCCTTTTAACTCTCGCTGAGTGGGAAGAAACTTATTGGAATTGGTATTAGCTGTTATTTGTACGTCTCGGTCTACGAGGCTTAGGTCCTGTGCCGTCGTATTCCGGTTTTTTACGTCTAGACGAATCATTACCAGGCTTGCCCTTATTGCCAGTAGCATTACCACCAGAGCGTTGACCATCTTTATGCTCAACTCGACCTCTACCACGCCCTGAATTTTGACTTGGTTTAGATTTTGGCGGTCGACCCTGTTTTAAAGGTTTGATCTCACGTGATTCACCTAACTCATTGGCAGGGATAAACTGTTCAATAACTTTTCGTTCAATGTGTTGCTGAATAACATGTTCAATGCCCCACAATAAGTCTAATTCATCGGCACAAACTAATGATAATGCTTGGCCAGTGTTACCTGCACGGGCTGTTCGGCCAATACGGTGCACATAATCCTCAGGAACATTAGGTAAATCAAAGTTAACTACTTGGGGTAATAAGTCAATATCGATACCACGGGCAGCTATATCAGTTGCTACTAATATCTTCACTGAGCCATCTTTAAAAGCGGCAAGCGCTTTAGTACGCGCTCCTTGGCTTTTATTACCATGAATAGCCGCCGCAGTTAACCCTTCAGCTTCAAGATGCTTTGTGAGCTTATTAGCACCATGCTTGGTTTTAGTAAAAACTAACACTTGTTGCCAATCATTCTCTTTTATAAGATGCGTTAATACGGCAGGTTTACGCTTTTTATCTACCGCTGTTAACCATTGAGTCACTTTTTCTGCGGTACTATTTTCTGCATCCACTGAAATTTCTAGTGGCTGATTAACCAGACCTTTCGCTAATGCACGTATTTCAGGTGAAAATGTTGCTGAAAATAATAAGTTTTGACGGTCTTTTGGTAATACTGCAATAAGCTTTTTAATATCACGAATAAAGCCCATATCTAACATACGATCGGCTTCATCAAGAATGAATACTTCTAATTGACTAAACTTAACTGCTCTTTGATTGTATAAATCAAGTAAACGTCCTGGTGTTGCTACAAGTACATCAACACCTTGGCGAAGTTTCGTTATTTGCGGGTTAATTTTAACACCACCAAAAACCACCATAGAATGAAGGTTTAAATACTTTCCGTATACTTCAATGCTTTCACTGATTTGCGCGGCTAACTCACGAGTTGGTGTAAGTATTAGTGCTCTGACGTTATTCGGTGATACTTTTTTACCTTTATTTTCACTAAGGCGCTGTAATAACGGCAGTGTAAACCCTGCTGTTTTACCCGTTCCCGTTTGTGCTGCTGCCATGACATCACGACCAGAAATAACCGCTGGAATAGCTTGGGCTTGAATAGGAGAAGGTGTTTCATAGCCCTTATCACGTACTGCTTTTAGTAATGCTTCTGATAAGCCTAAATCAGTAAACTTGGTTGGGGTCTCACTCATAAGAAATCTCTTTAAAAAATATCAAGCAAATACTGACAGCGCTAATGAAAATGTTGACAGCATGGAAGGGCGTGCAGCATACAGTAAGGTTCATACCAAGTCTATTAAGTTAGCTATAACACGTAAGATTTAAAAGAATCGATACAAGTGTAGTACCATTTGGAAGCAGAATAAAAACAACGGCATTAAAAAAACCGAGTAACTTTCGTTACTCGGTTTTTTAGTCATGCAATAAACGCTAATACCTAAGGCATCATAGCTTCTTGATCTGCACCTTCTTTTTCAATCACTTCAGGTATCAAGTCTTCTCTTGAAATACCTAAAGACAATGCCACTAAACTAGCCACATAAATTGAAGAATAAGTACCAACAAAAACACCAAATAATAATGCCGTAGCAAAACCATGAATTAGTGCGCCACCTTGAAAGAACAAAGCTGCTAGTACTAATAATGTGGTAATTGAGGTGATGAAAGTTCTGCTAAGGGTTTGCGTCAAAGAGATGTTAATCACTTCTTCAGCTTCGCTATTGCGTATTTTTCTAAAGTTTTCACGGATACGGTCTGAAACAACAATAGTATCATTGAGTGAATAACCAATAACCGCTAATACCGCAGCTAATACAGTTAAGTCAAACTCAAGCTGTAAAACAGAAAATAAGCCAAGCGTTAATAGCACATCATGAAATAACGCTACTACTGAGCCAACAGCAAAACGCCATTCAAATCGAAAAGCAACGTAAATCAAAATACAGATGAGTGCAGTTAACATAGCTAAACCACCCTGCTCTGCTAATTCATCACCAACGCTGGCACCGACAAATTCGATACGGCGCATATCAACTTTTTGACCTAAGCTATTTTCTAATATCGCTAAGATTTCATTGCCAAGCATTTCAGCTTTAACGTCATCACGTAAACCAAGGCGAATAACAACATCACGGCTACTACCGTAAAATTGCACTTTAGCATCATCAAAGCCATTAGTTTTCATCACACCACGAAGCTTTTCTAAATCAGCAGCTTCTTGAAAGCCCACTTCAATTAACGTACCACCAGTAAAGTCTAAACCAAAGTTCAACTTTTTGGTGGCCAGTGAATAGACTGAAGCAAGCATTAATAACGCACTAAACACCATGGCTATCTTGCGATAGCTCATAAAGTTGACAGTGTCTTTTAATTGTAAAATTTGCATAAATTTAAATCCCTGTCCTTATTATATTGGAAGTTTGTCAAGGCGTTTTCCGCCCCAGATAGCGTTAACTACCGCACGAGTACCTACAACAGAAGTAAACATTGAGGTGATAATACCGATAGATAATGTAATGGCGAATCCTTTTACTGGACCTGTACCGATGGCAAACAGAATTAATGCGGCAATTAAGGTGGTGATATTGGCATCGATAATCGTTGAAAATGCGGCATCGTAACCTTGGTGAATTGCTTGTTGAATCGTTTTACCTTCACGTATTTCTTCACGAATACGCTCAAAAATAAGCACGTTGGCATCAACTGCCATACCAACCGTTAATACAATACCCGCCATACCTGGTAATGTTAGCGTAGCACCTGGGATCAATGACATAATACCAACAATGAGTATTAAGTTAGCGCCTAAGGCAAGGTTAGCTACGACACCAAAAGCGCGGTAATAAATCATCATAAAGATAAACACTAAACCAAAGCCCAACATAATTGCTTCAAAACCAAGTTTTACGTTTTCAGCGCCCAATGTAGGCCCTACAGTTCGTTCTTCTACAATTGCAATAGGTGCGACTAAAGCACCAGCACGTAATAATAAGGCAAGGTTACGCGCTTCAGCTGGACTACCCGCTCCCGTAATACGGAAAGACTTACCTAAACGTGATTGAATGGTTGCAACAGAGATGATTTCTTGATGTTTCTCAAAAATCAAATTGCCTTCAGCATCTTTTTTGTCTGTGGCTTTGAATTCAATAAATACAGTGGCCATTGGCTTACCAATGTTACTTTTGGTACCACTTGACATTTTAGAGCCGCCAGCACTATCAAGTGAAATATTCACTTGTGGGCGTGAGTACTCATCAAAGCCTGATTTGGCATCAATAATGTGATCACCGGTTAACATAACTCGTTTTTTCAACAAGCTTGGCTTACCATCTTTATCTCTTAATAAGATAGAGTTTGCTGGCACACGACCATTTAACGCATTTGATAAATCACCTTGGGTATCAACTAATCTAAACTCTATCGTTGCAGTTGCACTAAGAATTTCTTTCGCTGTAGCGGTATCTTGAACACCCGGTAATTCGATAACAATATGTTTTTTTCCTTGACGCTGAACAAGCGGCTCAGCAACCCCTAATTCATTAACTCGATTACGAATAATAGTAATGTTTTGCTCTAAGGCATATTCACGTATTTCTTTAATCTTTTCCTTAGTCATTTTTGCCGTTAGCGTCAGCGTATCGTCATCAATGGTTAGCAGTAAATCACGATAGCGTTTTTTCAGTAATGATTGTCCTGCTTCTAGGTCTTCAATTTTACGGAAAACCACCTTAACAGTATCATTACCCTCTTTAACACTGCGGTAGCGAATTTTTTCATTGCGTAAATCACCACGAAAGTCACTTACCATACCTGTTTTAGCTTTATTAATGGCTTCTTTCATGTTCACTTCTATTAAGAAGCTAACACCACCACTTAAATCTAAGCCTTTTTTCATTGGCGTACCGCCAATAGCTGCTAGCCACTCGGGCGTATTAGGCGTTAAGTTTAAGGCAACAGAAAACTGCTTACCTAAATTATCATCTAATACATCACGAGCTTTAAGCTGATCTTCAGTATTATTAAAACGCGTTAATACTTGACCATTTTCTAAAGCAATACTAGTAAAGGTCAGATTATTTTCTTCTAATTGTGCTTTGATTCTATCAAGGGTAGCGGTATTAGCTTCAACGCCGCGTAAACCTGACACTTGCACCGCGGGTGATTCACCGTATAGGTTTGGTGTGGCATAGAGCGCACCGAAAGCGACAATCATTGCCACCATTAGTGTTTTCCATAAGGGGTATTTGTTTAACACAATGTGTCCTTTTTTTGGAGCGGCTGTATTTGCTCTTTATTAATATATATACGGCGTTAAAAGTGCTCATTGACATGCGTCAACTCCGCGCTTTCGCTTTGTACTTATTTCAATAAGGTACAAATAAAACATCTAGTAATTTTTTATACTATTTATAGAATTTAGCTAAGTTAGTTGGCTTGAATTCAAAGAAAGAGCACGGAGTTGACGCATGTCAATGAGTACTCTTGATGATGAAATCAAACCAAATAACAAAGATAATACTATAAAGATTTCATAGTGCCTTTTGGCAATACTGCGTTGATTGCGCCTTTCTGTACTGTTACTTCAGTACCTTCGCTAATGCTAACAACGATAAAGTCTTTTTCATCAGATACTTTAACGATTTTGCCAACAATGCCGCCTTGCGTTAATACTTCATCACCTTTAGATAATGCAGACATTAAACCTTTATGATCCTTTACACGTTTCGCTTGTGGACGATAGATCATGAAATAAAACACTAAACCAAAAACGGCTAGCATAATGATCATTTCCATTCCGCCACCGGCTGCTGCTGGTGCGTCTGCTGCGTGTGCTGTACTGATAAATAAACTCATATATTTCTCTACTTCTTATTATTGATTAGCTAATTAATTAGTAACTTATCACTTTATTGCTCTTAAGTTTGATTTAGGTGTCAAAGGTACTCATTGACTAACGTCAACTCCGTGCCTTTTCCTATAAATCAAACCGAATAGCTTCAAATTGACAAGCTACTGGATTTTTCAAATTATTCTAAATACTTTTAAGGTAAATTGACCTTAAACTTGTTTACTGCCTTCTGCTAATGGTGGTACAGGTAAACCACGTAAAGCATAAAATTCTTCAACAAAGGTGTCTAACTTACCTTGCTCAATGGCATCACGCAAACCTTGCATTACTTTTTGATAAAAATGTAAGTTATGCAGAGTATTTAATTGGGAGCCTAAAATCTCTTTACACTTATCTAAATGATGTAAATAAGCACGAGAATAGTTTTTACAGGTATAACAGTCACAAGTATCATCTAGTGGTGAAACATCTGTTTTATGGGCCGAATTTCTGATTTTAATAACACCCGTATTTACAAACAAGTGACCATTTCGAGCATTACGCGTTGGCATAACACAATCAAACATATCTATACCACGACGCACACCTTCAACTAAGTCTTCAGGTTTGCCTACTCCCATCAGATATCGGGGCTTATTTTTAGGTATCAAGGGCGCAGTATGATCTAATATTCGAACCATATCTTCTTTGGGCTCACCAACTGATAAACCGCCTATAGCATAACCATCAAACTCAATCGCTTTTAAGCCAGCAACAGATACTTCACGTAAGTCTTCATACATGCCACCTTGCACTATACCAAACAATGCATTCGGGCTATCACCATGAGCATCCTTTGAACGCTGTGCCCAACGAAGTGAAAGCTCCATTGAGTCTTTTGATTCTTTATGGGTCGCTGGGTATGGTGTACATTCATCAAAAATCATCACAATATCAGAATTTAAACTACGCTGTACTTCCATTGAACGCTCTGGTGTAAGCATAATTTTTTCACCGTTAACAGGCGAGCTAAAACGAACCCCTTCTTCGGTAATTTTACTCGTTTTTCCTAAACTGAATACTTGAAAACCGCCAGAATCAGTTAAAATAGGCCCTTTCCAATTCATAAAATCATGCAAGCCACCATGCTGTTCAATAATATCCGTGCCTGGACGTAACATTAAATGAAAGGTATTACCCAAAATAATATGAGCACCCGTTGCCTCAACTTCTTCAGCTTTCATACCCTTTACCGTACCGTAGGTTCCTACTGGCATAAAGGCTGGTGTTTCCACTACACCACGGTCAAACGTTAATCGGCCACGACGGGCTTTACCGTCAGTGGTGATTAGTTCATATTTCATTTTATTTTTTACTACTTCTGTCATAAAAGTTCTCTCTCACCCACTAGCAAAACAGGCTGGCGGTGTTTGGTTTAAAATAAGTTTATTCTTTCGCTAGCTATTACTTAGCTCTTGTTTAGTTAGGAACATAGCATCGCCATAACTAAAAAAGCGGTATTCTTCGCTTATCGCATGTTGATAAGCAGACATAATATGGTCATAACCTGAAAAGGCACTCACTAACATAAGCAATGTCGACTCAGATAAGTGAAAATTAGTCACTAAAGCATCGATTACTTTAAATTCACACCCTGGGGTAATGAAAATATCAGTATCACCATAAAAAGCACTTAATACTTCGCCTTTTTCTTGTGAAGCTTTAGCCGCACTCTCTAAAGAGCGTACTGACGTTGTGCCAACGGCAACTACTCTGCCACCGCCAGCTTTAGTTTTTGCTATTTGCGCAACAACTTCATCTGAGACTTCAACATACTCAGCGTGCATAATATGATCAGCTATCTCATCGACCTTAACAGGTTGAAAAGTGCCGGCACCAACATGTAGAGTAACAAAGGCCAGCTCCACACCCTTTGCTTTAATTTCTTCTAATAATGCGTCATCAAAATGCAAACCTGCTGTTGGCGCGGCAACTGCACCAGGCTTTTCATTGTAAACCGTTTGATAGCGTTCTTTATCGCTGTCTTCGTCCGGTCTATCTATATAAGGCGGAAGTGGCATATGGCCAATTTGCTCTAAAACATCTAAAACGGATACGTCCCCAGCAAATTTTAATTCGAAAAGAGCGCCATGGCGTGCCACCATTGTTGCTTTGACTTTAACATCACTATCTTCATTGCCAAGGAAAAGTTCGTTGCCAACTTTCGGGGATTTACTGGCACGAATATGAGCAAGGGCGGTATTTTGGTCAACAATACGTTCAACCAAGACCTCAATTTTACCACCACTGGCTTTTTGACCAAACATTCTTGCCGGAATAACTCGGGTATTATTGAAAACCAATAAATCTCCTGAATTTAATTGCGCAACAATATCGGTAAAAACACCATCAGTTATTACGCCAGAATCACCATTTAAGGTCATTAAACGACTAGAAGTGCGCTCTGCTTTTGGATAACGAGCAATAAGAGCTTCGGGTAAATCGAATGAAAAGTCTGAAACACGCATGATATAGGCTATTTTTCTGGCTTAAAAAAGGCGTAATTTTAGAGCTGCAAGCCCTTGATAGCAAGTTAATTCGCCACTTTTAAACCTTAAGTCTACATAACAAGAGGGCAAAGTTGCGTTGAGACAACATTATTGCTAGTTATAGCCAGTATTTAGCAGAATTATCTCTTCAATAGGTCTTTTAGTGTATGTTGGATAACAAACGATACAAACTAAAAGTTGATGCCCAATGAACAATGAACTTGCGCTTACAATAGCTACGACTATTATTAACGGCTTTGAACGCCATGTTGCACTCTTCACTGAGATCACTCAATCTGCCCGAGAACGGTTTCAACAATGCCAATGGAATGAAATTCATCGTTCAGCGAGAGCAAGAACCACTTTTTATGATGACCGCGTCACTGAAACGTTCAACCATATAAAAGAAAACTTCGAAATTAGTTCACTTGATAATGCTTTGTGGCAGCAAGTTAAAGTCGTTTACTCTGATTTATTAACCAACCATATGCAGCCCGAGTTGGCTGAAACTTTTTATAACTCAGTGTTTTGCCACCTATTTGAACGCAAGTATTATCACAATGATTATATATTTGTTGAAAGTACCGCGCATCGACTTGATGATAAAGAAGCCCCTAAAATCTATACCTCTTATAAGCCGGAAGACCTTGGCTTAAAGCAAACAATCTGTGACATTATGAACAATCATAGAACGGTCATCCCCTTTGAAAATCTCGACCGTGATGTTGATGCGCTTATTAATACTTTCCGCCGAAAAGCACACAAAACGCGGGTGAAATTAGAAGATTTACAGTTTGATATCCTTAATTTTACTTTTTATCGTAATAAAGGGGCTTACTTAATTGGCCGAGTTTTATCACCCGCAGGTGAAACTCCGTTTATTATTGCGGTACTCAATAATGAAAAAGGCGGTTTGTACTTAGATGCATTACTGACCACCAGTGAAAGTATGGCGGTAGTATTTGGCTTTGCTCGCGCTTACTTTTTTGTAGATTGTCAGCACCCTTATGCTTTGGTTAACTTTTTACAAGGGCTTATGCCTCATAAGACCAAAGCTGATTTATATTCCGCCATTGGTTTTCATAAACAGGGAAAGACGCAGTTTTATCGAGATTTCCTCAACCACCTTGAAAGTAGTGATGACCAATTTGAATTAGCTGCCGGTATCAAAGGCATGGTGATGTCTGTATTTACCCTGCCATCATACCCTTATGTTTTTAAAATTATTAAAGACAAATTTTCTCCTAGTAAAAACATGACTAAAAAAGATGTCAAAGGCAAGTATCGCTTAGTTAAATTGCATGACAGAGTAGGCCGAATGGCGGATACCATGGAGTATTCAGAAGTTGCTTTCCCCAAGAAGCGCTTTAACAGTGAACTATTAGCTGAGTTAGAAAAAGTGGCTTCATCAATTATTCGTTATGAAGGAACAGGTGAAGAGGAACTGCTTATTATTAAGCATGTCTATATAGAGCGTCGAATGATTCCCCTTAACCTTTATCTTATGGATGCGTTAAAAAACAAGCAACAGGAAAAAATCAACAATGCCATGTTTGGCTATGGTGAGGCTATTAAGCAGCTTATCTCCGCCGATATATTCCCAGGTGACATGTTACTGAAAAACTTTGGGGTTACTCGCCATGGTAGGGTGATTTTTTATGATTACGATGAAATAACCTATATGAACCAAGTTAACTTTCGGGTAAAACCCAAAGCAGTTACTGAAGAACAGCTATATGCTGCTGAGCCTTGGTACAGTGTTTTGCCTGGGGATATGTTCCCAGAAGAAATTGCCACCTTTGCACTGGCAAACCCAAGTTACTTAAAAGCATTTAAAATTCATCACCAAGATTTATTAACAGCGAGCTATTGGCAGCAATGTCAGCAAGATGTCGCCAATGGTATTTATAAAGATGTTTATCCTTATCCAGAAAAATACCGATTTTGTCATCAAACCTTATTAGCAAAGTCAAAAAGTAACGGTTAACTTAATAGTAATTTTATTTACATATGCCCAAGTAACATGAAGCTGCCTGATTCAGCTGGAATTAAAAACGTATTTAGGCAAGGCTTTGATTGAAGAGGATGGTCGTTCCATTGTCGAAATCAATA